>DASSHG010000001.1:0-18373 GCA_035692985.1 Saccharimonadales bacterium (SeqCode)
GGCTCAAGTTGCATCCTGGATCTATCAAGAAAATCATCTACTCCAGACCAATCCTCATAACCAGGGCGCAACTCGAGATGCTCTTTCCACGCAATGTCATTGTTAGTCCATTCCATGGTAGTTACTATAACCTATAAGCTAACATCTTCAAGTATAGACCGGTGTTATGTGCCGTGGTGACCCATGAAAGCCCTTGGATCGCTATTGCCAGGAACCAGCGGGCCAACCGTATTTTGTATAGCATGATTAGTACCTTTGAGCGGTGAATCCGGCCAATACCAGGCATCGTTACTGCGCAAGATGTAGGTCAGCGTACCGCCGCCCGAGAGCAGGCACACCAAAGCCCCGGCAGCTAACACCAGTTTTAGCCGGTTGCGCGCGCCCAGGAAGGTATTAGCGCCCAGCGCCAATAAAACCATCAATAGGGGCAGAATCGGCAACAGGTAGCGACCATTGATAGCCACAGGACGGCCAGTCTGCAAAAACGAGCGGTACTCATCCAGCCAGAGCGCGACTTCGTAAAAAGCTATGGTGCCGGCGAACAGCCATAATACAGACCGATTGTATCTGTTGAAAACCTCTCGCAGGCAGGCTAGGGTCATCCCCAGGGCCGCCAATGAAAATACGATCGCGCCAATGCCAGGCAGCACGAACGGGCCGCGCGTGGCAAAGTCGGTGGCCGGTCCATCTACCGCGAAAAAAGTCCTGAACCACATACCGTAAAACCAGTCACCGCCAAATACCAGCGGACTAGTGGTAGTATCCGGTATCTTGATCTGGGCGTACTGATAGTCGCGGTACCAGGGCGCGTAAGCGCTGCACTCCTGAACGCTCAGCACCTCGTCGCAACTCGGTACCGGCTTGTGGTATCGCGCCAGGTTAACCCCGTACCGCTGAATAAATAATCCCATCGAAACAATTAGCAGGATAATCAGCAGCCAGCGTGTCCGGCGGGTCATCAGCCCCAGTCCAGAGCCCAGACCGTGCCAGAACTTCTTAAAATTAGGATATGTCCGGCACAGCACTAGCGCGACATAAACGGCGGCCGCCAACAATACTGGCAGAAAAGCGTATTTTACTAAGCTGGCCAGCAGCCCCAAGTTTATTAAAATCAGCAATGTCTTGCCGTCAATACGCTTGGAGCGGCTTAATTCGCCCGTAAAATTAACCGTTAAAAGCAGGATGACCGCGGTCAGCGGTAAAAGCAGATTATCGTAATTTATTTGGGCTGCCAGCAAGGGAACGATCGGCACCAAAACAAACAGCGCCAGACAGAAGTGTACCAACGCGCGTGAGGCGCCGGTTTTCAGCAGCAGCCGCCGGTATAGCGGCAGCCCCGCCGCGAACAGTCCTATATTGATAAACCGCAGGAAGATGATGTTGCTGCTGAGCCGGTAGGGAAAACTCATTAACCACTGGTATAGGTACGAGGGGTCGCGGGCGACCGGGCCGTAAACGCCCGCGCCGGACGGGTTGCCGCCCCAAAACGGACTGATATGATGGGCGTACAACCGAATAATCCCCAGATGAAAGTTCTCATCAAAGGCCATCGGGTAGCGGCCGCTCAGAGCTATCCACGCCGCCTCTACTACAAACAAGACCACTAACGCGGCGAAAAACCATCTGGAGCCAACCAGGGCAGTCAGACGATTAAAAAAATCTCTGTTTAGTCTTTTTGTCGTTGAAACCATACGATATGAGGAGTTACCCCTTCATTATACAGGCCAGGCTGGCAAGCGGCTGAAAGCCACATGCTACACTTTATGGTAATGAAACCCAAGAGGATACTTAGCGGTGTTCGCCAACTAATGCGGCGCAAACATGTTAAAAATATCTTAATCGTACTGATTTTATTGCTTACTCTGGCAGCTTTCGTACTGTTTTTCGTCCACCATCCGGAATACTGGCGGGAGCTTAAAACTGTCAACCCCTGGTGGATAGTGGCCGTCATCGTCCTAAACATCCCGATGGTCGGTCTACTGGTGCTGATTTACGATGCCTGCCTGCAATTGTGCGGCCACCGGCTGGCCTGGAAAGAGAATTTTTTGCTGACCAGCTATTCCTCAATCATAAATTTCTTTGGACCGCTGCAGAGCGGGCCGGGCGTACGCGCCGCATACCTCAAGACCCGCCACCAGGTACGTCTGCGCGATTATGGGCTGGCCACGGTATTATATTACGGCCTGTTCGCGTTTTTCAGCGCGCTTTTCCTGCTGGTTGGCACGCGGCCGTGGTGGCAGACCTTATTGGCAATGGCAGCCGTGGCCGGCGGCAGCTGGTTCGTCTTCCGCTACTTTGCCCGCCGCGACAAGAAGCCGGCTGATTCGCAGTTTCATTTGCGCGCCAACGTGGTCCTTAAATTGACAGTGCTGGCCTTTTTACAGGTGCTGCTGACGGCCATCACATATTATGTAGAACTGAGAGCCATTAATCCGCACATCGGCTGGGGGCAGGCCATGTCTTACGCCGGCGCCGCCAACTTCGCGCTATTCGTGTCGCTAACGCCGGACGCTATCGGTTTCCGGGAGGCATTCCTGGTGCTTTCCCAAGGGCTTAACCACGTCTCCACGGCCAACATCCTAAGCGCCAATATAATCGACCGCACCAGCTACGTACTGTTCCTGTGCTTGTTGTTCCTGGTAGTACTGGCCACCCATGCCAAAGGCCAGCTTAAGATACGCGGCCTAAAATCTCTCAGCTAACTTTCATCTGACGTTTTATAATATATAGCGATGCGCATACTAGTTATAGAAGACGAGCCCAAAATTGCCCAGGCCGTGAAGCAGGGATTGGAGCTAAAGGGCTTTGCCGTGGATATCGTCCATGATGCTGATACCGGCCTGTCTTACGGCACCGATCCCAGTTACGACGTGATTGTGCTGGACCGCATGCTGCCCGGCGGCATGGATGGTACCGAGCTGTGCCGCCGCTTACGGGCCGAAGGAATAAATACGCCGGTTATCATGCTGACCGCCCGCGGCACTATCGGCGATAGGGTAGAGGGGCTGGACAGCGGTGCCGATGATTACCTGGTCAAACCGTTTTCCTTTGATGAATTGATCGCCCGGGTACGAGCCTTATTGCGCCGTCCCCCCAACCAGGTCGGCACCGAATTACAGGTCGGCGACCTCCGTTTGAACACCAATAATTACGAAGTAAAACGCGACACAAAGCTCGTCAAGCTATCCCACAAGGAATTCGCCCTGTTGGAATACCTAATGCACCACCCTGGCCAGGTCATCACAAAAGACATGATCATCAGCCACGTTTGGGACGAAGACGCCGATATTCTGCCCAACACCGTGGAAGTTTATATCGGCTACCTGCGTAACAAAATCGACCGCCCTTTTGACGGTCACCCGCCGCTGCTGCAGACCTTGCGCGGTTTTGGTTACAAGTTGGGGGCGTAAAGAGCCGTATGTTCCGTTCCGCCACCTTTAAATTAACCATGTGGTATCTGGCTATCGTTATGGCAATCAGCCTGGTGTTCAGCGTGGTGCTCTATAATGTCGCCACCGGTGAGCTAGGGCGCGGGCTGCACAATGAAACCCAACGCATTTCCCGGCAGTTCCCGGTCTTCCAAGATAATCCGGCACTGCGGCCCGGCGCCGATTACGATAACGGTGCCCATCGCATTTTTCTCAGTCTGGTTGGATTTAATATTATCGTGCTGCTGGGCGCCGGCTGGGCCAGTTACTGGCTAGCCAAGCGCACGCTGGAGCCAATAGAAGAAGCCCACGAGCAGCAAAAGCGTTTCACGGCTGATGTCAGCCACGAGCTCCGCACGCCGCTAACTGCGCTCAAAATGGAAACGGAAGTAGCGCTGATGAACGGCAAAAACGGCAAAAAAGAGTTGCGCGCAGTGTTGGCCAGCAATTTGGAAGAGACCGGCAAGCTGGAAAGCTTAATTAATAACCTGTTGCGATTGACCAGACTGGAAGCCGGCGAGCTGCAACAACAGTTTGCCAGCCTAGACGGTAAAACGTTGGCTAAGGCGGCCGTGGCACAAGTCGAAAAGCCAGCTAAAGACCGCCGGATCAGCTTAAAAACAGACTTGTCCGACGCCATCGTAAGCGGCGACCAAGACAGTTTGGTACAGCTATTGGTAATTTTGCTAGACAACGCTGTAAAATACAGTCCGGCCGGCTCAGCGGTGGAGCTTTCGGTCAAAACCGTGGGCGATCAGGGGATTTTCCGCATAACCGACCATGGCAACGGCATGCCGCGCGAGACACTGGAACATGTTTTTGAACGGTTTTACAGAGGACAAAACGAGTCACGCAACAAATCGGCGGCCGATGGCTTCGGCCTGGGCTTGAGTATCGCCAAGATGATTGCCGACCTGCATGGCGGCACCGTCACCCTGGAGAGCCGGCCAGGCAAGGGAACTACAGCTACTTTGGCGCTGCCAGCAGCCAGTCTATCAGAGTAATCACCAGTAGCGCCGGTAAAAGAATCAGCGAATACAAGAACACTTTGGTGGCCCATTTCTTAGTGTCCGGCATACCCCAGTTGCGCAGCGCTGCCACAACCCAGCCAAGACTTAAAACACCCATAACTATAAGATAAAAATTACCGGCGTAACCGAAGAGGCTTAGTGCCAGCACGGCAGCCAGAAAAGCTATCATATACGCGATGATCTGCCGCTTGGCAGCCCGCTCACCGTGTACCGCCGGCAGCACTGGAATGCCGGCCGCCCGGTAATCGCCCAAGCGGCGCAAAGCAATAGCGTAGAAGTGCGCCATTTGCCAGAACGTCAGTATTAAAAAGAGTATCAGCGCGGCACCGTCCAACCGCCCGGTTACAGCGGTGTAGCCCGCTACTACCGGTGTTGAACCAGAGACGCTGCCAATTAGCGTGGCATGCCAAGTGTGGCGCTTGCTAAAGGTGTAGAGACCCACGTAATCCACGAAACCGACCACTCCTACCAAAACGGTCAACCAGTTGGTGTGGACAGCCAGGATAATAAAGCCCAGCAGACCTATCACAACAGCCCCGATTAGGGCCTTATGGGGCGCCACCGCGCCGGTAACCGTGGCCCGGTCTTTGGTGCGCGCCATTACTTTGTCGATATCCCTGTCTATGTAATTGTTGACAATGCAAGCCGAGGCTATTACCAGCGCGATGCCAGCCAGGGTTTCAAGCAGCAGCAGAAGATCCAGCTGCCGTACGGGCGACGCTACCACAAAGCCAGCCGCCGCCGTCAGTAAATTGCCGTAGACAATACCCGGCTTGGCCAGGCGGTAGTATGCGCGCAGGGAATCCCTCATTTTACAAGTCGCTTTGGTCCTTCAGGTACTGCTTGACTTGCGACGGCGAGTACATCATCCGGTAATTGAGGTTTGACATAATCCAGAGACTGCCGATAACCACAATGGCCACCACTACCGCGGCGAAAGCCAGGGCCCAGGCGTTCCAGCGCGAATTGGACCTGCGGCTCAGGTGCAGGAAAAACACCAATTGCACGAACAGCTGGACGACTGCCAGGGCCGGCAGGGCAAGCATCATGAAATTATCCGACGGGTAAGTGTGGTGGCGCGCCACATGAATATGAACCAGGAAGAAGGCGGCCGCCGTTAGCGAGACTGACAATACGAAACCGGTGATATAGGTCTTTTTACTACCGGTGGCAGCATCATGGCTGGAAGTGGTGATCCGCGGTTTATCGCTCATCCGGCTATCCCCATTAAATAAACTATGGTAAATATAAATATCCAGATAATGTCTAAGAAGTGCCAGAACATGCTGAGCATTGTCAGTTTACGTACTACTGGCGTCGTTAAGCCGCGTTTGACTGTCTGGTACATCATGGTAGCCATCCAGACCAGGCCGACGGTAATGTGCAGTCCGTGCGTGCCGACAAGGGTGAAGAAAGCCGACAGGAAACCGCTGCGGCGCCAGCTGTCGCCCTCGGCGGCCAGTTTGTGGAATTCGCTGAGCTCCATGCCCAGGAAGGCCGCGCCCAGCAGGAAAGTCAAGCCAAAACAGATCAGAACCTGGTTTTTCTGGCCGCTGCGAGCAGCCAGGACGCCCAATCCGCAGATAAAGCTGCTGCTGAGCAGTATCAGCGTTTCGCCCAGCACGAACGGCAAACTGAAAATTTGCTCCCCGTCCGGCCCCCCGAAAGTGTTGCCGCGCAAAACCGCGAAAGTAGCGAACAGGCTGGCGAATAACACCAGGTCGGTCATCAGATAAAGCCAGAAACCCAGCAGGGGCGTGGAATTGTCTTTGGCGATAGCGCTCATGACGCTCCTCCCCGCGCTTCGGCTTCCAGCTTGGCGACTCTTTCGGCCGGGATGACTCGCTCCGGGTGGTCATCAGATGTCCGGGCAATTACCAAAATTATTACGGCCAGCAGTCCCGCAGCCGCCAGCCACCAGATGTGCCAGACCATGCCAAAGCCGCCAGCCAGGGAGCTCATCCCAATCAAAAACGCCAGGCCGGAATTTTTTGGCACGCTTATGGCGTGATAATGCGGGGCGCCGGCGTCCGCCTTAGCGTGCTTGGCGGCCCAGAAAGCATCGCGCTCAGTTACCTCCGGCAAGATAGCAAAATTATACTCCGGCGGCGGTGAAGATGTTGACCACTCCAGAGTCCGGCCATTCCAAGGGTCATTACCGGCCCTGTTTTCATCCCGTTTCCATATGCTGTAGCCGTACTGCAATACCTGGAAACCGATACCCAAGCCGATAATCGCTACGCCCACCCCAGCCACGATAAACAGCGGCTGCCAGCCGAGTGAGGCATCGTAGTGATCCAACCGGCGCGTGGCGCCCATCAGCCCCAAAATATACAGCGGTCCGAAAGCTAGTATGAAACCTACGATCCAGCACCATGCGGCGTACTTGCCCAGGCGTTCGTTAAGAGTAAAGCCGAACATTTTGGGGAACCAGTAGGTCAGCGCGGCCAGATAACCGAATATCACGCCGCTTACGATCATGGTGTGGAAGTGCGCTATCAAAAACAGGCTGTTATGCAGCTGGAAATCGGCCGGCGGCACGGCCAGCAGCACGCCGGCTACGCCGCCCAGGGTAAATAGCGCTATGAAACCCAGAAACCACAACATCGGTGAGGCGAACTTTATGCGGCCGCGGTACATGGTAAACAGCCAATTGAATATCTTAACACCAGTAGGAATGGCAATAATCATGGTCATGATGCCAAAGAAAGCATTTACGTCGGCACCGGCGCCCATGGTAAAGAAGTGGTGCAGCCAAACCAGGAACGACAGCAGGGCGATGCCCCAAAGCGCGGCCACCATGGATGTATAACCGAACAATTTTTTACGTGAATAAGTAGCCACTATCTCGCTGAACACGCCGAAAGCCGGCAAGACCAATATGTAGACTTCGGGGTGCCCCCAGGCCCAGATCAGGTTGACGTACATCATAGCGTTGCCACCGCCGCCGGCCGTGAAAAAGTGCATGCCCAGCGTGCGGTCCAAGGCCAGCATAGTCAATGTGGCTGTGAGGATGGGGAAGGCGAAGACCACCAGACTCATGGCGCTCAGCACGCTCCAGACGAATATCGGCATTTTCATAAGCGTCATGCCCGGCGCGCGCATTTTCAGGATTGTAATTATAAAGTTGATGCCCGATATCAGGCTGCCTACGCCGGCGATCTGCAGACTCCATATCCAATAATCGACGCCGACGCCCGGTGTATATTGCAGTTCGGAAAGCGGTGGATAGGCCAGCCAGCCGGCCGGTGAGAACTCACCAATAATCAGCGATAGGTTGACCAGCGCCATGCCGGCCGCGAACAGCCAAAAACTAGTGGCATTTAGGAACGGAAAAGCCACGTCGCGCGAGCCGATCAGCAGCGGCACGGCGATGTTGATGAGCCCGAACATTAGCCCCATGCCGGCGAAGAATATCATGATGGTGCCGTGCGCCGAGAAAATCTGCTGAAAATGGTTCGGATCGAGTATGCCGTTATGCGCGCCGACTGATACGGCCTGCTGGGTACGCATCAGGGCGGCATCGGCGCCACCGCGCAATAGCATGACCAGCGCCACCAATATGTACATCACGCCGATGCGTTTGGGATCTAGCGAAGTTAGCCACTCCCGCCACAGCCACCGCCAACGTTTGAAGTAGGTCAGGGCGGCCGCCACCAGCACCAGCGCGCCAACCATCGATATCGCACCGCCGAGCGTAATCGGATCGCTTGGGATAGCGCTCCATGTCAGCCGGCCGAGCAGGTTCGCGAATATCATGGCATCACCACCCTGTAAGCCGGGCCGTTAGCCGTCTGCGGCACGATATATTTGAGGATTACCTGGCCGAATAAATCACTGTCCGGACGAGAATAATAGGTCACAGGATTGTCTTGGCTGGGCTTGGCCAGCTGGTCGTAGGCCGGACGGCTCAGCCGGTGGGGTGAATGCTGGGCGGATTTAACCCAGGCATTAAACTGGCTTTCCGAGCCGGCCCGTGCAATAAAGTCCATCCGCGAAAAACCGGTGCCGCTGATATTGGCCGATGAACCGTGATAATCGCCAGCCCGGTCGGCTATCAGGTTAAGCTGGGTAGACATGCCGGGCATAGCGTAAATCTGGCCGCCCAACTGCGGGATCCACAGTGAATTCATCGGCGCGTCAGATGTAATCTGGAACTTTACCGGCGTGCCAACCGGCAATTGCACAAAGTTGACGCTGGCCACGTGCTGCTTGGGGTAAATAAACAGCCATTTCCAATCTAATGCCACTACCTGGATGGTCATCGGCTTCTTCGATGAGGCCAGCGGCCGGTACGGATCCAGCGCGTGGCTGCTATTCCATGCCACGACCGATAAGATAGTGATTAAGGCGGTCGGGATCAGCCACCAGACGGTTTCTACGGCCCAATTGCCGGCCAGCTCGGGGCTGTACTTGCGCTTTTTCTTGCTACCCTCGCGGTAACGCCAGGCAAAGCTGAACAGCAGGATATATACCGGAATAACTACTATTAGCGACAACCCCAGCGCGAATAACATCAGGTTGCGCTCTTTTTCGCCCACCGAGCCGGCCGAATTGAAGACCTGCACGTTGGAATGCTTCAGCCAGCCGGCGATGAACGTCAGCACGATCAGCGCCGCCAGAGCCAATATAATAATTTTGAGTTTTTTATTCACGCATTTTACCCGCCATAAGCTTATGTTTATTGTAGCATTGCCGGCTTGGTGGGGTACAATGTGCTCATGATTGTTTTGCTCCATGTTTTGATCGCGCTCAGCAGCGTAGCCTGGACGACGCACCTCTACTTCTCGCCCACGCGGCGCAAATTCTACGCCGCCTACGGCTTCATCGGCGCTACTCTAGCCAGCGGCACCTACCTGGTCATCAGCACTCACTCGCCACTACTATCTAGCTGCGTGACCGGCCTAGTCTACCTAGGCGTCGTTTCTTCCGGCGTCTTCGCCGCCCATAGAAAGCCACTGACCAAATCGAACAATTTGAGATAAGTTAACGAAGTTAGATACTCACGAATCGTTCAACATGGCCAGTTCCAGAGCCAGCTGGGCACGCCTAATAAACAACAGGTCTGGTGGTGAAGCCTGCTGATAAGAGCCAAACCTGCGTGCTTCTAGGATATCTGTCATCCCAACTCTGTATGATCCATGATCAATTTCTGAACGGGTAGCCAGTGACCCTGTAAGCCTTTCGACGCGAGCTAGAATTATGTTTTTCGTTCGTCCTTCCGTGATCAATTCCGTGCCGTCAAACTCCCTAACATCAACCGCTTGCTCCATGGGTAATTCAATCGTGCCTATATAACCATGCCGGATTGTTCCTGACACTGGTCGCCGGTCCAGATTCCTTTTAACGCGATAAATGAGATTTTCTCCGAAAGTATTATCGGCCGGTGGAATAACGGCGACCTCAGTGATCTGTGGCAGGTACACTAAACCACCCGGCATAGCCACTGGTTCAATCCTGGCCACAGGTATGGACTCCCTTTGGCTCGTACGGAACTTCCGCTTGAGTTCTCTGTGATTGTCGCGTACTGTCGAAAAACCCCTAGCTGTTGAAGCAGATTCAATATCGCCGAATTCCCGTAACACCTCTAATGGCAGATCACTTGTGTCGCCGTGAATAGCAAATGCAAAATATGAAAAATTTTCCACAGTGCCACCATTGTTCCGTATCGCATCATCGCAAAACGAATTTACGACATGTAGCCGGTCATCCTCATAAATACGGCGTCGTTCAACGTCGGCATTTTCCAAATCCGCCAATTGCTTGAACGCATCATATACGGGGCCACTTAATGCATCATCTTCGATTGAAGTCACTATTACTCCTTGTTGGGAATACATTATAAAATTATTCGCTTAAAATAGCAACTAGAAGTGATCGCGGATGTGGCCGAAGCTGTATTCCCAGCTGGCGTCGACTTTTTTGTGGGGGTTGAAGATATCGTCGGGGTCCATGATGTGCTTGGCTTCGCGGAAAATATGCATCATTTCGCGGCCGTACATCCGCTCTAGCCAGGGGCCGCGCACTAGGCCATCGTTGTGCTCGCCGCTCAGCGAGCCCCCGTATTTCAGCACCAGATTATTGACCTCTTTCATGGCTGGTAACAGTTTGCGGCGGTCAGCCGGGTCTTCCAGTTTCATCAGCGGGATGATGTGGAAGTTGCCGTCGCCCATATGGCCGGCAATGGTGGCAAACAACTTGTATTTCTTGATAATTTTACGGATCTTGGGCAGGAACTCGCTGAGACGCGGCGGTGGCACCACCAGATCGTCGATGAACGGCGCGGTGTGTTTGTCTTTAACCTTGCTGCGCAGCAGCTGGAAACTGTAGCGACGCATTATCCAGAATTTCTGGGATTTGCCTTCGGTGGCATCTTCTTCGAAACCGTTGATCTCGTAACGGGCACGGTGCTGGCTGAGCTGGCGGTGCAGGGCATGGACCTTACCGCGCACCTCGTCCTCGGTCTGGCCGTTAAACTCGACCATCAATATAAGTTTCGGGAAACCACGCCAGAAGTGCAGACCGGTTGGGATAAAGCTCAAAAACAGCTTGAGGACGCCGAACCAGCCGAGCATCTTGTGGAAACTCGGCATGAACTTGATACCCAGCCAGAGCGTGGCGTCGTCGAACGATTCGAAAGTAGCCGGCTTGGACTCCAGCACTTTGGGGATGACTTCGCCCAGGTCGTCGATATCATGCATGAATAGCACCAGCAGGCCGGAGTGCGGCCGGTGGGGTACCAGCCGGAAGTGGATGTCGGTCACGAAACCGAGCGTGCCCTGGGCACCGACTATCAGCTTGGTAAGGTCGAAGACTTGGCGGTCGCGGTCCCAGACGTCCCACAAGTTGTAGCCGGTGGAATTTTTGCTAACGTGGGGCTTGGCGGCCTTGATTCGCTCATAGTTTTTTTCGATCAGCCAAAACAGCTTGCGGTACGTCTCGCCCTCGAAATCCTTCTGGTTCATCTTTTTATCAAGTTCCGGTTTGGTCAGGGGTTTGACTGTGCGTTCCACGCCATTGGCAAACACGAACTTCAACTCAGTCACGAAATCCTCGGTCTTGCCGAATTCCAGAGATTTCTCACCGCCGGAGTTATTGTTGACCATGCCGCCGATACTGGCCAGATCGCGCGAGGCGGGGTAGGTCGGCATCAGCGCCCCGTGTTTCAGCGTCTGAGGCTCAAAGTCGCGGTACAGCACACCTGGCTGGGCCTGGGCGGCGTGCGGTCCGACTTTCTCTATCTTGGTGAAGTGCTTGCGAAAATCGATGATTATTGAGTCATTGATGGCGCCGCCGGACATATCGGTACCGGCTGAGCGAGCCGTTAGGCTCAAGCCGGGATGATGTTTTTTCTCAGCGGCCACCAGTCTGACCAATTGCTCAATATCCTTGCCATCAGTCGGCGCGACAACCAGCTTAGGCCGCAGTTCAAACATCGAGGCATCGTGGCTGTACAGATCCAAAGTGGCAGGATCGTCATGTACTTCGCCATCGAAACCGGACTTTTTGAGTTCGCTTTTGATATCTTCCACCCTATAAGCTTAGTATCTGTTACAATCATAAGCAAGATGGTAAAAGAAAGAGTGCTGATTGTGGGCGGCGGTTTCGCGGGGGTCAAGGCCGCTTTGGAGCTGTGCCACGACGATCGTTTTGCTGTCACGCTTCTAACCGACGACCCCGAACTGCGCTATTATCCGACGCTTTATCACAGCGCCACCGGTGGCAAGCGGGCCAACTCGTCAATCCCGTTGGCTACCATCTTTGAGGGCAAGGATATCAAAGTAGCGCTCGGCACAGCCAAAAAACTGATCCGCAAAGATAAGACGGTTACCACCGGCCAGGGCATCGCTTTTGAATACGATAAGCTCATTTTGGCTCTCGGCGTAGTCACCAACTACTTCGGTATCTCCGGGCTTGAGGAATACTCCTACAGCATCAAGACCCAGGCTGAGGCGGAAAGATTCAAAAAACACCTTCACCGGCAGCTGGAAGACGAGCATAAGCCGGATCTGCACTACGTTGTAGTCGGCGCCGGCCCTACGGGCATTGAGCTGGCGGGGGCGTTGCCCGATTATTTGCGCTGTATTATGAAAAACCATGGTATTGAGCACCGTGCTATCCATGTGGACTTGATAGAGGCCGCTCCGCGGTTGCTGCCGCGGATGCCCAAGGATACGTCGCGGGCGGTGCGCAAGCGCCTGCGCAAACTGGGAATCCGCCTGTACCTGAACAGCACGGTGCAGGGTGAGACAGCCGACAAGCTGATGGTCAGCGGCAAACCGATCCGCTCCCACACGGTGGTCTGGACGGCCGGCGTCACTAACCACCCGTTCTTTAAGGATAATGGCTTTGTGCTAACAGGGCGGGGCAAGGTAGCGACCGACATCTACCTGCAGGCCGAGCCGGACATCTACGTGCTGGGCGACAACGCCAACACGCCCTACAGCGGCATGGCCCAAACGGCGCTCGGGGACGGCAAATTCGTGGCCCGCAACCTAAAACGCCACCACAGCGGCTGGCGCCTGCGCAGCTACGAGGCTAAACCGCCAGTCACGGTCCTGCCGTGCGGCCCGCACTGGTCAGCAGTGGTCTGGGGCCATCTGCGCTTATATGGCCGGATAGGTTGGTTTATGCGCGAAGCGGCTGACATGAAAGGTTTCCGCGCCCTGGAATCCTGGCGCCGCGCCACCCGCCAGTGGTACAGCGAATTCACTCGCGACGACGTGTGCGAGACTTGTGCCGCCTCTAAAGATCTATAGTTTGCAATTCATTTGACAGTACCGTGGAGCCGACTGCCATTGCGCCCATAGCACGGTGTAGGTCTATTTCTGGAGCACCTTCACTAAGGTATTCCCCAAAATCAGCATGCGCATGATTAATCCTGTAAACGGCAACGGCATTCTGGATAGACCGACTAGCAAGCGCAACACTTCTTATGCGCTGTTGGGTCTCTTCGTAGACTTCAGAAGCATACTGAAAAGCTTCGACATCACCTGTTTCGTGCGCTTCTAGTGCGCGACGAACCAAATGATCCGATAGTGATTTCTGGTCTGATAGCTCACCTTCAAATGTTCGATCTGTCTTCATAGCATTACACTATATACTACTAGTCAATTATTGTCAAATGCTACTGGGTCGGTAGCTTAGCGCTTATTTAGACCGCTCGGCTCCTTAGAAGGTCTGACCTGCTTGAGAAATGACCACCTCTGGACCGGATACAATAGCCTCCCCGAAGCGGCGAAGATGGCGGAACACGGCAAACCGAACAAAAAATACCCTACAATAAACTACAGAAGCCCCCACATCAGCCACCAAAGCGCAACTTCCATAGCCTGATTATAGCACTAGCGTGTTGGTAATTGCCTTTGAGGGCCTTTACCTAACCGTCCTTTTGGCGAGCTACATTCTGGACAATCATAGTCCTGACGAGGCTTCTCTTTGACAACTGTTCGTTGGCGTGGATCATAACGCGACCAGCGTACATGGTTCTCATTTGCTAGCAAGCCTGTGACCATCATTAGGTAGTCATTTACTGCATCGGCGGCAGCAACTGCGTTAAGCGTAATCACGCTAGGGGCTTCGACATCTTCATCATCAACATAACGCTGTTTTTCTCTTTCTTCTGAGCTGATAGCCTCTTCTTGAAGTTTGGCGGGTAAAATAAGTCCGTTGCACCACAGGCAGCCGTCACCTGGAACTATAGGTCGGACCACACTAAAAAGATCAATAATCTCTCCATTGCGAGAGTTGAGTTGAGCCTTTGCGCCTACCTGAACACCGGGAACAAGATACTGATGTACTAGCGCATTAAAGAGCAGACGTACCTGCATGGTGTCGGCTGCAAGAAATATATAATCGCGGTCGATAAGCCGTTGTGCTACTTCAGGACACAAGACGTCAAATGGTATGGGCTCAAATGTGATGGTTGGATCAGCTTGTCTTGCGAGGCGTTGAGCTATGGCCACCTTGAACACCCTTAAGGATTCAGCCCGCCGCCTAAACCATAACGGTAGTTTGTTATGTGTAAGTACTGGACGAGTATCGCGCTTGAGGCTTCCTACGACACGTGGAAGATTAGTCGGCTCGATGCGGTCAGGATCAATGACTAAAATATCTTTTACGCCAAGGCGCGCTAAGTACTCAACAATTAGTGAGCCTGCACCACCAGCGCCGATAACTGCGATTCTTTGTTGTTCTAGAATTTTTTGTCCCCGATTTCCAAACAACATGGCTTGTCGATTATATCGGTCGCCTGGTTTATCATAAGAAAGAGAAGGCTTTGAATATAGGCGGCGAATCGGCCGCCCTGTTATTTCGACCCTTCCAAGCTCTGTGCGGCTTCCATCTGGCAACCAAATGTCACCGGCTGCTGCGTCTTCTGTAAAAACAACCCCGCCGGCCGGAAATCCGTCAAGTATATCTAGAAGGGCCGGGTAACCACGGACATGCGAAGCAATATCAGTTCGAGAAAAGCTGGCCCGGCCGCCATCTCTTCCGTGGCAGTGAATAGCAAGATAGGCTAGTTTCTTGTCTGCGCAATCAAGTACACGCTCCTGAACGAAATCAGCCGTGAGCATCTTGTAGCCGCTCTGGCCGTTCACATAGTCCACACCATCTTGCGCTAAATAAAGTTCACTCGCAAGCAATCGTGTGCCGTATGCAGTCGAAACAACAGACGCTGCTATTACGGCACCGTGTTCATCTCCATCACCGGGGAATAAATGGGCATTCAGTTGCTCCATCATTGCCTGCGAGATTCGCAAGGTCGAAAGAGAGGCCCTCATCGCGTACGCAACCAGTCTATTACTTTAGTCAGCTTTAACAACGCCGTGTCGGTTGCGGGATTAAGACGATTAGATTTGCGCGATAACTGAATGGCCGGACGACCTTCAAAACTACCGGCAGTCGCGCCCTCTCCTAGCTGCTTACCGTCTTTACGCTTCAGATCACCTCGTACGAAGTGAGGATAAACATCTGAATAAGGGTATTGGAAGGTGATATAGAAGCCTACCCAAGTTTCACGTTGAACATATTGCTTGCCGGGATCTACGGTCTCCACAATCACATATGCGCCGCCTTGGCCGTCTTCACGAACTAAAACATGGGCATCAGTAAACATCTGCTTAATTTCTTCTACTGCCTCGGCAACATCCGGCTTCATTACCGCTCCTATGAATTGTCGTCTGGAGCTGTAGCTACAAACTGTGAATCTTTATGCAACTTGACAGGGTCGTCATTTCCTATAATAATCCGTTCGCCTGACGCCTTAATTTCAGCTAACTGAAAATCTACTTCAATCATCACACCTTGGGCTATTGCGGCTTCTTTAATTTGTAGTCCGGTCGTCTTCGGCCCTTCGACCTTAACTTCCTTTTTATTGACCGTGATTTCAAAAAGTTTCGACTTGCTCGCCGGTTTCTTTTTCTGAGTGACTTCTGCCATTAGTTTTCCCTCCTAGCTATTGCGCTTGCGACGCTTAATTGCTATTGTAGTATTGCATAGTAGAATCTTAATTGCAAATCTGCAATCACAGAAGGAGATGGCATGACTAGAAAAGGATGGTTTGATACCAAGGCATTTTAT
Source organism: Saccharimonadales bacterium (SeqCode) (assembly GCA_035692985.1). Taxonomy (GTDB): domain Bacteria; phylum Patescibacteriota; class Saccharimonadia; order Saccharimonadales; family UBA4665; genus JARIHC01. Next base: position 16,043 of record DASSHG010000001.1, read on the forward strand.
GAAGCTTTAGATGGCGTCCGCTTAGCCAAATCACTAAACTGGAGACAGGTCGCGACGGAGTCAGGGGTAAGTGCCTCTACTCTCACCCGTATGGCGCAAGGGAAGCGCCCTGACGTTGACGGCTTGGCGGCACTAGCCGCTTGGTCTGGCCTGGAAACTGATGAATTTGTGCGCACACTTAACGAGCGCCCTCATGCCGAAAACTTAGGTAAGATTTCGACATATCTCCGCAGCGATAAAAATTTATCCCCGGAAGCTGCGGAAGCAATCGATCAGCTCGTGAAGGCCACCTATAAACGAATGCGTAAGGATAATCAAAAAACACAATGAGCTACGCACGGGGTTTTAAAAGTTACGCAAATAAGATTGCGCTTGAGGTGCGTGACGAACTTAATCTTTCAGCCCTTCAACCACTCAATCCTGAGGAATTGGCTTACAGTCTAGGAATTCCAATATGGACCTTGTCCGATTTCGCAGAGGGAGCACCTGAAGTTCGCTACTTACTTGAGACAGAAACTGAGGTATTTTCGGCGGTAACGGTATTTGCTGGGTCAACTCGCACCATAGTTCACAATGACGGCCATGCGTTGGTTAGACAGCGTAGTAATATTGCGCACGAGCTGGCTCATGCGCTCCTTTTGCATCCTCCTACAGCCGCACTCGATGACCGCGGGTGTCGACACTGGGACGAAGACGTTGAAGATGAGGCCAGTTGGCTTGCCGGGACTCTTCTCGTTACAGAAGATGCCGCCCTTGCAGTTGCACGTGGCCAAATAAGCAAACGAGAGGCCCGCGAGACACTAGGCGTCAGTGATGCGATGCTCAGGTACAGGATCAATATGACCGGCGCGCACCTCCGAGTACAGCGAGAAGCGAAGTATAGAGAACAATTGAAATGATACTGACGACACATTTATAAGACCTTTTCAGATGGTAGTTTAGCTTCGATGGTTAGAGCTGGCGCTTACTACATTGGAGTAAAGAATGATAATGAGTCTCCGTCAAATAATAATCACGTTACAATTGATTGGTGAGTATATTCAGTAATACGTACAAGTTGCTAAACACGCAGCAACAAAAGGCGGTTGATGAGACCGAAGGGCCGGTGCTGGTGGTGGCCGGGCCGGGGACCGGCAAGACGCAGTTGCTCAGTATGCGCGTGGCTAACATCCTGCGAAAGAACGATGTGCATCCAGGCAATATATTGTGTCTGACGTTTACCGATAGCGCGGCGCGGAACATGCGCGAGCGGATGAGCAGTATTATCGGCCAGCCAGCTTATCATGTGGCCATCCACACTTTTCATAGTTTTGGCACCGATGTTATCAATCACTATCCCGATTACTTTACCGGGCGGCAATTGCTCCAGCAGGTGGACGAGCTGGGACGCTATGAGCTACTGCAGGAGATTTTTGAAGGCTTGCCGCATAGCAATCCGTTGAGCACCAAGGTTGGCGAGCAGTTCTTATTCCTTAAAGACACGCTGAGCGCTATTGGCTGGCTGAAGCAGAACGCCATATCACCGGCAGAACTGCACGAGTTATTAAATGCTAATGAAAGGTTCATTAAAGCGGTGGAGGGGGAGGTGGCTGAGGTTTTTGCCGCTACGCCGTCGCCTAAGCAATTACCGGCATATAATAAATTGCTAGAGAGTATTCAGAAACACATTACTGGCAAAAGATATTTCGGCTTTCCGGAATATGCCAGCGAATGTGCCACCGAGCTGGAGCAAGCTATAACTGAAACCGATCCGGACGCGCGCTTCGCTAAGCCAATTACCGCTTGGCGCAACAACTGGTGCAAAAAGAACGCCGAGGGTCAGCATGAGCTCAAGGACGGCGGCCAGAATTACCGCAAAATGCACGCCCTGGCGAATGTGTATCAGGAGTTGGTGGACTCCATGGCCAGCCAGGGGCTCTACGACTTTGACGACATGGTCATAGAAGCCGTACACGCCATGGAACGGGATGATGAGCTGAGGTTCAACCTGCAGGAGCGCTATCAATACGTGCTGGTAGATGAGTTTCAGGACACCAACAAGGCACAGCTGCGTATGCTCAGCGCGCTGGGCGACAATCCGGTGCACGAGGGCCGGCCGAACATCATGGCCGTCGGCGACGACGACCAGGCAATTTACTCGTTCCAAGGCGCCGAGGTGTCCAACATGGCCCAGTTCGCGAAGTTATATAAGAAGCCGGTACTAATCAGCCTCCAGGAAAATTACCGTTCTAGCGCTAACATTCTCAAAACCAGTGAAACCATATCCGGGCAGATTACCGACCGGCTAGCCGGAGATAAAGAGCTGACGCCCAAGAAAAAGCATGATACAAA
>DASSHG010000002.1:0-23666 GCA_035692985.1 Saccharimonadales bacterium (SeqCode)
ACATTTCATGTACATGAGTGTGGTATCGGCAGCGCTTACGGATAAAAGTTACGCCGGGGATAACAGGCTTATAGCGCCCAATAGTTCACATAGACGGCGCTGTTTGGCACCTCGATGTCGGCTCATCTCATCCTGGGGGAGGAGCATCTCCCAAGGGTCGGGCTGTTCGCCCGTTAAAGAGGTACGTGAGCTGGGTTCAGAACGTCGTGAGACAGTTCGGTTTATATCCGCTGTGGACGATAGGAAATTTGAGAGGAGTTGGCCCTAGTACGAGAGGACCGGGTTGAACGCACCGCTGGTGTATGGATTGTTCCACCAGGAGCATTGTCCAGTAGCTACAGTGCGGACGGGATAAGCGCTGAAAGCATATTAAGCGCGAAGCCTCCCTCAAGATTAGATTTCCCTATGACCTCCCTGAAAGACGATCAGGTTGATAGGCGCAAGGTAGAAGTGCGGTAACGTATGGAGCCGAAGCGTACTAATAGAGGCATTGACTTTTTACGATCAATTGACTGGTTGTTGGTGCGTATCAGTCCCCTTTGGGTGATTCGCAGCCGTTTGTTAATAGCTTATTTCACCCGTGCGTAACCAATGGACATCGATGCGGCATTTCTCTACGGGGAAATGACCGCATTGGTGCCCATAGCGCGGGGGCAACACCTGTTCCCATGCCGAACACAGCAGTTAAGCCCCGCAGCGGTTACAATACTTGGGGTCCACCCCTGGGAAAATAGCACGGTGCCAAATTTTGGAAAAGGCCTCCTTTATTGGGGGTCTTTTTCTATTGCTCTACTTCGACGACTATAACGCTGGCGTCATCTTTTATGGATGAGTTTTGGATAATCTGGGTGGCTTTGCTCCCAGGCGTGTTGTCCGTACTCCTCAGTATTTCTTCGAGCTTCTCTTTCGTAAGAGACCCTTCTTGGGTTTCATAGCTGCTAACACCATCGCTAAAAAGCGCAAGCGTGGCGCGGCCGGTCTTTAGCGGAAATCCCAGTCGTTGCTCGAGTCGGTGTCCCAGAGCGCCCAGCCAATTTCGCGTATTGGGCAAGCAGTTGTCGGGCGAGTTGCCAATAATCTCGTCGCGTGTGAGCTTACGCAGAATATCGGAGTCGTGATCGAACATCCATAGCGAGGAGTCGCCGGCGTGGACGTACTCAAGTACAGAGGAGTTGTGGTTGTTCGGCAGGGTCCGTATTCCGACCGCCGTACCGGTAGTCGAGATCTGCCCCTTAAGATGCTGGTAGCGTTCCGGTAAATTATCGCCAAATCTTAATATGTTTTGTTGGATAAGGGCGAATACGTCATTCAAGAAAGGCAGCGAAAATTCGTCCACACCGGCATGTTGCTCCCTGAAAGTCGCGGCCGCTATATCACTCGCCATAGCCTGGCTGGCGCCATCAAAAAGAGCGAAACGTCCTATATCTTCCATTAGCACTAAGCGATCGTGACCTTTTCCTTCCCATGGCCGCTCGGCTCTGGCTGCCTCAATATCCATCAGTACTATTATATCATTGAAAAGCGTTGTTTTGTTTGCGTCAAAAAAGTGTGCTCGTTGTAGGAATTAGGAAGCACAACACCTTAAAATGATGATTCTGCTTATGCCGGCCGGTTCCCGGCGTTCTGCTTCGAGTTGAATAAATTTTTGAAAATCATAGTTGTAACAACAACGCCTTTATAAATAAGCTCATTGACAGTTAACCAGTAGCGTGATATCATAGTTATGGTTTCGAAAGAAATTAGAGGGTTCTTTGCCTTAAGCGGCGAAGGACTTTTTTGTTTCTCTCGGCTAAGAGACTAATTAACGGGAGGTCATAATAATTATGGCAGGTACCAAAGCTGGCGGCAAAGCTGCCGCCGATACTAATAAGAAGAAATACGGCGCGGACTTTTACGCCAAGATCGGCGCCAAGGGCGGCGTTGTGGGTAAGACCGGCGGTTTCTTCGCTGATCGCGAGTTGGCCCGCGAAGCCGGCCGCAAGGGTGGCCGCATCAGCCGCCGCACCAAAAAAGTCGCTTAGACTTTTTTATTCGCAAGGAAAAATCTCCTCTGTTACAGGGGAGATTTTTCTATTTGGGGAACGCCGGCATGGCGGCGGTAGGGGCGGCAGAAACGGCTGGCACTGACCCGCCAAACGCTGTGGCAGTTGAAACAATTGTAGCGCGTGCAATCGTCTTGCTGCAGGCATTTGGTGCCGCAACTGGGGCAGATGCTGCGCTTATATAGCCAGTCGCGGTAAGTATCCAGGCAATTTTGGATATGGTCTTCGTTAATCTCAACGCCAACCTCTTGACCCAGTTGACGAGCTTGTTCCCAGGCAGCCAGCTCCAGTTGCAAGAGCTCAAAATCGCCTTGGTAGGAATGGTGCCGCAGGGCGGCGTGGCCGGTTTCGTGCAGCAGCGACCACTTGGCTTCTTGGCCGCGCGCGGCGCGCCGGTAGAAAACTTCGCCTGTTTCCGGCGACCAATAAAACTGTTTGCCAGCCGTGAACTTCAGGCCAGGGAATTCGGCCTGGAGCGTGCTAATCAGCCGGTCCATCGTCATCTCCGTCTTGGAACTTCTGCTGGGCCGCGTCATAACAGCCGAAAACAACCGCTTCTTCTGGCCGCAGGGCTTTAACGATCGGAGGGATCGGCACAATCGGCACTTCGTATCGTTTTAGATTTTCCATCAGGTATTCGCTATAGCGGTCAAAATGGGTGCCGATGCTGCCGCCAACAATGATCATGTCCGGCTGCAGGATGGCGATATGGGCGAAGAAACCCAGTGCCAGGTTATGGGCGATATCCCGCCAGTCATCTTCGTTGGTGATCTCGACAGCCTTTTTGCCGTAGCGCTCATAAATGGCCTTACCGGAGGCGAAATCCTCCCAGTCCATCAATTTATCCTTATAGGGCAGGACGATGTGGCCGCCCTCGCTCTTGAGCAGGGCGGGGTCAATCCGCTGGTGGCGCACCAGACCGGTGCCGATGCCGGTACTGACAGTGAAATACAGCACAGTTTCGCAGTCTTTATGCAACATGGCTTCTGAGAGCGCCGCCATGTTAGCGTCATTATCTATCACGAAGGGGCAGCCGAAGATCTTGGCGCAGTCGTCGCGCAGGGGCACGTTCCCCCATTCTACGTGCGGCGAATTGACGCTGACACCGTGCTCATAATCTATGTGTCCCGGCACCCCAACGCCACCGCCCTGGAACTGTTTGGCTGAGAATTGTTCCGCGGCTCCGCGCAGACCATCTAGTAATGATTCATAATCTTGGGGCGTGGCGAAACGGTGCTGTTGTTCGATCACGCCATCGTCGCCAATAGTTGCGACCAGCGTCTTTGTTCCTCCGATATCCACCGCCAAATACATAAAGCCAGTTTACCATGCGCGGCGCCCATAGGCTGCCATAGGTTATAGGTATGGGATGAAATTCCAGTATCAAAATAGTATAATTATACTCAAATTTTATACCTACCTTAAAAGGGATGTTAAGGTTTATTAGGTCGGAAAGGAGGCTAATTAACCCGTGGAAAAGATAAAATTACAGGTGCCAATGGATAAAAATGTATATCAAAAACTTAAAAAGCGCGCCGCACAGCTAGGATTTGACTCAGCTCCGGCCTATGTGCGCTTTTGGGCCAAGAGTGCAGTTACAGACAGCAATAACTATGCAAAGCGAGACTTAGCGAAACCATCCGGACAAGCTCTGCGCTATTTGGAATTACTGCTGGCCACTGCGCCCGAGGAGCCAACTTCTTTAAGCGGCGCCCTCGCCTATGTTGACAAGGAGTTGCGGCGCGTAAAAGGCCGCCGTTACCTTGAAGCTTTACTAAAAGAGAAGCCTCAAGTATAATTTAAGATAATCCTATAGAAATTTAAGGGGCGGTGCTTACGGGACACCGTCTGGTAAGGAGGCATGGAAGCATGGCAAATACGGTAACAATGGATGATCTACTGGCCGGTAGCGACCTCAAGACCCTAACCGCCGGCGACGTAGTCGAGGGCACCATCACCAATGTTAAAAAGAATGAGGTCTGGATTGACCTGGGTGCCCAGGGCACCGGCGTAGTACTCAGGCGCGAGATCGGCTATGGCCAGAAACTCGAACCGGGGCAGACTATCACGGTCAGCGTGATCGATCCCGAAATGGACGAGGGCTACGCTTTGCTCAGCATGAAGCGGGCCGTCAAAGACCGTGGCTGGGACGAGCTGAAGCGCGTGCTCGACGCCAATGAAATCGTTGAGGTCGCGCCGTATGACGCTAACAGGGGTGGTTTGCTGGTCGAGCTGGAAGGCATCCGCGGCTTCTTGCCGGTTAGCCAGCTGGCCGCCGGCCACTATCCGCGCGTTTCCGGCGCCGATAAAGATGAAATCTTACAGAAATTGAATGCTCTGGCCAATAAGCCTCTCAGGGTGCGAATCCTGGATCTCAGCCGCAAAGATAACAAGCTGATATTTTCTGAAAAAGAAGCTATCAAAGATGACATGCAGGAACGTTTCGCCAAACTGAAAGTCGGTGACACGGTAGAAGGTGTTGTTACCGGCGTGATCGATTTTGGCGCTTTCGTTAACGTCGATGGCATCGAAGGCCTGGTCCACATCTCTGAAATCTCTTGGGAACGGGTAGATAATCCGCGCAATTACGTGAAGGTTGGCGAAACAGTAAAAGCCAAGATCATCGCTATCGATAAAGACCGCCTGAGCCTTAGCCTCAAACAGATGAGTGAAGACCCCTGGCTGGAGCAGGTTAAAGCTTTCAAGAAAGGTGATGTCGTCGAGGGCAAGGTCACGCGCATCACGCCGTTCGGCGCTTTCGTTCAGCTCAGCCCGAGTGTCGAAGCGCTGGTCCACGTCAGCGAAATGAGCGATGATGAAGACGTTGACCCGGAAAAACTTTTCCAGCTCAACGAGAAGAAAGAATTCAAAGTGCTTGATATTGATACCGAGAACCGCAAGATCGCACTCAGTTTGAAAGATGCCAAACCTAAGGCCAAGGCCAAGAAATGAGTGGCTTATGGCTGAAGCACCCCACCAGACGACTATAGAAATCGAAAATATGATCACCGTCGGCACTCTGGCCGAGCGGTTGTCTATTCCGGTCACCAAGCTGATTGGCGAGCTGATGAAGAACGGCGTTATGGCCACCGTTAACGAGCGGATTGATTTTGATACGGCGCAGATTATCGTCGAGGAGCTGGGGCTGGATATCGCGCTGACCAAGAAAGCCACCGAGGAAGACAGCGCGCCAAAGCACGAAAAACCGGCGGCCAGTGCCACGGCTAAGAGCCGGCCGCCGGTGGTAGCCGTTATGGGACATGTTGACCACGGTAAGACCAGTTTGCTGGACGCTATCCGCGGTGCCGAGGTGGCCAAAGCGGAAGCCGGCGGCATTACCCAGCATATTTCGGCTTATCAGGTCACTAAAGGTAAAGACAAAGGCAAGCGGGCTATAACTTTTCTGGATACGCCGGGCCACGAGGCTTTCGCGGCTATCCGCGAGCACGGCGCCCACCTTACGGATATTGTGATTATCGTGGTAGCGGCCGATGACGGCATCAAACCGCAAACCATTGAAGCCATCCGTTTCGCCAAGAAAGCTGGCGTCAAGATAGTAGTCGCTATCAACAAGATCGACAAGGAAGGCGCTAACCTCGACCGTATCAAACAACAACTCTCCGAAAACGACCTGCTGGTCGAAGAGTGGGGCGGCGACACGGTGGTGGTGCCGGTGTCGGCCAAAACCAAAGAGGGGGTCGACAAGTTGCTGGATATGATACTGCTGGTTACCGACGTAGAAGAGCTCAAAGCTGACTTTGATGTGCCGGCCCGCGGCCTGATTATAGAAGCCCATGTCGAGCAGGGCCGCGGGCCGGTTGGCCAAGCCCTGGTAGAGGCCGGCACGCTCAAACCCGGCAGCTTTATAGTGGCCGGCGGCAGCTACGCCAAAATCCGCAATCTGGAAACTACCGATGGCAAGCCTATCCCCGCCGCCACACCTTCGACACCGGTCATTATCACCGGTTTCAAGACTCTGCCGAGGTTCGGCGACGAATTCATGGCTGTAGAAAGCGAGAAAGCTGCCCGCCTGCAGGCCGAAAAGTTGGCCTCCGAAAGCCAGGCCGGCGGCGGCCACCTGGATATTGGCGGCGGCGAACTGATCCGCATGATCAACCGCAGCAACGAAATGCAGGAGCTCAACGTTATCGTCAAAGCCGACGTACAGGGCTCGCTAAAATCCGTTATGGACAGCTTCAAGGCACTGAATACGGATGAGGTTTCAGTCCGCGTGGTGGGTTCCGGCATCGGCCCGATCAATGAAAACGACCTGCATTTGGCGCACAGTACCGGCTCCAGCATCTACGGTTTCAACGTTGGCCTGCCCACCAGCAGCAAGCAAAAAGCCAGTCGCGACAAAGTACGTGTCCACCTCTATAAAGTCATTTATGAGTTGATTGATGACGTCAAAACCGAATTATCAACGCTTCTCCGACCGAAAATCGTCGAAACGGAACTGGGCCGCTTGCTGGTAAAAGGCATTTTCAAGACCACTAAAACAGAGGTAATTTGCGGCGGCGAGGTTACTAAAGGCAAGCTGACGGCGCCAGCCCTGGCCCGGGTCAGCCGTGGTGATGAAATACTCGGCGAAGTTGAAGTCACCGGCCTGAAACGCGGCCCGGCCGAAGCCAAAGAAATCCTAGAAGGCGAAATGTGCGGCATGAGCCTGAAAACCGACAAGCGTCTGGTCCTCGAAGAAGGCGACCGCATAGATGTCTTTACCCGCCAGGCCGTCGAAAGGAAACTATAGGCCGCGGGATGTTACAATGTAAAGCAGGAGCATTATGCTAAAGATAGATAACAACCTATTGCAAGAAGTTGGGCTGGGCGCTTTGCCATCGGCTGAGAAGAACAGCTTCTTGAAACATATCTATGAAACGCTGGAAATGCGGGTCGGTATCCGCCTGGCTGACCAGATGAGCAACCAGCAGCTTGATGAGTTTGAGCGCTATTTTGAGGCCAAGGATGACGCCGGCGCCTTTAAGTGGTTGGAAACGAATTTTCCTAATTATAAAGAAATAGTCCAGCAGGAATTTGATAAGCTCAAAGCCGAAGTTGCCCAGAGCGCGCCGCAGATCCTCGCCGCCAGCCAACAGCAGGCCGCCGCCGGCCCCAGTCAGCCACAACCAATGGCTCCCCAGCAGCCGCCGGTTCAGGCTCCGCCAGCCCAGCCTCAACAATCGTATTCACAACCTCCAATACAACCTCAACAGCCGCAGCCTCCCCAGTCACCACAGCAATATCCGCCCCAGCAACCGTCCGCCGGTTCGCCACAAGCTCAGCAATAAATAGAGCCTAGGCTAAGCTGTAGCCGGCCAAAAATGCCTCAGCGGTCATTTCGCGCTTGCCGGGTGGGATCAGGGCATCTATCACTAGCGTGTCTTCGGCGCAATGCACACCGAGCTGTTTATCTTGGAGCCAGAGTGTGCCCTCCAGCCCACCTACGCCTGGGGCGACGTGGGCTTTGGTAACAATAACTTCGGTGGTGCCGAGCATGATCCGGTTGCGCGGCCAGCCGGCGTAGGCGCGTATTTCCCGTTCCAGATCGGTGGCCGGCTTGGATGTATCCAAGTCGCCGGCGTCTTTTTTAATCTGTTTGTCGTAGGTAGCGTCCAGATCGTCTTGTGGTTCTGGTTTCAGGCTGCCGCTCAGAATAGTAGGCAGATGCTCAATCAGCATGTCTTTGCCCAGGTTGAGTAAACTATCGGCTAGTTGCTGCTTGGTGGCGTGGTCCGGCACCTGGATTTTTTGCTGGACGTAGGTTGGTCCGGCATCCATCTCCTCGACCAAGCGCATCAGTGATACACCGGTCTCTTTTTCGTCATACAAAATGGTGTTTTCAATAGGTGTCGAGCCGCGCCGTTTGGGCAGCAGGGAAGGATGGATATTGATTATACCGCGCGGAAAAACATCGATTATTTCCTTCGGTACCAGCTTGCCGTAAGCTACCAGGATACCAGCTTGCGCGTCCCAAGCCTCCAGTTTGTCTTTGATGTCGGCTGTTTTGGTGGGAGCGATCACCGGAATACCCAGCCGGCCGGCCACCGTCTCGATTTCCAGCAGACGAGCCTTGCGCGACTGCGCCGGGTCGCCCTGCGACACGACCACCGCTGCCACTTGGTAACCGGCCGCCACCAGCGCCCGCAATACTGGCGCCGTAGTTGTTACGCCAGTGGCCAGCCGCTCATTGCCAAAAAAGATTAAACGTTCGTTTGCCATGGGCTTATTATCTCAGCTCTTTTTCCACAGGTCAGCGTTATTTTTAATATCCTTTTCATAATCGATGGCGAGCAGTTTGCCGTCATCGCCCAGCCGGTAGAACGCCGCCGGATCATCTCTAATGTGGTCGATAAACACCTTGCCGTGCGTATGGTCAATCTCATGCTGGAAGATACGGGCCAGGAAATCCTCGGCGGTTACCCGGAATTGCCGGCCGTTTAGGTCAAGCGCCTTGACCCGCACTTTGGTATGCCGCGGCACCTTGCCGTAAATGCTCGGCACGCTCAGGCAGCCCTCAAAATCGGCCTTAATCTCGCCCTCAAGTTTGGTGATCTCGGGATTAATAAACACCGTGAAATCGCGGTTTTTCTTATCGTTGTAATCCTCGCGGACGATAACGATCCGGTACAAGCGGTCGATCTGGACGGCGGCCAGGGCCACGCCAACCTCGTGCTTGCGGCTGGCATCCCAATCCAGGGTGGCGGCTTTCATATCGTCCACAATTTGCCGAATTTCAGAGGTAATCAGCCCAACTCGTTGTGATTTTTGCCTCAGATGTGGATTTGGTAGGGCGATTATATCGTCTTTGGTCATAACTTCGGTACCAGTATACCCGACACCTTAAAGTAAATCCATCGGATCGAGGTCATATGAGGCGCCGCTGGGCAGGTTGGCGATAATTTCTAATAGGCCGGCGCGGTTTTTAGCCTTAACCACCAGCTGCCACTGGTATTTATTTTGCAGTTTTTCATAAAAAGAGGGTGCCGGACCCTCCACGCGCAGCCGGGGATTAACAGATATGATATGTGACTTAAGCGCAAAAGCGGCGGCCTCGGCGGCCTTGATGGAAGCCCGCCGCACAGTCAGTTTTAGTAAATAGCAAAAGGGTGGGAAGAGGAATTGCTGGCGGGCGGCCATCTCCGTTTCGTAGAAACCGTCGTAATCGCCGTCGATAGCAGCCCGCAACACCGGGTGGTCAGGATGATAGGTTTGGATTACGGCCCGGCCGGCAACGTGGCCGCGGCCAACCCGTCCTAATACCTGGCTGATCAGTTGGAAAGTACGTTCCTGGGCTGAAAAATCGGGCAGGTAAAGGCTGGTATCAGCTAGTAAGATTCCCAGCACGCTGAGCCTGGGCAGATCCAGCCCCTTGGCCAGCAGCTGGGTGCCGACCAGGATATCGACCTCGCCGGCACGGATCTGCTCGTAGAGCCGCTCAAAGCGCTCGGCTCGCGCGTTGTCGGTATCAAAGCGCATTATTCTGGCTTGCGGAAAAAGCCGCTGGACATTATCGACGATAGCCTTCGTGCCGGCCGTCTTAAAAACGATGTCGGCGTGGCCGCACTTGGGGCAGCTGGCGGGAGCCGGTGCGTGGTAGTCGCAGCTGTGGCAGCGCAGCTGATGGTGGTCGCCGTGATAGGTCAGCGGCAGGTCGCAGTGCGGACAATCGGCTTGCCAGCCGCAATTTTCACACATTACCAGCCGGGCAGTGCCGCGCCGATTCAGATAGAGCAGGCTTTGCTCGCCGCGGGCCAGGGCGCCGTCGATGGCCGCTATCAGGGGCTGGCTCAGATAGGATGAGCGGCTGAACAAGTTATGTTCTTTGCGGTCGACCACTGTTATTTCGGTAGCGGGGTGCTGGCCGGGCTGGGCCAGGCCGGATAATTTAATAATCGACTTTTCTTTTTGCTTGGCCAGGTAATAATCGCTGAGCGACGGCGTGGCTGAGCCCAACACCAGCGCGGCACGGCTCAGACGCGCCAGATAGGCGGCCGCCCGTCCGGCTTGGTACTGCGGGGCCTGCTCCTGCTTGTAGGCGGCCTCGTGGGCCTCGTCGAGCACTATCAGGCCAGGCTTGGCCAGTGGCGCGAACAGCGCTGAGCGGGTGCCAATCACTACCAGCGGTTCTTTTGTGCCGGCCCGCAGACAGCTTAGCCAGGCCTGCTGCCGCTCAGCCGGCGGCAGCTGCGAGTGCATCACTACGACCCGCTCGCCAAAGACTTCACGGAATCGGCCTGCCAACTGGGAGGTGAGGCTGATTTCCGGCGTCAAGATGATGACTGACTGGCCGGCCTCTACGGCCAGTGCGGCCAGCTCGATATAAACCCGTGTTTTACCGCTGCCGGTAACACCGTGCAGGATGTAGGTATCGCGCTCCGCCATGGCAGCGACCGCGGCCTGCTGTTCAGCGGTCAGCGCCGGCAGGCCATCAGTCTTAGGCGGCCCTAATTCCAAAGCCGGCCGCGCCTCAATCTGTTTCTTAGATAAATTACCAGGTAATAACTGCTGCGTCAGGATGCCTAGCGGCGCCGGGTAGTAAGCCTGCATCCAGGCGGCTAATTTCATCAAGTGGGAGGGCAGCGCCGGCAGATCCAGCACTTCAGCGATAGGTTTGGTCTTGAAACGGGGCTTGGACGAGGTGCCGCTCACGAAACCCAGTACCAGTTCTTTCTGTAGCTCCACCCGCACGATGCTCCCCGTCGCCAACCGCTGCGCGCTGGCATAAGTCAGCGGTTCCTGGCCGTGATAACGGTTGCTGCGCACCCACACCTCGTAGTAATACATATTCCTAGTTTATCCGATATTGTAAAAAATTTGCCAAACTATTATATGCCCGCTATACTAAACTCAACGTTGTTCAGACGACAATAAGGAGCTTATGTTAGACGTATTTATTACATCTCGAGTCCGCCGCAAGATCATTGTGATTTATGCTAAGTATCCTGACTTCAAGACTCACGTACGGGGGTTGGCCAAGCTTATTAAAGAAGATGCGGGAAATATACAACGGGAGCTGAAGCGCCTGGAAAAAGTTGGTTTCCTGACCAGCGAGCGCCAGGGCAACACCAAAGTTTATTCTACAAACAAACAATTCCCGATCTTCCGCGAACTGCAAAGTATAGTGTTGAAATCACAACGTTCAGCTCAGCAAAAGCGCGTCACCGGCTAAATCTAGTTGCAAACAACACCCCTGTCAGGTACAATAATTCCCGATGATACAAGTTACCAGAAAAGATTCCAAAGAGTCGACCGAGAATATGCTGAGACGTTTTAACCGAAAGGTGCAGCAATCCGGCGCCCTGAGCACGGTTAAAGGCAACCAGTATTTCCAGAAACCGACTAGCAAGCCGGAGCGCCGCCGCAAGGCGATTATCCGCCAGGAACGCAAGGCCGCCAAGGCTAAACGCATAAAGTTAGGGCAGCGCTAGCGAACAAATGCTGGAAAACAAACTTGAGCAGGACCTCAAAACCGCCCTGCTGGCCCACGATGCGCAGCGGGTCAGTGTTCTGCGCGGCCTAAAAAGCGTGCTTTTGAACGTCAAGGTGGCCGAGGGTAAACGCGATAGCGGCCTGGAGGACGACCAGGTGTTGGCTATTTTTGCCAAAGAGGCCAAGAAACGCCAGGAGAGCGCCGACTTGTATAAGCAAGGGGGGGATGAAAAGCGCCAAACCGCCGAGCTGGCCGAGAAGGCTATTATAGATGAGTATCTGCCGGAGCAGCTCAGTGAAGAAGAGACCGGTAAGTTGGTTGACGAGGCTATCGCGGCCACGGGCGCCAAAGAACAAAAAGACATGGGCAAGGTGATTGGCATGGTCCGGGCCAAGGCCGGCGCCGTCGGCGCCGACGGCGCCGTGATCGCGCGCTTAGCCAAGGAGAAACTGGGCGCATGATTATCCTGATGGGTGTCGCCGGCGCCGGCAAGAGCATGCAAGGCCGCCTGTTCGCCGATGAGCACGGCTACGCCTGGGTCTCCACCGGTGAGCTGTTCCGCGTGCTGGTTACCGGCCAGCGCCGCCAACAGATGCTGGAGGGCAAACTGCTCAGCGATGAAGAAGTTATTAAGTTAATCGACAAAACCCTCAAACAGCTCATCGACACTAACCAGGAATTCCTGCTGGACGGCTTTCCACGTACCAAAGTCCAGGCCGACTGGCTGCTTGACCAGGTCAAAAGCGGCCGGTTCGATCTCACGGCCATCTTTAATCTTAAAGCGTCACCGGAAGTAGTTAAACAACGCCTCCTAAACCGCGGCCGCCAGGATGACACCGAAACCGCCATCAAAAGGCGTTTTGAAGAATATGAAGCTGTCACTCTGCCGATTATCGACTACTTCAAACAGGCCGATATAGCCGTCTACGATATCGACGCCGACAAAGATCCAGCCACTGTCCATGATGAAATCATCCGTCACCTCGATAAGGCTTAGCGGTGCAAACCAGGGTTAAAACTAAAAGCGAAATCGCCGCTATGCGCGACAGCGGCGGCATGCTGGCCTCTGTTTTGCAAGCCCTGAAACCTCAAGTAAAACCCGGCATCTCCACTCAGCAGCTGGCTGACCACGCGGCCCAGGAGCTCAAAGCATTAGGCGGCACTCCCAGCTTCCTCGGCTACCAAGGGTTTCCGGCGGTCATTTGTATTTCGTTAAATGACGAAGTGGTTCATGGAATTCCCAGTGCCCAGCGCATCATCCAAGAAGGCGACATTGTCGGTCTGGACTTTGGCGTTACCTACAAGGGCATGATCACCGACGCGGCCATCAGCGTACTGGCCGGCAAGCCAAAACAAAAAGGTCACCGCGACCTCTTAAAACGTACCGAAAAAGCCCTCCAAACCGGCATTCAGGCCGTCCACGACAGGGTGCGTACCGGTGATATCGGTTCGGCCATCGAGTCTTACCTCAAACAGTATCCGTATGGCATCGTCCGCGATATGGTTGGCCACGGCGTTGGCCACAGCGTACACGAGGACCCCAACATCCCCAACTACGGCCAGCCGGACACCGGCCCCTGGCTGGATAAGGGCATGACCATCGCCATCGAACCGATGGTGACGCTGGGCACCGAACAGGTCTACATCGCGCCCGATGGCTGGACGATCAAGACTGCCGACGGCAAATGGGCCGCCCATTTCGAGCACACTGTACTGATAACCGCCGGCGGTGCTGAAGTATTGACCAGGCTGGGTTGACTAAGACAAGCATTATTTATATTATGGGCGTGGAACGAATGACTTCTTTCGTTGCCAATCCTGACTACGGCACGAAACAATAAACCCCTCAATTGAGGGGTTTATTGTTGGAAGTCATTTTGGCGGTGGGGACGGGATTCGAACCCGCGGAACGAATGACTTCGTTCTCCGGTTCCTGACGCCGGTGCGTTAAGCCACCTCTGCCACCCCACCTCGGAGAGTCCCGCTGATAACGAGACACAGCAAGCATATCCTTAACTTCTAGGCGTCCAAACCATAAGCGCCGGTTTTTTCCTGAAATGTTAATGGCAAGTTAATCTTTATTAATAACAGCACTAGCGGTATACTAGGCCTTAAGGTCTGAAAATGAATAACCAAAACCAAGAGTATTTCGTCGGCCTAGACATCGGTACTGCCCAAGTCCGCTGTGTGATCGGCATGTTTGACCCGAACGGCGGCAGCGCGCCGTCAATCATCGGCCACGGCCAGGCGCCCAACCAAGGGATGCGCCGCGGTGCCGTGGTGCACGTCGATGAGGTGGCCGAGGCTATCGTCCAGGCTGTTACCGAGGCGGAGCGCATCTCCGGCAAGCAGATTAAGCATGCCACGGTGAATGTCAACGGCTCGCACGTGCTAGGAATCAACTCCGAGGGCGTTATTGCCATCAGCGCCGCCAACCGCGAAATCACCTCTGAAGACCGGCTGCGGGTGGAGGAAGCGGCCACTATCGTGTCGCTGCCGGCCAACCGCGAAATCGTTCAGTTCTTCGCCAAAAACTACAGCTTGGATGGCCAGCGCAACATCAAAGACCCGGTCGGTATGCACGGTGTCCGGCTGGAGGTAGACGCCCACATCGTCACCGCCGCCTCGCCAAACCTGCGTAACCTGGACCAGGCACTGGAAAAGGCCGAGATCGCCGCCACGCACCACACCGTCTCCGGCCTGGCCGCCGCCGAAGCCGTGCTAACCCGCCAGCAGCGCGAAGCCGGCACATTGTTGCTTGATATAGGTGCCGGCACCACTAACCTGATTGTCTTTGAGGATGGCGAGGTCCAGCATGTGGCAGTATTGCCGATCGGCGGCCAGCACATCACTAATGATCTGGCGATCGGCCTAAAGACGGATATCGATATCGCCGAGAAGGTTAAGCTGGAGCACGCCAACCTGAAAGATGGCATCAAAAAGACCACCGCGACGTTGAAAGTCGGCACCAAGATGCATCACTTTGATTTTGAAGAAATCGTCATGGTAACTGAGGCTCGTGTCGAAGAACTGCTGGATTATGTCAATAAAGAGCTGCACAAGATCAAGCGGGCCGGCAAACTGCCCGGCGGCGTAGTGCTGACCGGCGGCACCTCGCGATTGCCCGGACTGGATGAATTTACCCGCGACAAACTGCAGCTGCCGGCCCGCGTCGGCCGCCTCCGGGACGTCGGCGGCCTGGTCGACACCGTCGAAGGCCAGGATTACGTAACGGTGGTCGGCCTGATGCTGCTGGATATGCTGTTGTTGCCATCATTGCCGCCAGTCAGCGGCAGCAAGAGCGCTGAAAACGCCAAAGCGATTCTGGGCGGCCTGCTCGGTCGCTTCCGCCACTGACCAGGCGGGAATGTACACATTATTTAAGAATAACCATGACGACTAAGAATCGCATACTTGCCCTGCGCACATAAAATGGTAAGTTCCTGCCAGGCGCGAAAATCGTCAAAAATGGCCGCATAAATTTGTTGAACTCGACCGGCGGCTCAGGTATACTACCAGTAATAAAAGAGGGAGGACCATGCCAGAGGTAGTAGAGCCAGCCATTGAAACATTCGCGCAGATCAAAGTAGTCGGTGTTGGAGGCGCCGGAGGGGCCGCCATCAACCGGATGGTTGAGGCCGGCATCGAAAACGTCGAATTTATTGCCGTTAATACTGACGCGCAGGCCCTGCATCACTCCAGGGCCAATAAGAAGATCCACATTGGCCAGGACACTACTCGCGGCCTGGGCGCCGGAGCCGACCCGGCCATCGGCGAAAAAGCCGCCGAAGAATCCCGAGACGATATCAAAAAAGCCCTGGAGGGCGCCGATATGGTGTTCATTACTATTGGCGCCGGCGGCGGTACCGGCAGCGGCGCCGGCCACATAGTGGCCCAGGCGGCTACAGACCTTGGCGCGCTGGTTGTCGGTTTTGCCACCAAGCCGTTCGCTTTCGAGGGCGAAAAACGCCGCAAAAATGCCGAAGTAGCTATCGACAAACTGCGCGATGCCGTCGACACGCTGATCATTATCCCTAACGACCGGTTGCTCCAGACTATTGACCGCGACACGCCGCTGATGGAAGCCTTTAAAGTAGCCGACGACGTGCTGCGCCAGGGCGTGCAGGGCATTTCCGACCTGATTACCGTCCACGGCCTGATTAACCTCGACTTTGCCGACGTCAAGACCGTCATGGTTAAGGCTGGCTCGGCGCTGATGGGCATTGGCCGCGCCAATGGCGAAAACCGCGCCGTAGAAGCCGCCAAGCAAGCCATCGAATCGCCGCTGCTGGAAGTCTCAATCGACGGCGCCCGCGGCGTACTGTTCAATGTTATTGGCGGCAACGACCTGTCGATGCACGAAATCAACGCCGCAGCCGAAGCCATCACTACGGCTGCCGATCCGGACGCTAACATCATCTTTGGCGCCACCATCCAGCCGGAGCTGGACGGCGAGGTCATCATCACCGTGGTAGCTACCGGTTTCGACGCCTCATACTTCGCCAAGAAACGAAAGCGCGAACCGGCCGCCGTACCTAAACTGGCCAATACAGACACCACTACCAAACAGGATGAAAAAGCCCTGGCTGACATTGATATGGACCTGGACGACGGCAACCAGGAACGAGCTCACGACTTTAGCAATCACGATGCCCCAATGCCCAATATCTGGGCCATTCACGAAAACGAAGAAGATGTTGATGCTGACGTGCCGGCCCCCGAAGTCACCGCCGGCCATCTGGATGACGATCTGGAAAAACCATCATTCCTGCGTCGCTTAGGCCGCCGCCGCAAGGCCAAGGAAGAGGAAGAAGAGTCCGAAGATTTAGAGCCCGCGGTAGTTATTGATGACGAAGAAGACGGCAGCGGCCTTTTAGACAAAGCCGCAGCCGACGAGAAATCTGAAAAACCAGAATCTGAAAAATCAGAAACCGACGACGAAAGTTCCGATAACTCCTCAAAATAGCCCTAACCCGTTCTAAATAATACACCGTAATTTAGCGTAAAAAGACTTGCCAAGCGCTACAGCTGGGGGTATATTGGGGGAACACAGCACTATATGTAGAAAAACAAACATGCATGACGTATAGCGAACTGTGCGCACATTTAAGGAGGCTAACGTGAAATGCAACCAATGCCATAGCGATGACATCAAAGTTATTGAGTCGCGCGATGTCGCAGAGGGCCAAGCTATCCGTCGCCGCCGCATGTGTGTTGCCTGCGGGCAACGCTTTACGACCTACGAACGCTTGGAGCGGCCGCAGCTGATCATTGTTAAGAACGATGGTACGCGCGAACTCTTCAACCGGACCAAGTTGCTGGCCGGTCTGTACCGGGCCTGCGAGAAGACTCCGGTGACCAGCTTACAGCTGGAAGACGTGGTCAATAGCGTGGAGCAGGATCTATACGCATGCGACGAGCAGGAAGTGCGCTCTAATAAAGTCGGTGAGCTTGTCATGGATAAGCTGGCACGGCTAAACGAAGTGGCGTACGTACGCTTTGCCAGTGTCTATCGACGCTTCAAGGATATTGCAAGCTTCGAGCACGAGCTGTCACTGGTCCGGCAGGGGAAACATCTTGTCGAACCGGAAACGGCAACAGCCAAAATAAAAAATTAAAAAACATTAAAACCATATGAGGTGTTCGTTCCGGGTCATTGAGAGGGTCTGGAGCGAAAAAGAAAGAAGGGTACTACCATGGGACAAACAACCAGCTTGGGGGTGGAACGGCTTTTTACTCCCAAAAAAAGCAAGGCGTATGACCGTCTAAAATGGTCCAAACGCGATTCTATTATTAAGAATCCAATGACCGACAAACCAGTGTTTGAGCAGCTCGGGGTGGAATTTCCGGAAGGCTGGTCGCTGAATGCCATAAATATCGTGGCTCAGAAGTATTTTACCGGCACGCCCGGCACACGTGAGCGCGAGAAATCATTAAAACACTTAATTGACCGAGTGGTCGACACTGTCACACGGCAGGGTCTGCAGGAGGGTTATTTCGAGACCGATACGGAAGCCGAAGACTTCCGTGAGGAACTCAAATACGTATTAGCTACCCAGCGGGCGGCTTTTAATAGTCCAGTGTGGTTTAACATCGGCGCCCCAGAACGGGCACAGCAGGCTAGCGCGTGTTTCATTCTGGGCATTGAAGATACTATGCCGGCTATTTTGAACTGGTATGTCGAAGAAGGCATGATTTTTAAGGGCGGTTCCGGTTCGGGCATCAACATTAGCCCATTGCGTTCCAGTGTCGAGACGCTTGGTAAGTCCGCCGGCACGGCTAGCGGTCCGCTCAGCTTTATGCGCGGCGCCGATGCCAGCGCCGGCGCTATTAAGAGCGGCGGCAAAACCCGCCGGGCGGCCAAGATGGTCATTTTGAATGTAGACCATCCGGACGTGGAAGAATTCATTTGGAGCAAAGCTATAGAAGAGCGCAAAGCCCGCGATCTGGAAAAGCTTGGTTGGGACATGAGCCTGGACGGCAAAGATTCCTTTAGCGTGCAATATCAGAACGCCAACATATCTGTGCGCGTAACTGACAAGTTCATGAAAGCCGTTGAAAACGACGAGATGTGGGACCTGCGAGCTGTCACCACCGGCAAGTCAGTCAAGAAAATCAAGGCCCGCGATCTGTTCCGGCAATTCGCCGAGGCCGCTTGGGAATGCGCCGATCCCGGCATGCAGTTCGATACCACCATCAACAAATGGCATACAACGCCGGTGGCTGGCCGGATCAACGGTTCTAATCCTTGCAGCGAATATATGCATCTGGATAACTCAGCCTGTAACCTCGCCAGCATTAACTTGTTGAAGTACCTGCGCGATGACTTTAGTTTCGCCATCGAGGAATTTAAACATACTGTGGAGCTGATCTTCACTGCCCAGGAAATCCTGGTCGGCTACAGCTCCTATCCGACGGATAGTATTACCAAGAATGCCAAGGCTTACCGCGAGCTGGGGATTGGCTACGCCAACCTGGGCGCCTTGTTGATGGCTCAGGGCTTGCCTTACGACAGCGATGAGGGCCGGGCCCAAGCCGCCGCTATCACCGCCTTGCTTACCGGACACAGCTACGCTACCAGCGCTAAGATGGCCCGGCGGGTCGGTCCCTTTGCCGGCTTTAACAAAGACCGCGACGGCATGCTTAACGTGCTCAAAATGCACCGGAGTGAAGTTTCCAAGATTGACGCCAGCATGGTTTCTGAGGAATTGTTAAGCGCCGCTGCCGCTGCCTGGGACGAAGCCGTCGAGCTGGGCAAGCTCTACGGTGTGCGCAACAGCCAGGCCAGCGTGCTGGCGCCCACTGGCACCATCGGCCTAATGATGGACTGCGACACCACCGGTATCGAACCGGATCTCGGTCTAGTTAAAGTCAAGAAACTGGTCGGTGGCGGCACCATGCACATCGTTAACCAGACCGTGCCTAAGGCATTGAAGGCGCTTGGCTATTCCAAGGCGCAGGTCGATGTCATAGTCGATTACATCGACACCGAAAAGACCATTCTGGGCGCTCCGGCCCTCAAGAAAGAGCACGAAAACGTTTTTGCTTGCTCCATGGGCGATAACTCAATCCACTATCTGGGCCACGTCAAGATGATGTCAGCCGTCCAGCCTTTCCTGAGCGGCGCCATCAGCAAGACCGTTAACATGCCAGAAGAGGCTACTGTCGAAGATGTCGAGCAAATCCATATCGATTCCTGGAAGATGGGCCTCAAGGCGGTGGCTATCTACCGCGATAACTGCAAAGTTGCCCAGCCGCTATCTATGGCTAAGAAAGACGGCGATAAAAAGGATGAGTCAGTCACCGCTCCAGTTGCCGCAATGCCGGCAGGCATCGGAACAATAAACGACAAGTTCATCGTCAAGGGTGCCATTCGCCGCGAGCTGCCAAAGGTCCGCAACAGCAAGACCTACTCCTTCCGCGTGGCCGACAGCCACGGCTACATGACCGTTGGCGAGTACGACGGTGGCACCCCCGGCGAAATCTTCATGAGCCTGGGCAAGCAGGGCTCCACGCTGGCCGGCTTCATCGACGCCTTCGCGATCTCGGTGAGCCACGGATTGCAGTTTGGCGTACCGCTGAAAGATTACGTTAAGTCGTTCACCAGCATGACCTTCGCGCCCTCCGGCATTACCGATGATACCGAGATTCGCACGGCTTCCAGCCTAGTGGACTACATCTTTCGTCGCCTGGCACTGAGCTACCTAAGTTTTGACGACCGCTTAGAGCTGGGCCTAGCTTCCATAGACGACATGCCCGACGAGCAAACTACATTGCTGGAAACTCCAGCTGAAAAGCTAGCCGCTCCGGCACCCGAGCCAGCCCTTAAACCGGAATCACCACCGGTCAATGAAGCTCCGGCTAAGGCCACTGGCGACGCTAAAGCTACTGTCAAAGACTCCACGGCGCCGCTGTGTTTCAACTGCGGCAACCAAACCCAGCGCTCCGGCAGCTGCTACGTCTGTACCTCGTGCGGTAGCACCACCGGCTGCAGTTAGTCGGCTGAATACTCAACTCTGAAACCCAACTGGCCTCTATCGCCATTGTTAAGGCTCTGCATAACAGCTGCCGCTGTGGCGGCAGCGTCAGGGCTAACAACAATGGTGTCCTGGGGAACGGTGTCGACGCGTACGCGGATGGGTGCTGTGTCTTCTTGCCGGGAGGGAGGCTCTATCTCGACGATCTCGGCTTCGCCAAAACCACCGTCTAGTGGTTGATCACCTCGTTCAACTACTGCGTACATGCTGCGGCTTACGACTTGTCCGTGCCCGGCCGCCGCGTAGTCCTGCTGACGGTCGGTTTCGTAAATTTTTTCAACTCCCATTTCTTCTCCTTCGCTATCGTTAATTTGCTATTGCTAAGCAGGCTTATTAATCCAGAAGTCACCGTCCGCAAACGGTTTATAGACATGCGTTAGCGGCCGCTCGTCTCCAGCATATGGTACTGGATAGATGATTCTGGCGTTTGTGCGCACCAAAAATGACGCTACGTCAGTGATGGCGTCCATATCTATCCTGGGTGCTCGTTCTATAACAGGCGATTCCATTTATTTATCTCCTTAAAATTAAAAAATCAGGCTCCGGTTGAAGCCTGATTTGGATTTTCGGGTTATGCTGGACCGCGGCTTACGCTAAGCGCGGATTAGGCTTCAACCATGTCGAAGCACAACCCCGTAAGGCCGAGGAGGAGTAGATCCAACTGCTTCTTCATGATTTCTACCATGCATTGATTATACCATGACTGGCAATATGCTACACTGACCCTATATGAAAATCCTTATTCTTTACCGGCCGGAATCCGAGCACGCTCGCACCACCGAAGAGTTTATTCACGAATTCCAGCGCCGTCACAATGCCCGCCGTCTGGAAGTGCTGAACATCGACAGCCGCGACGGTATCGCCACTGCCAGCCTGTATGACATCATGCAATATCCAGCGATTCTTGTTATCCAAGACGATGGCATGATCCAAAAAGTCTGGGAAGGCGACTCGCTGCCGCTGATGGATGAAGTCGCCTCCTACGCCCGCGCCTAACCTAACGGAATTTCTTAAACTTTTTAATCTTTTCGGCGAAAAATCTACGCTTATGCTTTGGCCGTCACGAAGGTAAAGATAATCTGGAAAAGCTTCGCTTCGGCGGAGCTCGCTGTGGTGGGGTGGCCGAGTGGTTTAAAGCACCGCTCCCAGGAGGCGGCGACCAATCACAGGGTCCGCGAGTTCGAATCTCGTCCCCACCGCCATGTGATTACAATAAATAAACCCCGACCTCTTGGTTGGGGTTTATTAGTTCGCGCCATTCCCAGAAACGACGGCGAATTTCAATCACAGGATCCATCCTCAATCTAGCATCACGACATACCCGTGTCAATAAATAAACCCCTTATCGGAACTGACTTGACCATACTACTTAAACAGTGTATTATGATGTTTATGGATAAGGGCAGAATAGTTCATTTTGAGGATGATGCTAATCTACGAGGCATGATCGGCCGGAACATTGGCATATTCTCCGATTCTCATGAAATTGTCGAAAGCGCTGGTGATTTGTCAGGTGCTTTAGAGACTGTAGACCGTATGCACGCTGGTGAAGTAGATGTCAACGTTGTGTTGCTAGATGGTAATTTAGACGGTGGGGTTGGGGGTAGTGACGCAATTATAATCTCGAAACGTATACGTGAACTGGGCTTACCTGTAAGAATTATAGGTATGAGCAGCCAATCCTTGGTAGAATTGGGTGCCGAAGTTGATACCGAGCTTAACAAAAACGAGTTCAGCGGCCCTAAATTAATTGAAATCATAGATCAATTAGAAGAACCAGTTGTTTAAGTAGCTTTACTGCCGAAACAAAAACCCCTATAATAGAAATGTAATTTGATAAATCCGTCAGAGCGGCTATCAACCGCGAAGAGTGAGAAGAAAAGCTGGAAGGCCAAGTAGAACTTGCCGGGCAGGCCCGTAACAGCCTTAATTAAGTCCCACAAGCAGGATGGTACCGTTCGCTTAAAGCGAGCTCCTGCGCGACAGGGGCTTTTTATTTTTTAAAGGAGCGAAAAACGTGCCCAAGAAACACTTCTTAGCCGAGATCGAAGAGCAGCTGCTCAAGCAGTGGCAAAACGAGCATACCTTTGAAAAAAGCCTGCAAAACAGGAAAGACGGCAAAACTTTCAGCTTCTACGATGGGCCGCCGTTCGCCAACGGCACGCCCCACTACGGCCACCTCTTGCAGACCACCATCAAAGACACTGTCACGCGTTACAAAACTATGCGCGGCTACTACGTGCCGCGGCGCGTCGGCTGGGATACGCACGGCCTGCCGGTAGAGTACGCTATCGAAAAAGAACATGGCTTCAAGGGCAAACAGGACATCATCGAGTACGGCATAGACAAGTTCAATGCTGAGTGCCGGGCCTCCGTTTTCAAGTACAAAGATATCTGGGAGGCGATGTTCCACCGCGTTGGCCGCTGGGCCGATTATGAAAACACCTACGCCACACTCGATGAGAGCTATATAGAAAGCGTCTGGAACGTCTTCAAGACAATCCACGACAAAGGGCTGGTCTACAAGGATTTCCGCAGTGCGCCGTATTGTCCGCGCTGCGCCACGCCTCTCAGCAACTTTGAGCTCAACCAAGGCTACCAGGATGACGTTGAAGATCCTAGTCTCTACGTAAAGTTCAAATTAACAGATGAAGACGCCTACCTGCTAGGCTGGACGACGACGCCGTGGAGCTTGCCCGGCAACGCCGCTATCGCCGTAAAGCCGGACGCCGAATATGTTTATGTGGAGCTGAAAGACGATGAAGGCCGGGCCGAAACGGTGGTTGTAGCCCGTGCTCGTTTGGAGGCGCTAAATGTTGAAACCTATCACATTACCAAGGAGTTAATGGGCAAAGATTTGGTGGGGAAGAGCTACGAGCCGCTGTTTAAACTTACCAACCTCGATAACAATGACAACCTTTACAAAGTTTGGCCGGCGGACTTTGTAAGCACTGAAGACGGCTCCGGGGTATTGCATGTCGCGCCAGCTTTCGGCGAGGACGATTTGATGCTTGGCCGTCAGCACGATCTGCCAGTGCTCAAAACTATCGACGAAAACGGCCACGTGGTGAGCGACGCCGGCTTGCCGGAGGAGCTCGCCGGCAAATTCTTCAAATCGGCCGACAAGCCAATCATAGCTTATCTAGCACGGCAGGGGAGCGTCTACGCCGCCGAGACCATCAAGCACACTTATCCGTTCTGCTGGCGCTGCGACACGCCGCTGCTGTACTACGCTACCGATTCGTGGCTGGTTAAGGTCACCGCCGTTAAAGACAATCTGGTTAAGAACAACAATCAGATTAACTGGGTGCCGGAGCACATTAGGGAAGGGCGTTTCGGCAACTGGCTGGAGCACGCCCGCGACTGGGCCATCAGCCGCAACCGTTTCTGGGGCGCACCGCTGCCGGTCTGGGTGACCGAAGACGGCGAAGTGACTGTTATCGGCAGTGTCGAAGAGCTTAAAAAGCGTGCTATCGACCCCAGTAAAATTGGCGACTTACACCGTCCATTCATCGACGATGTGGAGATCAAAACCGATTCCGGCAAGACTGCCCGCCGCATCCCGGAAGTCTTCGACTGCTGGTTCGAGAGCGGCTCGATGCCGTATGCCCAGGGGGGCGAACAGCCTTTCCCGGCTGATTTCATCGCCGAGGCCAT
>DASSHG010000003.1:0-139666 GCA_035692985.1 Saccharimonadales bacterium (SeqCode)
CGAGGCCATGGATCAGACCCGCGGCTGGTTTTACACGCTGCACGTGCTGGCCACCGCATTGCACGACAAGCCGGCTTTCAAAAATGTCATTGTCAGCGGCTGGATCAATGCCGCCGATGGCGAAAAGCTCTCTAAGCGCAAAAAGAATTACGCGCCGATGGATGATATCTTCGATCAGTACGGCGTCGACAGCATGCGCTTTTTTATGGCAAGCAGCCCGCTGGTCAATGGCGAAGATACCCGCTTCAGCACGGATTTTCTGCGCGATGTCCAGCGCAAGATTTTCATGACCCTCAATAACATTTTTAATTTCTATAAGCTCTACGCCGACGTTGACGGCTACAAACCCGCAGAACCGCTCCAGGAACCCCGCAGCGACAATATTCTGGACCAGTGGATGCTCTCACGCCTGAACGAAACTATCGCCGCGGTCACGACAGCTATGGACGGCTACCGTCTAGATAAAGCCGCCCGGCCAATCAACGATCTGCTGGATGACGCATCCAACTGGTATGTCCGGCGCTCCCGCCGCCGCTTCTGGAAGAGCGAAGACGACACCGACAAACAGCAAGCCTACGTCACGTTGCACTACACGTTGCTACGTCTCTGCCAGCTACTGGCGCCATTCTCGCCGTTCCTGCCCGACCACCTCTGGCAACAGCTAGCCGCCGGCACGGATTTGCCACCGTCCGTCCACCTCAGCGATTGGCCTGAACCCGGCCAAGCCAATAAGGATCTTTTGTATGAAATGTCCAAGGCTCGCGATTACATCGTAGACGGCTTGGCTCAGCGTGCCGAAGCCAAGATTAAGGTGCGCCAGCCACTCCAGTCCGTTTCAGTGCCTGAACTAGCTGACGTTTATCGAGATATAATCTCTGAAGAGCTCAATGTCAAAGAAGTTGCCTGGAATAATACCGCGGCCGAACATCAAGAACGGCTGCAAAAGCCCGCCGGTGAAGGCGTAATCGATGCCATTCAAAATCCACCCGTTGTCAAACTTAACACTGAGATTACCCTCGAACTGAAGGCGGAAGGCCTAATGCGCGAAGTAGTCCGCCACGTCCAGAAGGCCCGCAAAGACGCCGGTCTGGAGGTGGACAATCGTATAAATCTCCAGCTCAACACCGAAGACAAAGAGCTGCAGGCGGTTTTGCAGGATCAACGTTTAGCTGATATAATTAAACACGAAACCCTGGCTGTATCGATGGCCGACGAGGTAGCCAACGGCTATGAAGTGTCCGTCAAAGTCGATGGCGCCGAATTGTCAATACATCTAACCAAGGCTTAAAATATGCTCCACTCATCTCCGACCGAACGGGTGACGGCTTTCCACGAAGAGGCCACCCGCCTATTTAACGAAGCGCGCCAACCCTTCGGCTCATACGGCAACCATGCCCGCTATCTAAGCGAAGCCGGCGATTTGGTAGAAGTCGAGGCTTCGGCATTGCCAACCATTATGTTTGAGATCCCGGAACCCGATACCAGCGGGCTCAGGGTAACCGTAGAGACACCGCTGCCACAGTCAAAACTTTGGCCTAATGCTTACTTTGAAGAGGCCTTTGTGCTAGGGATGAAAGGGACGCCAATCGATAGTATTACAGACGGTTTTGAGTACTTTTTGAAGCTGGAAGAGTACACGATAGACGGCGATTCGGACAATAGCTATATAGACGCGATCGCTAGTGAGCTATCGCCGTCCGGCACGCAAAACACCGCTTTGGTCGATGGCAGCCTGGTCGACCAAACCAAAAAAACAGCTATCAGAGAATTTAAGCGCCACCGTCTTGAACTGGCCCTGCGGGAGCACCCCGAGTTCGCCGCGCGTTTCCAGCCTCGGTGCACCGACGAGCATTTTCTGGGCAGATTGGCCTTGCTTGCCGGCTTTTCCGGCCAGCACGAGGTTGGACCGCTCGCCGATCTGCATGTCATAGCTGAATCCTAAGGCCTTTACAGGGGCGGATATTTTTGGTATGCTCTATCGGTATCTATAAATAATCTTTATGAAACAAGCAGTTATCCAAACCGGCGGTAAACAGTATCTCGTCCAAGAGGGCGGTACGCTTGAGGTGGAATTGATCAAAGACCCCGCTAAGACCGTTAGTTTCGTACCGTTGATGGTGATTGACGGTGACAAGACTGAGATTGGCCAGCCATCCCTAGACAAGAACAAGGTAACAGCCGAAGTGGTTGAAGCTGATGTCCAGGGCGAGAAAGTTACCGCCATCCGCTATAAGCCTAAAAAACGTGTTCGCAAAATTCGGGGTCATCGCCAGCGGCACACTATTCTCAAAGTAACCAAGATCGCCTAGGAGCGACTCGCTTGTGTGGAAAAGTTTTTGTCTTCATTTCGTGTGTTGTAAATTACGTTACATCATATAAGGTTAACAGAGCAATTCTTTAGGTATTACACCAAACCGACACGGTATAAAATCTTCCAATGTAGGATTATTTACAACAGAAAAATTACCTAAAATTGCTTTTCATCCACCATTAAGTCGCATAGCAATTTTATTCAAAAAGGACTTGAAGCCGGCATGCGATAAGCAGATACTGGAGGTACGGGGTTGGCGCCCAAAAGTGCCGGCTCTAACCAACAAACATTGGTTCAAAACTCTAAATAAAAAGCCAAACGGGTTTCCCGGACATAATGAGCAATCTCGTAAGTCCGGGGAACCTACCTAAAAATCACCTCACCAACGAACTCTTAAGCAGCCCTTGGCCGGGCTGTTTTTCTATGCGACACGTATGCTGTCTGCGTTGTCCTACCGGATTTTATATTTACGCCAGGTGGAGCCCGTGCCCGTTTCCAGGTTGTCCAGCCGGGCGTTGACACCACTAAACCTACCATCAACCATGTTTGCCAACGAACTGATTGATTCGCCTAAATCGCCAGCTTCTCTCCTGATAGTTTTCTCTAACCGTTCAATCGCCGCAGCTAGATCACCCTGTCTCGTGGCCATTGCGGACTCTAGTTTAGATAGACTATCTTTGGTCGCCATCGTAGCTTCAATCTGAGCCAGCTCATTCTTGGTCGCCATCGTGGTCTCTATCTTCTCGAGGTCATCTTTAGTCGCCATAGTGGACTGTACTTTGATCACGTCTGCTTTGGCGGCTAAACCGTCCAAATCTCCTTTAAGAACCACGGTGGCTTTAAGATCTGCTATGGACCGTGCGATGTCGTTGAGAGTGGGTTCGTTGGGTTTGTTTGCCATTACTCATATACCTTAGCACCAAGGCGGCTTACTGTACTAGGAAGTTTAAGGATTATTTAATGAAATTGAGAGAATTTATGTGTGACCTTTTTAGGCTGGTATTATACGGCTACATATAAGAGACAGGGAAGAGATGTTATACTGGTCGTGAACGGAATAGTGGAGCAGTATGACAAAAATTATCGCGGTGGTGAACCAGAAGGGCGGGGTCGGCAAAACGACCACGGCTATCAACGTGGCCGCGCAACTGGCGGGCAACCGGTCGTCGGTTTTGCTTGTCGACCTGGATCCGCAGGGCAACGCTACCAGCGGCCTGGCCATTCCCAAAGAGTCCACGCCGCAGACAACTTATGATGTGCTGTGCGGCGGGGTCCAGTTGGCCGGCGTGGCGCAAAAAACCAACGTCGCACATTTATTCGTTCTGCCAGCTAACAATAATCTAGCCGGCGCCGAGGTCGAGCTGGTGGGGCGGGAACACCGCGAATTTGCCCTGCAACAGGCGCTGCAACAGGGGTTGACGTACGATTATATCCTGATTGATTGCCCGCCCTCGCTAGGTCTTCTGACCATTAATGCCTTGACCGCCGCCCAGCAGGTGCTGATTCCGGTGCAGGCCGAATATTACGCGCTAGAAGGATTGAGCCAACTGCTCGATACCATCCAGGCGGTGCGCGGCAGCACCAATCCGCAGCTGGAACTGCTGGGCATCGTGCTAACGATGTTCGATAAACGCAATTCGCTGAGTGACCAGGTGCAGGCCGAGGTGGCCAATTACTTCGGCGACAAGCTATTTAAGACGATTATTCCGCGCAACGTACGGCTGGCCGAAGCGCCGAGCTATGGCCGCACCATCTATGAGCACGATCGCTGGAGCAAAGGTGCCCGCTCGTATAAAGCGCTGACCAAAGAGGTGCGGGCCCGCCTGGGTCAAACCTGAACTTGATTGACAAATTATAGTATATAGGGTAAGATATAATATATGTTTGAACGCTCACCCGAATCAAAAGAAACAAAGTCTAAATTAAGAGTGCAGAAACAGCTCAACAGAGAGCTGAATAAAAATCTAGATTTGCCTAAATCGACGGAGCATGAATGGCGTGTCGTCAATCTTTTGGAACCCGGTGAGACGGGTTGGAGCGGAGCCATAGGCGACGGTCATATACCGCCCGGCAAGCTTATAGTTACAAGTGTCGATGTGCCCGATAGCGATAAGGAGGTGGAGGTTGCTGCCACCGAAATGCATTATCCAATGTTTCAGTTTCCACCCTATAGGCCGGCTTATATCAGCCTGGGTGTAATCGTACCGCGCGAAGGTGATCGTCGATATGATTCGGCGCTACGGTTAGTTTCTAGCCAATTTGTCAGCGGTGAGTTGCCTGAGTTCACTGTAAAGACTTTTTTCGATCGGGAACAATTTCTGCAAGCAGTAGCATCTAGCCAAACAGATTAACTATTCGACTCAGGTCGTCATCGCTTTTGAAGGTGATTTCCAGTTTGCCGCCGCGGGCGGTGCGCTTGAGGCTGACCGGCGCGCCGAGTTTTTTGCTCAGTTGTTTGGTTTCGGTGGTTTCCGCCAAGGCGCGGGCATGGGCCTTTTTGGCCTCTTTGATGCCGGATTTTACAGATGTGGCGAAGCGTTCGGCCTGGCGGACGTTCCAGCCCTGCGCGATGATTGTTCTCAGCAGATAATCCTGGCGTTCGGTATCGCCCTTCAAAGATAATATGGCGCGAGCGTGGCCTTCGGTGATCTTGCGGGCGGCCAGGGCATCGCGGGCGGCCTCCGGTAGCTTTAATAAGCGTACTATGTTTTGCACGGTAGAAGAGCCTTTGCCGAGGCGCTTGGCGATTTCGTCATAGCCCAAATTGAACTGTTCGTGGAGACGCTCGATGCTGACGGCCTGCTCAAGCGGCGACAGGTCAACACGCTGGACGTTTTCGATCAGGGCAATTTCCAACTGTTCCAATTCTTTGCGTTCGCGGACGATGGCCGGCACATCTTTCAGGCCGGCTATTGTGGCGGCCCGCCAGCGGCGCTCTCCCGCGATCAGGCTATAATTACCGCTGGAATCAGGGGTCACGACCAATGGCTGGACGATTCCGTGGCGTGTGATAGAGGCGGCGAGCTCTTGCAGGGCAGCTTCGTCGAAGTGCTGGCGCGGCTGGTGCTGGCCGGGATGTAGTTTGTCCACCGGAATCTTTTCGACCCGGTCTTCGCTGGTCAGCAGTAGGCTTTTATCGAAATCGTTGGAAATCAGGGCGTCAAAACCTTTGCCCAAGCCCTTTCCAAGACCCCGTTTTGGTGTTTGGTCCATGTTATGAATATATCACGTAACGGCAGGGGCTAGAAAGCTTTGGCCTGATTGACGGGGAAGACGCGCATAACCAGCTTGCCGACGATTTGATTGGCGTTTATGGGGCCGAAGGCGCGTGAATCGAGCGAGTCAGGGCGGTTGTCGCCGCAGACAAACAATTGGTGCGCACCAAGTTTTACATCGATATTACCGGATGTGTAGGGAATAGCGCCGTTTTTGCCGTAGGGCAGGGTTGTGTCGGGGTTAAAGCCGTGCGGGTGCTCTTTATTATATATAGTGATTTTGCCGTTTTTGACGACTAGCCGGTCGCCGGGCAGGCCGATGACCCGCTTGATGAGTTGCTTACTGTCGTCCTGGCCGAACTCGCCCAGGCCTTTTTCATTAAATACGATGATGTCACCGCGACCCGGAATGTAGGCGTGATGAGTGATATCCGACCAGGTCCGCGGCACTTTCCAGATGACCAGCTTGTCATTGTTCTGCAGGGTGTTTTGCATGCTCGGGCCGTCCACCTGGTAGGAGCGGAAAACAAAAAAGATGATAAATATAGCTACCAGCAGGGCTGCCGCCAGGATGCCGACTGTTGAGGCGGCCTCGCGCCAAGCGGACGGTTTTGATTTAGGGGTGGGGGATACACTTTCTGGTGTCACGGTCTTCACTATAGCATGCCGGCAGCGGCGGATGCCAAGCCGAAACTGCGCGGAAGCCGAAAGGGCTTTACATCATAAGCGGTTTGGGGTTATAATGGTTAGTGATCAGAGATGGAACCGTCATATAACAGACGGCGTGAGACAAAAACAAGGCGCCAAATAATAAAAACTGCCTTTGGGAATCCGCAACTTGTGCCGAAGGCTTTGCCAGCACGCCCGCGCAGCCGGGCTTATGACATTAATATGCGTGGATCGCGGCCGATTCCGCAACAGATGCGGCGGCCTGTAGTTCGGAGGCGGATACCCGCTTCGGTAGGCGAGCTGGCCAAAGCGGTGGTGGCGGTTGAAGCGGCGCGGCCGCTGCCGGCCCCGGTCAAAACCCCCGTACCGGCGCGCTATATGCCGCCGATTGATATGGATTTGCCGGGCAACGAAAGCCCCTTGCGTCATCTGGACTCATTATTGCGCTACGGCAAGCTGGCGGCTATCCGGCGCTGGACGTTCCGCGGTGCCGTGGCGGCAATCGCGCTGGTGTTGATAGTTGGCGGATTCCTCTTCTCGCAAGGTTTCTTTAACCTGAATAAAAGTTTTAAGGGGAGCGCCGCGGCCCTGAAAACCAACGTCAACCCTGATTTACTGAAGGGCGAAGGCGACGGCCGGATCAACGTGCTGTTGCTGGGCCGCGGCGGCGGCAACCACGACGGGCCGGACTTGACGGACACAATGATGATCGACAGCATCGATCCGGTCAACCACACCTCGACGCTTATCAGTATTCCACGCGACCTCTGGGTTGACGTGCCGAACCAGGGCGCCATGAAGATCAACAGCGCTTTTGAATCGGGCGAGTTCAAATATCTGGGCAAAACTGCCCCTGGCAGCACCAATCCCAACGCCATCCAGGCCGGTTTCGATGAAGCCGACCAAACTGTGGAGAGTGTCCTGGGCGTGACCATTCATTATAATGTGCTGGTCAGTTTCCAGGCCTTCCAGCAGGCCGTCGATACGGTTGGCGGGGTTGCCGTCAACGTGCCAAGCGACCTGGTGGACCCAACTATGGCTTGGGAGAATGGCAATAATCCAGTACTGGCCAAGGCTGGCAACGATGCGTTTAACGGTAAACAGGCCCTAAACTATGTCCGGTCCCGCGAAACTACCAGTGATTTTGCCCGCGGCCAGCGACAGCGCGCCGTCCTGGTAGCCTTGAAAAATAAAGTGGCGACCGCCGGAACTTTGAGTAATCCGTTCAAAGTATCACAGCTTGTTAAGGCGTTTGGCGATAATGTGCACACCGACCTTTCAATCAAAGATGCTATGCGGTTGTATAGCATCGTTAAAGCTATCCCCGACAGCAAGACCAACTCCATAGGCTTGTCGGACGCACCCAACAATTACGTGACTACTGGTACGCTGGCCGGACAATCGATCGCTTTGCCGACAGCCGGTCTATTCAATTACGGCGATATCCAAATGTACATCCGCACGCAGCTGAAAGATCCTTATATACTGAAAGAAAACGCCCGGATATCGCTTCTCAACGGTACGCAGATAGCGGATCTGGCCGGTACCAAGGCCAACGAGCTCAAAACATACGGCTACAACGTAGTTAGCACCGGCAATGCGCCGAATGCCAATTATATCCAAACAACAGTGGTAGACCTGACCCATGGCAAGGACAAGTACACTAAACATTACCTGGAACAGCGTTTCGGCGTCACGGCCACAACGCGGCTGCCGGATAATACAATCCAGACGAATGGCGCGGATTTTGTTATTATACTAGGCAGTGATGAGGCACCCCCTTCGCAAAATTAAGCCGGCTAGCGGCCTATCCCATTTTTTCCACCTGGCATTACTGGTGGTTCTGCCGGTCGTTGTCTTCGTGCTGGTACGGCTGGATTTCGTTCAGCTGGCGCTCAGCGTAGTGGTGTTAAGTAAGTGGCGTATGCTAGCTGTGCGCCCCCGGTTCTGGGCCGCCAACGTGCGCGCCAACGCCGTCGACATTATGGTCGGCTTGTCTATAGTACTGTTCATGTCACACGCCGTTAATAATCTCGCGATACAATTGTTGTGGGTAGTGCTGTATGCCGTTTGGCTGATTGTTATCAAGCCGGCTTCCAGCACTTTGATGATTAGCGTCCAGGCCGGGATTGGCCAGTTGGCGGCCCTAATGGCGCTCTTTTTAGCCTGGACCAGCGGGCCGCTGTATGGACTCACCCTGGTGACCGGCATTATTTGCTTCATGGCGGCGCGGCATTTCTTTGATGCTTTTGATGAACCGTATGCCAAAATGGTGGCCTATACGTGGGGATATTTTGGCGCGGCCCTGGCCTGGCTGTTGGGCCACTGGCTGATTTTTTACGGGATTATTGCCCAGGCCACACTGTTGCTTAGCGTGGTAGGCTACGGCTTGGCCGGTATATATTACTTGAGCCATGAAGGCCGGCTTGGCAAGGGCGTCAGACGGCAAGTAGTGTTTATTATGATTGCCGTGGTGCTGGTAGTCCTGGCTTTTTCTGACTGGGGCGATAAGGTTGTATAGGAAAGGCGGGTGATGGCCGGTAAACAACAAAAAACTGCTGATAAGCAATCCTACAGCGTATCAAGTAATGGTGAAGCTGGCGGCACTTCCGGCCGACATTTGCCTAGCTGGCGGCCGCCCACGCGCCTATCGGATAGGGCCAAGCTGATAATTATCGTAGTGGTAGTTGGTGTGCTGAGCGGTTTTGGCGGCGCTTGGCTGCAGGACCATAACAACAACGGCCTGGTTACTGGCAGCGTGGGCAACGGCAAAAAAATTATTACGAGCCAAAGCCAGTTGATCAGTCAAATAGCTAAAAATGTTGGTCCTAGCGTAGTTAGCGTTAATGTCGATATTTCCGGTAGCGGCCAAGCTGGCCAGTCTGATAGTGCCAACGGCCTGTTCGGCTTTGCCCAGCCGGAGCAGGAGCAAGCCGCCGGCACCGGTATTATCATTGATTCCAGCGGTTTGATCGTCACTAACCGTCATGTCGTGCCGGCCGGCACGACCAACGTCAGCGTTACGCTGAGCGACGGCACCGAGCTGAAAGACGTCTCGGTAATTGGGCGGACCGGCGACAGCGACACGCTGGATATCGCTTTCCTCAAGATTAATGATACGCAAGGCCATAAGTTACCGCCGGCCACCTTGGGCAATTCCTCCAGCGTGCAGGTGGGTGACGACGTGGTGGCCATTGGTAACGCCCTGGGCCAGTTCCAGAACACTGTGACTAGCGGTATTATTTCCGGCTATGGCCGCAGTTTGCAGGCTGGCGACAGCTCAGGCAGCAGCTCATCGGCCGAAAGCTTGGTCGACCTGTTCCAGACCGATGCCGCGATCAACGAGGGTAACTCCGGCGGCCCGCTGGTGAACCTGAACGGGCAGGTAATCGGTATCAATACGGCCGTCGCCGGCGATGCCCAGAACATCGGTTTCGCCATCCCCATTAATGACGTCAAGGGCTTGATTGACCAGGTGGTCAAAACAGGCAAGTTCGCCCGTCCGTACCTAGGGGTAGAGTATGTGCAGCTGACCGGTGATATTGCCGACGAATTTAAGCTGAGCGTCCAGAACGGCGCCTTCATCGCGCCCAGCAGCGATCCCTCTAGCCCTTCTGTCATACCGGGCACTCCGGCGGCTAGCGCCGGCCTCAAAACCAATGATGTGATCACCGCCGTTAACGGTGCTAATATTGACCAGGCGCACTCCTTGACGGCTTTGCTCAGCCAGCATCAGCCCGGCGATAAGATACAGCTGACCGTGCTGCGCGGCGGTAAGACCCTGCACATTACAGTCAAACTGGGTACCGCGCCAACGACCTAGCCTCTGATAAATTTTGTGTTCAAGGTAGCTAAAGCGTGTTTTTGCCATTTGCGGTGCCCAGGGGATCAGGCGTCCTTTAATGCCTATCTTGCAAAATACGGCGGATCAATATATTTTACAATTACTACGCCTAGCCAGCCGTTAAAGTAAATAAAAACGTCAAAATGATTCTTTCAAAGCTGTTGCCCGAAAACCTGGATAAGATCGTCGGTTTCTACGAGTTTGTATTCCGCGCTTGCGGCAATATTGGCCAACGCGGCGTGTTGGGGCGGCAAACTCTCTGTTAAAATAAACAACGGCCTTTTTTGTAACTTTTTGATTTGAGCGAATAGTTGCCGGTAAATATCCAGGCCGTCCGGCCCGCCGAAGATGGCTATCCTGGGCTCGTGCGAAGCAGCTTGATTCACCTTATGGCTATCTGGTACGTAAGGCAGGTTGCAAAGTAGTACGTTGTTGTCTTGACGCGACCCAGCTAGCAAGTCACTGCTGATGACCGCGACATCCGCTGTGTATTTATCTACGTTCATTTGAGCAATTTTGAGAGCTCCGGAGTCGATCTCTAGTAGCTCTACTTGGGTCTGCGGCAGCTCTAGCTTAACAGTAATACCAAGTGCGCCTGAACCGGTTCCTACGTCCGCGATTTTGATCGTTTTCGGTAGTTTTGGCAGGTTTTTGAGGCAATCGATCATAGTTTCCGATTCCGGCCGTGGTTCCAGCACAGACGGTGTAATTATGAACTCCCGCCCATAGAATTCTGTTTTTTTGCGCAAGTAGGCCAGCGGCTCGTGTGTCGCGCGCCGGCTGAGCAATTTTGTGAGTTTGGCAATCTCGGTTGACGACAATTTATGCTCACCGTGCGCCAGCAGCCACGCCCGGTCGTGCCCGGTCACATCTTCCAACAAAACCAGCGCGTCCAACCGCGCCGTGCTAATCCCGACCATCTTCAGCTGTTGCCGGCTTCGTTCCAGCCAAACGTCGATATTCATCATTTATAAGAGTATAACGCAGGGCGGCTATAAAAAATCTTATTTTTAGACGGGGCATCATTCTGTACCATAGGTTAATCTGAACTGATGTCATGACCGCACACGCGCAAAGCAAACTAGGATTAATAATTAAATAAGGAGGTAAATAAATAGCATGAAACCAGAAGTATCAAGCGGAGCGGTTTTGGAGGGCAAACCAAGCCTTACCCGCACTAAGCGTTTAACACGGTTCACGATAGAGCAAGCACTCAGGGCTATAGACATGCCGCTTTCGGTTGCGACGGCTGTAATACCCAAAATGCCCAGAAAACAAATTGAAATCGCCAAGGAAATCCAAAGTCGCAAGCTGGCAAATTCCGCCAATTTAGATCGTCGCGCCCGGACATTTCTGTTTGCGCTCAGGGAGAACTTCGGTGAATCATTAAAGCAGGGTCTGGTCCTACGACCCAAAACAGATAATGAGCACGACATAACGATACAGGCCGTAACGCATGACACGGGCCGGATTCATAAAACGGAAGCCGACGTCGTAATAGTGTCTAAGCAGCGGAATGTAACGCGTCTAGAGGTTGGTACTGTGGAACCGACGGTAGGCGCCGCGCGTACGGGCGGGCCCGTAAAACCTTCGGCCTGGGTCCAGGTAGTTGACCCAGCGGCTGAATCCCGCAGAATTTTTAGTAGTATGGACTTCGGTTTACCCGAGCAGGGCCAACTGGTCGATGTAGCGGATAGGACTTTCGGCGAGATTGAAGCGGCCTGTGACCAGGGCAACTGCGAAGTCTATACCCTAGTTGCTTAAGACTCGCGACTGAACAGTTCGTGCTCGGCGGACTGGAGTTTTTCGATCAGGTCGTCGATGTCGCCGTCCAGGGCGCCGGGGACGTTGGAGCGGCTGTAGCCGATGCGGTGATCAGTTATGCGGTCCTGCGGGAAATTATAAGTACGGATTTTCTCTGAGCGGTCACCGGAGCCGATCAGTTTCTGGCGGGCTGCTGACTGTTCTTTCTGCTCTTCGTCGATCTTCATTTGCAGCAGGCGGGAGCGCAGCACACTCATGGCCTTGGCTTTGTTCTTGATTTGGGATTTTTCGTCCTGGTTGGTGATGACCAGACCGGTTGGCAGGTGGGTGATACGGACGGCTGAATCGGTGGTATTGACGGATTGGCCACCGTGGCCGCCGCTGCGGAAAACATCGACGCGCAGCTCTTCCGGCTTGATTTCTATATCAGATTCTTCGGCCTCTGGCAGTACGGCCACGGTGGCCGTCGAGGTGTGTACGCGGCCTTGGCTCTCGGTGGCTGGCACGCGCTGCACTCGGTGCACGCCGGCCTCAAATTTAAGATTCTTATAAGCGTCCACGCCTCGCACCGCGAAAGTAATTTCCTTGAAACCGCCGACTTCATTAGGCGATTCGTTAATCAATTCTATTTTATAATCGTGTTTTTCGGCCCAGCGATTGTACATTCGATAAAGCTCCCCAGCGAACAGGGAAGACTCGTCACCGCCGGCGGCGGCGCGGATCTCAATTATTACATCGCGGCTATTATTAGGATCGGCGGGCATTAATAGCTCGCGCAATTTCTCCTCGTTAGCGGCAATCTTTTTCGTGAGCTCGGCCAGCTCAGTCTCGGCCATCTGTTGGAGCTCCAATTCGCCGCCGACTTTCAGCTCCTCGGCAGCCCGCCTATTCTTAGCCAGCTGCTTTTTCTCATTGAACAGGGCAACCAGTTCATCCAGCTCGGCCTTGCGCTTAGCCAGCTTAGGATAACTTTTGTCACTATAAATGGCTGGGTCCTGGAGCTGCTGCTCTAATTCCTTGAGCTCGACTCTTAATTGCCGTTCTTTTTCTTCCATCCTAGCCAGTATATCACCTCTGTTTATATATTGACAAAATCAATACATGATGTATCATATACCTCGTGAGTAAATATATTGAGATAAAACGAGACAACCCTGAGCAAGTGAGGCTGCATATAAGAAAAAACGTACTCGCCAGGTGGGGTGAACCGACTGTCGATTTCCCGAGCTTAACAGATCTTATATTCGAACAAGCCGGTATGCCGCTCGACACCGAGATCAAATTGTTTAGTGGACGCTGGGTTGGCGGTGAGTATCATCTAAAGCAATTTGCTCGAGGAGCTTATAATCCGTTGACACACACTATTTATTCGGCCGTTGGTGTAAATGTTAACGCCGGCTTACCGCATCCATCACATCTTCCTGGTGCAACTTGGGAAGAACTTCGAGACAGCGCTCCAAATATGGCCATGAGTAAGCTTATTCGTAATGCGCTTCAAGCATCGCACGTAGGAGGCGAGGAACTTTACGGGCGAGAACGTGAACTCTACGTTGAACATGCTGCCGACATCCGGTTCCTTGATGCGTCGGCAGACGCCCGGTAAAGCTACTTCTTAACTTTGGAATTTTCGGCTTTGGTTTCGGCCTTGGCTACCTTGGCGGCGGCGCGTTTGGCCTCTTTTTGGGCGGCAGCGGCCCGCTTTTCCTTGGCTTTGGCGCCGGCTTGGGCGCGGGCTTTGAACTTATCAACGCGGCCTTCAATGTCGAGAATCTTTTCCTCACCGGTGAAGTAGGGATGGGAAGCAGACGAAACGTGCACTTTGATTAGCGGATATTCCTGGCCGTCGTCCCACTTAGTAGTTTCTTCGGTGGCGGCAGTGGAGCGCGTCAGAAAACGGAACCCGTTGTTCAGGTCCTCGTAGACGACGAGCCGGTAATTATCTGGGTGCAAGTCTTTCTTCATAGTTAGAGAGATAGTATACACATCTGTTGGCCTGGGGTCAATTGTGAATTGTGTGATATTTATGGTATCATGTGTTTTAAAGGAGTCGGCTATGATAAGTAATCAATTTGGAAACTTTGACTCGATAGATTTTTATAAAGTGAGGCCTGAGCCTGTCGCGACGGAGGATGGCGTTGAGTGGCAGATTGGAACGCTAATGCCTGTTACACTTCCTTCAGGCACTATGCCGGAGGCCGGAGAGCCATTATCTGCCCGCGTCCATACGAGCAAGCCTGATATGGGCACGGTTCGGGTCGTAGGCGCAGTAGGCGAAACTGAAATATACGAAAAAGAGATTGGCACAAGCGGGCTTAAAGGTTTTTTTGCCGAACGTAGAATACGTTTAGCCGAACGTCGGGCAGTTCACCGTGTTTCGTGCGCTATTAATACGGCATACGCAAACGACCCTTTCTAGCGGTAAGCTTTGGCATTCTAGGTTGTATCGCGTATACAATCTGATATAATACTCTCACAACCAATTAAGCAGGTTGGGGTTTGATCCTCTTTTGCGAGTTGCCGTGCAGGCGCGTGAAGGTTCCCAATCGAAGAAGAAGGAGACAATATGGCTACCAACCAGGTAGATATCAAGAAATTATTAGAATCGGGCGCGCATTTCGGCCACAAGACCGAGCGCTGGCACCCTAAAATGGCGCCGTATATCCATAGCAAACGCGGCGGGGCGCATATTATCGATCTTACCAAGACGGTCACGGCGCTGGACGAGGCGCTGGCGTTTTTGGAAAAGACCGCGGCTGACGGCAAGCAGATCTTGCTGGTCGGCACTAAGCGCCAGGCGCAGGACATCATCAAGAAAGCTGCCGAGGAGACAGGTATGCCGTTTGTCACTGAGCGCTGGCTGGGCGGCATGCTAACCAACTGGAATACGATTGGCGGCCGGGTCAAACATCTGCAGGACCTGGAAAACCGCATGGCCAGCGGCGAACTGGAGAATAAGTACAACAAGCTGGAAGTGCAGCGTTTCCAGGAAGAGATAGACCAAATGAACGTTTTGTACGGCGGCGTCAAAGAGTTAAACGCGCGGCCGGGAGCGGTTTTCGTGGTTGATATTTTGAACGATGCCAACGCCGTGCGCGAGGCCCGCAAGTTGGGCGTGCCGATCGTGGCACTGGTGGACACCAACGCCGACCCGAGTCAGGTTAACTATCCGATTCCAGCTAACGACGACGCTATTAAATCTATCGAGCTGATTGTTAGTTACGTGCAGGCGGCTATTTTGGCTGGCAAAGCCAAAATTAAGGCCGCTCCAGTTGCTGATAAAGATGAGAAACCGGCCGCTGACGCTGCCAAAACTGAGAAAATCGAGAGGGTGAAGGTATAGTCGTGGCTGTTGATATCAAAGAAGTTAAACGCTTGAAAGACCTGACCGGCGTCGGGTTGACCGACGCCAAGGCCGCTTTGGAAGATGCCGGCGGCGATTTTGATAAGGCCCTGGACGCTATGCGTAAAAAAGGCCTGACCAAAGCCGAAAAGCGCGGCGAGCGCGAGGCCCGTCAGGGTTTGGTTGGCACTTATAACCACGACGGCCGCATCGGCGTCTTGGTGGAGGTCAATTGTGAAACCGATTTCGTGGCCCGCAATGAGATTTTTACCGGTTTAGTAAAGGATTTGGCGATGCATATTGCCGCCGCAGCACCGCAATATGTCAGCGTTGATGAAGTGCTGGCCGCTGACCGCAAAAAGATCACCGACGAGTTTTTCGAAAAGGCTAAGGCCGACGGCAAGCCGGCCGAGATGATCGATAAGATCGTCGCGGGCCAAGTGCAAAAGCATCTCGCGGAGCGTTGCCTGTTGGACCAGCCGTTTGTGAAAGACTCCGACCAGACCGTAGGTGACTTAGTGAAAGAACACAATGCACGACTCGGCGAAAATATCGTCGTACGGCGTTTCTCACGCATCGCGCTTGGCGAGGTAAGCTAATAGGAAATTCTCGTATGTGGCCACGCCATAAAAAACATGAATCAGGGACACCCGATCAGGCGGCCGCTACCGACAAAAAGGAATTGATGCCGCCCAAAGTAGAATCGCCTCAGGGCTGCCACGGATATGGCGCGATAGTTGCGGAACCGTTCACGGACTGGTCAAAAACTATCTTTACGAAGTTCGGATGTCCTGAGATTAATCATGGTCGCAGTGAAGAGGTATATCGCAGCCGAGTAAGCGTAAATAATGAAAGTATTACAGACGTATATTTGCAGCAAGTTAAACGGGCCAGCGAAGCAGCGATTGGGGCGTTGTGCCTGACCTGCCCCTTAAATCCGCTTAACCGCGCGCCTAATGACATTTCCGACCTTGATAGACCGCCCCATGACGTTTAAGATAAGAGGAATATATGGACGCGAATCAAGTAGTTACGAACGCCAAAGATAAGTTCGCTCAAGCAGTCGGGCGGTTTCAGGATAGTCTGAAGACGCTTCGAACAGGACGGGCCAATGCCGCCATGCTTGACGGCGTAAAAGTTGAGGCTTACGGCACGCCGATGCCATTAAACCAGGTGGCCACGATTTCCGTGCCGGACGCGACACTTATTCAATTATCGCCGTTCGATCCGAACAATCTGGGTGCCATCGCCGAGGCCATCCGCAACGATTCCAGCCTAGGACTGAATCCAACCGATGACGGCCGGGTTATCCGCGTGCCGATTCCGCCGCTGACCGAGGAGCGCCGCCGTGAGCTGGCCAAGCAGGTTGGCGCCAAGCAGGAAGAGTGCATGATCGTTCTTCGCAACGTGCGCCATGAGGCCATGGACACGCTCAACCAAGCTAAAAAAGACAAAGACATCGGCGAAGACGAGGCCAAACGGCTAGGCGGCCAGGTTGATGAGGCCATGAACAAAGCCCGCGGCGAAGCCGAAACAGCCGCTAAGACCAAAGAATCCGAAATCCTCAGTTTATAAATCGTCCTCGTATGGTTAAGAGTTGACGATAACGGTGGTGCCGATTGGTGCCCAATCGAAAACCCATTTGGCTTGGTCGACCGGCAGACCGATACATCCATGCGAGCTGTTGATATTGCCGAACCAAGTCAAGGGGTGCCAGTAAACACCGTGCACGGCGCTGCCGGAGTAGAAATAGTTGACCCATGGAACGCGCGGCTGGAAATAAGTTGATCCGTCGGCGTTGCTGCCGCGCATATCCTGGACGGTAAATTTGGCATAAATGTGATATTCGCCGAGCGGCGTTGGCGTCGACGGTTTGCCGGCGCTGACCAGGAAAGTATTAACCAGCTGGCCGTTCTGATAGGCCCACAGCTTTTTAGTGGTCACGTTGGAGACCAGTAGTTTGCCGAAATTGGCCGCTGTAACAGCTTGAAATGGCGTGGTGGACAACGGGGTATTAAATTGCAGGCCTTTGCTGGCCAGGACGTTTTTGGCCGCTGCCTGGGCCTGGGTTTTCAGTCCGTTCGGATCACTTAAAGCACGGCCGTTTTTACCGGCTACGGCTACTACATTGGCGCCATCTTCGTTAACAGTTACCTGATTGACGGATGAGCGGGCGTAGGTGCCGGCTTCTTTGACTAGCGAGTTGCTCATGGCGGCCTCGTTAACATGGATATAATATTCGGACTTGTCTTTATTGGCAGTGACCTGCAGCCAGCTTTTGATCATATTGCTGTCGACCTGTTCGGAATATTGGCCGACCGTCAAACTAACTGGTTGGCCGGTGATACTTTGGAGTTTTGCTTGGAAGCTGGCCGCCGGAATAGTCAGGTTAAAGCCAGAAACCGGTTTGGTGCCGGTTTTAATGGCGGCAGTGTTGGCGCTGGCCAGCGGGATGTACTTGGCCGACCAATAGGTGGCACCCAGCTTGGTAGCCGCTCCACCGATGATAAGCAAAGAAATGGCGGCTATGATAAAAGTATGCTGATGAAAAAGATTTATAATGCTGCCGGAAGTGCCGGCGGGTTTGTAGTGTTTGTGATTCGGATTGTCTTCAATACCACCCAAATCTTTACTGGGCAACACCTCCTGCGGCGACATCGACAATGCCGGTATTGATGCTTCGACTTTCATTGCTCTCTTTTTGGGCCCGGGTTTTGGTAGCGCGAAATCGTTACCCACCATGGCGACCGGTACGGCCATGCGGTTCATTTTTTACCTTTGTTTTAAGTCTCTGTTTTCCATCTTTTACTATACTCGACCGCCGAGCCGTTTGTAAAGTATAATGGATGGCTATGGGGATAGTTCTGCTGGTCATTGGCATTATATTATTTATTGGTTTGATCGTGGTCCACGAGTGGGGGCATTTCGTGGCTGCTCGCCGCAACGGCGTGGAAGCCGAAGAGTTCGGTATTTTCTTCCCGCCGAGCCTTTATAAACGCAAGATGAAGAGCGGTTGGCTGTTTAGCATCAACCTGATTCCGCTGGGCGGTTTCGTAAAGCTGAAAGGCGAGCACGACAGCGATACCGAGCCGGGCAGTTTCGGCGCTGCCAGCACCTGGGCCAAGACTAAGATTATGGCGGCTGGCGTAGTCATGAATCTGGTGGTGGCGCTGGTGTTATTTACGATTTTAGCGCTGGTTGGCATGCCGCGCCTGGTCGACAATCAGTTCACGGTCAAAAAGGATACACAGCTGGTTAACAGGCAGGTCATCATCAGTTACGTTGAACCAGGTTCGCCGGCTGACAAAGCCGGGCTCACGGCCGAGGACCAGATTAATGACATCGGCCTGGCGGGCTACAGCCCGGTCGGTGTTAGCAGCGCCGCCAAATTGCCTGAGTTGACTAAACAATTCGCCGGCAAAACCGCCGAGGTTTATTACACGCGCGGCGGCCAGCAGCACACTGCTAAAGTGACCTTACTGACGAAGGATGCCGTGGCCGCCAGCCAAAAAACCAATAATCCCAAGGGCTATTTAGGTATCTCGCCGACAGAATTTACCCTGCAGCGTTCCACCTGGTCGGCGCCGGTCGTGGCGGTTGGTTTCAGCGCGCAGGTGACGGCGCTGACATTCCAGGGTCTGGGCCACGCGCTGGGCGGGCTAAGCAGTTTGATAGCCGGAGCGGTTACCGGTAACCACGCGGCCCGCGAACATGGTCAAACCGCTGCCAGCTCGCAGGTTGCCGGCCCAGTAG
The DNA here is from genome assembly GCA_035692985.1 of Saccharimonadales bacterium (SeqCode). Lineage (GTDB taxonomy): Bacteria > Patescibacteriota > Saccharimonadia > Saccharimonadales > UBA4665 > JARIHC01. The sequence goes on from DASSHG010000003.1 coordinate 18,897, forward strand.
GAATCTTTGTGATCCTGAAGAATGGCAGCTTGCTGGGCTACCAATTTATGCTGATGATCGTGGCCATCATATCGCTGACCCTGGCTATCATGAATATCTTGCCGGTTCCGGCGCTGGATGGCGGGCGGTTGTGGATCACCCTGATTAGCAGGGCGCTTAAACGGCCGCTGTCAGCCCGCGCCGAGGAAACCATCAACGCCGTTGGTTTTGTGATATTGTTCAGCCTAATAATCGCTATCACTACTGTCGATGTCCACAGATTCTTCTAACAGCCGGGTGCCGCGGGTACCTTGGAATCCGTGGCTAGGCGTACTATTCGTAGTAGTCATTTATTACGTGGCGGAGATAGTCGGCGGTCTGGTGGTGTCGGCTTATCCATACTTGCACCACTGGTCGCATAGCCGGGCTGTGGACTGGCTGACCAACTCGACCATCGCCCAGTTTATTTATATTTTGCTGGCTGAGGGCGTCATTTTGGGCGCGCTGTATTTCTTCTTAAAGGGCTATCGTTCTTCGTTCAAGACGATCGGCCTGAAACGGCCGCGCTGGCGCGACGCGGCGTATGGGCTGATGGCGGTGCCGGCCTATTATTTGTTTTATTTGTTGAGCGTGGGAGTGGTCACGCACTTTGTGCCCGGCTTGAACGTCGACCAATCGCAGCAAATTGGCTTTACGGATGTGCAGGGCGCGCTGGCTTTAGTTTTGACCTTTATCAGCCTGGTAGTGCTGCCGCCGCTGACCGAAGAGATCATGGTCCGCGGCTTTCTCTACAGTAGCCTTAAGAAAGGCCTGCCGACGCTGGCGGCGGTTCTGGGCACGAGCTTGATTTTCGCGGCTGCCCACCTGCCAGAGGGCGGGGCGGCCGGGCCTTTATATATCGCCGCCCTGGACACTTTTATATTGAGCCTAGTATTGATTTATTTGCGTGAAAAAACCGGCGGCCTGTGGGCCTCGATCACTCTGCACGCCATTAAAAATGGTATCGCTTTCGTGTCGTTGTTTATAATTCATGTAAAATAGCTTTTATGAGACTATCGCAACTATTCACCAAAACCAGCAAAAACGTGCCGGCGGATGAGGAGGCGCGCAACGCCCAATTATTGATTCAGGCCGGTTACATTCACAAGGAAATGGCGGGTGTCTATGCCTATCTGCCGCTGGGCCTGAAAGTACTGGAAAACATCAAGCGGATCGTACGTGAAGAGATGAACGCTGTCGGCGGCCAAGAGGTCATGATGACAACCTTGCAGCCCCGGGACATCTGGGAAAAAACTGACCGTTGGGACGATAAAAAAGTAGATAATTGGTTCAAGACGGCGCTCAAAAGTGGCACCGAACTGGGTGTCGGACTGACGCACGAGGAACCGATCGTCGATGCGTTAAGCATTTATGTCAATTCTTACAAGGATCTGCCGCTCTACGTCTACCAGATCCAGAACAAGTTCCGTAACGAGCTGCGGGCCAAAAGCGGCCTGCTGCGCGGCCGCGAATTCGTTATGAAAGACATGTATTCGTTGGCCCGCACCCAGGAAGAGCACGAAAAGCTGTATGATCAGGCGGTAGAGACTTATCATCGCATCTACGGTCGGCTTGGTCTTGGCGATGCCACCTACCGGACCTATGCCGACGGCGGTATTTTTACTGATAAGTTCAGCGACGAATTCCAGACTTTGAGTGAAATCGGCGAAGATACGCTTTATGTCGACGAGGCCAGGAAAATTGCCATCAACGAAGAAATTTACACTGATGAAAATTTGGCCAAACTTGGCTTGGACAAGTCTAAACTCGTCAAAAAAACCGGGGTAGAAGTAGGCAACACTTTTCATCTGGAATCTAAATATACCGATGCGCTTGATGTCTACTACACCGATGAAAACGGCCAGCAGAAATCGATCATCATGGGTTGTTATGGCATTGGCATCAGCCGGTTGATGGGAGTGCTGGCCGAATATTTCGCCGATGAGCGCGGTCTGGTATGGCCGGAGGCGGTGGCGCCGGCCAAGGTCTATCTGGCGCGGCTGGGTAACGACCCGGCGGTCATAAAACAGGCCGACGAACTATACGAAAAGCTGACCAATGCCGGCGTCGAAACGCTCTACGATGACCGCGACGCGCGGCCCGGCGAAAAGTTCGCTGACGCCGACCTGCTGGGCCTCCCGTATCGCTTGGTGGTCAGCGCCAAGACTCAAGAAGCTGGCAAATATGAACTCAAAGCCCGCCAATCAACAGAGGTGCGGCAACTTGACGAAACCGCAGTAATGAAATCGTTAGGCAGAGAGCAATAGTCTTGATATAATAGCTCGCAACATTTGGAATAAAGGGTGAGAAGGGAAGACTGATGAAGAAGTTGTTTCGATTGACCAAGGATGGTGTCGACACGCTCAAGACTGAGCTTGACGGCTTGCTGGCCAAGCGCGCCGTGATCGCGGAGTCCATTAAGTCGGCGCGTGAATTAGGCGACCTCTCTGAAAACGCCGAATACCAATCCGCCCGCGCCGATCAAGAGCGCAACGAAACCCGCATATCGGAAGTAGAAGGCATTTTAGCTAATGTCGAAATCATTAAAAAGCCCCGCGGCAGCAAGGTTCAGCTGGGCTCGCGCGTCAAACTACGCTCTGACGGCAAAACCAAGGAATTCCAAGTTGTCGGCACGGTAGAGGCCGACCCGCTTAGCGGCAAAATCAGCGACGAATCGCCGATTGGCCAGGCCTTGATTGACCAGAAAGTCGGCGACAAGGTAGAGATCAAAACGCCCGCCGAAACCGCCACCTACAAGATCGTCAGCATCTTTTAAACTTCTGTATACTTAAAGGAAGTGATGCAGTGGTTGAATAAAGTAGTTGACGAATTGCTGGAGTGCCATCCGGAGGGTGATATTGTTGTATCATCTGGCGTGTCGCCATCGGGTACCTATCATCTGGGTACGTTGCGCGAAGTCTTAACGGCCGAAGCGATTGCTTACGAAACGCGGAAACGTGGCCGGCAGGCCCGGCACCTGCACATAGTTGATGACCTGGACTCTCTGCGCAAGGTGCCAGCCGGTGTTTCGGAAGATTTCAAAAAATATCTTGGCGTACCGCTTTGCGATGTACCAGCTCCGGACGGCTCCAAAAGTTCTTACGCGGATTTTTTTGTGAAAGATTTATTTGTAGTGGCCGAAAACATGCACCTAGAGCTGGATATTATCAGGGCCCACGAAAAATACCGCGCCGGTTTCTTTGTGGAGGCAATTGAGAAAGCACTGGCTCAAAACGACAAGATCAAACAAATTCTAGAAAGTATCTCTGGACACAAAGTGGATGAAAATTGGTCACCTATCCAAGTAATCGAGGATGGCTACCTAAAAAACCGGCCGTTCGTGAGCATTGATACTGCTAAGAAGACGCTAGTTTTCAAGGACAAAGACGGCAATGACCGCCAGACCGGTTACGCGGCTGGGGAGGTCAAGCTTAATTGGCGGGTGGATTGGCCGGCCCGCTGGTGGTTGCTGGGTGTCCAGGCCGAGCCGTTCGGCCGCGATCACGCCACCAAAGGCGGTTCGTATGATACTGGAGCGGTGATCGTAAAAGAAATTTTCAGCGGCCAAGCACCGGTACAGCTAGCTTATAACTTTATCAATCAGACTGGCGAGACCAAGAAGATGAGCAAAAGTTCCGGCAATGTCATTACGGCATCAGACTTGCTAGAAATGCTGCCGGCTGAAGTGGTCTGGTTTTTTATTTTGCGCTACGCGCCGGATAAACAGCTTTTCTTTGATGAAGGACCGACGCTAATGCGCTTGGTTGATGAGTTTGGCGAATTGCTGGCCAAGCCCGATAAGACAGGCTCCGATAAGCAGTTGATCGATATTTGCCTCCATGGTGTTGGGCGGCCGACGGTCAGCCGGGTGCCGTTTTCGCATTTGGTGGCCAGCTACCAGGCAGCGCTGCGCGACACTGATAAAACACTCGAAATTATCCGCCGCACCGAACACGCCAAGGTGGTTGATGAAGACGCCGAAATTATCCGGGCCGAGCTGAAGTTTATCGATGCCTGGCTGGATAAGCGGGCGCCGGACGATGTTAAATTCGCCCTGCTTGAAAAGGTTGATGGCAGTCAATTCAGCGGCACCGAAAAACAATTTATGAGCCAGCTGGCCGACAAGATTGCCAACGCTCCTGAAAGCGCCGATGGCGACTGGTTCCATAAGGCGATTTACGAATTCAAAGATAGCAGCGACCTGGCGTCCAAGGAGCTTTTCGCTACGGTCTACCGCGCGCTGATAGGCAAGGATTCCGGCCCGCGCGCCGGCTGGTTTTTGAGTATCTTGCCGCGCGATTGGCTGATAAAACGCCTAAAATTAGAAGTATGATCCAAGTCAGTGACGAAAAGTTCCAGGAACTAATTAACCAGGCGCTCACGGAGTTGCCGAGCGAGCATGTCCAGAACATCAAAAACGTGGCGATTTTATACGAAGATGCGCCGACGCCGCGCCAGCGCGAAGAACTTAAATTGCACTGCGATCAGACGCTGCTCGGCCTATACGAAGGCATCCCGCTTAGCCGGAGGCAGGGCATGACCCGCGTACTGCCGGACAAAATAACACTTTTTAAAAAGCCGCTGGAGTCGCAGGCCAATACTGAAGCCGGCCTGCGCGAAACCATCCGCCATACCCTGTGGCACGAAATTGCTCATTATTACGGGCTGGATCACAATAAAATCCACGAGCTGGAGTAGCCGGCAGTTCGGTGGTTTCGGATGGCCAGTTTCTTTAAACCATGGCGTAAATCTCAACGACGTCGTTATGAAGAGCCTGAGTGGTCTTTTTGGACATAGTAAAACCAGCCTAGCACCGCTCAAAATACTGGGCAAGCAAGTTTAAGATTTATTTAAGAATTTTCTTGTGGATATCTGGAAAAGCTAGGCATTTTTGACTGGTTTTGAGGCTGCGGGGCGGGATCGGGCGGTAGTTGCTTTGTAATTGCCGCGGATTTGAAACAATAAATAAAGGCCGATAGCCGAGCCAATCAGTGTCCAGATCAGGCTGCCGAAACCGCCATAGGCGGTAAACAGGATTACCACGCCGTAGGCTACGTTTACCAGAAAAGCGTAAAACATCAGGTCCCAACCGGATTTTTTCCGGTCGCGAGTGGCCGGAAAGGCCGCGAGATACAGCAGCGCTTCGGCCGCCAGCACCACTAATCCCAGCCAAATCCCAAAAGTCAGCCGGTTGGCGGCAATTTGCGGGGCGCCGTAAGCAGCACCAACGGAGTTGGCGTAGTTAATGAAGTTATTGGCCAGGTGCGCCCAGTGCCAAATAATGTAAACGCTATACAGCGTCAATACACCTAGGATAAGGTTAATCCACGGCAAATATTCCACCAGCGTTCTCTTGGCGTTTGGCGGCAGGGGCGGCGCCTGTTTAACCAGCCAATCGTCCAGGTTCTTTTCGAGGGAACGGAACGCGCTCATATACTCAATGTAGGACGAAAACGTGAAATTTGCAACATTTTTTTGATGGCAGCGGCTGGCTATTTCGTTACAATAGGTAGATAAGGAGGACAAACATCACACACTACACGAATTATGCGGGGCGGACCGCTGGGCCTAGCCTGGCAGACAAAATATGGAAAGATAAACAGGGGCGGGTTACGCTTTATCAGCGGCCGAACATCTGGCTAATCGCTTGGGCGGTGCTGGATATTGTGGCCATTTTCGCGCCCGGCCGCCATATCTCCGGTTATGCTTGGACCGCTGGCTCGGTGGCTTTAATTGTTTGGTGTTTGCTAGAAATCTTTCGTGGCGTCAATTACTTCCGCCGCGCACTGGGCTTGGCAGTGCTAGTTATTACCATAGCCGCTTTCTTTAAGGCGGGTTTATAATTATGCAAAAGGCGATTTTTGCGGCCGGATGTTTCTGGGGCGTGCAGTTTTATTTTGACCAGGTGCCAGGTGTGGCCAAAACCACGGCCGGTTATACTGGCGGGCACATCGAAAACCCGACATACGAGCAGGTCTGCTCGCATACTACCGGCCATGCCGAAGCTGTTTTGATAGAATTTGATCCGGCGCAGATTACCTACAAAACCCTGTGCCGGCAATTTTTCCGGATGCATGATCCGACGCAGCTCAACCGGCAGGGCCCGGATGTCGGCGATAGCTACCGTTCGGCAATCTTCTATTTTGACCAGGAACAGCGCCAAACGGCTGAGAGCGTCAAAGAAGAAATCCAGCCGAAATTCGATAAGCCGATAGTCACACAGATTGTGCCCGCCGCACGTTTTTACGAGGCCGAGGATTATCATCAGAAATATGCCGAACGGACCGGCCGCGGGCAGTGCCACATTCCGTATGAGCCGCTGAGCGACGAATAAGGTACACTGGTAGGCAATGGCCGCCATAATTTTCGATTTCGACGGTACAATCGCCGATAGTTTTGACTTTATAGTCGATTTTGTCACGCAGGAAGCCGGCCAGGCGCCGCTCAGCGGCCAGCAAAAACAAGAGCTGCGCGGCCAATCGATGGCGGCAATCGCCCGGAACTTTGGCCACTCGCGGTGGCGCTTGCTCGGCCTGTTCGTGCGCGGGCGGCGCCAGATGCGCAAGGTGATAGGCCAGGTAAAACCTTTCGACGGCATCACGGAGGTTATCGAAAAACTTCACGCCGAGGGCCACGAGCTCTTCATAGTTACCAGCAACACGGTGCCCAACGTCCATAAATTTTTGCATCATTACGAACTGCACAAATATTTCCTGGAAATTTATGGCGGTGCCGGACTATTTGGCAAAACGCGGTACCTTAGAAAGCTGCTTAAAGAGCAGAGTCTGGAAAAGAACGACGCGTTATATATTGGCGACGAAGCGCGTGATGTCAAAGCGGCGGAGTCGGTCAAGATGCGTATTATCGCCGTGACGTGGGGTTTTGCCCGACCAGCCGACCTGGAAGCTCTGAGCCCGACCGCCATGGCCGGACACCCTGAAGATTTAATTAAAATTTTAGAAGAATTATAAGGCCGCGCCGCCACGGATTGCTACAATAGGATTAATGGCATACACCAATTCACGCAACAAGCCCTATCAACCGGGGCAGAGCGAACCATATAAAGTCAGCCGTTCGCGGATCGAACTATTTATGCAGTGTCCACGCTGTTTCTGGCTGGGTGAGAGGCTGAAAATCAAGCGGCCGTCCGGTCCGCCATTTAATATTAATAAGACCATCGATGAACTATATAAAAAGGAGTTTGATGTTCACCGCGTAGCCGGTACACCGCACCCGATTATGGCCGATAACCAGGTTAAAGCCGTGCCGTATCAACACAAAGACCTGGATACCTGGCGCCACAACTTCACTGGCGTTACAGCGTTACACCAGCCAACCAACCTGCACGTTTTCGGCGCGATTGACGACGTTTGGGTGAATGACGACGGCGAACTAATCGTAGTAGATTACAAAGCTACCTCCAAGGCGGCCGGCGTCGGTATCGATAGCGACTGGCAAATCAGCTACAAGCGCCAGCTGGAGGTCTACCAGTGGCTGCTGCGCCAGAACAGCTTCAAGGTTAGCAACACCGGTTACTTCGTCTACACTAATGCCCGGATTGATGTTGACGGTTTCGACGACCAGTTGGAATTTACTACCAAACTCATCCCTTATGAGGGCAGCGATAAATGGGTCGAGCCAACACTCGGCAAGATGAAAAAATGTCTGGACGCCGATGATATGCCGCCGGTCGGCAACGCCGCCATGGGCGGCCCCTGCGATTTCTGCGAATACGCCCGTAAGCGAACCGAACTGACGCTTGGCCACCTCAAGAAAAAGTAGATTAACGAGCGGGAGCTGATTCCAGCAACTGGGCACTGGTTTCTGACAAGGCTTTATGTAGACCTCTCATGGAAACCATTTCTTCGCGCCGAAAGACTCCCCGGTTGTTTAATGGCTCATATGGTCTTTGAGGATGTTGGGCTATAGGACGAACCAAGTAGTCTATGCCGTTCGTGCCATCAGGAAATAAAAGCAGGTCTATATAGTTACCAGCGCTGTGTCCAACATATGCCAACAAGGTAGGAACTTTTGTGGTACCTAAATCGTTAATGTTTTGGCTTACTTCTACGCTTGTCGCTTTTTTGGTTAAACTTTCGCGTCTCTCTGCCGGTATGCGTTCCAAAGCAACCGCTGGCTCAATTTTAAAAAGTGGTTTTCCTATAGTCAGTCGTGCTGATATTCTGCTATCGTCGCCATGACCCGTAGCCCGAAAATAGATTGCCTGCCATCCGAATGTGCGCAGTTTATGCAAAGGTCTAATGACTGCCCGGTCCTCAGTTTCTCTAAATATCGTGTTTACTGTTGCAATTTGATCGTCGCTTTCCGTGTGCCCCAGAACTACTTTATAATCGCAGTCGTCCATCATTCTCAGGTCATCTGTTTCTACCATAATCCCTCCTATCAATAACTTATATATTACAATCTAAATTAATACAATACAAGTGCGCGCAAATTTAAGTCCGTCTATAGCTTGCGGTATACTTGAGTCATGCTAGACATTCAGTTCATCCGCGATAATCCGGAATTGGTGGCGGACAAGTCCAAACAAAAAGGCTACGAAGTCGATATCACCCAGTTGCTAGGTTTTGATAAGGAACGGCGTGAATTATTGCAGCAAGTCGAGGATCTACGCCGCCAGCGAAATGAGTTGACTACCAAGAACAAGGACCAGAAGCCATCTGACGAACAGGTTAAAGCCGGCAGGGAATTAAAGGACAAACTAACTGATCTGGAGCATAAACTTAGCTCAATTGAGCAAGAATACGAGGACCTGCTTAAGCAAGTCCCGAACGTTACTCCCGATGATACGCCGGAGGGCGGCGAAGAAAACAACCGCGAAGAAAAGAAGTGGGGCGAACCCCGGCAAGACGATGTAGAAGACCATCAAGCTTGGGGCGAAAAGCGCGGGCTGATAGATTTTGAGCGCGGCGCCAAGGTCGCTGGCAACAAGTTTTATTATCTGAAAGGCGAACTTGTACAGCTGGAGCTCGCGGTTTTCCAATTCGGCCTGCAACTGGCGGCTAAATATGGCTTTACGCCGGTGACCGTGCCGCACTTGGTTAGCCAGCGGGCTATTGAGGGCACCGGTTTTTCAGCCAAAGGCGACGAAGACCAGATTTATAAAATCGAGGGCGAGGACTTGCATCTGATTGCCACTGCCGAAATCCCGCTAACCGGTTATCACGCTGCTGAAATCTTGCCGACTGATAAATTACCTCTGTTGTATGTTGGCCTGAGTCCGGCATACCGTAAAGAGGCCGGCGCTTATGGCAAGCATAGCAAGGGCTTGTACCGAGTGCATCAATTTAACAAATTAGAACTATATGTCTTCTGCAAGCCGGAAGATAGCGAACAGTGGCATAAAAAGTTGGTCGATTTGGAAGAAGAATTTTGTCAGGCGCTGGAAATTCCATATCGCCTGGTGCGCATTGCTGCCGGCGACCTCGGCCAGTCGGCTTACAAGAAATTTGACATCGAATATTGGAGTCCGGCCGATAAAAACTACCGCGAACTAATGAGCTGCTCCAATGTTACGAATTACCAGGCCCGCCGGCTCAACATTCGTTACAAAAACGCTGAGGGCAAGACCGAATTCGTCCACACCTTGAACGGCACGGCGGCTGCTTTCAGCCGTGTCTGCGTTGCGCTCATCGAAAACCACCAAGCAGCTGGCGACAAAGTTAAAATCCCAACGGCGCTGCAGCCGTTTATGAGCGGCAAGTCGGAAATCTGACATACCGGTCCGCCAAGCGCGGCGTATAATAAAAATAAGGAGGCTCGTCAATGTTGCAGAAATTTGAAGTCCAGGGAGTCCACACCACCGTAGATGATTCACTCCGCAAATACGTGAACCGCAAGATCGGCAGCTTGGATCGCTACCTGTCCAAGCACGACCGCCAGAGCGCCCACGGCGAAGTCATCCTGCGCGAGAGCAAATCAAAAAAGACCGACCATTGCTCGTGCGAAGCCATTCTGCGCCTGCCGCAGCAAACTTTGGTCGCCAAAGAACGCGCCATGAATATGTACGCTGCGGTTGATATCGTCGAAGCCAAGCTTAAGCAACAGATTAAAAAATACAAAGAAAAGCACGAGAGCGGCAAACAGCGCCGCCACGTTTTCGCTCGTTTCAGCCGCCGCCAAGCATAAACATTAAATATTCATTAACTTTCGTAGACAGCCGTAATTGGCGGGCGTAAAATAGTGAGTATGAATGTCACTGAAGACACATTGCGCCGCATTATGCGCGAAGAAATCAACCAGGCCTTGGACTCCAAGCTGGATTCACGTTTCGGCAACTTCGAGAAAAGAATGGACTCCAAGCTGGATTCACGTTTCGAAGACTTTGAATCCAGGGCCAACGCCCGTTTCAAAGACTTCGAGTCAAAAATGGATAAGCAGTTCAGTAATTTTCAGTCCAAAATTAACCTTGACCTAGCCAGGTTCTTCGGCGAGACACACCGCTATCTCGACAAGCGCTTTAATAAATTCGAAAAAAAGTTCGACAAAAAACATAACGCGCTGCAGAACTCGATGGCCGGCATAAGCAAGAGGGTAGATGATGACAACATCGAGCGGGCCGCTATGAGCCATCAGCTGGATCGCCACGAAACCAACCTCGGCGAGCTGGCGCGGCATACCGGTGTAACACTATCCTCACCATGACCCATGTGTTGACAATTTAGTAGTAATTTGTTATAGTGTACTCAAGCTTAAAAATAAATAAGTGCATTAAAAATAACAAAAAGGAAAATAAAAAATGAGTGAACAAGTACCAGCTATGGCCACACCAATTACACCGGAGGAACAACTTCCTGCGGCAGTGAGAACTGATCAAGCCCAGGTGTCACTTGAGACCCAAGAGAACCCCGCCTTAGCATATGATACGGCACATGCGGAAAAGCCGGACATTGAGAGAGCTCATGCATTAGGTAAAATGGTTGCCGGTGTCGAAGTTACTCCTGAAAATACTCCAGACGAAAGTGAGTATTTTCGCAAAAAACTCAGCACAGTAGAGAGCCAGAAAGATTACTCCGGCGAACTGATGAAAGCTCGAAAGGCAGCTGAAAACGCGGCAAACATTAGAGCAAGCGAAGTTAGAAGTGCGTATGGGAAAGATCGCGCAGCCAAGGAGGCGGGCATACTAGGGGTGGGTACCCGGTCCTAGTGTTGACAACTTACACGTTAAATCAAGACTAACAGCCTAAAAATAGCTCTGCAAGGGGCTATTTTTAGTTGTATAAGACATGACACCATATGCAAAAACAGCTATAATGGCATAGATATATTCGTCCATCTAAACAGGGGGAAACCGTTTCCGGAGTATGAACATTGTCTTTAAGAAAATTCTGGGTGACCCGCAGGCCAAGACGGTCAAGCGGCTGCGCAAGCGTGTCAAAGATGTCAACGCGTTAAGTGATAAGTATAAAAAAATGACCGATAAACAGCTGCGCGAACAGACGCTGGTGTTTAAAAAACGGCTCAAAAAAGAGTCGTTAGATACGCTGTTGCCGGACGCTTTCGCCGTGGTGCGGGAGGCCGCCACCCGCTCCCTCGGTATGCGGCATTTCGACGTCCAGCTGATTGGCGGCATGGTACTTCACGAGGGGAGCGTAGCCGAGATGAAAACCGGCGAGGGCAAAACATTGGTGGCGACGCTGCCGGTGTATTTGAACGGACTGACCGAAAAAGGCGTCCACGTGGTTACGGTGAATGATTATTTAGCCCAGCGCGACGCCGGCTGGATGGGCCAGGTTTATAGCTTTTTGGGTATGACAACGGGGGTGATATTAGGGGAGCGGTCTTACATTTATGATAAGGATTTTAGCAATACCGAGCACGAGGATGAGCGCCTCAAACATCTCAAGCCGTGCACCCGGCAAGAGGCTTACGCTGCCGATATCACCTATGGCACTAATAATGAATTCGGCTTTGATTACCTGCGCGACAATATGGTGCGCGAGGTCGACCAGTTGCGCCAGCGTGATTTGCACTACGCTATCGTAGACGAGGTGGATTCGATCCTGATTGACGAGGCCCGCACGCCGCTGATTATCAGCGCGCCGAGCGTGACCAGCGGCAACGCTTACGCGCAGTTTGCCAAAGTCGTTATCCAGCTATCTAAAGACAAACATTTCGAGACCGACGAAAAACGCAAAACCGTTATTTTAACTGATGCGGGCGTCGAAAAGGTCCAGAAGGCGCTCGGCATAGACAATCTGTACGGCAGCGAAAATATCCGGACTATTTACCACTTGCAGCAGGCTTTGCGAGCGCACGCCCTGTTCCACCGCGATAAAGATTACGTGGTGACCCGCGAGGGCGAGGTGGTGATCGTCGATGAGTTCACCGGCCGGCTGCTGGCCGGCCGGCGCTACAACGAGGGTCTGCACCAGGCGATCGAAGCCAAAGAGGGCGTTGAGGTCCAGCAGGAAAGCATGACGCTGGCCACTATATCCTTCCAGAATTATTTCCGCCTTTACGATAAGCTGGCCGGTATGACCGGTACGGCATTGACTGAGGCCGAGGAATTCCACCAGATCTACAAGCTGGACGTGGTTGACGTGCCATCGAACAAGCCGCTGGCCCGCACCGACCGGACAGACCGCATTTATCGCACCGAAAAGGCCAAATTCAAAGCCATCGCGCGCGAAGTCCAAGCGCTGCACACCAAAGGCCAACCGGTCTTAATCGGAACTGTGTCGATTGAAAAGAACGAGGCGCTGGGCAATATGCTGGCCAAAGCCGGCGTACCGCACCAGGTTTTGAATGCCAAAAATAACGAACGCGAGGCCAAGATTGTCGCCCAGGCCGGCGAAAAGGGAGCCGTCACGCTGGCCACTAATATTGCCGGCCGCGGCACTGACATCGTGCTGGGCGACGGTGTCACGGGGCTCGGCGGTCTTTTTGTCCTCGGTAGCGAGCGTCATGAATCACGCCGTATCGACAACCAGCTGCGCGGTCGCTCCGGACGACAGGGCGACCCCGGCGTCACCCAGTTCTTCGTCAGCACCGAAGATGATCTAATGCGTATTTTCGGCGGCGATAAGATCAAAAACGTCATGAACCGCTTGAACGTCGACGATGACACACCGATCGAGAACCGTATCATTAGTCGCAGCCTGGAAGGCGCCCAGAAAAAAGTCGAAGGTTTCCATTTTGACCAGCGCAAAAGCGTTGTCCAATACGACGATGTCATGAACCGCCACCGCAAGGCAATTTACAGCATGCGGCGCGAGATTTTGCGTGCCGAGGATATAAGCAAGCGCATCAAAATCCTGGTAGAGGAAGAAACCCGGGCGCTGGCCGCATCACCGTTAGTTACCACCGACCAGTTCGAAGACGTGCTGCGCGAGGTTTTCCCGTTCGATGAAGCTACGCTGGACCGGCTGTTCGATTCGGAAGCCGATAAGTTCACGAGAGTCCTCCAAACCGAGGCCCTGGAGCTTTACCAGGCCCGCGAAACCGCTTTCACGACCGAAGTAATGCGCAAAGTCGAGCGCGATATCTATCTTCAAGTATTGGACAACCTTTGGATGCAGCACCTCGAGAACATGGACCACCTGCGCGAAGGTATCCATTGGATGAGCGTCGGCCAGCAGGATCCGCTGGTGGAGTATCGCCGGCGCGGCCAGCTGCTGTTCGACGAGATGCAACAAAGTTTGCGCCACGACGTACTGACGCATCTTTTCCATGCCGAACCGGTCGCCCAGGAAGACCTTGGCCGGGCAATCGACACCGAGCTGACCCGCGCCGCCCGCGGCTCAGTCGAAAACGCCTCGCAAATTACCGCCGCCGAAACCGAGTTCGAGGCTACGGACTTTGCCGACAAGCAGACAGCCCAAGCTGTCACCAAACAGAAGACTGCCGCCCGTAAAAAATCCCGCAAGCAGGAACGACAGCGCAAAAAAACCGGTAAAAAAGCTGGCAAGAAACGGAAGAAACGCTAGGCGAAGCCATATGAAACATAGTGTCCACCAAGTCCAATTGCAAAACGGCGCCCAGGGGTTGCTGATTGACGTACCGGACGCCTCGGTCATGACCTTTTATATCGACTTCCGGGCCGGCGAATATCTGGTCCAGCCGGACAAATGGGAAGTACCGCACCTGATGGAGCATGTTCTGCTGGGCGCCAACGAACTTATCCCCAAAGCCCGCGATTTCCAGGCCGAGCTGGAAAAAAACGGGGCCTACAGCAATGCCACCACCACTGTTTACGACATTTTCTACGAGGCCGAATGCGCCGATTTTGAGTGGAGCCGCGTGCTGGGCCTGATGCTGACGGCTATCAGCAAGCCGCTGTTTTTAAAAGACGAATTCAAGGCCGAATTTGGCAACGTCCAGGAAGAAATGGCTGCCCACAGCAACAACCATTTCCGACGACTTGGCTTGGAAATGCGCAAATCGCTCGGCCTGATCGCTAAGAGTGACATCGAGCGTCTGGAGTTGATGAACAACGTCACGGTCGAAGATGTCCGCGACCACTATCTCCGTACCCACCGCACGCCAAACTTGCGGTTCGTGATTGCTGGCAAGCTGACGCCCTCTCGGCGCCGCACGGCCACCAAATTGCTTGAAAATATCGAACTGGCGCGGGATGGCGAACGTTTCGCCCTGCCGGATGAACGTCTGTGCCGCTTGCGAAAACCGGTTCACGTGCCGAATGACACGGTCGAGAACCTATATTTTTACATCGATACTTTTGCCGAGCGGCGCTTAAAGGATCCCGAAACCGACGCGCTGCACCTGGTGAACACCCTGTTGACAGAGACCTTATATTCCAAAATTTTGGGCACGGCCCGCGAACGCGGCCTGGTCTATGGCATGAGTTCCGGCCTGAGCCATACCTCCAGCGCCACAAACTGGTGGTTTGGCGGGCAAGTCTCTGATAAAAACATCGACCCGCTGTTTTCAATCGTCATCCAGGAACTGGAGAAACTGTTGGCCGGCAAGCTATCGCAAAAAGACCTAAAGGCCACTAAACAGTATGCTTTAGGCCGTTTCCAGCGCAGCGGCCAGACTGTCGGCGGCACGGCCGGCGGTTATCTCGGTCGTTACTTCTTTGATGGCGTAGTCGATGACTATTACCGCATTCCGGAGCGGATCAGGGCGGTTAGCAAACGACAAATAACAGACGTCGTGAATGACATGTTTTCTGATGATGTCTGGGGTTTCGGGGTTTTGGGTAATGCCAGCCGCCGCTTCGTGGGTGACCGTCAGCGCCAACTCGCGCCTTTGTGGCAGACTCGCAAGAAGTAGGCGGTATGGAAGAAAAACAACGCGCCATCCATCTCCAAGAAGAAGTAAAACAGGCCCTGGAACGCTTAAAAATCGCTGATTTACAGGCCGAGCTCGCTGAATTGCAATCAGCCAGCCAGCAGCCGGATTTCTGGGATGATTCAGCCCGGGCGCAAGAAACTATGAAACGGATTGCCACCCTGGAAAGCCGCGTAAATCCTTGGATGGCGGTCGAAAAATCGGTTGCCGAGGTTAATGAGTTGCTCAAATTGGACGACTCTAGTTTAGCCGGCGAATTGAAGACGCAACTAACCAAGGCCGAGCAAGATTTTGCGGATCTCAAAGAAGAATTAAAATTTAATGGGCCCTATGATGATCATAATGCCATACTTAGTATCCATGCCGGCGCTGGCGGCACTGACGCCCAGGATTGGACACAAATATTGTTCAGAATGTATAGCCGCTACTGCGAAAATAACAGATGGGGAGTGAAAATTGTAGAGGAATCACCGGGCGAAGAAGCCGGCCTGAAAAGTGTCACCATGGAGGTGGAAGGCCCGTTCGTCTATGGTAAATTGCAGGGCGAGCACGGGGTGCACCGGCTGGTGCGGCTCAGCCCGTTCAACTCAGACAATTTGCGCCAGACCAGCTTTGCCAAGGTAGAAGTAATGCCCAAAATTGATCGCCCGGACGAGCTGGAAATTGACGAAAAAGACCTTAAAACCGACGTCTACCGCAGCGGCGGCCACGGCGGCCAATCTGTTAATACTACCGATTCGGCGGTGCGGGTGACGCACCTGCCGACCGGCCTGACGGTGGCCATCCAGAATGAACGCTCACAATTGCAAAATAAAGAAACGGCACTTACCGTCCTAAGATCGCGTTTAGCCCAACTCCAGCTAGAACAGCACGCTGAAAAACTCAACCAGCTGAAAGGGCCCAATCAATCGGCAGAGTGGGGCAACCAGATTCGCTCTTACGTGCTCCACCCCTATAAACAAGTCAAAGATCTGCGTACCAAATACGAAACCAGCGACCCCGACAAGGTGCTCGATGGCGACCTTGACCCGCTAATCACCGCCTATCTTGAGCATTCGGTAATACGGTAACAGAGCAGTTAGTTGTGAAAATTCAATTTCATGGTAATATTAAGAATATTAATTGGAGACTAAATAATGGGTCAAACAGCTCAAGCTCAAGCAGGTGCAGAACTCTCTAGTCGCATATTTGAAACCTTGCAGGCGAGCGAAGTGTCCAGGCAAGAGGACATAAGGGTGGCTAACAGCAAAGATATCAGTAGGGCGCATCATTTTACAAGCCAAATCGCAGATGTTAAACACATTGAGGGTATAGATCCCATGGATCTAACGTTTGAAATCATCTCATTGCATGCGCTAATACCTGACATTTTAGCTAGGAAAAAAATTGCAGACCGTGCTACGGAGGAGACTGGGGAAACAGTACCAATCGGTCCAATAGAATATAAAAGTGGCAGCATAAGGCATTATGCCGGAGCATTACTTATTGCATCTCAGGCGCTTGACCGGCCTATTAGGGCTAAAGCAGGCGAAGAAACCGCTTTAATCAACCCCAACGATACTCGTGAGGTTGCCAAAGACGCTTGCAGGCAGCTTTGGCCATTATCCTCTAGAGAAATCTAGTCCAGAGCAATCCTCCATTCTGCAAACCAGTTGTTCTGATATAATAAAGTTAATGATTCTGCTCGACAGGGTAACAAAAACGTATGGTAGTGGCGAAATGGGTTCGGCATTGCAACGTGTCAGCCTGCATGTTGAGCCGAAAGAGTTCGTGATAGTGGTGGGGCAGAGCGGTGCCGGCAAAACCACACTGCTCCGGTTATTAACTCGCGAAGAACGGCCGACTTCTGGAAAAATTATTGTCGGCGGCGTAGATTATGACAAGCTGAAAGACAAGGATATCCCGTTGCTGCGGCGTAAGATCGGTACCGTTTTCCAGGATTTCAAACTGCTGCCAAACAAGACCGTGTTTGAGAACGTGGCTTACGCGCTGGAAGTGGTGGGTATCAGCAATCGCGAAATCCGCCACACCGTGCCAAAAGTCTTAAATATCGTCAACTTAAAGGGCAAAGAAAAAAACATGCCGCTGGAGCTGTCCGGCGGAGAACAGCAGCGGGTGGCGATTGCCCGGGCGATCGTGCGCCAGCCACGTATTCTGATAGCCGACGAGCCGACTGGCAACCTCGATCCCAAACACGCCTGGGACGTCATGAAAGTCCTGGAAAAAATTAACCGATACGGCACTACGGTGCTGCTGACCACGCACAACGTCGAAATCGTCAATAAGCTGAAACGCCGCGTAGTGACACTCAAAGACGGTAAAATCGTATCCGATAAAGCTAACTCAGGGTATAGAATCTAGCCATGAAAAGCAGCCGGTTTATCACACTTTGGCGGGTTATCCATACCGGTATAGTGAATTTTATCCGCAACGCCAGCTTGGCGATAGCCGCCATGGCAGTGATGGTGGTAACGCTGACCATCGTGTTGTTTTCGGTCATCACCAACGCTACTTTCAATAACACTATCAGCCAGATTACCAGCAAAATAGATGTTTCGGTCTTCTTAAAAGACAGCGATTCGCCGGCACAGACCAAACAGCTGATTAGCCAGCTCAAAAAATTACCGAACGTCAAAAGCGTCTCATACCTGGATAAAGAGCAGGCGTTGCACCAATACCAGAAGCAAAATGCTGGCAACGAGCAACTACTGACGGCTATTAACGAAACGTCCAATCCGCTGCCGGCGACAATTTTGGTCAAGCCGGTGGATCTGAACAAGATCCAGGATATTAAAGACTTCCTGAGCAAGCCCGGTGTCGCCAAGCTGCAGTCCGATCAGCCGAGTTACAGTGGCGACCGCAAAGAGGCGATCGATAAAATCACCCATGCTACGAATGTGCTGCGGGAAATCGGTATCATCGCGGTGGTCGTTTTCGCTATCATTTGCGCCTTGATCATTTTTAACACCATTCAGATGGCTATTTTTAACCGGCGCGACGAGATCCAGATCCAACGCTTGCTGGGTGCCAGCACCAATTTTATCCGTGGTCCGTTCATAGTTGAGACGATAATTTACGGAATTCTATCAGCTGTTATTTCGGTGCTGATTATTAACGCCGCCTTTTTGGCCTCTTCCAACGCCTTGCAGGCCAGCAGTCTCGGCCTGCTGGATATCAATTATGCCAATACCTATTTTGGCGATCATTTCTGGGCCCTATTGGCAATGCAACTTATGCTTGGTATAGTATTGGGAGCGGTATCTTCTGCCATCGCGACCCGCCGCTACCTCAAATTCAAAACGAAATAGAGAGACTTATCAAAATGGCACACAAAGGAGGGAAAACCTCAGTTTAGAGGCACTCTGTAAATATATGTAAGTGTAGGGGGTACACAATTTTAATGAAATGTAGTATATTAAGGCTTAGCATAAGCAAAAACAAAAATATGCAAAAACAAAATCAAACGGGAACCGGTCGTATCATGGTCTTACGCGCGCTGGCGGTTACGCTGGCAATGGCGGTGGTTGTTGGCGGGGCGCAAGTAGCGCACGCTGATAAATATGACGACCAAATCAATGCCCTGAGTGCCCAAAATTCCGCCTCGCAGGGGGTTTTAAATGGCTTGGAGACCCAGGCCGGCAGTTACCAGGCAGTTATCAACCAGCTACAAACGCAAATTAACGCCATCCAAAGCCAGCTGGCTTCCAGTCAAGCCCAGCAGTCCCAGCTACAGCAGCAAATTGAGGCTGACAAGCAGGAAATCACAACCAAAAAAGCCAGCCTGGCAGCTGACGTTAAGACTATGTATGTCGATGGCCAGATGTCGACTATAGAAGAACTGGCTACCAGCAAAAACCTGAGCGATTACGTCGATAAAGAAGAGTACCGCACCAGCGTGCAAAACCAGTTGGACGCCAAAATTCAAGAGATTGCTCAGCTGCAGGCCCAGTTGCAGGCCAAAAAAGAAAAGATTGACCAACTGGTGGAATCTCAAAAGGCCCAAAACGCCCAGTTGGCTAGCGACCAAGGCCAGCAGAATCAGTTACTGTCATATAATGAGGGGCAACAATCTGCGTATAACCAGCAGATCCAGAGTAATTCCAGTCAGATCGGCAAGTTGCGCCAACAGCAATTGGCGGCTAACGCCCGGTTCATTGGCGGCAGCAGTGGCGGTATCCCCGGTGGCGGTACACCCTGCGGGGGAGGCTATCCATCTGCTTGGTGCAACGCGCCACAAGACTCTATTATCGACAGCTGGGGTATGTATAACCGCGAATGTGTTAGCTACACGGCCTTTCGCGTAGCAGCCTCCGGCCGTTACATGCCTTACTGGGGCGGCCGCGGCAACGCTAACCAATGGCCCAGCAATGCTCGCGCAGCCGGTATCCCCATGGACTTTGGAGGCGGTGCTCGGTCCGGTGATATAGCTATAAGTACTGCCGGTGCCTTTGGCCATGCCATGTATGTGGAACGGGTAAACGGCAATGGAACAGTCTTTGTCAGCCAATATAATGCCGCGCTTAATGGTCTGTATTCAACCAATACGGTTAGCGAATCTGGACTGTACTTCATCCACTTTTAGTTTGCTATACTAGAAGTAATGGAACCAAAACAGATAGGTGGGGAATTGCCTAAAAAGCGCCGCTGGCCGCGCTGGCTTGCCAAAGCAGCGGTTATAGTCGTCGTTTTTGCGATTGGCCTGGGTGTTGGCAATGGCACTATCAGCCTGCATCGGCAGCACGGCGTAGCTGGCAACCTGCCCGCCAAACCGGATTACACCACTGTCAACCAGGTCTATAAATCGCTGATTGAAAATTATGATGGTAAATTGACCGAGACACAGCTATTGGAGGGACTGAAACACGGTTTGGCGCAGTCTACTAACGATCCTTACACCGTATATTTCACCGCCAAGGAAGCTAAGGAATTCAACCAGCAGCTCAATAATCAGTTTAGCGGTATCGGCGCCGAACTGGGGCAGGACAGCGATGGCAACCTGCAGGTGATCGCGCCGATCGCCGGTACGCCGGCCGCCAAAGCCGGTCTGCAGGCCGGTGATTTAATAGCCAGTATTAACGGTACCAGCACCTCTGGCATGAGTATCGACCAGGCGGTCCATAAGATCCGGGGCAAGGCCGGCAGCAAAGTCAGTCTGCAAATTGTCCGTAACAAAACCACGCCGCTCACCTTGGACATCACCCGCCAAAATATAACCGTGCCCAGCGTGAACACAAAAATTTTGCCAGGCAACACCGGCTACATGCAAATTACCAGTTTCTCCGATGACACGGCCGACCTGGCCCAAAAAGCCGCCCAGCAGTTCCATGACCAGCACGTCAAAGCCGTAGTGCTGGACCTGCGCAACGATCCGGGCGGCCTGCTGGATGCCGCCATCAAGGTTTCCAGCCTGTGGCTGCCGCAAGGTAAATTGATACTGCAGGAAAAGCGCGGCTCCGAGGTCGTTCAATCTTATTACGCCGATGGCAACGACATCTTAAAAGGCATCCCGACCGTGGTCCTGACCAATAGTGGCTCGGCCAGCGCCAGCGAGATTACCGCCGGCGCGCTCCACGACAATGACGCGGCTTATGTGATCGGTCAAAAATCGTATGGCAAGGGTGTCGTCCAGCAGCTAATCAATTTCCGCGACGGCTCACAGCTGAAAGTCACCGTCGCCAGCTGGTACCGGCCGGACGGTCAGAACATCAATCACCGCGGTATCACGCCGGATAAAACCGTCACATTGCCCAAAAACGTCACGGTCAAGCCCGGCGGAGACAACGACACCCAGCTCCAGGCCGCCGAGAGTTACCTAGCGGCACATCAGTGAGAATAATTTGCCAACAGGGAGCCAATAGGTTAGGATAGAGCCATAACGTAAGGGGTTGATGGAGTGGCCAAACAGGCGACTAAATATGTGTTTGTGACAGGTGGCGTGCTTTCCGGATTAGGGAAGGGTATCACGGCCGCCTCCATCGGCAACCTCTTAAAAGCCCGCGGCTTGAAGGTCAATCTGATGAAGTGCGACCCGTATCTGAATGTTGATGCCGGCCTCCTGAACCCGCGCGAACATGGCGAATGTTTCGTGACTAAAGACGGTGCCGAGACCGACCTCGACCTCGGCCATTATGAGCGCTTTGTAGATGTTGAAATGACCACTAAGTCCAGCCTGATGAGCGGCCGCGTCTTGCTGAAATTAATCCAGGACGAGCGGGCCGGCAAGTTCGAGGGCGACGACGTGCAGATCATCCCGCATTTGACCGGTGCTATCCAGGAGTGGATCGCCGAAGCGGGCAAGGGCTACGACGTGCACATCGTGGAAATCGGCGGCACAGTCGGCGATTACGAGTCCTTGTCATTCCTAGAGGCCATCCGCGAGATGGGCGTGCGAGTCGGCCTGGAAAATTGCGCCTATGTACACGTGGTCTACTTGCCGTATCTGGGCGCCAGCAATGAGAGCAAGACCAAGCCGGCCCAGAACTCAGTGCGCGAATTGCGCGGGCTGGGGATCGCGCCGGACGTGCTGGTAGCGCGCAGCGAGCGTGCTGTTAACGACAATGTCAAAGCCAAGCTCAGCCTGTTCAGCGGCGTAGCCGAAGAGGCCATCGCCTCGCTGCCCAACGCCCGCAGCATTTATGAAGTGCCGCTGACGCTGGAGGACACTGGTATTGCCGATGTAATCACCGGTCATCTGCAACTCAAAACCAAAAAGCCTAAACATAAAGAGTGGCGGGCAGTCGTTGATCGGGCCACCGCCAACCATTCCCACCAAATCAAAATCGCTTTCGTGGCCAAGTACATGGACAATACAGACACTTACATGTCGGTGTTCGAGGCTTTAAAAGCCGCCGGCTGGCACAACGATTGCGATGTCGACATCCATTGGGTGGATGCCTCGGATTTTGATTCGTCAGGAGTCGATATCAGCCGCAAGCTAAAGGATTACGACGGCATAGTAGTGCCTGGCGGTTTCGGCCAGCGCGGCCTGGAGGGCAAGATCAAAGCCGCCCAGTACGCGCTCAAGCACAAAGTGCCGTATCTGGGGCTCTGCCTAGGTTTACAGATGGGCGTCATCGCTGCTGCCCGCAACGCCGGCCTGGCGCAAGCCACCACATTTGAACTTGATGAAAACAGTCCGGACGTGGTCATCAACACCATGGCCGACCAACAGGACAAATTAATGACCGGCGGCACCATGCGGCTTGGTGATTACAATTGCCATCTGGAAAAGGGCAGCCTGGCGGCCAAGCTGTACGGCACCACCAAGATTGTGGAGCGCCACCGCCACCGCGGCGAATGTAATAACGACTACCGCGGCCGCTACGAAAAGTGGGGCATCCGGGCCAGCGGCCTGAATCCGGATAATAACCTGGTGGAGATAATAGAAAGCACTGATCATCCATTCTTTCTAGCCAGCCAGTTCCATCCGGAGTTCAAGAGTCGACCCAACCGACCGCACCCGATGTTCGAGGGCTTTGTGCGCGCCGCGTTGAAATGATATAGATAATTGAAAATTACGGGAGTCTAAGTTACCATGAGCAGTATGACTGAAATTAGCAATGCGGGCGGGCCCAAACGGATCCTGCTGGTCGAAGACGATGACGCACTGGCCAATGTTTATGTTACCCGTCTGCAATCCGAGGGTTTTGATGTCCGCCGCGTCAACAATGGGGAAGACGCCTTGGCTACGGCGCTTAGCTATCATCCGGATCTGGTGCTGCTCGATGTCATGATGCCCAAAGTCAGCGGTTTCGACGTATTGGACATATTGCGCAAGACGCCGGAAACGGCCAAACTGAAAGTAATAATGCTGACGGCCCTCAGCCAGGACAGCGAAAAACAGCGCGCCGAATCACTCGGCGTCGATGATTACCTGGTCAAGTCGCAAGTGGTGATCGCCGACGTTATTGATCGTATCCGCCATCATCTGGATATTGACGCTGAGCCGGCAGCTAGCTAGTCGGGCTTTGGATGGTTTACTCTACGATTACCTCTGTGCGGGCCACGGATTTACCGCTGAATAAGCGGACTTTACGCTTTTTGTATTGGACGATGCCGTCTTTTGCGGCGTGGATAGTGTAGTTGCGGCTCATTTTGGTGCCGACGCCGGGACGCTTGCTCATGCCGACTTGACGAACAATCACTTGGCCGACCTTAACCTGGCCGCCGCCAAATATCTTAACTCCCAGACGCTGGCCGGGGCTATCGTGGACATTTTTGGCTGTACCGCCGGCTTTTACATGACTCATGCTGGAAGCTCCTCCCCGCGTCTATCAAGTTCTAAATACATGCTATGTAAGCCATTCTCAAAACAAGCGTTGTGTTCAGCTAAAATTAACTCAGACTGCTCACGTAGCCCACTGGTTAAACGATAAAAATGATCTGTGTCCTCTATACCTATTTTATCTCCATCGAAAGAGTCAGCTATTTCCGTAAATGCCGATCTACCGAGTATAGCCAGAATAAACCCATCGACTTTTGGGCTCACGGAGGACTCCTTTAATAAAAGTTTTCCACCCTCGGAAAGGGTGATATCTTCTGGTCCTCTTGGCGGCCTGTGTGCAAACTTAAGCATAATTACTTCCTTGTTATTACTATGAGCTGGCGGCCGACGATCTGGTCGGGTCTGTAGTAGATCAGATGATCATCCCCAGCATGCTCAAAACTGACTCGATTATAGCCCAAATCGCTTATCTGGTCAATAAGGGGTAGCTTTTTAAATTGATCCGGTTTAGTCTGCCAGGCGGGAACGGCCAGGCAGAAACGGGTGCCCGGCTTAATCTGGCCGTGAATATTTTTTAAGAACTTTTTAATAATGAGATTGCAATCGGAGATGGTTTGGGTCAGGATTTCCGGCGAAGGCATGGTGGTGAAGGGGCGACCCAAATAGGTTTCGCTGGCAACGCGGTCAATCGGCGGCTGCCATTGGTGTTCAGTAGCGTCGCCGGATTCTAATTTTTCTGTTTCGTCGAAACTATATAATTGTTTGAGCCATTCTAAGTTGTGATGGGAATAATCGACCATCCGTTTTTCGAGGTCGCTGCCGTAAATATCGTAGCCCATCAGCAGCGCCTCTTGCAGAATCACGCCGGTGCCGCAAAACGGGTCTAATATGGTTTGGCCGAGCAGGCGGCGGGGAACCGGCTCGCCGGCCGGAATATCGCATATATTCTGCAATTTTTCTTCCGGCAACTCGCCGGCGGCCAGATTAATGATGATTTGCGCCAGTTTGGGCGGCAGCATGCCGACCCGGGGATCGCGTTTGGGCCGTTCGCGGTCGCGCCGGGTGTAAGATTCAATATCTTGGACCTTAACCGTTTGGACGATGATTGTTTTTTGATTGTCGCGAATAAACACCAGCTCCCAGCCAGTCGGTCCGGTCAGCTGGTTGTGCAGCACCTGGGCGCTGTTGAGCTCGAGCTCTTTATTAGGGATGACACGCACGTTGCGGCCGGTTTTTTTGATGGCTTTTTTGAGTGTTAGAGCGCTCGCTGATAGCTGTTGGACGTTGACCGGCAGCCCGATAGCGCTTAGGCCGAGCCGCATCTTGCCCTCCGGCATAGATTGCGAGTGGCCGGGCGAGACTTGCAGCAGGAATTTCTCGATTTCTTTCCAGTTGGTAGTGTCCAGCGTGGCTAGGATCTTGCAGAATTTTACGCTGCCGCCCAACCGGTCAAAAGTCAATAAACAGGGGTCAACATCGACTACGGCGACTTTGTCGCCGACCGGCCGGATTTTAGCGGCGCCGTACAGGCTCTCCAGTTCGGCCAGTCCAAGCGCCGGCTGCCGCCCCAGAATCAATAAGCTATGCATGTTATCCAGTATAATGAACGGATATGGCAGAACAAAGCTGGGTTCGCAAACACTGGAAACTGATAGTCAATCTGATGACGCTAGTGGCGCTGGTGGTCTTGGTTTATTTAATCCGTGACCAGATAGCCGACACTTTCCATAACCTCGGCCAAGTCCATGCCATAGCGCTGCTATTGCTGATCCCTGTAGAATTCCTAAACTATCATGCCCAGGCCCGGCTATATCAGCGGCTGTTCGCTATAGTCGGCAATAAATTGTCATATAAATTCCTGTTCAAAGCTTCATTGGAACTGAATTTCGTGAACCACGTTTTCCCGAGCGGCGGTGTTACGGGGATATCCTACTTCACGTTCCGGATGAGACAGGGCAAAACGCTGAGCGGCGGACGGGCGACCTTTATCCATGTAATGAAAATCGCCCTCTATTTCTTGGCGTTCGAGCTTATTTTATTTTTTGGCGTAATCTGCCTAGCGCTGATGGGGCGGGTCAACGGGTTGGTATTGTTGGTAGCCGGATCGTTGTCGACGCTATTAGTCGTTGGTACCGCGGCTTTTGCATATATTATCAGTAGTAAACAGCGGATTAACAGCTTTTTCACGGCGCTGACGCGAGCGCTGAACCGGCTGATCCGCCTTGTGCGGCCGCGTGACCCTGAGGCCATCAACATCTCTAGGGTAAAGAAGACTTTCGATGATTTCCATGATAGTTATGTCGAAGTTAAAAGCAACTGGCGGCAACTCAAAGTGCCGTTTTTGTACGCTCTGCTGGCTGACTCCACCGAGATCGCGGCGGTCTACGTGGTCTATATCGCTTTCGGCGAATGGGTGAATATCGGCGCCGTGATCCTGGCTTATGGTATTGCTAATTTCGCCGGCCTGATATCTGTTCTGCCGGGTGGGATTGGCATTTACGAGGCACTGATGACTAGCGTGTTGGCAGCGGCCGGCGTGCCGCCGCGCCTCAGTCTGCCGGTCACGGTGATGTACCGGATTTTGAACACGTTGCTGCAGATTCCACCGGGCTATTATTTCTATCACCAGGCTATTAAGCGTGGTGACCTGTCTTCGGAAGTATCGCATGCCGATTGAACCGGCAGCTGGCGCAGAAATCGGAGCCGAAGTGGTGCTGGGTGTCAGCGATTTCGTAGCCGTGCTCAACCAAACACTGGACTTCGCTTATCCGCAAGTAACGATTATGGGCGAGCTGGCCAACCTGCGGATTAGTAAGGGTCGGTGGCTGTATTTTGATCTTAAGGATGAGATTTCTACGGTGAAATTTTTTGGCACCGTGCGCCAGCTGCCGGGGCCGCTAGAAGATGGGATGATGTTGCGGGTCCGCGGCGCGCCGCGGCTGCACCATTTGTACGGTTTTAGCGTTAACGTGCTGGATATCCGGCCGGCCGGCGAAGGAACGATTAAGCGTGCCGCGCAGCTCCTGCGGGCTAAACTGGCGGCCGAAGGATTGTTTGATGAATCACGCAAACGGCGGCTACCGTACCCGCCGGCTCGCATCGGCCTGATTGCATCAAAACAATCGGCAGCTTATGCCGATTTTATTAAAGTTTTAAATGGTCGCTGGCAGGGCATTACGGTTGATGTGATTGACGTGCAGGTCCAGGGCGAGCTGGCGCTGCCGCAGCTGGTGGCAGCCGTGGAACAGTTTAACGGCCAGGCCGAACCGCCGGAGGTCCTGGTGATGGTCCGCGGCGGCGGCAGCGCCGAAGACCTGGCGGCCTTCAGCAGCGAGGCGGTCAGCCGGGCAGTGGCCGGCAGCCGGGTGCCGACTCTTGTTGCCATCGGCCATGAAACTGATACGGCTCTGGCTGAACTGGCCGCCGACCAGCGGGCCAGCACTCCCAGCAACGCCGCTGAGCTGCTGGTTCCGGACCGCCGCCAGGTGGCGGCCGACTTGCACCGCGAAACAGCCCGCCTGGAAGACCAGATCACCAGCCTGGTCCGTGCCGAAAGAAATAATCTGCGGCACCAATCAGATATGCTTTCGCGGCAACTCAAAACACTTTTAACAGGGGCGGCCACGCAATTAACCAGCCGGCAACAGTTGCTTGAGGCCCTCAACCCGGAGACCATTTTACGCCGCGGCTACGCCATTGTCCGTCTAGCCCGCGGCGGCAAGCCGCTGCGCAGCTCCCGGCACCTGGCCACCGGTGCTATAGTAGACATACAGCTGACAGACGGCCGTTTCAGTGCCGTCGTGGCCGGCAGCGAACAGGAGAAAAATCATGTCTAGTCCAAAGTCTCAATCCAAATCCAAAATCGGACCGAATTATGAAGAATTGCGTGCCGAATTAGACAGTGTGCTGGCTGAACTCCAGCGCGAAGACCTGGACGTTGATAAAGCCCTGGAGTATTACCAGCGCGGCCTAGAACTAGTCCGCCAGCTGCAAAAATACCTGAAAAGCGCCGAAAACAAAGTCCGCGACATAAAAAACGCCGTCGTATGATCTGGCTGGTCCTGGCCGCTCTAGTGCTGCTAATATTTTTCGCCGGAGTATTGCTGTTCGGCGCGCCGTATTTGCCGACTCTTAAGCCCCAGGTAAAAACAGCGCTCCAATTAGCCGACCTAAAACCCGGCCAGACCTTGCTGGAGCTGGGTTGTGGCGACGGCCGGGTACTGCTAACCGCCGCCAAACAAGACCTTAACGTCGTAGGTTACGAACTCAACCCGCTGTTGGCGCTTATCGCGTGGGCGCGGACCCGTCGCTACCGGCGCCAGGTCAGGGTAGTCTGGGGCGACTTCTGGCGCGCCGACTGGCCGCCTGCCGCGGCTATCTTCACTTTCTTACTCCCGCGTTACATGGCTAAGTTGGATAAAAAATGCATACAATACCCAGATAAGCCGGTTAAATTATTGAGCTTCGCGTTCGAAATACCCGGCAAACAACCCCAGCACCATAAAAACGGCGTCTATGTTTACGACTATACCTAGGCCGACCCGATATGCTACAGTAATTTTATGATCAAGCATAATCAAGATGGGGCAGCCAGCGGCCTGGCGGTTTCACTGGTACTGGCCATCGTGCTACTGGTCGGCGCCATCGCGTTCGGCGTCTGGTCCTTCAGCGGCCGCCAAGATTACAAAAATCACACCGACGCCAAAATAGCCGCCGCCGTTACGGTGGCCAAGCAGCAAGAGGGAACAGCCAAGGATAAACAATTCGCCGAAGAGGAAAAGAATCCGCTAAAGGCTTACAGCGGCCCGCAAGCCTACGGCAGTATCATCTTGCAGTATCCCAAGACGTGGAGCGGTTACGTGGCCGATTCCAGCAGTAGCGACAACAATAGCACGACGCCGGTCGACGGTTATTTCCATCCTGGTGTTGTGCCGTCTATTACCGACCAAGCTTCGGTTTTCTCCCTGCGCCTGCAAGTGCTGAGCCAGAGCTACTCGCAGACGTTAACGGATCTCAATAGCGCGCAGCAATCCCAAAATCCGCCCACCGTCAAACCCTACGCCTTACCCAAAGTGCCTAATACGGTCGGGGTTGAGTTAACCGGTACGCTGCCGGAGAGCAGTAACGGCAATGACAAGAAAACCGGCACCATGGTGATTTTGCCGCTGCGCTCCCAAACGCTTGAATTATGGACCGAGGGCGACCAATACACGGCCGACTTTAATAATTATATTTTGCCGAACTTTACTTTCTCGCCGTAACAGTCTCGCCAAGCGGCAGGTGCAAGACCCGCAAGACTGCCTCGGTGGCAACTAATAACGTCCTCTCATTAAGATCCAGACGTTGTTTATGCCGGCCATCCCTGGAAATTGTGGGCAGAAACCGGGCCTGGTATTTCGTGGTGATTGGGTAGTGAGCCAGGCAAGACGCCTGGTCATGGTGAAAGCCACGCTCGCCGGCATACCGTGACTGGGCTTCGTCGCTGATTATGTGGCCGGCCGGTGCCGAAAGTACGTGTCGTCCTAAACGGGCTTGCTCGAAGTGTTGCCGGTCCAGGGCTTCTTTCTTTTCTTTAATTTCAGCCGTGCTGCGCAATATGGTTTCTGGAGATGCGTCTTTCATCTCGTGGGGAAGTTCGCGACGGGCGGACGGTTTCAGTAGTATGGCGGCTGAAAATTTTTCATTGAGGCCATTGTCGTGTACCGGATGCTTATCGCCATACGTCCGCCAGGTTTTGCTGACCCTGGTGCCGCCTTTTTTAACAGAGGCCTGGTTGATATCAAACCGTGGAATTAAGCCGGGAGCGTGCCGCTCGCCCTCAAGGCCGATGGCCTGCAGGCTGGGGGCGATGGTCAGACGGGCAGCATAGCCTTGGGCGGTTTGCTGGCCGATCCATTCTCTGTCTTCCGGCCGCAGGGCGTCACGGATTAATTCGAAAGACGGCACTTCCTCTTCGATTTCCCGCTGGCTAAAACCAAACCCGTCGAGCACGGCAAGGTTGACAGCATACTGGTCGCTTAACCGCTCGTCTGTCAATGGCGGTGAAACTGGGGCTTCTCCCGATGTCTCGTACATGAATTTATAATAACATATATTTAATTTTATAGCAATTTTAATCTATGGCCGGCACGTGCGGCGGTGCTATAATAAAAGCAATGAGCGAGGGTAGCCAATCATCGATTGTTCTTCAAGAATTATTGCTCAGTGTGGCCGAGGAGCTGAAACTGCCGCTGATCCAAATTGCCCGCCAAGCCGAGCAGGCGGAGCAGGGCGGCCCTGGTTCTAAGAGCATCCGCGGCACGGCCGAGACGGCTCTCCGACTACTTGATAATTACGCTCTGGGCGTCCGCTTACAGCTGCAGCCGGCCCAGCTGGAGCAGGAGCCGGTATCGGTTTCGTCGGTTTTATATGATACGGGCCAGCAATTGGACGCCCTGGCTAAAAATTACGGCGTCGAGCTGGAGCTGAACGTAGCCGGCCGCTACGGTACGGTGATGGCCCACCGCCAGGGTTTGCAATCGGCGCTGGTGAGTCTGGGCGCGGCGCTGATCGAAGCCTTGCCGGCGCTGGAAAGCCCGCGGCAGCTCAAGCTGCAATTAGCCAGTCACCGCAGCCGCTACGGTATCGTGGCCGGTTTGTATGCTGACACGCCGCAACTGACTAATGCGGCCCTGAAACGCGGCCGCCGCTTGCAAAGCGAGCGCGTGAGCCGCCAGCCGCTAACCACTATCAGCCACACTAGCGGCGCCGGCATTTTCGTGGCCGATACTATCCTGCAAGCCATGCACTTGCGTCTGCGCGCTTCCCGTCACCACAATCTTTATGGCTTGGGAACAGTGCTGCCGCCGAATAATCAAATCGCATTGGTTTGAGAGAATGATTGCATGAGCCAAATTTTACTTATCGAACCGGACCGGGTACTGGCCGAAACCTATCGCCAGGCTTTGCTCGGCGCCGGCCATCAGGTAGTCTGTTGTGCCAGCGCCCAGGCGGGTATTATATCGGCCGACCAGCATTGCCCGGATCTCATCATCTTAGAGCTCCAGCTGATTGAGCACTCCGGCATAGAATTCCTGTACGAGCTGCGTTCCTACCAGGATTGGCAGTTGATCCCGGTTATCATCCAGAGCCACGTGCCGCCCGGCGAATTCACGGCTAATCACCGGCTGCTCAGCGAACAGCTCGGCGTCACGACCTATTTGTACAAGCCTAACGCGTCATTGCGCGATTTGCTGGCCGTCGTCCAGGAACGACTACAACTTCCCATTCCGGCGTGAAATGAAACAACTCATTACCACCGGTATCATTTTGGGACGCACCAATTACGGCGAAGCCGACCGCATCCTGACCGTGCTGACGCCGGACCACGGCAAGCTGCGCCTGATGGCCCGCGGCGTGCGCAAAGTAAAATCCAAATTGGCCGGCGGCATCGAGCTGTTCAGTACCAGTAACATCACATTTATCAGCGGCCGCGGCGAAATTGGCACGCTGATTAGCACGCGGCTGATTAAGCATTACAGTCACATCGTCGACGATCTGGTCCGCGTCCAGCTGGGCTACGAGCTAATTAAAATGCTGGACCGCGCCACCGAAGACCATCCTGAAAAGGAATATTACGAGCTAATGGAACAGGCCTTCGCCGCCCTGGACGATCCGAAAATTAGCGTGGCCTTGATCCGCGCCAGGTTCCAGGCCCAGCTCTTGCGCGCCGGCGGCCATTCGCCCAACCTCAAAACCGATACCAATGACCGCCCCCTCAATGCCGAAACCGCTTATAATTTCGATTTTGAGGCCATGACCTTCGCCCCGCATCACCGCGGCGACCACACGGCGGCCCACATCAAAACTCTGCGCCTGCTATTTTCCACCCACCAGCCAGCCGACATCGCCAAGGTGCAAGGCGTTGACGGGCTCCTAGATGAGCTCGCACCACTTATCCGCACTATGCTGACTTCTTACATTCGGGTATAATCAAGCTCAAGTATGAGCGATGTATCACTAGAGACCTTAGTCAGCCTATGCAAACGCCGCGGCTTCGTTTTTCAGGCTAGCGAGATTTACGGTGGTCTGGCCGGTTTTTATGATTATGGCCCGCTTGGCGTTGAGTTGCTCAACAATCTAAAGCAAGAGTGGTGGAGCGCGATAGTAAAAGAGCAGGATAATATTTTTGGTGTAGACGGCGCAATCATCCAAAATACCAGACTTTGGGAGGCCAGTGGGCATATAGCGGGGTTTAACGATCCGCTCGTAGAAGACACGGTAACACACAAGCGCTATCGCGCTGACCATTTGGCCGGTACTGACAGCAACGACCTGGAAGAGCTGACTAAACTCCTAAAGGATAAAAAATCTCCAGACGGCAATCCTCTCGGTCCAGTGCGCACATTTAATATGATGATGAAGACTTATGTCGGTCCGCTGGAAGACGAGGGCAGCGTCTCGTACCTGCGCCCAGAAACAGCAGGTTCTATATTTACGAATTATGAGAACGTGCGGGAGACGATGCGCGCTAAGTTGCCATTTGGAGTGGCGCAGATTGGTAAGGCTTTCCGCAACGAAATCAGTCCACGCGATTTTATCTTTCGCGTGCGAGAGCTTGAGCAGGCAGAAATGCAGTATTTCATCCGTCCAAAAGAGCAGGAAAAATCATATGAAGAATGGCGAGAGTTCGCCTGGAAATTCCTAATCGAGCGAATCGGTATTAACGAAAAGAATCTTCAGTGGCACGAGCACACCGCCGATGAGCGCGCTCATTACGCAGCCGCCGCGCACGACATTTATTTCAAGTATCCGTTTGGCTTTAAGGAGCTGTGGGGCACCCATAATCGTACGGATTATGATCTTAAGAACCATCAGCGGGTGAGCGGCAAAGACCTAGAATATTTCGATGACGAAACCCGCGAACGCTTCACTCCATACGTAATAGAAAGCTCAGTCGGTCTCGGACGGATGTTCCTAGCCGTCTTGACGGACGCCTATCACGAAGAAGAGATTAACGGCGAAAAGCGCGTCGTGCTGAAGTTCAAGCCGGAGCTGGCGCCGTATCGCGTGGTTGTCTCGCCGCTACTCAAGAACAAGCCGGAGCTGGTCGCCAAAGCCCAAGAGGTCTACGCCACCCTCAAAAAAGAGTTCGGCAACGTGATGTACGACGACAACGGCAACATCGGCAAACGCTACCGCCGCCAAGACGAAATCGGCACCCCATACTGCGTCACCATTGACTTTGACACGTTAGAGGATAAAACTGTAACTATAAGAGACCGGGATACGGCCGAGCAGGTCCGGGTGGAGATCTCCGAACTCAGCAATAAGCTAAGGAGTTAATCATGAACAATCCAGATATAAGAGTAGGGGCGGTAGGAGAAGACATTACCACTTCTATTGAAGTAATAAGGCACTATGCGCGCGGCATAATATACAAAGTGGTCGAAATGAATGAAGTCCATGCGATTCATGTACCAGAGAAGGATAATCCCCAAGGAGATGATTGGATTAAGATTGATGATCCTCAAGTAAATGCCAGGGATGGACGGTATGCGGAAGTAAGTCCGGCCGAGTCGCTGGTTCGGGTTGTTGGAACGGACGCAAATGGACTTGCTTTTGAAGTGGGCGAAACAGACGAAGACTGGCAGCCGGGGGCAACCGGCCGAACTCAATGGCGAGTGTACTACAGCGATAGCTGGCAAGGAATATTGACCGGTTTTGCAACGTGTCAGGATACTGAGTCTGAGCCTGTAGCTAGCACCAATTGAAATACCCCAATCCAAAAACTGCTATGATTGAACCATGAATAAGAGAGCTTTGGATAAGTCGCTGGACTTCATGAGTGGATGGCTATCATTTTTGTACGAGCGCGAGGAAATTCCTGGCTTCGTGATTGCTGTATCACACAAGGGAAAAGTGCTGTTTAATGAGGCCTATGGCTACGCTAACATAGAGGAAAAGACGAAGCTGACACCTCGGCACATCTTCCGCATTGCCTCGCACTCCAAAACTTTTACTGCCACCGCTATCATGCAACTGCAGGAGCAGGGCAAGCTCAATATAGACGAACCGGTAGTCAAGTATATTACGTGGCTCAACCGTCACAAAGATAAAAGGTTTCAGGGTGTCACTATTCGCCAGGTCATGTCGCATGGCGCTGGTATCATCCGTGATGGCGCGGAATATGATTTCTGGCAGCTCAAACAGCCATTTCCTAATGCAGAGCTACTTAAAAAGGAGCTGCTAGAAACGGACCTGGTAATTGATAACAACAAGAAACTCAAATATTCCAATTATGGATATAGCTTGCTCGGTTTCTTGATTGCAGAGGTCTCCGGCAAAAGCTATAACCAGTACGTGACTGACAACATCATTAAGCCGCTGGGTCTAAAGGATACCGGTCCCGAATATACCAAATCACTCAAGGGCCGTGTCGCCACGGGCTACACACGCCCTGACATAGAAGGTAAGGTACGATTGCCCATTGCTAACATTGATACTCGTGCCATGTCTCCGGCCACTGGTTTTTATTCGACTAGCAATGACATCTGTAAATACTTTACAGCCCGGATGGTTGGATCGGGCAAGTTACTCAGCGATAAGTCAAAACGGCAGATGCAACGCATACACTGGCGTGCAGAAAATGTTGGCGACAAAAAAGAAGAGTACGCGCTGGGATTAGAAATAGAGCACACCAAAAAGCGTCGACTATTTGGCCACTCCGGTGGCTTCCCGGGATACATCACAAAATCATTTTTCGATCCCAAAGACGAACTTGTAGTTACGGTCTTAACCAACGCATCAGCTACTTACGCGACCTATATGGCTAAGAGCGTGGTCAATCTCGTAGATTTTTTCCAAGATAACTGGCGCCCACCTAAGAACGGGCTTGAACGATATGAAGGCAGACTTATGTGTTCATGGTTTATCGGGGATATAATCGCATCTGGTGATAAATTGATAATGGGGTATTCTGATAGCTGGAGCGTTTTTGACAACCCGGACGAGTTGGTACGCGTAGGAGATAGTAAGTTTAAAATCGCCAAAACCAGTAGCTTTGGCTCGGAAGGTGAGCTAGTAAAGTTTGTGCTAGATAGAGACGGAAAAATCAACAGTATGCGATACGCCGATGTTGAATGTCTCCCGGTCAATGAATATATTGCGCAGATGTCCAAACAAAAAGTGGTCGGCGAAGAATTTGAGCCGTCATGACTAAACCCGACAAAGACTATCCATTCACATTGGAAGAGTTTCACGACATCTACAGCAAGGTGCCGCGGTTGACGGTGGAGGTGGTCATCAAGTCCGACAAGGGCGTGTTGCTCAGTTTGCGCGACATCGAGCCGCATAAAGGCGCGTGGCATCTGCCGGGCGGCACCGTGTTCTTCGGCGAAAAGCTGGTGGACGCCGTTAAGCGCGTCGCCAAAAGGGAACTCGGCATCACGGTTACCGGCACCAAATTGCTCGGCTACATCGAATATCCCAGCCACGTCGGGAATGGCCTGGATTCGCCGGTCGGCATAGCGTTTCTGGCAAAGTACGAGGGCACGGTCAAGCCTAACCAAGAAGCCGCCAAGCTGGATTGGTTCAGCGAACTCCCGTCCAACATGCATCCCGACCAAGACAAATTCCTGCAATCCAAAGTATTATCTTAAAAGATAATTAAAACTTAACTGGAAAGTTTTGACGCCGCCGGGCAGGGGCTGGCATGATGACTGTCACTAACCAAAAAAGGAGGTGACATGTTCCGACAATCTCAAAAAATAAAAGGCTACAAGAAATCAGCGGCGACATTGGCCGCGTTAATTTTGCTGGTTGGCGGCGTAGCGTTCGCGCTTTTGCAAAGTCAGACCAAGCTGACAGGCAACTCCATATCTACTGTCAGCACCGGTTTGCTGATCAGTCAAAACGACAGCAATTACGGGCCGACCACTGCGGGTTACAATTTCTCCGGCGTAATACCGGGCGCGCAGCCATCGCAGACTGAGCATTTTGTTCTCAAAAATACCGGCAGCACCGCTCTGGCGCTTAAGCTTGGAGTCACCAGCATGCCTGCTAATCCCTCTAATATCGACCTTAATAAGGTGCATGTAATATTAACTCCTTATAGTACTACGACTTTCATGCCCGGAACGCCCCAGAGTTTTTCACTCCAATCTTTGATGGATTCCGCGGACAGCGGCGTGGCCATAGACTACCCGGATCCTTTAGCCGCGAGTACTAAAGAAGAGTTCAATATCCAGATGAGCATGGATGCCGATGCCGTCAGCGGATCCAGCGCTTCGCTGTCCAATATTGATTTGGGTCTAATCGGAGTAGCCACTTCAACCACACCCTAAAATAGACACTTGCGTAACTATATTGCTATAATAACTCTGTTAACTATGGAGATTTATGGCTTCTACATCCGGTGAAGGATCGCCGTTCGACTATGATTTTAGCTTGGATAAGGCCTGCCAGCTACCGTACTTTGACCCGGATAAGGTTGCCGAACAGGCTGTTTGGCCAGCCGTTAACCATTTATGGCGGGGCGATTGGCGTAAGGATGCCTACGCCGGCCACCAATTCGTTTTTCCCGGAAGGGGAGCAGGACTGCACGAAAGTACTGTTTTTGATGTCGCTCTTATCACAGACTGCTATAGTTTGCCGGCAGAAGAAGATGATGATAATGACAGCATTGAGCTAGGCCATGCCACGACTATCCAAATAGAAAAGGTAGTCACTGCTGGTTTACGTGAAATTGTCTTTCAGCATGCCCACAAGGCCGAAGCCGAGCTTATGGAGACGTTCCAGGATCCCCAGATCTTAGTGGCCAAAACGGGCATAACTTACGAATTTGATACGATCGAAGACGCCGAAATCAATGCCTTTCAGTCAGTCGAATACAGTGACGGTATTGTTATCTGGGTGTCAGACCGAATTGACGAACACGAGGTAGGGGAATTCTACGAAAATGACGAAGAAGTAGATGATTTAGTCTTTGACATCGATCGTTTCCACCAGGTTGACCTCGAGAACATTGCCACGGCACTTTCTATTTTGGGCGCGCCAGAGTACTGTATTCGAGCACTGGACACTATTAAAGGACAACCGCTTGAAATTGAATGAGGTCCAGACGCAAGGCCCGCTCGACATTGCTCGTAATTTACAAGCAGAGGCTTTGAGGTTGGGTTCGTTCGCGCAGGCACATTTAGAACGGAATCCACATGACCTTGCGGATCTCGCTAACAAAGTGCACCAGCTTGATTACGCTCATCCCTGGATGGGGCAGGAAATATCTATATACGGCATCCAGCTTACAGTTAGCATGGATAACGACGTGGCCATTCCGTACTGCTTGCCGCCAGACTCGCGACGCAATAATACGAGGGGTGTATATAACGGTATGACTATCCGGCATGTTTATGACGCCGAAACTGACGAGCAACAATACAAAGTAGTTTATATGTTACATAACGACACCATCGGGCCGCTGCTTGACCCTTTTGGTAATACGCATAAGACCGATCGCTACAATTATGTATGTTTGCAGGGTAGTGAAGGTTCGCCGGCCTTGCCTGAAGACGCCCACAGCCTGCGAGACCTAGCGGACGATCCCGTAGTTGCCGAGATTGACAATATAGTATTAGACGAACAAGACGATCCGCTGCTCAAGATAGCCCGGCTCGGCGAGGTTGTGAACGAGGGGTTAGCGCTTGAGGAAGTCGAATTCGAGCCGATAGATTTAAACCACCAAAGAGCCAGTTATCTTAATTCACTTGGTTTGCATTACCAGGTACAGCTTGTAGTGAATGATCTCATAATTGGCGACGCTGATGAGATCCCCGCAAATTACCTGTATAGCAGCCTGGAGAGCCATTTGACCTTTGAGCCATATTTTTTCACTATAGCACCAGGTTACGATAGACTAACCGGACATGACGAGCCGCTTGCCGGAGGTCCTCCCGAGCTGTACGCGCATGTCGAAACGGAAGACGGGCAAATAGTGCTAGCTCCGCTTAAGAGTATTCTTGACGTGCGCGAACTACAATCTCATTAATGCTATTATAAGGTGGTGAAGACCAAGACTGATAGAGCAAAACTTCCCAACACCTATGCTTTTATCGACAGCCAAAACCTGAACCTGGGCAGCCAGCGCATGGGATGGAAGGTGGACTGGCGCAAATTCCGCAAGTACCTGGCCGATAAATACGGCGTCACCAAAGCTTATATGTTTATTGGCTACATGAGCGAAAACGAGTCGCTATACGAATACATGCATGAGTTGGGATTTTTGGTGGTCCTGAAACCGACAGTTGACATTAGCGTCCACCCGCAGGTTGGCACGGCCGATAAACAGGATATTGAAAAAGATAAGCCGGACAAGCCCCAGGTCAAGGGCAACGTCGACGCCGAGCTGGTGCTTTACGCCATGAAAGAGCTGCCAAATTACGACCAGGCGATTATCGTTTCCGGCGACGGCGACTTTTTCAGCCTGGCCGAATACCTTGACCAGCTGGGCAAGCTGTCGCACATCCTAGCACCCAACTGGCAATATTCCAGCTTGCTCAAACCGTTTGAGTCCAAACTTGTCCGCCTCGACCAAAAGCGCCGCCAACTGGCCTACCACGACCGCAAAAAGAAGAAATCTTCGTAGCCAGTTTTTGCTTAACAGGAGTATAATGTAGCCATTAATAGAGGAGGGGTTTATGTTAGGCGACAAAGATGTCTGTGCCACGATCGCTGTCAGTGATCTGGACGCAGCCGAGAAATTTTATGGCGGAACGCTGGGTTTGGAGGCCGTGAAAGATGGCGGCGGAGGCGTATTCTACAAGTCCGGCAATAGCGGCATCTTCATCTACCAGTCAAGCAGTGCCGGCACCAACAAGGCGACTTACGCGGCCTGGTCGGTCGACGACGTTGAGGCGACAGCTAAAGAACTGGAAGGTAAAGGCGTAAAATTTGAACAATATGACGATCTGCCTGGTGAACGGCAGGGCAATATTCACATCATGGGTGATATCAAATCGGCCTGGTTTACCGATCCGGAGGGCAATATTTTAAACATCGTGAACGGGATGTAGCTGATGGCAGACACTAAAACCGATTTCTCAGGACTTAAAGCACTAGTCTTTAACGGCACATTAAGCAAGTCGCCAGAGTCCAGCCACACCGACCGGCTGATCAAAATCAGCACCGGCATAATGGAAAAACACGGCGTAAAAACAGAGCTGATCCGCACTATTGACCATCCGGATATCGCCACCGGCCTGTGGCCGGACATGCGCGAACACGGCTGGGATGAAGATGAGTGGCCAGACCTTTTCAAAAAAGTGTTGGCAGCCGATATCCTGGTTCTGGCTGGTCCGATCTGGCTGGGCGACAACAGCTCGCAGACCAAAAAGATCATTGAGCGGCTG
This sequence comes from Saccharimonadales bacterium (SeqCode), assembly GCA_035692985.1. Taxonomy (GTDB): domain Bacteria; phylum Patescibacteriota; class Saccharimonadia; order Saccharimonadales; family UBA4665; genus JARIHC01. The sequence continues at coordinate 57,798 of DASSHG010000003.1, forward strand.
TATGCCTGCGGCGGCGAACAGAATAAACAAGGCCAATACGTTTACTACGGCAAAGTCGGCGGCTGCCTGATCACCGGCAATGAAGACGGTATCAAGCACTGCGCCATGGACGTACTCTACAGCCTGCAGCATCTCGGCTACACCATTCCGCCGCAGGCTGATGCCGGCTGGATCGGCGAAGCTGGTCCCGGCCCCAGCTACGGTGACGATGACGGCCACGGCGGCAAGATCGGTTTCGACAACGAGTTCACCAACCGCAACACCACCTTCATGACCTGGAACTTGATGCATCTGGCAAAAATGCTGAAAGATGCCGGCGGCGTTCCGACCGAGGGTAACCAGCGCTCCAAATGGGACACTGGCAGCCGTTTCGATTTCGAAAACCCAGAGTACCGTTAGTGAAAGTCACCAAATTCGTGCACTCCTGTTTATTGGTGGAAACACCTGAACGGACGGCTTTGTTTGATCCCGGTGTCATGAGCTCGCCAGCCATCGAAATTAATAAAATCGACCGCCTAGATGATATTTTCATTACCCACGAGCATGCCGATCATAAAGACGTAGACTTCATTAAACAGCTGGTAACCAAGTTTCCTGATGTGCAAATAACTTCTACCAATCAAGTGGTCAGCCAGCTAGATGAGGCCGGCATCACTGCCAGCAACATACCACTCGCCGGAGTAGTTTTCTTCGAGTCACCCCACGAAAGTGTTAAGCCGCTGTATCCACAACCGGAAGAAATAGGCATCCATTATCTGGACATTTTAAGTGACCCCGGCGATAGCCACAGTTTCAGCGAGACTAAAGCCGTACTGGCTTTGCCGGTGACAGCCCCCTGGGGCAGCACGATCCGGGCACTCAACTTGGCACTGGAACTTAAGCCAAAGCACGTCCTGCCGATCCACGATTGGCACTGGCGCGACGAAGCCCGCGAACAAACCTACGGCATGTTTGAGCGCATCCTCGGCGAACAGGGAATTACTTTCCATAAGTTGCAAACTGGCGTTCCAGTCGACATCAGCGTATAAGTCATAACATTGACAAAATGCCTAGTTTTTGCTACAATACTCTCTGTAATGTCAAAAACAAACAAAACAAAGCTACCTTCAACTGCGCTGCACGAGGCTGCTCAGCGGATTGGCCTAGTGATTATGTCAGGCGCCCTGACGCTGAGCGTGTTGAGCTTGCCAGATGACGCCAAGCGGATTATTCTCCCAACCCAGCCGTTACCGGCATGGGCGGGAGAGAGTAGCAATGCCAATAATCCAATCCGCCGCGAGCGGGAAGAAACGACGCCGCATTTCATTAGCTACAGTGAGGTCCAGCGTACAGCCAGCCGCTCCGGCCGTACTTAAGCTTGACTATTTTAACCTTTTATGATAGGATAACAATATGACATACTTCAGTTTTATAGACCAACACCCAAATACCGTACCAACCCCTCAACGGCCGGTTGATGCTAACTTGGCCATGACCGATTGGACCAGGGAAGATCGTCTTGATCGGCGCGAAGCCGTCCAGGGCCGCGTAAATACCGTCAAAAGGATAGGAGCCAAGGCCGTTATCCCAATCGTGGCGCTTGCATTGGCAGCCGGTATTGTCCATGAGTCAGCCGGTGCCGCTGGTAGTGAAGAAGCCGCTGCCGCCCACAAAGCGGCTCCGATCGAAAAAGCTCTGGATCATCGGATACCGCGATCTCCTGCCAATTCGGAACGATAAACTTCAGAATCGTAATAACCGTCTAGTGCTCGCCGCTAAGGGCGACACACCACATAAAGCGTATTAGGCCATAATTTTGAAAAACTGTGGAAAAGTGACGTACGAAACGTCGCTTTTTTAGTGTTTTTGGGTTGCAGTGGGTGAGTGTGGGTTGTACACTCATGTTAGTGGGTAATCGTGGGTTAGCTAGCAAACCCCCACCATTAAATAAAAACCACTACAAAAAATATCAATCAACGGGATACATGGGATGGCCACGGTAGACTACTTCGAAAGGAAACTCGACGACAAGCGCCGGTTAACCATACCGGCGGAACTACGAGCCGAGTTCGCCAGCGGGGCAGTCCTTACCAGAGGCTTCCAAAAGTACCTTCATCTCTATCCAAAATCAGTGTGGGATGAGGCCGTTGAACCAAAGCTTGCCGGGGATATCCTCGATGAGCGGGTAGCCGATCTGAACGTACAGTTCAGGACGGGCAAGGTCGAGGGTGAGATCGACGCCAAGCAGGGTCGGATCAGCCTTGAGCAGCACCTGTTGGAGTATGCCGGCATCAAACGTGATGTCAGCGCCGTGCGGGTCGGAAAATACTGGCGCCTGATGGCCAAATAGCATCGGCAAGCCAAAAAGTTCCTTAACAATCCGGAAAAGACTAAATGATTAAGGGCGTCTCAAAAGATACGTTCAAGGTCAGCTAGTCGGCAGTCAACCAGTGGACCCAATAGCAAACCACTTTAAAAATCTCGCACCTTACTCAAAAACACCTCCCAAAACTCCACCTCACACATAAGTCTCTCAAACTCGGTGTTGGCGAAATGTAATTTTACGTCTTGCTGACACCACACAAAAACAAAAACTCTCAAAAAACAAACAGTTGGCTGCTGGCTAGGTGACCTTGCACAAGCGTTAGCGTAGCAAGGGAAGCTAGCTGCCGAGGGCGTGAAACCCCGCGGCCCTAGTGACCTTGCACAAACAAAAACAAACAAGTAGATGCACCAAAACAAAAACCAAAATGAAATTGAACACGTTCCGGTACTACTGGACGATGTGCTGCGGTATCTGGATCCGCGGGCCGGGGAAAGTTACCTCGACCTGACGGCCGGTTATGGCGGCCATGCCGCCGCTGTGCTGGAGCGGACCGGCCAAATGGCTGGCAGCGTGTTGGTCGACCGCGATGAAGCGGCGGCCAAGAAGCTGCGGCAACGGTTCGGCGAACGGATAGAGCTGCGCCACCAGGATTACTTGGCGGCCAGCCGGGATCTATCAGCCAGCGGGCGGCAGTTTGATCTTATTTTGGCGGATGTGGGCGTATCGTCACCGCACCTTAACTCAGCAGAACGGGGCTTTTCTATCCAGCAGTCGGGACCGCTCGATATGCGGATGGACCAGAGCCAGGCGTTAACAGCCGGTTACATCGTGAATAATTACGATGAGGACCAGTTGGCACAGCTGCTAAAAAAATACGGCGAGGAGCCGAAAGCTCGGCAGATCGCGCGGTTGATTATAGCTGTGCGGCCACTGGCTAACACCGGTGAACTGGCCGCTGTGGTCTCCAAGGCTTGGCCGGGACGCAGCCGGATCCATCCGGCAACGCGCACCTTCCAGGCACTCAGGATCGCCGTTAATGATGAGCTGGAGCAACTTCGCCAAAGTTTGCCGCTGTGGTTGGAATTGTTAGCACCTGGCGGACGGATAGCTGTCATCAGCTTCCATAGTCTGGAAGACCGCATAGTAAAGCAGGCTTTCGCTGCCATGAGCGGTGACCGCTACGATGCCGAGCTCAGATTGCTCACCAAGCGCCCCGTAACCGTTTCATCATCAGAAATTGTCCATAATCCGCGCGCCCGCAGCGCTAAGTTGCGAGCCGCAGTGAAAATAAACAAACAGAAAGGGAACACTGATGCCTATCCAGGTAAAAAGTAGCTCCCGGGCTTACAAGATTCGCGTTCGCGTGGTCTAAAGCCAAAGCGCCCAGTCCCGCCTAAAAACGGGGCTGGACCAAGCAAGACAAATACAAAAATAAAAAGAAAGTAATATATGACATACTCCAGCAGCCTGGCCATGAACCGCCAACGTTTTTCTGGGCGCAACCAGAATTCGGTTAGTTTCCAGGTGCGGGCCCGCACTTTGGGACCGGTCAGCAACACCATTATCCTGATTGTACTGGCATGTTTGCTTGGATTGCTGTATCTGACGCAAGTGACCAAGACCAACGCCTACGGTTATCAGATCAATAGTTTGCAGCAGCAACAAGCCCGCCTAAAGAGCCAGCACGACAACCTGGAAGTCGACTCGGCCCGCTTGCAATCGCTCAGCCGGGTTCAAAACAGCGCCGCCGCCAAAAACATGGTTTCGGTCGCACCAAGTGCTACCGCCAAGAACTGATGACAGGTTACCGCCAAAGCGCCTGTCATCTCTTGAGAGGTTGTTTTATAATATAGGTATGGCTCCGCCAAACAAAAACTCATCAAACAAAGTGGTCGGCCGCATCCGCCTGTGGTACGGCTTGCTGGTAGCCGTGCTGGTAATTTTTGGCGTCCGGCTCTTCTACGTGCAGGTAGTTCGTTATGATCATTATAAGACGGCGGCGCTTAGCGACCAGCTCAAACAATACCAGATTCCGGCCAGCCGCGGCACGATTGAGGCCCACGACGGCGACAGCACGGTGCCGATAGTTTTGAACCAGCAATTATATACTTTATATGCCGATCCGACCTACGTTAAAAATCGTGACCAGGCGGCTTCTAAAGTGGCCGCTATCATCGGTGGCGATTCCGCCAGCTATGCCAAATTAATGAGCACTAAAAATACCCGCTATGTAGTTTTGGCCAAGAAGCTGAGCGGCGATCAGAGCAAGCGCTTGCTGGCGCTTAAGATACCCGGTGTCGGCACTCAAGCTCAGGACTATAGGATTTATCCGCAGGGCCAGCTGGCCTCGCAGCTGCTGGGTTTTGTTGATAATAACGGTACGGGGCAGTACGGCGTGGAGCAGGCTTTGAACAAGCAGCTGAAAGGCACGCCGGGGCAGGTTAAGGCGCTGACCGATGTTAACGGCGTACCGTTGGCGGCCAGTAAAGACAATGTCGAAACGACGCCCAAAGACGGCGATAATGTGGTGCTGACAATTGATATGGCCATGCAAACGCAGATGGAAAATATCCTAAAGAGCGAATATCAAAAAACCAAGTCGCAAGGCTTGAGCGCTGTTATTATGGATGTTAACACCGGTAAGATTAAAGCCATGGCTAATTATCCGACTTATGATCCGGGCAACTACCAATCGGTCAGCGATCCGGCGGTTTTCCAGAACGGTGTTATCACGCACGCTATTGAGCCGGGCTCGACTATGAAGATATTGACCACGGCGGCGGCGCTTGACCAGGGAGTCATCCAACCGAACACGACGTTTTATGATCCGGCACACTGGGTGGTGGACGGTTTTAATATCACCGATATCGAAGAGGATGGCGGCGCCCGGCAGCAGAGTATCGGCAGCTTGCTAAACCTGTCGCTTAACACTGGCGCGACCTGGGAGCTGATGCAGATGGGCGGCGGCCAGATCAACAGCAAGGCCCGCAACGCCTGGTACGACTATATGACCAAGCGCTTCCGGCTGAACGAACCGACCGGTATCGAGCAGGGCTACGAGGCGACGTCTGTGGTGCCCAAACCGCAAGATAACGGCGCCGGTATCAACCTGACTTACGCTAACACGGCGTTTGGGCAGGGCGTACAATTGACGCCATTACAAATGGCGGCGGCGGTCTCCACAATCGTTAATGGCGGCACTTATTACCAGCCGCATTTGGTAGACCAGACGGTCAGCGCGGATGGCCAGGGCCATTCGGTAACCCCCAAAGCTCTGGAAAAAAATGCGGTGTCCGCCAAGGTTAGCCAGGATATGATCCCGCTAATGCAATATGTCGTGCAGGAGCACGCTAAAGAAGGTTTCTCGTACCTTAACTTTCCGCCGAACTACCTGGTGGGCGGCAAGACCGGCACGGCCCAGATCGCCAAACCGGGCGGCGGCTATTACGATCATAAGTACAATGGCACCTATGTAGGCTTTGTCGGCGGCGACAAGCCGGAGTATGTAATAGTCGTTTTTAACCTCCAACCCAATGTGCCCGGCTACGCCGGCAGCTACGGCGGCCAGCCGGTCTTTGGCGATCTGGCACACATGCTGATTGATAACTCATTCGTGAACCCCAAAAGTCAATGATTAAATGATATAATAAAAAGAAAAGAACCCCTTAAATGATGAACACTTTGCACATTACTATCACGACCCACAACCTGATACGGATTTTTTCATTGGGCTTTGCCGGGTTCGCGCTCAGCATGCTGTTAACGCCGCTATATACTACGGCCGCTTACCGCTACCAATGGTGGAAGCGCCAACGCACCGAGGCCTGGTCAGGTGCCAAGGCCACGGTTTACCACAAGCTGCATGCCGAGAAGCACAAGCGCCACATCCCGACTATGGCCGGGCTTATCTTCGTGGCGGCCATCGCTCTGGTGACTTTGACGGCTAACTTGCACCGCGCTGAAACCTGGCTGCCGCTGGCCGGTATGATTGGCGCCGGCGCCATCGGCCTGTTTGATGACATTATGAATGTCCGCAGTACCGGCGGCGTGGCCGGCATGAGCGCCAAGGCCAAGTTTTTGCTGCACAGTATCGTGGTGCTGGTTGGCGGCTGGTGGTTCTACGCCAAGCTGGACGTGCATTCTATTTATATCCCCGGTCTGGAACAGTGGCATATCGGCATTTTTGTAATATTGCTGTTCTGGCTGGTGGTGATGGCTACGGCCAACTCGGTTAATATTACCGACGGGCTGGATGGGCTGGCCGGCGGACTGTTGGCTTCGTCATTCACAGCTTACGCGATTATTGCCGCCTCGGAACACAAAGTCGCTTTGGCCGGTTTTTGCATAACAGTGGTTGGCGCACTGCTCAGTTATACCTGGTTCAATATTTATCCGGCCCGGTTTTTGATGGGTGATGTCGGTTCTTTCGCGCTGGGCACGGCGCTGGGAATTATCGCTATGCAAACCGATGCCGTTTACGTGCTGCCTATAATTGGCATCGTTTACGTGGTGGAAACCGGGTCGGTGATTGTCAACCGTACCTCGCGCAAGCTGCGGCACGGCAAAAAGGTGTTCTTGTCATCGCCGATCCATCATCATTTTGAGGCTATCGGCTGGCCGGAAACCAAGGTAACGATGCGTTTCTGGATTCTGGGCCAGATTGCCGCCGTAACGGGTCTGATTATCTTCTTGCTGGGGAGACAGTAATGAGGCCGCGGCAGGGGATGCGACAGCCGCAACGGCAGGTGTCCCGCCGTCCGCAGTTTAGCACTGCGCTCAATCTCGGCCGTAAGCACCGGCCGGACTACTGGCTGCTGATACTGTGTGCTGTATTGCTGGCTATAGGTTTGATAGTAGTCTATGCCATTAGCCCGGCGCTCTCCGCCGCCCAGCACGTTAGCGGCAACTATTACGTGGGCAAGCAGCTGCTGGCGATCGGCTTGAGCGTGGTAGCTTTTGTAATTACTGCCCGTGTGCCGCTTTCGTGGTGGCGGCAGGCTTATAAGCCGCTGCTGATTGCCGCCATAGCGGCTACTTTGCTGGCCTTGGCGTTGCCGGTTAATCCGGCTTATCCGGCCCACCGCTGGGTGCGTTTTGGTGGTTTATCGTTCCAGTCGGTTGAGTTGCTGAAGTTCGCAGTGCTGGTATGGCTGGCCGGTTTCCTGGCTGGACGGATCCGTGAAGGCTCAATCGCCGATGTCAGCGCTACCCTGAAGCCCTTGTTATACGCTCTCCTGGCCGTAGGCGTGATAGTGGCCGGCATCCAAAGCGACCTAGGCTCGACCGGCGTGGTAGTGGCTATGATGGGTACCATGGCGTTCGTGGCCGGCTTGCCGCTGAAGCGTGTTTTTATGTTTGGGGGGATCATATTGATCGGCCTGATTCTAGCGATTTCGGCGACTCCGTACAGGCGGGACCGTCTGCAGGCTTATTTGCATCCGGAGGCCAACTGTAAAAGCAGCGGCTACCAGGCTTGCCAGGCCTTGATCGCGGTGGGATCAGGCGGGATTATCGGCTTGGGGCTGGGCAGCAGCGTGCAGGCCTACGGCTATTTGCCGGAGGCGGCCAACGATTCGATCTTTGCTATTTACGCTGAGAAATTCGGCTTTATCGGCAGCGTGGCTTTGCTTGGCGTATTCGTGGCCTTTTTCGCGCGGCTTAAATCGATCGCCGAACGCACCGAAGACGATTTTACGCGCTTGCTGGTGATTGGCGTGCTGGCCTGGTTAAGCGTGCAGACCCTCGTGAACGTGGGTGCCATGATCGGCCTGTTGCCGCTAAAGGGAATCACGCTACCGTTTATCAGTTATGGCGGCACCAGCGTGGTCTTTACGGCCGCGGCGGTTGGTTTAGTATTCCAGGCTTCGCAGTATACGAGCTTTAAGGTGCCGCGGGCTAGCGCTGGTGCCGGTGGCACCGCTGGCTCGCCGCCGCCGGAGCCGGCGCGCCGCCGTATCCAAAATGACGCCGTAAGAAGGGCGAATTATCTGTGAAAATAGTTTTGACTGGCGGCGGCTCGGGCGGGCACATCACGCCGTTATTGGCAGTGGCCGCCGAGCTGAAACGCCGCCAGCCCGCAGCCAGGCTGATTTATGTCGGCCAGACCGGCGACCCGTTCGCGGAAATTCCCGCCAAAAGTTCCCTAATCGATGAGGCGTATACCGTCCGGGCCGGCAAATTCCGGCGTTATCACGGCGAGGGTTGGCGGCAGCTGCTGGACATTCCCACGCTGTTCAAAAACGTCCGCGATTTTTTTTACGTGCTCACCGGTCTATGGCAGAGCCGGCGCTTGATGAAACAGCTCCAGCCGGACATTGTTTTTAGCCGCGGCGGTTTCGTGAGCGTGCCGGTTTGCCTGGGCGGCCGGCTCTGCGGCGTACCGTACATCACCCATGATTCCGATCCGGTGCCCAGTCTGGCCAATCGTATCATTGCCCGCTGGGCCTCTGTCCACGCGGTAGCGCTCCCCAAGGACATCTATCCCTATCCGGCTAATAAGACGGTGACCACGGGTATTCCGCTCTCCGATGATTTCGTACCGGTTACTGCGGGGCTCCGCAAGCAGTATCGACAAGCTGTTAAAGTTCCCGACTCGGCCCAATTACTGTTTATAATCGGCGGCGGCCAGGGGTCACAACTGATTAACCGAGCAGCCGGCGACATCTTACCCCATCTGTTAGGCGAATTTCCTAAACTATACGTGGTGCAGGTAGCCGGCCAGGCCAACTTGGCGGAAATGACCGCGCTTTACGAAGAACGCTTAAGCGAAGCAGAGCAGGGGAGACTGCAATTGCTGGGATTTACAGATGAGGTGTACCGCTACAGCGGAGCGGCGGATATCGTGCTGTGTCGGGCCGGCGCTACCAATCTGGCGGAGTTCGCGGTGCAGGGTAAGGCCTGCGTGGTGGTGCCCAGCGCTTTCCTGACCGGCGGCCATCAGCTAAAGAATGCCGAGTATTTGGCTGAGCGGGGTGCCGCCCTCGTGCTTGATGAAAAAGAATTATCGGCCGATGCTAACCGCTTAGCCAAACAGCTCAGTGAACTGCTGCGCGACCCGGCGCGCCGTGAACAGCTGGGCCGGAACCTGGCTGCTTTCGCTAAACCCGGCGCCGCCAAGGAGTTGGCCAACTTAATTATTAAACAGGCTGGCTGAGGATATGTTTGGTAAAAAAAACAAAAATGTCCGGCGGCGCTTGCGCCCTGAGGTTGAAAGTCCGGCTGCCGGTTACCGGGCCTCAGGCCGCTCGGAACCGGTAACCAATACGGCGCGTCATCGACCGCGGTCGGACCAAACCGAATCGCCGGTAAGAAGCGCCGGCGAATTTTGGCGTTTTTGGGCTCGCAGGACCGGAGTCTTGGTATTGGTACTGGCTATTATCGTATCTGTCATTAATGTTCTGGGCGTCTCTCCGCATGCCAAAATCGAGCCGCTGACTTCTTCGGCAGCTAGCAGCGCGTTCCTGCGAAGCCGTGCCGATTACCAGGCTGCCGCTGATAAATTACTGGCATCCTCGTTGTGGAATCGCAACAAAATCACCATTGATACGGCAAAAATAAGCCAGCAGATGGTGGCGCAGTTCCCGGAACTGGCCAGTGCCAGCGTAACTTTACCTCTGTTAGCCCACCGGCCGATCGTATATGTCCAGCCGGCCCAGGCCGCCCTGGTAGTGGCGGCTAATAACGGCGCGTTCGTGATTGACCAGAACGGCCGGGCGTTAATGCCCAGCAGCAACTTGCCGACAGCACGTAATTTACCTCAGATAGTTGACCAGAGCGGTCTGCAGATTAGCAGCGGTCACCAGGCATTGACCAGCGATGATGTCACTTTTGTGCAGACCGTTTTAGCCGAACTGGCGGCTAAGCATGTCCAGGTTTCATCCATGGTCTTACCGGCAGCCTCGCGCGAGCTGGATGCCTATATCTCCGGTCAGCCCTATTTTGTGAAGTTCAACCTGGCGAATGATGATGCCCGCCAGCAGGCAGGTACTTACTTGGCTACAGCAACCGAGCTGCAGCGCCAGCATGCCACTCCGGCCCATTATATTGATGTACGGGTGGATGGCCGGGCGTATTACCAATAGCCCCGCTGTACTTCCCTCAAGTTCGTATTTTGTTCAATGTGCGGTAACGGGTTGGATTTTAAAAAGACTATATAAAAATACTGAGTAGGGCAAAAGTCAAATTTTTTATGTGATAAGACGGAAAAGCAGGGGAGTAAAATAAATGACAACCAATGACAAAAAAGTCAACATTTCACGACATAGCTGTGGAAAAGTCAAATAGTGTTGTAAATCACAAGCGAGCGCTAGAGGCTTATCCTTGATGGCCAAGAGCGTTATGCCAGGACGACAGTAATACGGCATGGTAGAGCCCGCGCGGTGCAGCATTGCCCAGGTAATTAGACCGAACGCGTCTTATTGGCAAATAACTCCCCTGCGGAAGGGGTATCCGCAACCCATCCTATAATCATATATACGAGTCGTAAAATATACATTGTGCGACGTTGTATCTATGGCTAGGCTGGGTGCTCTGCTGCCACCTATCTTACGCTTTTTTGTCCGGCTGCTAGCGCTTGCTTGAAAATTTTTGAGCCACAACATGCCTCCCCGCCCATTAGTACGCTTTGCGCATAAAACGTACGCAATGCGTACTATTCCACCACACGACCAGTCTTATTTATGTGTTCGTATTTTGTTTGCTATAGGTAAGAAAGCAATTAGTTTAAGTAGCGGTGCCACTGCTGACAATACACGACTCAATGGCGCGTTGAATGACGAAAGAAGTAGAGCCATCTTTAACGTGATCAAGCATGATCGCTGGCTGATACGTATCGCGGTCTATGTGCTCGTCTCTTATAAACTTTGCAACTTCACTAGGCTCGAAAGAGAGTTCATCTCTAAGAATTCCTATTGTATTGTGGAGACGACTTATCAGGATTAGGCGCTCTTTATTCGGCGTACCTTTCTGGCGCTCCCAATTGCTTATAGTTGACGGGTCGCAGTTAAGGTAATCTCCCATATCCGCGTGGTCTAAATATAGTCCAAGGTCGAGTATATAATCAGAGGCCACCTCTCTATTTAACGATGGCCTATCTGCTCTTCCACTTGGCATCAATTACTCCGCCGCGTCGGCGAGGGTGTAGGTGGCTTTGGCGACGCGTTTGAATTGCGGTTTGCCCTGCAGGTTCAACAAAATGGTGGTTTCTTTGACGAAACGGCTCTTGAGCACGCGCTTGACGATTTCGTCGCGGTGCAGCGGCTCGTTGGCATCCTGCAGCACCTGGGTGATGATATCGGCGACGGTGCCCTTTTCGTAGCCCCACTCCTTGAGTGCGTAAATGCCCCGCCCTATCAGCACGAAGCGCTTGTCCTTGATCAGCTCGTTGTGGATGGCCTGGGTAGTGACGTCTTTGCGCTTGAAATCGCTGTCTTTGATAGATGCGGCAATCTCGTTAAAGTGCATGTGTTTGCCGTTTTCCTTGAGGATAACGTAGATTTTGTCGCGGATGTTCTTAGGGTTGACCATCGGCCACTTCATCAGTCCCCAGCGGCCGTTTAGGGTAGCCAGTTTTTTGGATGTGCTGGCCAGGGCCTCGGCTTGCTTGGGATCTTCGACGCCGTCGGCTTTGGCAATTTCCTTAATGGATTTCGGCTCGGCCAATTTCTTGATAGTCTCGATTAATTCGGCGACCTTAGTTTTGAGGGCTTTTTCATCATAAACGGCAGCGTTGCTGACGCTGTTGTAGAAATTATCGTCCTCACCTACTACGGCCAGTTTCGGGCACAGTTGGCTCAGGAAAGCTACCCTGGCCTGCTCTTCGCGGTCCGGCTTGTCGCTCACCTGGCTGGCCAGCTTGGCTACCCGGGCTACTTCGCCGTCCTCGGCCAGCAGCTCCAGGACCTTAGTCTGGAAGTCGGCCACATGGGGTACTTTCCCCTGCTCCGCGCTGGTCTTCAGCTTGGCCACGACCGATTTCTCTAGCTGGCGGACGCGTTCACGGGTAATTCCCAGCATCTCGCCGATCTGCTCAAGTGTCTCTTTACGATCAAAAAGACCGAACCGGCGGGCAATAATTTCCCGTTCCCGCTCGCGGTCAATAGTGGCGAGTACATCTGTTACTAGCTTCTCGGTCTGCATACTACTTCCTATTATAAAACTATAGTTTTTAAAAGTCAACACTTTTCACACATTTTTGCGCTTTTTACGCAATACTAGCTTATTCTAGCACATTCATGACATTATTACATAGACTATGTTGTAAAAATATTACTTGTCCACAGCTTTTACGTGGAGGCAAATCAAGGAATTATTAAATTAATTCTTAACTTTTAGTTGAGGCTTTTTTGCGGCGGAAACGGCCCTTTTTGGCCGGCGCCTCGTCGAGCAGTTTTTGGGCTTCGGGCTCTGTTAATTTGGCAGGGTCGACGTCTTTGGCGATGCGGGCGTTCTTTTTGCCGTCGGTCACGTACGGACCGTAAGGCCCGTTTAGGATTTTCAGGCCGCCGGCGAATTCTTTGATGTTTTTGGCGGCGTCTTTGGCCAATTTTTCTTCATATAAGTGGCGGGCTTCATCTTCGGTAATTGTCTGCGGATCGCGTGGTTTGATAGAGACGAACGTCTTGCCGACTTGCACGTAAGGACCGAAACGGCCGATGTTAGCCTTGATTTCCTGGCCATCGGCGGTCTTGCCCACTGTCCGTGGCAGCTTGAACATTTCCAGGGCCTGCTCCAGCGTGACGGTGTCTATAGTGGCGCCGTCTGGCATGGGCGCAAAGGCCGGTTTTTTATCCTCGTCTTCAATGCGGCCTTTTAATAACATCGGTCCGTAGCGGCCGTAGCGGGCAAAGATCGGCTCTTTGGACTTGGGGTCGACACCCAGTTCCCTGGCCTGCGAGACTTCGCTGCGCGGGATGTCTTCGGACTTTTCAACCAGCGGGTGGAACTCTTTATAAAAGGCGGCGATCATCTTATCCCACTGTTGTTTGCCGTCCGCTATATTATCAAAATCGTCCTCGACGCGCTTGGTAAAGTCGTAATCAACAATTGACGGAAAATATTTGACCAAAAAATCGGTTACCACGTCAGCGATGCCGGTCGGCATCAGTTTGGCGCGGTCGGCACCGGTGGTGACGGTATTTTTTTGCTTGCTGACTTGGCCGTTCTCCACAGTGAACTCGGTGATTTCGCGTTCTTTGCCTTCCGGATCGGTCTTTTCGACGTAGCCGCGGGTTTGGATGGTGGAAATAGTCGGCGCGTAGGTGCTGGGGCGGCCGATACCCAGTTCCTCCAGTTTCTTGACCAGCATGGCCTCGGAGTAGCGGGCTGGCGGCCGGTTAAAGGTTTCGGTGGCGGCCATTTGCTTTAGATCGAGAGCTTGGCCGGCTTTGAGCGGCGGCAGGATGACATCATCTTTGGTGCCGCCGTAAACTTTCATAAAACCGTCAAATTGCAGGATCTCGCCCTTGGCCAGGAAGGTTTCCGGTTGCGTGCTGAGGCTGATGGTAACTTCGGTGCGCTCCAGTTGGGCCGGGCTCATCTGGCTGGCCAGCGCGCGCTGCCAGATCAGTTGGTAGAGTTTCTTCTGCTGGTCATCGCCGCCGGCGCTCTGTTTGGTGAAACTGGTTGGGCGGATGGCCTCGTGCGCTTCCTGGGCGCCCGCGCTCTTGGTCTTATATTGTCGAACTTGGTGATACTTGTCGCCGTACTCCTTCTTTATATATGTCTCGGCTGATTTGATGGCCTGGCCGGCCAGGATGGTGCTATCGGTGCGCATATAGGTGATGTGGCCGGCTTCGTACAGACGCTGGGCCAGTGTCATGGTCTGGCGCACGCTGTAGCCAAGCCGGCGGCTGGCCTCCTGTTGGAGCGTGCTGGTAGTGAACGGCGCGCCGGGGTTGCGGCTGCCGGGTTTTTGTTCGATGTTATCGACCTTGAAAGTGGCCGGCGTGGCCTTTTTGAGCCAGGCTTCGGTTGTGGCGGCATCGGCCAATTTGACCTGGAGTTCGGCCGGAATTTCTTGGCTGTCGGCCGTGAAAACAGCGGTGACTTTAAACGAGCTTTCGGCCTGGTGGTCTTTAATCTCCCGCTCTCGTTCCACAATTAACCGTACTGCCACTGACTGGACGCGGCCGGCGCTCAGGCCGGTACGGACTTTCTTCCATAACACCGGTGATAACTCGTAGCCGACTAGTCTATCCAGCACGCGGCGCGCCTGCTGGGCATCGACCAATTGCAAATCAACTGTGCGCGGCTTCTCAATGGCCGCTAATATAGCCGGCTTGGTAATCTCATGAAAGACGATGCGCTTGGTCTTGGCCGGATCCAGCTTGAGGGCCTGCGTCAGGTGCCAGGCAATCGCCTCGCCTTCGCGGTCTTCATCGGTGGCCAGCCAGACTTCGTGGCCGACGGCGGCCTTCTTGAGCTCGGCAATCACCTTTTTCTTATCCGGACTAACCTCATATTTTGGCGCGAAACCGTGCTCAATATCTATATTCAGGCCTTTTTTTGGCAAATCGCGGACATGGCCAACGCTGCTCTTCACCGTGTAATCCTTGCCCAGGAATGGCGTGATGGTCTTGGCTTTGGCGGGGCTCTCTACTATGACTAAGTTTTTTGACATCGTAGTCTACTTAAGCGTACTTGTGCTTATATTGCAACTAGAGACCCATGTATTGCGCGGCTTTGTAGCCGGCCCAGACGCCAAAGAACGAACCGATGGTGCCTATCATGATGCTGGCGGCGCCGAACCAGTTGCCGTGATCGAGCGCCGCGCCCAGCCAGCCGCCCAGCGTGCCAAACACGGTGATGCCGATAAAGATCATTAATTTCATAACTTCTTTTTGATTTTATCACGGTGTGTCCGGCTGATTTTAGTTCTTCTCGCACACATCCCAATATGTCTACTGTAAATTTGGTGTATAAAATGCACACTTCTGCATACTTTGTACATCAAATTTATACCCCGCATAACACGGGTGCGCAAAGGCTAAACTGATTTGTTTCCGCTTTCGTCCTTCGAGTTAGCGGATTGACCAGTGGTTGGCGCCTAGCGGACGGATCTTGCCGCCGATTTCTAGCATCGTTAAGGCTTGGTTGAAGTGGCTGGTGGAGAGTCGGCTTTTGGTGAGTAGCTCTTCCCCGTCGCTGACCCCTGTTAGCATGAGGTCTAGAATATTTTGCTCGTTGGCGTTGCGGCCGCGCACTTGCCGGACAGGCGCGTCGGCGCCGGTGAGTTTAAGGGCGTGCAGAACATCTAAATAAGAAGTCACTGGCGAAGCGCCGGACTTTAAGAGATTGTTAGTACCGACAGAGGTCGGACTGGTGATATTCCCCGGTACTACTAGCACGTCCTTGCCTTGCTCCATGGCGAAGCGAGCGGTGTGCAGGCTGCCGCTTTTTTCGGCCGCTTCGGGGATTACCACCGCTTGGGCCAGACCGGCCACCAGTCGGTTGCGAGCTATAAAATTTTGCTTATAGGAGATCTCGCCAGAGTCGTATTCGCTGACCAATGCCCCGCCCTTGGCTAAAATCTCCTCGCCGAGTCTTTGATTGGTACGCGGATATATCTTATCGACCGGTCCAGGCAGCACGGCGATGGCCAGGCCATCAACTTCTAGCGCTGCCTGGTGGGCCAGTGCGTCTATGCCGAGCGCCAGGCCGCTGACGATCACAACCCCCTCCTCCGCCAACTCACCGGCTAGCTGAGCCGTCACTTGTGTGCCGTAAGCTGTCGGTCCGCGGCTGCCAACGATCGCCACTCTGGGCTGAGCCAATAGTTCGTCCAGCGACGCCCCACAACAATACAACTGCCGTGGAGGGCTCGGTATATTCCGCAAGGCCTCT
This sequence comes from Saccharimonadales bacterium (SeqCode), assembly GCA_035692985.1. Classification (GTDB taxonomy): domain Bacteria; phylum Patescibacteriota; class Saccharimonadia; order Saccharimonadales; family UBA4665; genus JARIHC01. The sequence continues at coordinate 73,945 of DASSHG010000003.1, forward strand.
GGAAAATCATCACTGGTAAGCGTAAGCTTCTTGATTTGCATAAAAAAATGTTTTAAAGTATTGACACAACGACACACTTTTGCTAAAATAGCAACTTGTGAGTTCTCGTTATGAGAACTTTGCACCTTTTACCCCCAATTCTAACGTCTTTGGCCCAGAGGTAAAGTTAATTTAATTAACTTTTAATCAAAGCGGCCAAAGCACTTGTTAGATTGTTTTAGAGCGCGCCATAAGACAAAGTTGTTACCCTCCACTTATCTCTTGGCTCTTGGTTCGACCAGAACGCTCTAAAACATACTAACCCCTTTAACTAGTTCCCTTGCCGGTTTCGATCAGTAAGGGTCCCCGATTCAATGTGAGCCTAAATGGTTCCGTCCGCTTTCGAGCAGGTGGAGACACGGGTCATCCTCACCGAGAGACCAACGATGTTTCGCCGGGGTGGGTTGAAGGGTGTAATGAGCCTCCAGCGGTGCCCACCCCCTCTGGAGGCTCTTTAGGTTCACGGTTTACAGGTGGTTTATAATAAGGAAGAAGATGGAGCAAAGAAAGAACGATATCCTCTGCTTGACCAAGGCTGAACAAAGGGAGACCGGACTGGGTAAGAACGTGCATGCCAGTATGGCTCCTCGGATTTTCAGTGACTTGATCAGTGAAATCGAAAAAGGGGGTGTCCAACGGCAGGAATTGAACAGCTGTGACACTTATGATATACAGTCCTCCGACCGGCAGACTCTTTCGGTCTCTATTGAAGACCGATTGATCACCTTGGATTTAATGCACCAAGATCTCGGCAAGCTCGCGGCTGCCGAAATCGTAGGCGCATCGCTGAGGCACGCCGAAGAATTCGAAGGCTTGATAGACTTTAGCCGCCTGCATTATAAGCCGCAAGCGCTATAAAAAATAGATAGAGCATTCGTAAACCACTCCATATATTTGACAAATGCGAGTATAATAGTAGTTAGTTAATTTAGGCGCATCGTTATGAATTTTGATCGTGATGCCGGCATAATGCATTTCACGGAAAATGATCAGGAATTTATGGGGATGCCTTCGAGCGCGGATCTTAGCGAAGCGCCCTCTTTCTTTGAACTAATGAAAGATCAACATGACGAAATAGCCGAGCTGTTTGAGACCCACGTGTTGGGTAACAAAGGCCATAGGTTTGAACATGCCATAGACCTGGGAGTAAGTCTGGCGCATATGAACAAGCTGGTTCTTGAGCTTGATGGAGCTGCCGCCTTCGTTGAGAACCGTCATAGGGCAGGACGCCTTGTACTGAGAATCTCAGACCATAAAGTTGCGCGTTTCGTGTGATAATTGTTGGTCGCCGAAGAGATATTCGTTGATGATGGCGCTAGTCTCGCGCGTCATGTTGGGCAGCTGCGCCTGCTCGTCTGCCGAGAATTTTTGCAGGACGAAGTCTTCGCTGCCGATTGCCGGCGGCCGTTTGGGGCCGATGCCGATCCGCACCCGGCCGTAATCCTCGCCAATCTGTTGGCTGACTGATTTTATACCGTTGTGGCCGGCGTCACTGCCCCCGTGCCGTAAGCGGATCTGGCCGAAATCTATATCCAGATCATCATGGATGACCAGCGTTTGCTCCAGATTGATCTTATAAAAATTCATGACGGCCCGCACGGCTTCACCGCTCAGGTTCATGAAAGTCGCCGGCTTGATGGCGATGACCCGGACGGCCCCGACTCGCCCCTCACTCATCAGGCACTTCATATTTTTCTTGTCGATCCAGCCGGTCATTTCATCTGTCCTGGCCACGAAATCATCCAGGCACAGAAAGCCGGCATTGTGCCGCGTCAGCTCGTATTTCTCGCCAGGATTGCCCAGCCCGACTATCAATACGTTCTTGCTGAGTCCGACGGTGTAAAACGTTTTCGGATCGCTGGACTGCGGCCGCCGCTGGAATAGTGCCATGATTATATTTTATCCTTTTTTGCTTGGTGTTTCTCAATGAACCAGAGCTGTACGGGCGTGCCGGCGAAACCGTATTTTTCGCGGAGGCGGCGGTCTAGGTAGCGGCGGTAGCTCCAGTGGACGAAGCGGCTGTGGCTACCGAATATTTTGAAAGCCGGCGTGGGATTATCGGTCTCTTGAACCATGTAATTGAGTTTCGGCGTGCGGTTTTTGAGGCCGGCCGGCGGGTGGGCGTCCACGGCTTGGCGCAGCCAGACGTTCAGCTCGGGCGTGGCGATGCGTTTGTGACGCTCCTGGTCGATATCCAGGGCCAGGTCGAACAGCTTGGTAACGTTTTGGCCGCTGACGGCGCTAGTAAAGATCAGCGGCGCCCAGGGAACGAACTCATAATGGGCGGCGATTTGCGGCGCCAAGGCGTCGCGGGTGTAGGCGTCTTTGTCTTCCGCAACATCCCACTTGCTGACCACCAGCACCAGGCCCTTGCCGCTGTCTTTTACCATGCCGGCGATCTTCTGGTCTAGCTGGACGTTCAGTTCGCCGACATCCATCAGTAATAGGCAAACATCGGCCTGCTCGATGGCGGCCAGTGCCCGGATAACGCTGAAGCGCTCAATTCCCTGCCCGATCTTGCCGCTGCGGCGGATGCCGGCGGTGTCCAGCAGCTCGATCTCGCGGCCTTTGTAGCGCACCACGGCGCGGTTGGTATCGCGGGTAGTGCCGGCCCGGTCTGCTACTACTGCCTGCTGTTTCTTGGCCAGGCTGTTGAACAGATGGGATTTGCCGACATTCGGCCGGCCGATGAGTGCGATGCGCAGGCGGTCGCTATCCTCTTGCTGGCTGGCTTTAGGGATGATTTTGACCAGCTCGTCCAGCAGTTGCTCCACACCTCTGCTCTGGGTCATGCTGGTACGGATAATCGGCTTGATGCCCAAGCGGTCAAAACCGGTCAGGTCCTGCCCTTTTGCTTTGTCGGTTTTGTTGATAATTAAGAACACCGGCTTTTTGCTCTTCAGCGCCATTTTGGCGACGCGGCGATCCTCTTCGGTGATTGGCACGTCAGCCTCGACCATTACCCAAATTACATCGGCGCTGTCGGCCGCCTGTGTGATCTGTTCCTGGATGGTGAACTCAAAGTCATCTTCGGGGTCTTTGATGCCGGCGGTGTCGATTAGCCAAAATTGCTGGTCGCGATGGTCGGCCTTGGCCATGATGCTGTCGCGCGTTGTGCCGGCTTCTCGCGCCACTATTGCCTCGCGCCGGTTTAGGGCGGCATTAAACAGGCTGGACTTGCCCACGTTGGCCCGCCCCACGATGGCGACAATCGGTAATTTTTTGCTCATTTACTGTAAGTATAACAGATAAGCGTGGTTGACGAAAGCACGCTTTTGTGCTAGTATAATTACCGTTCGAGAGAATTTTGCAGTTTCGGTCCAACGATCCGAAAGGAAACTTAAAATAATGATCAGCAGATTTGGAGTTGTTTTTGCCGGTGTCGCTTGGGGTTTTGTGTTTATAGCTATCGGCACGTTTCTCGCCATTAACCAGGCCACCCAGTTCTTCTGGAGCCAACACTCGCTAATGACCAACCCTCACGCGCCTCAAATCGGTTCGCCTCTTCTGATCGGCATCGGATGTTTTCTGGTGGTTCTAGGCGTACTCACGATGGTGTCATCCCTAGTGCTGGCTTTTAGCAGTTCCGACAGCTAAACCAATCCATCTGCGCCATTTTTTCGAACACCCCTCGGGTAAAGAAGTCTGTGCGACACGCATAGAGCCCCGAGGGGAAACGGTTTTGTGAAGAGTAGAAATAATATGACGTTGAGTCACCTAAGACCCATTTCCATCCCTTATCTCTTACTTACTTCATAAAACTTTTCGCTCCACAAATGCGTATTTGTGCTGATGAGTCCGAAAGGACGAAAGCGGAAACAAATCAGTTTAGCCTTTGCGCACCCGTGTTAGGTGGGGTATAAATTTGATGTACAAAGTATGCAGAAGTGTGCATTTTATACACCAAATTTACAGGGGGTGTAATTGGACGCGCGTAAGTCACCGAGCGTGTAGTCGCCAAAGCGGGTTCGGCGCAGGTCTGTCACGGTGTAGCCTAAGACGGCGAAAGTGCGGCGGATCTGGCGGTTGCGGCCTTCGGTGAGCGTAACCATACAGTGGTGGCCGCTCAAGTTGCTAATCTGTAATTTGCTCGACCCGTCGTCAAGTTTCACGCCCTGCTCGAACCGGTTTTTATCGGTTGGAGTGAGGGGCTTATCCAGCGTCACTTCATAAACCTTTCGCTTAGCGTAGCGCGGATGAGTTAGGCGGTTGGCCAACTGGCCGTCGTTGGTGAGCAGCAGTAATCCGGAAGAATCTTTATCTAGGCGGCCAACTGGTTTCAACTGATGGTATTCTGACGGCAACAGATCATAAACGGTGTGGCTGCCCTGCCCGTGGCGCGACACTACATAGCCAACGGGCTTGTTGAGCATGATGGTTATGGTTTGGGTGGACGCGGCGACCGGCTCGCCATCGAGAGTTACTTTGTCCACATCTGACACCTGGTCGCCTGGTGTAGCTGGGCGGCCGTTCACCTGGACTCGTCCGTCGGCGATAGCCTGATCGGCGGCCCGCCGGCTGAGGCCGCTGGCCCGGGCTAGGAACGCGTTAATACGCATAGTTTATAAGGCGATAATGTTGGGATCTGGTGACGCAGGCGGCGTATCTTCCGGCTTGGTGGATGGTTCGGCGGGCTTGACCCCGGTTGCTGGCCCGGGTGTGGGTGCCGCTGGCGTAGAAGGAGGCGTGGGATCGCTGCTGGCGCCAGCCACGAAATCTTCGATTTTGGCGTCGACAGAGGCTTCTTCGGCGGCGGTAGAGGCGGCTCCGTCCGGTGTTGCAGGCGCGGGAGCCACTGGCGCGGGAGCTCCGGACTCTTTGGCCTCTTCCTCGGCCAACAGCGTGTCCAGATCTTTTTCGGGCTTTTTCTCTATCGGTTTAATGACTTTTTTATGGACGACCGGAACATTCTGCGTTTCATCGTCAGTCTGGTCGGTTTTCGAGGCTGAATCGGTGGCGGATGAAGCGGCTGTTATTTTTGGGGATGCAACGGTGGCGCCGGCGGGCTCGGCGGGCTTTTTTTCGGTATCAGCGATGAGAGATTTTACGGCATCGTCCATAAGTTTGTCGTCGCTGGCAGCGGCACTATTTTTGGGAGGCTGAGGTGGGGCGGCGGGTGCCGGTGTCGGAGCTGACGGAGCGGCCGGAGACGTCGTAGGAGCTGGGGTCGCGGCTAGTTCGTCGGCTAGCAGGTCGTGGGCGGCTTTGACGATGTCTTCCAGCGTAACCTGCGATTTTACCAGGTAGCGGTCGGCGCCGAGTTTATCGGCGCGCTGCTGGTCGTCGCTCTGGCCGAGAGCAGTCAGCATGATCACCTTAACCTCTTTCATTCCATCGGTATTGCGTAAAATGTCCAACATCTCGAAACCACTAATCTTGGGCATCATGATGTCCGAAATGATTAGGTCGGGCTTTTCGGCCTTGGCAACGACTAGCGCCTCTTCGCCGTCACGGGCGGAAACGATGGTGTAACCCTCGGCCTGCAAGCGGGCTTCGTAAATTTCCCTTAGGTTGTTGTCATCTTCTACAAGTAGTATTTTTGCCATAATCGTTTTAATTGTATCACGATGGCGCCGACGGTGTAACAGTTTCTGGTGTCGCACCGGCTTGTGCGCTTTCTCCCGCCTGGAGCTGCTGGGCTTTCTGGGGCGTCAGCCGCGGCAGGTTGATGTAGAAGGTGCTGCCCTTGCCGACCTCGCTCTCCACCCAGATGCGGCCACTATATAATTCAATAATCTTGCGGGCGATGAACAGGCCAAGGCCGGTACCGCCGACAGTTCTGGTAGCCGAATTATCCACCCTGTAAAATTTTTGGAACAGATGGGGGACGTCATCGGCGGGGATGCCCGGTCCGGTGTCACGGACATAGCACTGGACTACGTCGTTATTGCCGGTCAGCCCGATAGCCACACTGCCCTCCTCGGTGTATTTAACGGCGTTGTCAAACAGGTTGGTGATAACTTCGCGCAGGCGCTCATTGTCGGCGTAGATATAATAAAGCGGCCGGATAGTGCGTTGGCCGCCAGCCTTTTGCTGGCTGGCATTGATAACGTCATCGCTGCTGCCAACCACGAACTCCATAGACAAGCCTTTTTTTTCGGCGGAAAACCGCAAATCCTCGGTCAGCCGCTCCAGAAAGTTGCCGAGCTCGATTACTACGGGATGGCTCGTCAGGCGGCCGTCCTCGGCTTTGGCGCTGGTCAGCAAATCCTGGAAGAGCTGGCCGAGATGCTGCGTAGAGGTGTGGGCTTTTTCCAGATAATCGTGCGCCCGGGCGTCTATAGTGGCCACCTTGTCGTTCATGGCCAGTGCCAAATAGCCCTCTATAGCGGCGACCGGCGTGCGCATCTCATGGCTGGCGGTACTGATGAAATCAGCGCGCTGCTTTTCTTCGGCCCGCTCGCGGCTGACATCCCGGAAAACAGCCACTACTGCGGTTACCTCCGACCCTTCCATTAGGGGCGACAGAGTCAAGCTGATGTTCGTCTGTTTATTTTTGCGGGTGGCTACGAAGGTATTATTTTCCCGCACGGTGACGTGCTGCTTGAATATAGTGTCGAAAGGGTTCTCGGCATCGCTTAACACTTCGCCCTTGCTATTGACCAGTTTCATAACATTTTTGATGTTCAGACCGGTGGCTTCGTTGACGTACCAGCCGAGCATGGAGGCCGCGGCCGGATTGATCAACTGGATGACCTGCTTGTTGTCCACCAGCAGCAGGCCATCGGCGATGTTGTTGATGATTATCTCAAAACGCTTTTTTTCGTCGCGCATGCTGGGCGGGGCGTCTTTTGGGGCGCCAGCTTGGGAAGCCGGTTTTTTAAATCCGAACATCAGTTTACCTGCCTCGACAACTGCCAGGCCCACCCGCTAGCATTGATCAAGGTGTGGGAGCACATATTACAATGCTCTCATTATCGGTGTTTAAGGGGTTTTATGCAATCCCCTTACGCTTACAGGCTAGGATTAGTCTAAAAGACCACTGTCGACGGCAGTAGTTTGAGCGTAACCCCTGTCGTCACTTCGTGGCTGTCGCCCAGGACGCGGTATTGGTGTGTGACTTTCCGTATCATAGTCTTCCTGGCCGACGATCCCTCTAGTCAGCTCGCCCAGTGGTATGAACCCGTTATCGCGCAGTTCTTTTAGGGTTTTCGATTTTTGTTCCGGGACTATCATTTTTATGAACGAGCCGGACTCCGCGGGGTCTTCGGGTACTATTTCGTGAATGATATATGACTTTTCCCCGCTTTGAGGCAAAACCAGTCCTCCGCCAGCGTTCAGGACGCCGCTATAGACGTCGCTTTTTGGCGAGTTTAGTACCAGGGCGCCAAAATGACGCCGCGCATTATAAGCCGCCTCGTTTGGCTCGGGGTAAAGGCGGTCATATTCGTCAGCTAGAAAATTAGGCATCACGGCTGCCGCTACACTGCAGCGACCGGCCAAATTATAAACGGCTAGCCAGGGGTAATCCTCGCTTATCTTTTTATCATAAATATCAAAATGCGGGCCGCGGCCCCGGGGTTGGCGCTCATTGTATTGGGCATATACGTTATCAACGTCGGCCTCGGGGAAAGCCGCGCCGGCAAAACGCAGGATCCCGCCGCCAAGTTCTGCCAGTAACGCTACGTTTCCATTCAGCGGTTTACCGCGGCTGGCTATCTGCTCGCTTAAAGTGTCCGGTTCGTCGAAAATGGGTATTGATGATTGCGTTTCTTGCGCCATAAATGTTACCTCGACTATCTTATGAACTTAAAGTACCATAAACGGGCTTGTTTGGCTAGGAGTAGCTGTGCTAGTCCGTATGGACGCTCTCTAACAGATGTGGTAAGATGTTTCGGCCGTGATTTAGGATGCGCGGCCTCATCGTCTAACGGCTAGGACACCAGGTTCTCATCCTGGCAATCGGGGTTCGATTCCCCGTGAGGTCACCATTGAAAGTGCCCGATCTTGTGTCGGGTATTTTCAATGGTTATTTTTCGCAGAGAAATGAATCGAACCTAGGTTCGAAGACAAGGAGCACGCGCAGGAGTTTACTCCGAGCATGCGACGAAGGCGCATCGAGCGTTAGCGAGATATTCCCCGTGAGGTCACCAGTTTATTTGATTTTGTTCAAGAACTCGACCAATTCGCGAGGGGTAAAATTGGCTTTGACCAGGTAGCCGTCGGCTTGTTTTTCGATGTCCGCCTGGACGTCTTCGCGCTGTTCCAGGTTGGTGGTGATAATAATTTTGGAGCGGATGGGCTGGGCGCGCGCTGGGTCGCGCAAGCGGCGCAGAATCTCGATGCCGGTCAAGTTGGGTAGCATCAGGTCCAACAGGATGATGTCATACTGGTTGGTTTCAGCGGCGGCCAGGCCTTCCATGCCGTCGCTGATAACAGTTACTTTGTAGCCGCCGCTGGTCAGCGCGCGCGAATACAGTTCGCTGATAAAATGCTCGTCTTCTATACATAGAATGGTGCGGCCGGACATAGGCATAGTGTAGCAGAGTTAGCGCCGGTAGAGGGAGTGGTTTTTGATCCAGCCGTGGGCGCTACGGGTGAGCTCCTGGCCTCCGCCGCGTTTTTGCTCTCCGGCCAGTTTGGCATACGGCACCAGCGTGAAGCCGAAGGTGCTGCCCTCGCCCGGCTTGCTGCGGACCCATAATTGGCCGCCGTGGGCGTCGATGATGGCTTTGCTGAGATACAGGCCCAACCCGGTGCCGCCGACTTGAGCCCGGTTGCGGTGGTCGCGGTAAAATTTAGTGAAAAGATGCGGCATTATATTGTTGGAAATGCCGACGCCAAAATCCTGGACAGTAGTTTCGACCAGGCCTTCCCCGTTGAGATGGGTGTCGATGTTGATAACTTTGCTTTTGCCGCTGTATTTAATGGCGTTATCAACCAGATTGCTGATGACTTCCTGGATGCTGAGGTGGTCGACGCCGACGCTTGGCAGGTCGGTGGCCAGCCGGCAATGCAGCGTGATGCCGCGGACTTTGGCCTGCAGGCTGAGGGCGGCAATCGAACTTTTTAAGACGGCCGGCCAATTCTCTTCTTCGAGATGTAATTCCAACTGGTCATCGTCGACGCGCGCCACATTCAAGATGTTATTAACGAAGGCCATCAGCTGTTCGGCCTGGGCGCGCATCTTTTCCATGAAACTCTGCAGTTCTGGATCGATTTTGCCGCCTAATTCTTCTTCGAAAACCTCTATGTAGCCGCGCAGCAGTGTTAGCGGCATGCGCAGCTCATGGACTGTCAGGGCGATGAAGCTGACCGCTTGGTCGTCTTGGCTGTACTGGCTGGTGTGGTCAAACAGTGTCAGGATGGTTTCTATTTTTTCGGGGTTGTCGCGGTTGTAGTAGGCGGCCAGGTCGAAGAGACGGGCCGGGTGGGTATCGCGGACATTCAGACGGACCCGCTCCCAGCTGCCGGCGGCCGTGGCGTTTTTGGTTTTGGCTGTTTTTAGCCAGCTATCAAAGGTGTCCTGGCTGGGAAAAGCCATGTCCAGAACCGAATAAACGTTTTTGCCGGTCAGGCCCGTAACCGGCAAGCCGGTGTAGCGGGCGGCGGCCTGGTTGGCAAAAGTGATGGTCTGGTTGGAATCCAGCAATATTAGCGGCAGCGGTAGGTTCTGGGCTATGAAATTATGGGCCGGATCGGCCTTTTGCCGTTGTTCGTCGCTAGTAACTTGGGATGCCTTGCTGGCCAATTGGTAAACCTGGGATATCAGGCTTACTACCAGCTCCCCGGCCAGCCTAAGGTCTTTGGCTTGCGGTACGGCCGGATTGGGCTGGCCGGTGTTGAGCCGCTCCAAAGCCTCCCAAAAAACACGTAAAGGCTGGATAGCCCACTCGGTAATGACGTAGGTGATGATTAAACCGGTGGTTATGCTGGCGGCGAAACTTATAGCTGCTGCTATGGCCGCCGGAAGGGTTGTAAATGTCTCAAGACCGTACCAGATGCCCGCCAGCAGGATGCCCCGCGCTATTAACAGGCCAATGATATACCATCTGATCTGCCACCGGAGCTGTTGCAGGAGATCCATGACTGTTACGGCGAGTAGCTGACTTTACTGGTGCCAGCTACGGCGGTCAGCCAGGTTTGGCCGGGATTGAGCAGGATAATTTTGCCGCTTCCGTCTTTAAAAGTGAATTGCGCGGTACTGCTGGTTTTGGCCCAGGTGCCGGTGATGACCTGGCCGTCCTGGAAGATGTAGACCGGGCCGCTGCCGATGGTGGCGTAATTGGAGTGATAGCCGTCGGCCTCCAGGTTGTACGGCATAACCAGGGCAATGACAACTACCGGCTTGATCTGTTTGTTGGTGTTGGCGTCGACATGCGGCGCGCCAGCCTCGCTGCGGGCGTAGCTGTTGCTGGCGGCATCGTAGTCGTAGTGGACGTTGTAGGTTGGGCCGGACATCGCCAGGTTGATAGTCTTGGCGGCCAGCGGCTTTGATTTTATAGGATGGGCTTTTTTCTTGCGGATAAAGCCGGTGTAATGGCTGGTGACATATCCTTTTTGAACCTCCAGCTTGCTGAGCGTGCTTATGCTGGTATAGACATTGTGCGGTGCCGCCCGGCTGCCAACGCGGTGGTAAGAGCCGCCGTTGGCGAATTGGTCCAGGTCGCGGACGTGCCATTGTTTGATGTCGTTCAAGGCTTCCGGACTGCCGCCGACGTGGGCGTAACCGGCGTCAAAACCAAGGTTCCATTGTTCATAGTACGGCCGCGCGCTGCGGATCGGCCCGACGTTATCCGGCGCGGTGTCCTGGTAGAGCGCCAGGAAACGGGTTACACCGCCCTCGGCGATAGCCTCGAAAACGACGCCGGCCTCACCAAGACCTGATTGCGGCCTGGCCTGTGGGCTGTTCTCAATCATCACGCCGGTAACGGTACGCTTGTTGACGATCGGGTCAACTGGCAAGCCGGTCAAGGTCGATGGCACGGTCATTTGGGTGGTGACCTTAGGGATCGCTTGTAAGGTGGCGGGCTTTTTCTTGTGTAATAACAGATAGCCGCCACCGGCCAGCAGCAGTACGATGATAATAAAGATAATCCACTCTTTTTTGCCGGGCGGCCAGTTCAGGGTGTCGAGTTTATGCCATTTGGATTCTCGTTTTTTGGGCATGGGATTGTTTATCTCCGCGGGGCTGATGTCATCCCCGATCGTGTTATCCGGCGCGGCCGGCGCTTCGCCGTTGCCGGTTTCGCTTTCGGCGGCGGCTTCTTCAGGCGTCTTAAAGTCGCTATCCATGCGCTACATTATACCAACGCTTATGGTTTTACACTAGTTTATCTAAGTGCCGCGAGCTGTTCATCGATACGGGCCAGGCTGCGGTCTTTGCCGAGGATGGCTAGCGTGCCGGCCAAGCCCGGGCTGGCCGGTGCCTGCGTGGTGGCGATTCTGATTAAGCTGAATAGGACGGCTGGTTTCTGGCCGGTCCGCTCTAGCAGGTCGTTGAGGCGCTTAGTCAGGTCATCGACGGTGAAATCACTCTGTTCAAGGCTGGCTTTAGCCTGCTCCAGCAGCTCTTTTAGTTCCGTTGGCAAAAGTTTTTTAAGTTGTTTATGGTCGCTGATAAGTTCGGGATTGATCGCTAGGTCGGTGAAGAAAAATCGGGTCAGCTCCGGCAGTTCAGCAAAATATTTAAGGCGTTCGCGGGTGATGGCCAACACGTTTTTTTTGTATTCGTCATCATATCCGGCGGCCTCGTCCGGCCAGAAATCTTTGGAGCGCGCGAAGAGGTCATCCGGCTCAATCTTCTCGCGGATCCAGAAGCCGTTCATCCACTCTAACCGGCGTTCATCAAAGTGGGCGCCGCCTTTGTGGATTTCCTTGAGACTGAACTTTTTAATTAATTCAGCGGTGGTGAAAATCTCCTGTTCGGTATCGTCGTTCCAGCCCAAAGTGGCCAGGAAGTTAAGCATTGCTTCCGGCAAGTAGCCCTCGCCGGCGTAGTCCAAAATGTCTTTGGCACCGTCGCGTTTGCTGAGTTTTTTATTGCCGCCTGGCGCCATCACATACGGCAACATGGCCATCACCGGCGGCGTCAGGCCGAGGGCCTCATAAAGATTCAAATACTTTGGCACCGAGGCGACGAACTCCTGGCTGCGGATAACGTGAGTGATGTTCATCTCGGCGTCGTCGACGATGTGGGCGAAGTTGTAAGTCGGATAACCGTCGGATTTCATTAATATAAAATCATCTATAACTTCCGGTCCGGTCGATAGTTCGCCCATCACGGCATCTTGCCAGGTGTACGGCTTGGGATCGGACTTGAAGCGCAGTGGTTGGCTGCCATCCCACTTGAGTAGGTTTTCGGGCCGGTGGTCGCGGAACAGGAACGGTTTTTTAGCGGCTTTGGCCTGGTCGCGGAAGTTTTGCAGTTCTTTGGGCGAGTACGGGTCGGCGTAAGCACGGCCTTGTTCCACTAATTTGCCCGCCCACTTTTTATAAATATCAAGCCGGTCGGATTGTTTGATTGGGCCCTCGTCCCACTTGATGCCAACCCACTTCAGGCTGTCTTGGATGTGCTCGATACTGCCGGCGACTTCGCGAATTTTGTCAGTGTCTTCAATCCGCAAAATGAACTGACCGCCGCTTTGCCGGGCGACCAGCCAGGCGAACAACGCGGTGCGGACGCCGCCGACGTGCAAGAAGCCGGTCGGGCTGGGCGCGAAACGGGTGCGGGCTGGTTTCATTGGTTTCATTATAAGAGAAAAGCTGAAAAGGCGCGAGAATTAAGCACATTTGGAAGTACCACATATATATTTTCTATACTTTCTAAATGGGAATGTTGTAGTTTATCTTTTCGCTTTCGTCCTTTCGGACTCGTCAGTACAGAAACACATCCGTAGAGCGAAAAAGAACAATCCATCAAAATATCTACCAAAAGAAGAGAGGTGCCGAGGGCGGCGGGGAGAGCCGTAAGGCTTGAAAATTAAGTCCCCGCCGCCAACGACAGTAAGCTGTGGCTACCTCTCGGACTCGTGCATCGCGATTCTGATTACCTCAGCCATATAGTTGACGTCCACAGCTCTGCTGTAGTGAAGGGTCAGCCGGTAGAGCCTGACGTTAGCTTTGTCGACACAGTCGATGTCGTTAATGGTGGCGTTCAGAACGTCAGTCAACAACCTGCTGTTCCGGGAATCCCCGATTATTCTAGTCAACGTGGCGTATGGAGCGTTGGCGTATATCTCAAAATCCGAAGTCCGCGGCTCCTTATAGAGCGGTTTGTCGAATTCGACGACCAGAACGCCTGGACTCTCCGGGATGAAGACGACTTTTACCCCGTTGTGGGTCTCGTAGACATGCGTGCAGTCACACATTATTTTCTCCTAACGGACAGATAGACGGATGGATTGTTCAGGTGCTACCTAAACTGAATACTTCTAAGGTAGTTTGTACCTGAGTACTTCTAGGTTGCGAATAAATCTTAGCATATTATACATCTTTCGTCAATAGCACCTATTTGTTAGTAGGTTAGGCGCGGGCGTGCTTGCGGGTCAGGTGTAAACGGCGTTTTTTGTGTGTTTTGGGTGCCGGTTCCAGATGGCTGGTGGCTTGCTGGATGGCGCGCTCAAAAATGGCATCAATATCCGGTGACGACTGGGCCGGCACGGCCTTTGGTGTCGGTTTGGGTGGGGTGTGGCTTTGGTTGCCGGGCCGGTTGACAGTGATCGGGACTACGCGGGCGGATCCGGAGGAAGATGTCCGGTTAAAGTTGAAGTGGGTTATTGACTTGCTTTTGCTGACGCGGACGGCGCGCTGTAACCGTCCAGCGTTAGGCGTGCCAAATGATAATTTTGGTATCACCTCGGCGGCCGGCTGCTTAGCTAAGGTACCGGTATGACTTTGGGCTTTGGTGTGGCGCTTTAGGTTTGCGGACGGTTTGCGGACGGCTTTACGCATTAAGGTGGTGGAGCGCTGGGGCGCGTGGCGATGGACCGGTTTAGCGTGCGGGCGCGTGGCGTGGTGCCGCGGAGTGGCCGGTGGTGTTTCACTGGCCTGATGATGAACTACTATCGGCCTAACGTTAATGGCGGTTGGCACGTGATCCAGCGGCGCGCCGGAATGCGCGTCGTAGCGTTTGCCGTTTATCTCGATAATATTGCTTTTTTTACTCACGATTTTTTCGTCTTTTTCTATTGATGTCTTATATACATCTTAAACCCTCTTGATGAGTTTAGCAAGTACCCGCATACTAATAAGCACGCGTAATTTATGGAATTTCTCGATCCTGCCAAACAAGCCAGACATCGCCTCATCTTGTGGATCGGCTATGTATTGGTCGCTGTCGGTATTGTAATCGCGGCGCTGGTCTTGCTGTACCAGGCGTATGGTTTCGGATTGGGTAAAAACGGCACGGTTATCCAGAACGGATTGGTCTTTCTGTCCAGCCAGCCGCATCCGGCCTCGATCACCCTGAACGGTAAGCCGAACAGCAATCAGACGAACGCGCGCATCGCCCTGCCCTCCGGGATTTATCGGGTGCAGCTGGCGCGCGACGGCTACCGCACTTGGCAGCGCACCATCGAAGTCGAGGGCGGCGACGTGCAGCACTTTGATTATCCCTTGCTGATACCAAAGAAGTTAGTTACCAAAAAATTGCAAACTTATTCAAGCGCGCCGGGTCTGGCCACGCAGAGTCCGGACCGGCGCTGGCTGCTGGTTGAGAAACCCGGCTCGATGACCGGTTTCAGCCTGTATGATCTGAAAAATCCCGCTAAGGCGCCGGTCGAACTTAACTTGCCGGACGGCGTGCTGGCCAAGCCGGCCACGCCTGGTGAAAATTGGCAGCTGGAAGAATGGGCCGACGATAATAAGCATGTTGTCCTGCAGCATAATTACGACGGCAAGAACGAATACATCCTGGTGGACCGGACGGATGCCGCCAAATCCCAGAATTTGAACAAGGTGCTGTCGTCAAACCCTACCAAGCTGACGCTTCTCAATAAAAAGTACGACCAGTATTATTTATATGATTCGAAAACGGCCGTCTTACAGAAAGCTAGCTTAAGCGTGCCAACGGCGGTGACCGTGCTGGAGCATGTGCTCAATTATCAATCCTATGCCGACGACACGTTATTGTATGCCACGGACAGCGGCGCGCCGGCCGGCAAAGTGCTGGTGCGCTTGAAGATCGGCGGCCAAACCTATCCGGTCCGCACTTTCCCGGCCGGCAGCACCTATTTGCTCAATCTGACGAAATACAGCGGCACGCTCTACGTGGCGGCCGGCAGCAGCAGCTTAGACAGGGTGTACATCTACAAGGATCCGGTCGGCCAGCTTGGGAAACTTCCCAATCACGCTCTCGTGCCGGCCCAGGTACTGCACGTTTCGCAGCCGAATTATGTCAGTTTCTCCAATAATGCCCAGTTCATCATGGCCGAGAACGGCAACCAGTTCGGCGTTTATGATATCGAGAATGAAAAGGGCTACAACTACGTCACCCCCCAACCGCTTGACTCCCCACAGCAGCACGCTACGTGGATGGACGGCAATCGTATGACCTACGTTAGTGGCGGCCAGTTGTTAATGTTTGACTACGACGGCACCAACTCCCAGCAATTGGTGCCAGCTAGCCCGGCTTATCTGCCGGTCTTCGCGCCTGATTTCAAATTCGTTTACACGCTGGCGCCAAACGCGGCCGCCGGTGCCCTGCCCGGCCAGATCAACCTCAACCAAACGTCTTTGTTAACGCCCACCGACCAATAACAAGTAGCGCAGCAATAACTACTCCGGCCACGATAAGTTTACCGATGGCGGTGCGCATAAAACGTGTCAACAATGTAGGTCCGTTGCCGGGCAGATTAGTGCTGGTAGCCGTGCCCGCGCTGTTGGTGCTTGCTTGGCTGTTGGCTGACGGATCGGGGCTGATCTGCTGGCCGACCACTATTAGGCGGTGCAAGCTAGTGCCGGGCGGATCGCAGGTAATCAGCGTCGCCGTAGCCGTTTGGCCTGGGACTGGCCCCAGGACGCCGACATCGCTGGGATCGACAATCGTCCGGCTAATCACTTTATAGGCGTACACTTTGCCGTTGTAGGTCAGGTAAAAAGTGTCGCCATTTTGGAGAGTGTGGAGCAGCACGAAAGCGAACTTATACTTGCCTTTATTGAAAATATTATTGCTGCTGTGGCCAAAGTAAGCGGCGTTGCCATTCTGGCCGGGCACGGCAGTGGTCGGATAATGTACCACGCCGTCCTGCAGGGCGTCTTCGATAGTGCTTTCGTTAATAGATGTCTGGGAGTAATCCACCGGAATCTGGACGTTGATTTTAGGGATTATTACCTCCGGCGCGGCGGTCGGGCTGACGTCGTTGCTGACGATTAGCGGCGTGGCGGCCTCGGTCCGGCTGGGTTGGATAAACGGCGCGATCACCACCTCGTTAAAGAAACCGAACAGGAAAATAATCACCACGATGGCGCCAATTCCCAGTCCGAATAAAAGCGATTGCAGATGGTGCTTGGCCTGCAGCTGACCGCCGGCGCTGACTTTGTCGCGGATGGCCGCCTGCACTTCGGTAGTGCTGCGGGCATCGCGCAATTTCTGGCGCGGTTGGCGCGGCTTGCTGGCCCGCTCTGGCCGGGCGGCTTTGTGCTTGTGTTCGGCTAAAGCTTGGGCATCGGCCTGGCCGGCCGCGGCGCCTGTTTGCCCAGTCAGCAGGGGCTGGCTCTCGTAGAATTCATGCCAGACCTGTTGTTTTTCATCTTCCGGCAAGCCAAGGTAGTAATTGTGCCAGTCAGTCTGGATGGTCGCCAGGTCTTTGCCGGATTCGCTCAAGGCCTGCATGAACTGCTGGTGCTTGCTCGGCCGCTTGGTCCGTCCGGCTTCGGTTAGTTCTTGCTTGGCATCCGGCTCCTGGCCATACACCCGCGCCACTTTCTGGCGCATCATGTCAACGGCGTTTTGGGCGTTGGCGGCGTCAATCAGGTCGGACGGCGGCCGCGGCTTGTCATCATCGGTTGGGAAAAGTGGATTCGTAGCCATAACAATATACTGAGCCCTGGCTGGCTCCATGCAGTTAATTATAGTACAATTACCCCTTAGTATCACGCTTATTCGGGCGAGTGGCGGAACTGGTATACGCGCACGACTCAAAATCGTGTTCCTAACGGATTGAGGGTTCGATTCCCTCCTCGCCCACCACTATGCTGGTTTATTAATTCTGCTCGTAGTTATAGCCTCGAACGGCTTGCCAGGATTCTGAAGCCACCAGACGCTGGCTGCGGCCGCGCCTGAGACCAGGCTGGACGGTTTAATTTTAATGGTGCTCACCTGCTCGTTTACGGCCACGATCGTGTTATCAGAATGTTCAATAATGACAGAGGCTCTGAACTGACTCGTAAAATTGTGCAAGTTATCTATCAGTCTTAGCAGATCCATGCCGGAGATGAAAGCTTGCGGCCAGCGGGCTTTTTTGGCGAGCTTTTGCAGTTGTGCGAAATCCGTGACCAGTAATGTGTCCGGCCGCTTGAGGATTGACTCAGCAACAGAGATAAAATAATCGATCGCATCGCCTACCAATACCAATCGGCCGGTATAATCCTGAGCAAATTTTTCGAGCAGGATGGCGGTCTCGCTGTTATGCCCGAAGTCGCCGGCCAACATCACCGCGTCGGCCCATTTAGCGATATCTAGTAATTCGTCCAGGGCCTGCCGCGAAAAACTTCCACTGGGGGTGCTGGGCGCGTACTCGCCATCTGGAAAACTTTGGCCGACCGTCTTTTGCAGGCTGTCCGGCAGTACCACGCGCACCGTGCCGGCCCCTGCTTTTCCGGCCGCCGCGAACGCTTCAGCCGGTGCCGCGAAACCGTGCGCGTTGCCGCCGATTATCAGCAGCTTGCCGGCCTGGCGCTTGTTCTCCGGCCGACTCCACAGGAGGTCCGGAAACAGCGGCTGATCAGGCGTTTGTTTGTGCCACCACGTACGATCCATTTTTGGGCTCCAATTCGTAGACCATATTTTTGCGCTCCAGAACGATTTTCCACCCCCGTTCCTGGGCGTGATGGAATAATTTTTTATCCGGGTTGAAGGCGATCGGCTGATCCACTGTATCTAGCATCGGGATATCACTGTCGCTGTCGCCAACGGCAATACTGCCGATGCTAGCGGCACCAAACTTCTTAACGAATTCCTGCAGCGTCTTAACTTTCAGGTCGCGCTTGAGTGGCACCTTTTCTCCGGTAAAATAATTGCCGCGGCGGGGATACTCCGAACCGGCCCAGGCGTCAAAGCCGTAATAATCGGCCAGCATCTCTACCACCTCTTCCTGTGAAGCGGAAATGGCAAATAACAGGTAGTTCTTGGACTTTAGCTCTTGGATCAGGTCGCGGGTGTAGGTGTAGGTCTGCTCCTTGTATTCGTCGAACACGTGGCGCACGGCAGCCATGAAATCGTCGGCCGTCAGCGTGACCAGCGCCTTGTCGTAGATGTCGACCAAGATGTGCTCATAGTCTTTGAAAGCATCATCGCCGACCCGCTTCTTCCACTCCATACGGGCGGCGCGGGCCTGCTCAAACAGATTGGCGTCTATATGACCGGTCTTGGCCAGCTCATCGGCGATGGCGTGGTATAGCTGCCACCGAATAATCGTGCCATCTATGTCGAAGACAGCGAACGGGCGGCGCTTACTCATAGGCCAGCCAGTCGCGGACTTTTTCAGCAAATTCTTGTTCGTGGTCGTGAAAGCCGTGGTCGGCACCGGCTACGGTCATGAAATCGGCCTGTTTTAGCTGGGCGTTGGAGGTATGTTTCATGAGCAGCTTGAGGGCTCCCTCAGCGCCAAGTTCGCCCATAAATTCATCGTCTTGGCCAAAGATTACGAGAGTCGGCTTATCTATTTTGCGATATTCGTCAAAAAGTGGCTTCTTACCTAGGCGCTCACGCGAAGCCTCGTAATATGGGCAGGTATTGTAGGCGCCGTCGGGATCCAAAATGTCATGTGCCGATTGGGCGCTGAACGGATACATACCGGTGTATTTTGGCATGGTGTGTAGAGGGTCGCCTTGATCGGTCTTGGCGGCGGCGTACTTGAGAGCCTGCCAATAACGCTTTTCGCCAAGGTCTGTGAAGAATAGGCCGACATCATCCCCCGGGCCGGCCAGTACATACTTTTTAAATGGATTCTTCTTGGCCCGTACGTGATAAGCGCAGATCTTGTTGGCGCCGGTACTGTGCCCCATCAGATACAGTTCAGAAAATCCCTGATCTTTCAAAAACTCCGCTGCGCCGTCGATGTCTTTGACGCAATCGGCTATCAGTTCATAGTGCGTACCGCCCAAGAAATGCTGGTCTTCTTCTGGCAATGTTTCGTCGGCAATGTGCAAGCCTTTGCGGTTGTGCGCGCCACGGTTGTTAAAGGCTAGCAGCGCGACGTCGTTTTTGGCCAGCGCCTCACCCAGGGTATTGATTCGCTCTGGGTTATAAAAAGCCCCGTTGTCGCCCATGCCGTGCAGCCAGACAGCAGCTTTGCGGGTTTTGGAATCCGGTTGGTAAAGCAGGCCTGGTAACTTGATTTTGTCCGTCGCCAGTAGCGACACAAAGCTGAGGCTCAAGGTTTCTCTTTCTGCCAAATGGTTTCCCATTGAGCCCAATGACCCTTTAGGGGTGGTTGTCTCTGCTCGATAACCTCTGCCATCGGTTGTATGATTGAGAAACCGTGCTTACCTGCCAGGTTCGCGAGTTCTGGCTGAGCATAATAATGAACTTGCTGGCCCGCTTTGGGCCCTTCTTTGTAAAGCACTGTCTTGCCCGTCCGCTTGTTGCCCTCTACGACGCGATGTTTATGTATCAGGTTTGGCGAAGACGAGTTTACCCTTAAGAACAACTTACCGCCTGGCTGTAAGGCTTCGGCACTGCGCTCGAATAAATTATCAGTCGTGGATCGGTCGCCATGCTGGAACACCTGAATAGCAACAATATAACGAAATACGTTAGCGCCCTGGTAGTTCCCGAAATCTCCGACGAACGTGCTGTTTTCCGTATCGGGTATCATGGTACGTATCTGTCTAATCCCTTCCCTGGATACATCTATGCCGTGCAGTTTGAGGCCCGCGGCTACGAGCGGCAAATAGTTTCTGCCATTGCCGCATCCCACGTAAAGTCCGTAACCTTTCCTATCTACGTCATTCAGACTATCTAAAATCGTACCCACGAACGGAACCGGTGGCTCGTCACGATAACGGCCGTTGCGATAAAGGTCATCCCATTGTTCGGCCGCATAGCTAGTGGCCGTAGCAGTTTCGGTCATACATCCAGTGTAACAGATACCGGGCAGTGGTCGGAGCCCATAACTTTGGGATGGATGGCGGCCGCTTTGACTTTGCCGCGCAGGCTGGCCGAGACCAGCACATAATCGATGCGCCAGCCGACGTTGCGTTCGCGCGCCTTGGCGAAATGCGACCACCAGGTGTAATATCCCTTGCCCTGTTTGAACATCCTGAGGGTGTCTACGAAACCGGCGTCGATAAAGGCCTGGAAGCCGCCGCGCTCCTCGTAGGTGAAACCTTTTTTGCCGATATTGGCTTTGTCGTTGGCCAGGTCATCCGACGTGTGGGCCACATTCAGATCGCCGCAGAAGATGACAGGTTTATCGCGCTCTAATTGCTGGCAATATGCTAAAAATGCCGGATCCCAATGTTTGTGGCGCAGCGGGATACGACTCAGGTCATCTTTGGCGTTCGGCGTGTAAACTGTGACCACCCAGAATTTATCGAACTCGGCGGCGATTACCCGCCCTTCGGCATTGGGGTCGCCGTAGGTGTCGCCGGTCACCTTAAACTTTTTAATGATGTCCTGCGGAAAGCCGTTCACTACTTGCAGCGGCTTGGGTTTGGTCAGCAGACCGGTACCGCTGTAGCCGGGTTTTTCAGCGGAGTACCAAAAGGCGTCGTAGCCGTCCAGATCCAGACTGATCTGCTCCGGTTTGGCCTTGGTCTCTTGCAGGCATAAAATATCCGGTTTTTCAGCGTCCAGGAACGGTCGGAATAATTCTTTTCGGGTGACAGCACGGATGCCGTTGACGTTCCAGGAGTAGAGTTTGATACGGGCCATGGCGGGCCTCCTAAGCTTTAAGCGGAGTAAGCGGCCTCTAGCCGGTCTACCCGGTGTTCAAGCTCGCGCAGATCCTGATTAGTCTCTTTGATAGCGTGTTTAACGGCTTTCATATCGTTTTTGAGCTCGGTGACATCGTCGTGAATGGCCGGTATTTTGGAAACCTGCAGTTTGATTTCGTCAATTGACTCCAGAGCCGTCTTAAATTGGCTGACTATCTGTTCTGCCACCAGATCGGCTACGTGCTGCAAAGCCTCGTCGTCGTACTTTTTGTCTCCCATAGGCTACTTAGTATAGACCGCTCCGTCCGGCAATAAAATAGTAATAACTACGACAGCCTGTGGGTTACTTCATTAAATCTTTATTGGTCTCTTTGACGGCGAACTTGATGGTTTTGATATCTTGCTTGATTTCTTCCAGGTCAGTCTTGTCCGCTTTTTTGTTTATGTTGTCGTTCATGAGGCTGACGGCTTCGGCCAAGCCGTCGAACTTGTCGTCGATGTGCTCGATGAAAAAGCCCATTTTGCGGTCTATCTTGTCTTCAGATGCCGCAAAGCGGGCGCCGAGTTTGTCGTCTAGTGTCTCGCCGGGTTTTAGCCCAAGCTTATCGTCCAGGGTCTCGCCGGGTTTTAGACCCAGTTTTTCGTCAAACTTCTCATCAAGCTTCTGATCGAGTTTCTCATCAAGCTTGCGATCAAGGACGCGGTCAACGACCTCCTCGACGACTTCAGCGACATCTTGTCGGGTTAATTGAGCCATGTGTCCAGTATAAGCAGGCGTCCGCAATGCCGCCAAAAAGTTTAAGATTAATTTAATCGTATTATCCACTGCTTATCTGCTACACTGGGGATAAGATGGGAGCGACACCTTACAAACGCATATTATTGAAGCTGTCCGGTGAACAGTTGGCCGGCAAATATGACTTTGGCGTAGACCCGGAAATCGCTTCGTTCTTGGCCGCCGAGATTAAAAAAGTTATAAATGCCGGCTGTCAAATAGTGCTGATTGTTGGCGGCGGCAACATGGTTCGCGGCGCCGAGATCGCCGGGCACGGTATCAGACGCGTCACCGGCGACCAGATGGGCATGCTGAGCGGCCTAATCAACTCCATGGCGCTAACCGATATTTTTGAAGCGCACGATATCGCCACCCGATGTACCAGCAATATCTATGCCACGCAGATAGCCGAGTCGTATTCTTATCGCCTAGCCGAAAAGCATCTGCAGAAAGGCCGCGTGCTTATCATCGCTGGCGGCACCGCCCGCCCCTACGTCACCCACGACACGGCGGCCGTCAGTTTCGCGCTGGAGCTGGATTGCCAGCCGGTGCTCAAAGCCACCAAGTTTGAAGGCGTCTACGACAAAGACCCCGCCAAATTCAAAGATGCCGTCAAGCTGGACAAAGTGTCATTCCAAGACGCCGTAGAGAATAACTCGATCAAGGTTATGGACAAGGCTGCCATCGGCCTGGCCATGGAGCACGATAAACCGATTATAGTTTTTGATGCCTTTAAGCCTGATAATTTAGTAAGAGCCGCCCGCGGCGAATCTGTCGGCACGTTGATTAGCTAATTTAAAAAGTAGACCTTGCCAGTTCGGTAGGCCTCAATATAGTTATCCGTGCAGCCAAAGAGCGGTTGCGGCAATTCATCGAGATCATACCACTGCCAGTCTTCCTTCTTATCAGGCTCCGTGACTTTCGGTTCTCCGGATTTCCATTCCGCTAGGATCCCTATATCAGCATAATGTTTTGGTGCGTAGCGGCGCATATTAGTCAGGCACAAAAAGCTGACTTTTTTGATCTTGATATCGCGGCCTGCTTCTTCGGCCAGCTCGCGTAGGGCGCATTCTTCAAAAGTCTCGCCCAGTTCCAGATGGCCGCCCGGCAAAGCGTATTCGCCGTGGCCGTGCGAACCCTTGCGCCGGCCGAGCAGAATCTTACCCTCTTTGACCAAGAACACACCTATGCCTACCTGTGGTCTACCTGCTGACATAGATATATTGTAGCAGTCTAAATCGCTAAATCTGGGGCATCCAACTTGATGCGGCTGCCGGCCTGGGCTTCGCCCTTCAAGATCTTTTGGGCGACGGTGTCTTCGACGGCTTTTTGCAGAGTGCGGCGCATTGGCCGGGCGCCGAGGCGCGGATCGTTGCCAACCTCGACGATCTTGGCGATGGCGGCCGGCGTCAGCTCGACTGAGATATTCTGGCTGGACAGGGTTTTATTAACGCTACCAAGCATCAGCTGGACGACTTGTGCTAGTTCTTCGGGCTTGAGCGGCCGGAATAGCACCATTTCATCGAAGCGGTTCAAGAGCTCCGGCTTGAACTGGCCGCTCTTGATCAGTTCGTCAGTAAACGCCGGCGCGAAACTTTCCAAGCTTTCACCGCGGCCGACCCGCTCGCGGATTGTCTGGGCGCCGGCATTGCTGGTAGCGATAATCACGCAGTCTTTGAAAGAAGCCGCCTTGCCGGAGCTGTCGGTCAGCTGGCCTTCGTCCAGCAGCTGCAGCAACAAGTTCAAAATATTGGGATGGGCTTTTTCAATTTCGTCCAGCAGCACCACGGAAAATGGCTGGTTGCGAACCGACATTAGCAAACTGGAAGTATCCGTTTGACCGGTCGATAGCAGACGCTGGACATCATCCGGCTGCTGATATTCGCTCATGTCCAGGCGGATCATCGAGGTCTCGGCGCCAAAGTAAGTGGCAGCGACGGATTTAGCCAGCTCGGTTTTGCCGACCCCGGTCGGGCCAAGGAATAAGAAACTGCCGATCGGGCGGTTAGGATTGGTGACTCCGGCGCGAGCCCGGCGCAAGGCGTTGGCTACCACGCTGACGGCGTGCGACTGGTTAATCATGCGCTGATGGATGTTGTCTTCCAGGCGCAGCAGCGCGTCGGCTTCGGCCGGCGCGGCCGTGGAGGCTTTGACACCACGGGTCTGCTCAATCGCCTGCTGGACGCTCTGGGCAGTCACAATTGAATGGTTGGCATGCGTCACCGCTTGGCCGAGCAGCTTTATCGCCTTGCCTGGATAGGCGGCGTCCTGGTCGTAGCGGCCGCTTAGCCGGTAGGCCTCACGCAGCGCTTCGTACGACACCAGGATTTTGTGATGGTTCTCCAGGCCGAGCGCCGAATCTTCCAGGACGCGCATGACGCCGGTTTCTGGCAGCTCCTGCAGCACGACGGGCGTCAACAAATTAGCCAGGCTTTGGTTTTGCACCTTGAGTCGCTGGTAATCGTTGGGAGCGAAAGCCATGATGATCGGCACGGCACCTGATTGGATGATAGTCAGCAGAATCTGCGTAGCGTCAAAAGCGCCTGGCCCGCCGCCGAGCAGCAGCTGGGCGTCATCAAAGAATAGGATGACGTGGCCGGCGTGGCTGGCTTCGCTGGCCAGACTCAGCATAATCCGCTCCAGCTGGCCCGCCCCGCGGGCATTGGATAGTATGTCGGTGGCGTTCAGCGCGACAACCTGGTGATAGGCTAAGCGGCGGCCGGTCTTGCCTTCTATAAGTTTTTGGGCCAGCGCGTAAATGGTGCTGGTCTTGCCGATGCCGTCGGGGCCGATGAGCGCCACGGCGCTGGCGCGGTTATCAAAAGCGGCCTCAATGGCTTTGACGCCGTCGGAGTTAGTCAGCCAATCAAAATGCGCGCCGTACTTGGCAACCCCCAAGCTGAAATTCTGGCCGAAACGGTTTAAGAGTGGTGTGTAGCCGAAGGCCCAGTCGCGGCCGATGCCACCGAACTTTTGCCTTTGGCCGCGGCGGGCGTCC
Source organism: Saccharimonadales bacterium (SeqCode) (assembly GCA_035692985.1). Lineage (GTDB taxonomy): Bacteria > Patescibacteriota > Saccharimonadia > Saccharimonadales > UBA4665 > JARIHC01. The sequence goes on from DASSHG010000003.1 coordinate 98,796, forward strand.
TCGGCCAGGCCGCGCCCCAGCCAGTTGGCGATGGCGACTATATCGTCGGGCTTTGATTTGAGCCGGGTAAGCATTTGGCCGACCCGCGGCGAAGCCAGCAGTATGCCGGCGACCACAAACCCTAATTCTATGGTCGGACTGTGGTTGTCGTCGGCCAGACGGGCGGCTGTTTGCAGGGCTTGGCCTAGAGCGGCGGGGTCGGTGCTGATCTGCGGCGTGACCATGTCTTTGCTTAGCATCAAATGATTCAGGAAAAACCAGCCTTGCCAGTGATTGTTGAGTGCCGCCCAGATGTCGGGAAGTTGATCGACTTTGCCGGCTTTGAGGCGCGCCAAGACGTCGCCGGACAACCGGCTGTTAAGATCGGTGCCGTCGGCCGGCAAAGGTGAAAGCCGGCGCTGCCACCAAACAGCTGGGATATAACAGATGAGCGCCAAGGCGATGAACAGATAACCGTAATTGTCGTGTGTGATAATTACGGCGGCCAGACCGCCAATCAAGGATACAGTTGCCACGACTAGTAGCCCTCGGCACGCCGCTTTGTTGAGGACTTTGCCGGCGCGGGCCTCGGCAGCCCGCCGGGACTTGAGATTAAACGTTGGTTGTTCCATCAAACAATCCCCAACACAATCAATACCGGCACAGCTGGCGGCAATAACGGCCAAACGACAACCTCAACAACGGAAAACACCAGCGTGAAAATCATAATTACCAGCGCGGCAAACAATACCAGCAGCCGGACGACAAAACCAATGGCCCGGCTGAAGACATTATCCCCCCAGGCCCGGAATTTTTCGGCCAGGCTGTCACCCGGATAGGTGATGATCCGCCGCCATGGCTGGAACAGGGTGCGCAGCAGCTGGGTGACCGAAAAGCTCGCGGCTACCCCCTGCAGACGTGGTCCTATATTGACCGCGACATCACGCCACCCCCGGCCGTACCACCAAGAAAAGAACGCTACGACAAGCATAAACATCATTGTAACACTTCTCTACCAGTGGCGGAACAAAGATTCTGGCTAGCGCGCTGGCTAAAATCGACAACTTGTTTTAAAATAATATGACTATGGAGAGATTGATTGAAGAAAAAGACTCTTATGCTATCGGCATTGTCGGCGCCACGGGTTTAGTGGGGCAAACCATTCAGCAGGATTTAATAACGCGCGGCTTCCCGGTAGATTATGAGAACTCCCGTCTATTCGCTTCTCCTAAATCGGCTGGTAAAGAAGTAGCCTGGAATGGCCATGACTACGCTTTGCAATATGGTCAGGCTGCTGAAGATTACGAGGGGCTGGATATAGTATTCCTGTCTGCTGGCGGCGATGCCACCAAATCCTCAGTTTCTAAAGAAGAGTGCCCGAAAGTTGCTGAGGCCGGCGCGATTGCCATCGATAATTCGTCGGCCTGGCGCCACGATCCTGAAGTACCGCTGGTTATTTCTGAAGTGAACCCCGCCGCCCTGGAAGATATTCCCAAAGGCATTGTGGCTAATCCGAACTGTACTACGATGATTGGGTTGACGGCCTTGAATTCCCTGCACCAGGAAGCCGGTCTGGTCGCCCTGAACGTCACCACTCTGCAGTCGGTGTCAGGCCAAGGAATTGACGGGGTCGAAGAATTGCACTTCCAGACCTCAAGAATGATGCGCGACCCCAAAGCCTTTCTGACCGGCCGGATACGGCAGGAAGACCTGCCGCCAATCCGTATATTCCCCGCGCTCATAGGCAGTAATGTCGCGCCCCACGCCGGAACCTTCATCGGCCGCGATACCAGCGAAGAGCTAAAATTCGTTAATGAAACCAGGAAGATTTTGGATATTGCCGACTTGGCTATACAGGCTAGCTGCTGGCGTGTGCCGGTCATTAACTGCCACTCGCTTTCTATCAGCGCTGAGTTCGAAGACGAATTAACACCCGAACGGGCCGAGGAGCTTTTGGACGGGGCGCCGGGCGTTAGTTTCTGTGATGTACCGCAGGTACCGCAACCGATCTATGCCAGCGGCCGTGACGAAGTATTCGTGGGTCGTGTCCGGCGTGATGAATCGCGCCCGGGCAAACACGCTTTACAGGCGGCGGTCACTGCCGACAATGTTCGCAAGGGCGCCTCAACGAACGCAGTCCAAATTGCCGAACTGCTGATTCGCAAATAATTGGCGGAGAGAGAGGGATTCGAACCCTCGATACGCCGTGAGGCGCATACACGCTTTCCAAGCGTGCTCCTTCAACCACTCGGACACCTCTCCGTAGGCGCTCCAGCTACCATTATACAAAAATTTACTACAAAACACCTTGCGGAAACTGCAAGCATAGGTTTAAACTAGTAATAGCATGGCCCTGATAGAAGTCCAAGACGTCAGTAAACTGTACGGCTTCGGCGACGCCACTACCCTGGCGCTCGACGAGGTCAGCTTAAAGATTGAGCGCGGCGAGTGCGTGGCCGTGATGGGTCCCAGCGGCTGCGGCAAGTCGACGCTGATGAATATTATCGGTCTGCTGGACCGGCCGACCAATGGCAATTACCGGTTTGACGGCAAGCCGGCAGCCCGCCTCAAGCCCAACCAGGCGGCCAAATTCCGGCGCGATAGCATCGGCTTTATTTTCCAATCGTTTAATTTTTTGCCGCGGCTGACGACGCTGGAAAATGTCGCCCTGCCACTGGTTTATAAAGGGATGGCCGTTAACCGGCGAGTCAAACAAGCCAGTCAAATGCTGAAGCGGGTCGGCGTTCAGAACCGCGAATATTTCTTGCCCGGCCAGCTGAGCGGCGGCCAGGCCCAGTGCGCCGCTATAGCCCGCGCCCTGGTTAATAATCCGAAGTTGATCATTGCCGACGAGCCGACCGGTAACTTGGACAGCGCCAGCTCGCTGCTGGTGATGGAGTTGTTGGCTGACATCCATAAACAAGGCAATACGGTGATATTTGTCACTCACAATCCTGAACTGACCCGCTATGCCACGCGGGTACTGTACATGCACGATGGCCAGATTATCCACGATGAGAAGACGGCGCTTGGCCGTGTGGCCACAACGGCCCGCAAAGTCCTGTACACCTTGCCGGCGACCAGCGAAGAAGATGATTTGGCCGGAGTTTCGGCCTTGATGAAAGCCTTGCCCGGTACGCCGGCCCCGCCGACGCCGAAGCGCAAAAAAACTAAGGCCAAAAAAAGGAAGCGGTCATGACCAAGTCTTCCCTGACCCGCGGCCATTTCAAGGCTGGCCTGGACGCGGTGCGCGGCGCCAAGCTGCGCAGTTTCTGGACGATGTTCGGCGTGATTGTCGGCGTCACATCGGTTATCACGGTGCTTGGTATCGGCCAAGGTGTCAACCGACAGGTCACCGGTCAGATCCACCACTTGGGAAACGATTTAATTACTATCCGGCCGGCCCAGTTACATCCAGGCGGGGATGGCGGCAATGGCAACGTCAGCTTATTATCTGATAGCAGCGGCTTCAGCGGCGCGCTGCGGCCGCGCGACATCAGCACGGTGGCCGGCGTCAAAGGCGTGGCCGCCAGCGCGCCGCTGACGGTGGTGACCGGCAAGGTCACCGGCGACCAGGGCGATTACAACCAGGGTTTCGTGATCGGAACCGGCAGCGACCTGTCCGCCCTGTTGAACCAATCGGTGTCCTACGGCAGTTTTTTGACATCGGATGATGATGGCACCAACGCCGCCGTACTCGGGCCACATGCCGCCGAAGCGCTGTTTAACGAAGATGTGCCGTTGGGCCGCAGTTTCACTTTTCGCGGCCAGCGCTTTATCGTGCGCGGCGTCTTCAACAATTTCACCACCACGCCCCTCAGCCAGGAAACAGATTTTAATAACGCTATCTTTATCCCCAACGAAGTCGCCGAGAGCCTGACCAACAGCACCGCGCCGACTTACGAAATCCTGGCCAAGGCATCGAATGCCAAACAGACCAACCAGGTAGCCGCGGCTATCCAAAAGGCGCTCGATAAATCACGCGGAGGCCAGAGCAACCTGGCGGTTTTGCGCGGTAACCAGAACGTGACGGCCAGCCAGGATATCCTGCAGCTTTTAACGCGGCTGGTGGCTGGCGTGGCGGCAATCTCGCTGTTCGTCGGCGGTGTCGGCATTATGAATGTCATGCTGGTGTCGGTTTCGGAACGGACGCACGAGATCGGCATCCGCAAAGCTGTCGGTGCTACTAACAGCCAGATCCTGAGCCAGTTCATGATCGAGGCCACCGCGCTCAGCGTGATCGGCGGCGCTATAGGCGTGGCACTGGCTTTCGTGATTGACGGGCTGCTGCGACTCTTTACCGACTTGCGGCCGGTCATTTCCTGGCAGGCTGTGGTTCTGGCCTTTGGCGTGTCGCTAGTGGTCGGCGTGGTATTTGGCACCATTCCGGCGCTGAAGGCGGCGCGGCGCGACCCGATTGAAGCGCTAAGGTCGGAGTAAACCGATTAAGCCTAGTAATTACTGAAACAGCGCCCAGATGGCGGCCACGCCGGAAACGGTCATTAGTCCGGTCGTACCCCAGCCAATGGCCGAAACATAGCGCTTGTTCACCCAGTGCCCCATGATCTTGCGATTGCTGCTGATAAGTACTATCAGGCCAAGCACCAAGGGCGCTACGATACCGTTGGCCACGGCGGCATAAATCAAAGCTTTGATTGGATTCAGGCCAATAAAGTTGATGCTCAGGCCGACCAACATGGCAATAATCAGCACGCCGTAAAAGGCATAGGCTTGCTTGAGGCTGCGGTTCAGGCCGGATTTCCAGCGGAAGCTTTCGGCTACCGCGTAAGAGGCCGAGCCGGCCATCACCGGAATCGCCAGCAGCCCGGTACCGATAATACCCAGCGCGAACAAAATATAAGCGGCGCTGCCAGCGAACGGTTTAAGAGCCTGGGCGGCCTGGGCCGAGGTCTCAATATGGGTGATGCCATGCGGGAACAGCACCGCGCCGCAGGCGGCGATAATGAAGAACATCACCACGTTAGAAAGCAGCATGCCTGACCAAACGTCTAGGCGCATATTTTTGATGACGCTCGGATCGGCTCCTCGGCGCAGCGCTACCGTCGTCTTGCCGGCGGCAATCTGCTCCTCAACTTCTTGCGAGGTCTGCCAGAAGAACAGGAACGGCGAAATTGTAGTACCCAGGATAGCGCAGATCAGTATAATCTGGTCCTTGCCAAGTGTCATGGACGGCACGATAGCGCCCCTGAAAACACTGCCCCAATCCAGGTGGGCCAGCAATGTGGAAGCAACATATGATAACAATACCAACGCCAGCCACTTGAGATATTTGGCATAGCGCGGATAAGGCGTGAAAATCTGTAGACCTAGACACAATATCGTAAAAGCTACCACCAAGACGCCAAAATTCAGGCTGGGCCGTAACAATTGGGCGGCCTGGGCCATGGCGCCCAGATCGGCGCCCAGGTTGAAACTGTTAGCCACGAAAAGCAAGGCGGTACAAAGCAGTAAAACGCGCCGCGGGAAATGCAAACGGATGGTGCCGGCCAGTCCCCGCCCCGTAACCAGGCCGATACGGGCGCACATTTCCTGCACTACGGCCATCAAAGGAAAAGTCAGCGCCGACAGCCACAGCAGCTGGAAACCGTACTGCGCGCCGGTCTGGCTGTAGGTGGCGATGCCGGACGGATCGTCGTCAGACGCGCCGGTAGTCAAGCCTGGCCCCAGGGCGTGCCAGTAATCACCGGTCCTTTTAATAACCGGATTGGCCGGCAGGCCGGTCATCACCTTTTGGGTGGCGGTAACGCTGTAATCCAGCAACTCGGCGGGAGCCTCGGCGGTTTTGCGTAAATAATCTGTTTGTTTTTTGGACATAGCCCTGGTTTAGGTGTTGGCGAACGTAGTTAAATTATACCAGTTTCCTCTTTAAAAGTAACGGCCGTAATAGTACCAAAAATGTTTCAGTATCAGGGCGATGACAATCAAAAACCACAGAACCAGCAGGTCGAGATGATGCCGCCGGATCCATTTGTATACTTTCTGGGTCTTGCCGGTGGGCAGCCGGATATGTTTCTGATCGATGTTATAGAGCGTCAAATACCAGAACGTAATGGTCATCACGACATCTATACCCAAGCAATACGGACACAAGGCATGGATGCGGTAAACGCTCTCAAATAACAGCCAGTAAGCGAAAATCAATCCCAGTGTGTAGCCGCTCTGGAAAGTCAGCCAGAACCAGCGCTTGAAACGGGCACCGGCTAACATAGCACCGCCGACCACCGCCACCACCGGAAACGCCCCCAGGCCAATGAACGGATTCGGAAAACCGAAGACGTGGGCTTGCGCGCTCTGCATAACGCCGCCGCAGCTGATGATTGGGTTGAGGTTGCACGATGGCACGAAGTTCGGATTAGCCGCCAGCTTGACCTTGTCCCACATGATGATAAAAGAACAGATGTAGCCGATAATCCCGCCGATCAGCAGAATCCACGGCAAGGCTTTTTGCAGGTTCCAATTTTTAGCGCTCATTCAGGGCAATTATATCAGATTACTCGGCGCAGCGGCCGGTACCGACCGGCTGGTCCTGGGCGGCGGCCTGGTTAATTTCTCCCTTTACCTGGTCGCTGGTGAGGGCGTAGCCGGTGTGCGGGTAGTCGGTTGATTCGGCGAAGATGACGCCGATGACCGTGCCATCCTTAGCTACCAATGGGCCGCCGGAATTGCCGGGGATGATATCGGCCTGCAGTTCGTAAACCTGGCGGAGCGTGTCGCCCTGGCCGTAGATATCGCGGCCGCTGGCCGTGAATTGGTTGGAAACCGCCGCCGGGCCGGCTTTGAAACCGCCGCCGCCGGGATAGCCCAAAACGGCTGCCGGTGTGCCGACGCCGACCCGGTGATCGGCCACTACCAAGCTGTGGCCCTCCAGATTGGAAACTCTAAGTACGGCAAAATCGAGGTCCGGATCGAACCAAATTACGGTGCTGCTGTGCGTGCCGTTGCCGTCCTCCACATAAGGATGCCGGATGCCGGCGACGACATGCGCGTTAGTGGCTACCAAGTTGGAACCAGCCACGAAACCGGAACCCTCGACCACGCCGCCGCAGCCCTGTCCCTCTATTTTAACGACCGAATCACGGTCCTGGTCGACGGCTGCCTGCAAATCGCCCAGCGACGGCACGTTGACCTGGCTGTTCGGAGCCGGTTCGCCGCCGATGAAAACTTGAGGGAAACCGTTGGGATCGACCAGCCGCCCCAGGTTGCTGATCACGCCCGGCGCGCCGGGCAGCGCCCGGTTGAGCGCGCTGACGATTTTGGAATCGCGCAGCTGGGATTGGAAAGCCGGTACCGGCAGGCTGCCAACCACTGCCGCCAGCAGCCAAATTGTCAGCAGCAGCGACACTACGCTGAGCAGGCCGCCAAAACCATTATCGAGAATATTAATTTTTTTGAGTACTACGCGGTGCTTTAGCTTGATACCGGCGTATTCACCGACGGCCAACAATATAAGCGCGCAGCCCAGCGTGGTCGCCAGGGTGATCAGCGAACGGCCGGTCTGACTGTGTGCCCAGTGCACGGTATAGTGCTCTAACCAGGCGCCCAAAAACAGACCGCCAAAGAAGCCGCCGGTGGAAAATAATTGCCTTACAAAGCCGATTTCGCGCCCGCGGTACAGCGCGCTGACGGCAAAGATAACTATGGCGATGTCTATGATCATGGGATGCCTGCTCCGCGCTATTTGACCCAGACGGTTTTGATGTTGACGAATTCCTTAATGCCGTAATGCGACAGCTCGCGGCCGTAGCCGGACTGCTTAATTCCGCCGAACGGCAAACGAGGATCGGACTTCACCTGGCCGTTAATAAAGACGGCGCCAGCTTCTAACTGTTGGGCCAGCTTTTGGGCGGCCGCTTGGTCGTTGCTAAAGATTGTTGAGGCCAGGCCGTAGGGACTGTCGTTAGCTACCCGCACGGCTTGGGCAGCATCTTTGACCGGTATGATTGGCAGGACCGGCCCAAAAACCTCTTCGGCGAACACTGGCATATCTTTCGTGATGTTGGTTAGCACGGCCGGCGTGTAAAAGTAGCCCTTGCCGGCCGGGCGCTGGCCGCCGCAAACCAGCTTGGCGCCCTTCTTGATTGATTCCTGCACCTGCCTGTCGATGTCTTTGACGGCCTGTTCATTGACCAGCGGCCCGACGGTTGTCTCCGGCTTAGTCGGGTCGCCGATGACCTCCTGTTCGATAGCGGCTTTTAACTTGGCAGTAAATTCTTCAGCCACGGCCGTCTCGACGATGAAGCGCTTAGCCGAGATGCAGCTCTGGCCGGCATTGAACTGCAGTCGGGTGGCTGCCGCGGTCTTGGCGGCGGCGTCGAGGTCCGCGTCGGCCAGCACGATGAACGGATCACTGCCGCCCAGCTCCAATACGGTTTTTTTGATCATTTCGCCGGCTGTTTTGGCCACCTGGGAGCCGGCGTATTCGCTGCCGGTCAACGTGACGGCTTTAACGCGCCGGTCGCGGATAATGGCATCGACTTTGGCCGAGCCGATTTCCAGGTTGGCAAAAGCGCCTTCCGGAAAACCGGCCTCGCGGAAGATTTTTTCGATCGCCTGGCCGCTGAGCTGGACGTTGGAGGCATGCTTGAGTACGCCAGTATTGCCGGCCATCAGCGCTGGCACGGCGAAACGGAAGACTTGCCAAAATGGAAAGTTCCAAGGCATTACGGCCAACACCACGCCAAGTGGATCAAAGCGGGCATAACTCTCGGCGGCGTCAGTCACGATCTTTTCGGGTGCTAGAAACTTGGCGGCATTATCGGCGTAATAGTCGCAGGTCGCGGCGCATTTTTCGACTTCCGCTCCGGCCGCGCTAATGGTCTTGCCCATCTCGCTGGTCATAATTGCGGCCAGATCGGATTTTTGGGCGCGCAAGACTTCCGCCGCCCGGCGCATCAACTTGGCTCGCTCGTCAAACGACGTCTCGCGCCACTTTTCAAAAGCTGCCTGGGCGGCCGCCAGCTTCTGGTCGATCTGCTGGTCGCTAAGCTCGTCAAATTCCTGGATCACTTCTTCGCTTGCCGGGTTGATTGAACGCAAAGCCATATGTCTTCCCTCCTGTGCCTATTTACCTAGCGTACTATTTTCGCTGTAGTCGATCGGCAGGTCAATGATATGCACACCACCGGCCTGCAAAGCCTTTTCCAGTGCCGGTTTAAACTCCACGGCTGTTTCCGGCCGGTGTCCGCTGGCGCCAAAGCTTTCCGCCAGTTTCACGAAATCCGGATTGCCGAAACTCAGGCCGTAATCGGCCAGGTCCATGCTAGCTTGTTTCCACTTGATCATGCCGTAGCCATTGTCATTGACAACGATAATCACCAGATCCAGTTTCAGCCGGATGACCGTTTCCAGGTCGGCGATGTTCATCATTACTCCGCCGTCGCCGGCCACTACCACGACCGGTTTGTCGGGATTGAGCAGTTTGGCGGCGGTGCCGGCGCCCAGACCGGCGCCCATGGTTGCCAAGGCATTATCCAGTAAGACGGTGTTCTGCTCGTAAGCCGGATAATTGCGGGCGATCCAAAGTTTGAACATGCCGTTGTCCAGACTGAGGATGGCCTCGCGCGGCAGAGCGTCGCGCAGGTCTTTGACCAAGCGTTGCGGTTTGACTGGAAAAGCGTCGCTGCCGGCATTGACCAGTGTATCGTCGAGCTGTTTTTGCCTAAGTTCGCGCAATTCCTCGACCGGCCAATATTGCTTAGGCTGCAGGCGCTCACTGACGGCCCACAAGGCGTACGAAATATCGCCGATGACTTCCAGCGCCGGCTGGTAAACCTTGTCCAGATCGGCCGGATAAAAATTCAGATGGGCGATTTTCTGCTCGTCCCGCGCGATGACCGGCGGCTTTTCGGTGATGTCGTGGCCGAGCATGATAATCAAATCAGCGGCCTGGAGCGCTTGGTGCACGAAATCGCCACTAGAGAGCGCCGCGGTGCCCAGATACAGCTCGGAACTCTCATCTGCCACGCCCTTGCCCATCTGGGTGCTGACAAACGGAATGCCGCTTTTATCGATAAAATTCTTGAGCTGTTTGCCGATTAGCTTGCGGTTGGCCCCGGAGCCGATAACGATGACCGGCTTGCTAGCGCCCTGGACCAGCTCCAGCAACTGGTTGATGGATTTTTCATCTGGCACTGGTCGGCGCAGTTTCTGCCACTCTATCGGCGCCTGGCCGCTTTCTTCTTCAGCGACATCTTCCGGTAATTCAATATGTACGGCGCCCGGCCGCTCGCTCTCGGCGGTGCGCACGGCTTGGTAGATGGTGGCCGGGATACGGTCGGCGGCCACAATTGTTTCAGCCGATTTGGTCAGCGGCCGCATCATGCCCACTACATCCAGAATTTGGAACTTGCCCTGCTTGCTCTTTTTGATAGGTTTTTGACCGGTGATGACCATCAGAGGCATGCCGCCCAATTGGGCATAAGCCACGCCGGTGACTAGATTGGTAGCACCCGGCCCCAGCGTTGACAGCGCCACACCGACCCGGCCGGTCAGACGGCCCACGGTAGCCGCCATAAAAACGGCCGCTTGCTCGTCGCGGGTGGTTATTAAATCGATTTCCGACTCGCGCAAAGCCTCCACGAACGCCAGGTTCTCCTCACCCGGCACACCGAAGACGTGTTTCACGCCGGCGGCCTCTAATGACGCGACAAATAATTGAGCTGCTTTCACGTTTTGATTACCCCTCATTTAGCTACATATACTGTATCACGGACGGACGTATTAAGAAGTTATTCCCACTCAGTAGTACCAGGCGGCTTAGAGGTTAAGTCGTAAACGACCCGCGTGATCCCTTTGACAGAGAGCACCCGTTCAACCATTTCAATAAGCGCCGTCTCCGGTATATCTTCACCAGGCACGGCCGGTACGCCGGTCATGAAGTCGTTAGTCATGAAAGTCCGGATGCCTATTGAGCGCTTGCCGGGCTCGCCAAAATTGACGGGGAAAGATATGACTGGTACCTGGCTCAAGCTTTCATGCAACCCATAACCGCGGAGCACTTCGTTGACGTGCCAGTCGGCTTGGCACAATTGTCCGATTGTTTCATTCGTCGGTAATGTTGGAGTGATGCTATCGACTGGTAGGTCCAGCTTATCGCCAAAAATGTACACCACCCGATTTATGTCGTGCAGTTGTTTTGGAATAGCGCGTGCCTTTTCTAGTAGCCTCGGCCAGTCGGCTTGGCCGCTTAATCCCGCCAGGTAGCTGTAAGAACGTCCATCGCCTTGCACGCCAACCGTCCGGACCGGCAACAAGTGGGCGCTAATGTCATCGTCTTCGAATTGGCGCAGAGCCTCGGTTAGCGGTTGAAACTGCTCTGTAATGTATGGCTCGCGGGCGCACAGCAATCGGATGGCTAAACCTGGTCCCGGAAATGGCTGGCGCCATACCAGCTCGTCCGGTAGCCCTAGCTCCTCGCCGAGTTTACGAACCTCGTCTTTATGGAGTTCACGCAGCGGTTCAATGACCCGCCCGGCGGCCCGCAATTCGCGCACCAACTGCGTATCGTTGTGATGGGTTTTGATGACAGCCGCCTTGGAGCTGGCCAATTGTGAGGCGCTTTCTATAAGGTCGGGCCGCAGTGTACCCTGGGCAAGCACGGTGTCAGCCGGGTTGAGCTCCAGCTCGGCCACGACTTGGTCCATAACTTTCATAAATGTATCGCCGATAATGCGCCGTTTTATTTCGGGGTCGGTTGTGTCGTGTAGCGGCGGGGTTGCCTGTCCATCGATATCGGTAGTGGCGTTATAAAACTGTTCACTAGCATTTACAACCTGCATATCGACACTGGCGGCCTGCAGCGTTTCCCGGACAGCGTCGCTTTCACGCAAGCGCATAAAACCAGTATCGACGTGCACGACATGTATCTGTTCTGCTGGCAGTGCTTCAGCAACCAGCGTTGCGCAGACAGTTGAATCAACCCCGCCGCTAGCAAATGTTAGGACCTGCCGGTCACCGACTGTCTCCTGGATATAACGGATAGCTTCCTCGCGGCGGCTGCCTAAATCATAATCTGCTTCCAGCTCAGCAATGCTGAACAGGAAGTTAGATATCATATCAACACCATGGTCGGTCAAGTCGACTTCGGGATGGAATTGTACGCCGTAAACCTGCCGGCGATCGTCAGCAATTGCCGCCAGAATACCGTCGGAACTGGCAACTGGCTGGAAACCCGGCGCTACTTCATCGATACTATCACCGTGACTCATTAGAACATTTTGCGAAGTCTCCAGGCCGCTGAATAACGGATTGCCCGGCTCCACGTTGATAGCAAAATGGCCGTCTTCACGAATGTTTCTGGGGCCGATTGTGCCGCCGAAAGCCTGGTTGATCAATTGCATCCCATAGCAAATGCCCAGTATAGGCCGGCCGCTCTCCCATATCCGGCTATCGGGTTTTGGCGCCGCCTCGGTATAAACGCTCTCTGGCCCGCCGGAAATGATAAATGCGCCATATCCTTCCAAGTCCTCGTAAGGTGTATCCAACGGCAACAAATCCGAATATACCATTAGATTCCGGATTCGCCGGTCAATAACTTTACCGTACTGCGCGCCAGCATCTAGGATAGCTACCCGGTTAGCGGACCGGGAATCCACCTCGGCAGACGGTAATGACTCCCTGTTCATCATACAGCCAGTATACAAGACGCGAAACGCGCAGGTTGTTGTTATAAGAACATTTAGTGGCGTATTCCGCCGGCTGGTGGTAGAATTGTTAAAACGTATCGGAGGGTTGCGTGGCTGGAAACAAAGAAGCGTTATTTAACTTTTTGGATGAACAGTTCCTAGCGACCACTTTCGACGAGCTGACCATCCGCGACGAGCGGCCTAGCGATCTGGATTGGCGTGATATTAACCTATCGAGCCGCTTTTCCAGACGCATCGCTGCCCGAGTGCCGATTTTGACCTCGCCGATGACTACCATAAGCGAGTCGGAAATGGGTATCGCGGCCGCCAAAGAAGGCGGCGGCGGCGTGATCCACCACGGCAATGCCCCCGATGAGCAAAAACGCCAGGTCCGCCGTGTCAAACTCCATTTAAACGGCATTGTCGAAGAGCCGATTACTGTCAACGCCGACGAAACGGTGGAGGCCAGCATGCAGCGCATTGAAAACGACGGCTTTGATTTCCGGACTCTGCCGGTGGTTGATGAAAATGACCGTTTCGTCGGCCTCATGACAAATACCCATTTCGAACTTTTCCACGACGGCGACAAAACCACGCCGGTGCACGAGGCCATGACGCCGGCCAAGGAAATCTTCACGTCTTCTATCGGAACAGATGTCAATCAGGCTTACGAATTGCTCCGCGAGCGCAAGATCAAAGTTTTGCCGCTGCTCGATGAAGAGTGCCGGGTGGGTGGCTTGTACGTACTGCCGGACGTGCTGCGAGTGGTGCGCGGCAACCCCGAAAATTACAATCTGGATGAAAACGGCCGCCTGCGGACCTTCATGTCGGTTTCAACTTACGACGGTGACGCTTTGGAGCGTCTCCAGGAGAGTGGCAAATATCTGGACATGGTGGTTGTTGATACGTCGCATGGCGAGAGCAAATATTCGTTCGGCACGCTCAAAGAATTGCGGCAGGCCAGAAAAACCGTCAAGGATTTGCGTGAGAATTTTGCTGATATAGATATCATGGTCGGCAATGTGTCCGATGCTTTTGCGGCTGCTGAACTGGCTAAGGAAGGCCCCGACGCCATCAGGATTGGTCGAGGCCCCAGCGGTATTTGCATTTCGCGCGAAAAGCTGGGCGGCGGCACGCCGCAAGCGACCGCTATCTACAAATGCCGGCAGGCGGTTGAGGCGATTGATCCGGACATCCAGATTTGTGCCGACGGCGGCATCCGCGGACCGAGCGATTTTGTAAAAGCCCTGGCTTTGGGCGCCTCATCAGTCATGGTCGGCGGATACGTGGCGGCTACAGACGAAGCGGCGGCGCCGGTGATGACGCGGGCTGACGGCACTCAATACAAAGAATATAATGGCATGGGCTCGGCCAAAGAGCAGCGCCGCAGCATGGCGGCCCGCAATCGTTATGGCAGCAACGACCTCGACGAAGAGCTGTTTGTGGAGGGCGTTGAAAAAGAAATCCCGCTGCAGGGTCCGGTGAGCCGCAAGTTCCACGAGCTGGTTCGCGGCGCCAAAATCGAAATGTGCACCGGCGCCTTTCCTACCATTTCAGTGCTCCAAAATGAAGTTAGTTTTGAACGCGTGACCTCTGCCGGCACCCAGGAAGGCCACGCCAGCGTCTAAATCTGAGTAAATCCCTGATTGATCATTTGGCTTGCTCGAACCGCTCGGCCACATCCGCCCAATTGACGACATTCCACCAGGCTTTGATGTAGTCCGGGCGTTTGTTTTTGTAATCCAGATAATAGGCGTGCTCCCAGACGTCCAGGCCGAGGATCGGCTCCGGGCCGCCGGCGTTGAGCGGGCTGTCCTGGTTGGGGCTGGTGGTGATGGTCAGGTCCGGCATCAGCCAGACCCAGCCGCTGCCGAAGACGCCGGTCGCCTGGGCACTGAATTCATCGACGAATTTCTGGAAACCACCGTATTTTTTAGCCAGGCCATCAGCCAGCTCGCCGCCCGGTTCGCCGCCGCCGTCCGGCGACATCCATTTCCAAAACTGGGTGTGGTTGTAGTGTCCGCCGCCGTTGTTGCGGATGACGGTCCGCACTGCTTCCGGCAAAGAATCAAGATCACGCAATAATTCTTCCAAAGATTTGGATTGCAGTTCCGGAGCCTTCTCCAGCGCGCCGTTCAATTTATCGACATAAGTCTGATGGTGCTTGTCGTGGTGCAGTTCCATAATGTCTTTACTGATGTATTTGCCCAGCGCGTCGTAGGCGTATCCGAGATCCGGCAAGGTGTACATGCTTCCTCCTTATTTGGTAGATATTATAGGTTAGATGACGCGGATTGTCAGTGGCTAAAGCGATGCACTAATAACCTGCGATACCCCAGAGTGCCCAGGCCGACGGCGGCCAAGAAAATGCCGATTATTCCGGTAGGGCCAGTGTTGGGCAAAGTAGCCGCGGTGGTTTGGGTGGCCGGTTGGGTGGCCGGAGTTTCAGCGGCAGCTTGCGGCTGGGCGGTGGTGGGAGCGGGCGTGGACTGCGGTACGGACGTTTGCTTGGTTATCTGCGTATTATTATTGATGTTGGCGTTATTGACGTTAACTTCTTGGTTTTGGCTTTGCGATTGGGTTTGGGTCGGAGCGGGAGCGGCCGTCGGAGCTGGAGCCGGCGGATTGGTCTGGGCTTGCGGCCTGCTGACTACCCTGGCCTGGCCGACAGCGGCGTGTTGCTGCTGGGGGGCGGGTGTGGTGGTCTGTTTGGCGCTGACCGCGTTGCCGCAGCTGGCAATAACGGCGAACTGGAAATGGCCGTTCTTCATGGCCACAAATGCCGGCAGCGAGCTTTGCTGGAACGAGACGCTGGGCTGCCGCCGGTAGAAGACGGCGCCGTTGGAATTAACTTTTGTGCTGCCCGGAATATCCTGCCGGCCGCCGGTTACGGCGCCCGTGGCAACGGCCCGCGACTGGTCGTCCACGAACACGTTGCCGTCTTTAGTGACTCGTCCGGCTACGTTGGTGCTGGATAGGTTGGAGATGTCAGCCTGGCTGATACCAAAAGCGGCGTAAACGCCGCGCACATAGGCGCTGGAATTATAATCGCTGATTAGCACCGCGGTGGAGTGGGCGCCGCAGCGGATGACGGCGTTATCGTCACAATCGCTCGACCCGCCGATGTTGATTGCATTGGCAGCGGGCGCCAGGACCAAGCTAAGCAATAGCATGAGCAGACCCGCAACCGTAATAAACATTGCGATAAATTCTTTGCGGTAGAGATGATAATTATAGGCAATGGCCCGTAAATACATATACTCCCTCCTTTTCCCGGGTATGCTGCTATTAAATCAGCTCCGACTGGCTTCCACAGCGAAATTTTTCACTCGCTAGCTCGAAGGCTAAAACTCAAGCCAGCTATTCTCTCGTATGGCTCCCTTGTTTTCAATGTGAATGCCGGGACGTTTAGTCACTAAGCCCATCTCTTGAGCATCGATTCCGTGTTCTTCGGCGACCGCAATGACTTTGGAGGGTTCCGGCGTCGCGACGACCATGCCGGGCCCCATGTGCCACTTGCCGTAGGCCGTTCCATCGGAAAAGCCCCTGATCCGCTGGACCTCAAGCATAATTTCGGGCGGCTCAAGCGGATTATCTATGGTCGCGCCGTAGCCGGACGGTTCAAGCATCCGGCCTAGCTTGCTTGGTTGCCCGCCACCTGTTATATGGGCAACACCATGCACTTCTGCGCGAGGCTCCTTCTCCGGATCGCGGCCACCTATCAATTCATTGATAACGCAGCAATAAATTGTGGAGGGCTGAAGTGCTAGCTCACCCAAAGATAGCTTACCAAGCTTAGCGACGTGTTTTTCGTGCCAACGCGGACCGTATTCTGTCTCCAGACCTATGCGCAGATCCGTATAGCCATTAGAGCGAAGACCCTTTTCTACAAAACCGACCAGGGCGTCGTCAGGCTGGATCTCGGTACCGTCAAGCGCACGAGACTTCAGAGCATCCCAAAGCACTACTCCGCCCCAGTTGTAGTTGAACCTGCTTTCTACGTCTTTGACATCGACGTAGCCGTCGACTCGGCCACCTAGTTCGGCTAATTCGCCGTTGGTCACCACGACGCCGGCATCCTTCGCGGCTCCCATATAGCCGAGAGCTAGCTGGGCCATAGACCGATGTGTAGCTTCGTTATCGTTCAGCTGCCGGACGTCCAGGATGGTACCGATGGCCAGCGGCTCGGCGCCGCGGACCGCCGCATCGTCGCAAACCATCGCGAATAGGTCATAGGCTATGCTGCTGTGGTCGCCGACACGCTCGGCGATTTCTACCTTGGTGCCCACGCCGTCTAAGCCAATCTGAAGCCAATGGCCGGTCATATCTCCCAGATAATCACCGTCTATCGCTCGGAAACCGGAGAAGGAATCCACTTCGGCTGAAACCAGGCCAGGCCTGTTTCTCTGGGTGACCTTAGAAGCTTTATATAACATGTCGGATAAGTGGTCACCCAGCTCAATATTCACATCTTGGATTGATGCTTGTTCACTCATCACAGCTCCTTGGCGTAAGCCACTATGTTTTTAAAAATGCTTTCGCTGGCATGCCGAGCTATCTCTATTTGGCTGCGGTCTGGCGGGAATGCCGCGACGGAACGTTCAGGGTGTGGCATCATACCTAATATCAAACCGGACGGATCGGTGATACCGGCGATATTGTCCATCGAGCCGTTCGGGTTATACGGATAGGTGTCAGTCGGCGTGCCGCGGCCGGTCGAGTAACGAAAGACGACCTGGCGATTGGCGGCAAGCCTCGTGATATCTGGCGGCGGTCCGACCAGCTTGCCCTCCTTATGGGCAACTTGCATAGGTACAGCGGATACGTCGAAATCTTCAGGTTTGACGAAGCGTGATACGCTTGCCGGAATCGTCAAGTTGACCCAGCGGCATTCGAAACGTCCGCTGTCGTTGGTGGCCAAGGTTAACTGCTGTTGGCCAAGTTCGACGGCTGGCAGTAAGCCAGTTCCCGTCAATACTTGGAAACCGTTGCAGATGCCGATGGCTGGTTTCTCGTCTTCAACGAACTCCTGTAGTTGATCCGATAGATAAGAGGTCAGCTCGTTAGCCAGCACCTTCCCGGAGGCGATATCATCGCCATAAGAGAAACCACCGGCCAGCGCCAATACGCCGTAATCTTTGAGCCGCCGCTCACCGCTGCGCAATTGGTTGACGTGTACCAGTTCAGGTGAGCCGCCGGCCGCTTCAAAAGCGTACATCGTTTCTTCATCGCAATTGACGCCGTCGGTTTTCAGTACGCAGACTTCCGGAGTACTCATGAGTGGAAAATCCCTTTCATCGGCGCCTGCCAGGCTTGTTTGAGCGCTTCCACATCAATCTCGAATAAATTGTCACCGTTCCAATTAGCCTTATTCAATTCTTTGACCTCGATTGCCGACAGCCGAGGCTCTTGCAAGCTGGTGCCGATTGCCAGCGTGGGTACGTCTCCGAATACGTTCTCGGGCGCAGTGCCTTTATCGAGTTCAACCACGAAACAGCCGGCTGTTTCGCTGAACAGGAAGCTCTCCGGGTCTTTGTGTCTTGGAACAAAAAGATGCGCGCCGGACCGGGAGCCGAAACACATCTCTGCTACCGCAGTAGCCAAGCCTCCCTCGCTAATATCATGACAGGCTAGTACTTCACCGCTTTTAATTGCCTGGTGCATGCCGCGGAAAACGGATCGTAAGGAAGGCGTGTGCACGAAGGGCGTATATTTACTGCTGCCGCCGACGACATCATAGTAGGCGCTGCCGCCCATAGCGTTGTCCGGCTTGCCAACAAGATAAAGGACCGACTTGCCGGGCCGCTTAATGGCGCTCGTCACGGTTTTTTCAACATCGGGAATCCGGCCGAAAGCCGACACGGCATATACAGGCGGAATCTTGATAACTTCGCCGTCCTTGCCGCGGTAAGTTGAGGACAGGCTGTCCTTGCCGGAGATGACCGGTGCACCCAAGACGTCCATCATATCGGTGGCGCCCTCTACTATCTGGTCCAGTGCGCCCATGGTTTCTTCGTCAGGATAGGGCGCAATATAGTTGCCGACCAGCGACACTTCATCTGGATCGCCGCCGACAGCCACGTAATTGGCCATGGCTTCGGTGGTTGCCCAGATGCTTCCCAGGTAAGGATCCAGCCGGTTTAATATAGGGTTCATACCGTGGGATTGCACAATGCCATAAGGTTTACCAAGCATTGGTCGGATTACCAAAGCGTCGTTTGGCCCTTCTTGGCTGACGCCGCCAAACGGCGCAACAACATTGCCGCCTTGCACGCCGTGGTCATATTGCCGCACGACCGGCTCCTTGGAGCAGACATTGCCATGGGACAGTACGGCCTTGAAGCGGTCAATCCACTCCTGCTGCGATTCGGGGGATTCGGGCCGGATTTCTTCTATCCGCGTCCACTCCCAGCGGGCCTCCATGACCCTCTGTGGCAGGCCGTTCTTGAGAAAATCATAATCCAGCTCAACCACATTTTGCTCGCCGTAATTGACGGTCAAGGTGTTGCTGCCATCGAATTCGCCGAGCACCGTAGCTTCCACATTATATTCTTGACAGATCTTTTGGAATTCTTCAATCTTTTCCGGCGGGATAGCGGCTACCATGCGTTCCTGCGATTCGCTCAGCCAGATTTCCCACGGCGCCAGCCCCGGATATTTGAGCGGCGCCTGGGAGATATCTACGGTCACGCCCACATCTTCACCTATTTCTCCGATAGCCGACGAAAAACCGGCTGCCCCGCAATCGGTAATGGCGCGGATACAATCAGCGTCGCGGGCTAGCAGGATGGCGTCGGACATTCGCTTCTCTTCTATGGCATTGCCAATCTGTACGGCGCTGGAATTCACGTTAGCGGTTCGCTCGGTCATCTCGCCGGATGAAAAGGTGGCGCCGTGTATACCATCGCGACCGGTCCGGCCGCCCATGATGACTACCAAGTCGCCGGCTTGGGGCTCGCCTTTTTGAGCCCGGGCTTCGGGCATGATGCCGTAGGCGCCAACGATGACAGTCGGCTTGGCCCGGAAATCTTCGTGATAATGGATAGAGCCGTTGGCTGTCGGGATCCCCATCCGGTTGCCATAGTCGCCCACGCCTTGGATTACCCGCCGTTGTAAATAATCGGGGTGCAGAGTACCGGGCGGCAACTTCGATTCATCGATATTGGGCGGCGCGAAACAGAACATATCAGTTGAAATAATATTCTTGGCACCCTGGCCGGTGCCCAGGATGTCACGGAAAACACCGCCGCTGCCGGTCATAGCGCCACCGTACGGTTCGATCGCCGACGGGCTGTTGTGGGTCTCCACCTTGCCGCAGATTGCCTGGCCATCATAGAAACGCATGACACCGGAGTTGTCGTCAAAGGCCGAGATGACCTTTTCGCCAAAATGCCGCTCGGCCGCCTCTTTAATACGCCTAAAGAGCGGCTTTTTTTCTTGGCCGTCGACCATAAGCTTGGCATTGAAAGTCTTGTGCCCGCAGTGCTCGCTCCAGCGGCCGGCTATGACCTCCAGCTCGGCATCGGTCGGATCGCGGTTCAGTTTGCGGAAATAGTCTTGGACTATGGACATCTCGTCATCGTTTAGAAAGAGCTTGTCTTTTGATAGTTCTGCCAACTCCTCGCTCGAAGAGTCTCTGATAGGCACCGTTTCTGCCGGTCCGACTGTTCCCTCAAAGGTCAGCGCCTTGGGCGGCTCCTGAACGATATGCTCGACAGTTTCATTTAATAGCAGGCGACCAACTATAGCGTCAACCTCCTCTTCGTCCGCCCCTAAAAAGGTGTATTCGTGCGAGGAATCAACTGCTTCCGGCCTGATGCCTAGGTCATGAGCGGCTTTCATCAGTGAGGCTGTTTCCGGATTCATCACCCCTGGCTTATAGGCAATTTCGACGCTCTCCGGAGCCGGTTCGCCGTCAATCGAGCATTCTTCACTTACCGGATCGGCCAGGACTTTTTCAGCTAATGTTGCGGCTTGCTCATCGCTAATACCCTGTAGGCGGTAGACTCTGGTTACGTGCACCGATTCCAGGCCGGTAATGCCAAGTGTCCGTTCGGCTTCGGCGCGCACTTCTTCACCCGCGGGGTCGCCATCCGCAGGTGATACGCGTATCTCATGCATCGGCACGGTAGGCCTTTTGATCTCTTAAAAATTTATCCAATGCGTATGCAATGGTTGCTTTTTCTATCCATTGTGTACGCTCGTTCAACTCTTCCGGAGTATCTTCGGGTTTGATCGGAACGTCATGGGCGGCTACGATTGGGCCCGCGTCTATGTCGTCTGCTACCACATGGACAGTATGCTGGGATTTGGTGATTTTGCGTCTCCTGTATGCACGAATAGCTGTTGCCGAGGCTTTTACGCCGTACGTATCGGCCGTCAAGGGCAGTGGCCCGGGGTGGGTATTGATAGTGCGGGCGTCATACATGGACTTATGTTTATCGGGCACATAGCAGTACGCTTCAACAAGAGGATTATTAATAATTACCATGTAGCCTAATGTAGCAATCAGATCTATCTTATTTTCATTGGCTAGTTCTACGATTGCTTCGGACTCTTCCCTTGTTTGCCCCCTGCCTTGCTGGCCGCCTGGATGCGTATCGCTATTGATGACGGCTGTCTGGACATCAAACCCCAGCTCTTTATTCCATCTTTCTGCCCGCTTCAAGATACCCACGTGTGGCTGACTCGATATAACCAGTCCAACCTCATGTTGTACCTGGCCGTTGTGGATAGTCTGGACATAAGACTCAGCGGTAGAGCCGCTGCCGGACGCCAAGATCGCTACCTTAGGATTATGGAGCTCGCTCATGATATCTGATTATTATCTGTGAGCCGCCACGCTAAAGCAAGCATGAGCGTCTTGTTGACACGGATAAGCCGGGCGGGTGTATAATTGAAAGTAGCCATGTATGGGCTCCCGGCGCCAATGCGCAATCCAGGGTTCCTCCGTGCAGGCCAATTATTACACCGAGATGGCACGCCCCGGCCCCTGCTCTCTCCAAAGCTCCAACAACTTTCTGGTAAAAGACGCGCTCTTGAACGGTGACGCCGCGTTTATCCAGTCAGTTCCACTCTCAAAAGCCGTTCGGTGACTTAAGTTCGCCACTCTTAATTATTACCTCAAGACAAGGAGCTCAAAATGGAAGATGTAACGATGATTAACCAGGATGTCACAATCGTGGCCTATTATTTCAAAAACAAAAACCAGCCGAAATGCTTTCCTAAAAAGATGGAATACGGCGGCCGTCAAATCAGTTTCACGGAAACCGGTCTGCGCCACCCGACCCACCGCGGCCAGCGGATGGTCCATGTCTTTGATATGACCGACGGGCAGGCTGATTACCGGCTGGAGTTTGACGCCGAGGCCCTGCGCTGGAAACTGGTATATATTGCCGACCAGGCCCAGGGCGGCCTGCCTAAGCTGGCTTATGCGCCTGCCGCTTAACACCGAGCAGCCGCAGGTTATGCATATCGACCTGAATTCTTGCTTTGCCACTGTTGAGCAGCAGGCTCGGCCAATGTTGCGTGGCCGTCCGGTGGCTGTCACCAACCGGCGGGTCAGCGAGGCTAAATACGCGTGCGTGGTGGCCGCCTCCTACGAGGCTAAGGTGCTGGGGGTGCGCGTTGGCATGCGGGCCGATGAAGCTCGGCGGCTGGCGCCGGACATGGTGGTACTGGAAACCGATCCGCCCAAATATCACTTTGCCTATCAGCAATTGGTGAGCATTATGCGTTCTTATTCGCCGCATGTAACTATGAAAAGTATCGACGAGGGCGTGATTGATTTCCACGGTACGCGCACGCATATCAACCGGCGGCCGCTGGAAGAGATTGGCTACGAGATTAAGCGGCGTTTGAAACAGGACGTTGGCTGTTGGATGCGCTGTAATATCGGTATCGCGCCGAACCGTTTTTTGGCCAAACTGGCGGCCAGCCTGCACAAGCCGGACGGGCTGGATATTATTACCCATAAGAACCTGCGCCAGGTACTCGGCGGCCTGCAATTAACGGATTTGCATGGCATTGCCGAGCGCAACCAGGCCCGGCTAAATACTGCTGGCATCTACACGCCGCTGCAGTTTTTGGATGCGCCGTCCGATCTGTTGCGCCGCCAGGTTTTCCATAGTATCTGCGGCGAGGATTGGTATCAGCGTCTGCGCGGCCACGAAATCGACGACCAGGAACATGCCACCCAGACCATCGGCCGGCAATATGTGCTGGAAGATCCGCGTGTTGACGATTCGGTGATTCGCTCGCGGCTGGCCTACCTCTGCGAGACCACCGGTATGAAGCTGCGCTACAAGGGGTTTTGCGCCCGCGGCCTGATGGTTTACGCCCGCTACCTGAGCGGCGACTACTGGTATGAACGGCGGATGTTCAAGACCAGCTGTTTCTCCAATGCCGAAATCCACCGCCGCGCCCAGCTGCTGTTCAACCGGCGGCCGCACCACGATTACGTGCGCGAGATCGGCGTCACTTGCTACCGGCTGGAGCCGTCCAGTCGCGCTCAAATCAGCTTACTCGACGAAGTCAACCGCGAAAACTGGTTGACCGAGGCGGTCGACACCATCAACCAGCGCTACGGCGATTTCACCGTCACTTTCGCCGACAGCTACGCCTCGCGCGGTGTCGTCAAACAAAAGATTCCCTTCGGCACCACCCGCTACTTTGAGCTATTGTGCCGGGGCGGTTAGGCAGAGGTCACTAATTCTTGACCGAACTGAGTCAAAAAATCAGCATGAGTGGTTGCAAGGCTGTCGTTAAAAGCTCCTAAAACCTCTACACCGTCTTTTGCGCCAACGGCGACGACTGAGCCGTCTTCCAATAGCCTGTAGCGGTAGAATTCCACTTCTCCCATGCTGTTGGAAATCAGTATTTCATTGTCGCCCAAGCCCTCACCCACATAAGGGACATAATCGTCAGAAGAAATATAAAGGAAGTATCCCGCGTGCATTCGAGACCGTTTCTCTCTCTTTATCAGACGCAATCGATCCACCTCATCGGCAAGTCTCGACATTGGTGTCGGCTCTGGCTCGGTTGCTTCGTATGTCTCCCTTGATTCTTCAAATAATTTCATAAAGATTATTATATTGTAAAAACGCCAGATCGGCAACATGCCGTCATAAAACAATCACAACCGGAACTATTTCTGGTCGTGATACAGTGAACCAATTGGCGTGACTGGGAACTGGATTAACCTCTTGGGGTCCAGGGGCAAAGCCGCCAGCAGCGATCCGACGATCAGGGCCCAGAGGCTCAGGACCCTGACGAAATCCACAAAAATATGACAAATAAGGTATATAATTAGGTGGCCGAATATAGCAATATCTGGGGTGCGGCACCTTAGAGAAAAGGAAATTGATATGAAGAAAAGCAGCTCAATCATCATTGGCATTATCGTAGTGGTCGTCGTAGTGGCCGGCGGTTATGCGCTGTTCCATAAGTCTGGCAAATCAACCGTTTCCAAGTCTACGCCTAGCAGTGCTAATACAAGCAGTGCCCCAGCAGTTAATAATTCAGTTCTTACAACTAAGACCGATCCGAGCTTAGGACAATACCTGGCTGATCCCAGCGGCAAACCGCTCTATACGTACAAGGGTGACAGCAGTGGCGTAAGCAATTGTAGCGGTTCCTGCCTGGCCACTTGGCCGGCTTACCAGGACACGGGGTCGACGGCTAATCTGCCGGCCGGTGTCAGTACTATCAAACGGTCCGATAACGGCCAGGTCCAATATACCTACAACGGTATGCCACTGTACTATTTCATAACGGACAGCGCGGGACATCCTACCGGTAATGGTGTCGAGAACTTCCAGCTGGCTAAACCGGCCGCTGCTTCGTCTTCCTCGTCTTCCCCACCTTCGTCCTCCTCGTCTTCGTCTTCCAGCACTCCGCCAAGCTCTAGCAGTAACAGCAGCTCCCCGTCTTACTCATACTAAAACTATGGCCAAAAGCACCAAGGCTACCAACGATCTGATCATGGTAAGTTGGCTGTTGCGCATTGGGCTGGCGGCGGTCTTCCTGTACGCCGCTGTTGGCGCGCTGCAACACCCGCTGGAGTGGGCTGGCTTTCTGCCAAGTTTCTTGCGCGCCGCAATGTCGCCCACGACGCTGGTTAAGCTAGTCGCGGTTTACGAGCTGGCGCTCGTGGCGTGGCTGCTCAGCGGCAAGTACGTCCGCTATGCCGCTTTGTTATGTGCCGTTACGCTGGCGGGTATTATCGTGACGAATCCTAGCCAGCTGATCATCACTTTCCGCGATATCGGTTTGTTGTTTATGGCGCTGGCCTTGTTTTTCGTCGGCAAGCAGATGACTCAAAAATAAGCTTAATAGGGGCAGGTCTCGGTCCGGGTATGGCGCTGCATGACCTGCGTGTCTAGCAGAAAAGCGTGACCGGCCCAGTATTCCCGGCTCTCCGGCGTTTCGTTGTCGCTGCCGGGCCGCGGTGGTTTCAGGCGGCCTATCCAGGCATCAACTAGCTCGTAGCTGGTATCGTCTTCGCTATCGTCCTGCAGCAGTACGACGGACACGTGGCTGGTAGCCCCCGGCGTGCCCTTGGTGGTGAACCTGGTGTAGAGTTCATCGTTGAGCACCCGGGCATAGATGACCTTTTCGGACGGGGCTGTCTTGACAACGTTTTCGTAACCGACGGTCCTCTGCAAGTCGTGTTCGAATTTCAACCGCGGCGCATTAGCCTTGGTTTGCGCCAGCGCTTCGCTGACCAAACCCAGCAGATAAGGATGGGTGGCGATATGCGGAGCGGCCTGGGAACGGATCAGATCGACATAGACTGGCTTGCCGTTTTTGGTGCTCCCGACGAAATGTTTCACGGTCTCCTATCGTTATCGGCGTCATGCCGATGTTCTTGCTTTTCCACAGTATACCATGGAACAGGGGTGGGCTCTCAAGAATATCCCGGGAAAAAGTCGATCTTGATATTTCTATTATGTACGCCCAGTTCGCGCAAAGTATGTTTGGTGGCGGTCACCATGCCGTGCGGTCCTGAGATATAGAATAGGCGCTCGCCGTAATCGGGGATTTGCTGCTGGATCAGGTTGGTGTTGATGTGCCGG
This sequence comes from Saccharimonadales bacterium (SeqCode), assembly GCA_035692985.1. Taxonomy (GTDB): domain Bacteria; phylum Patescibacteriota; class Saccharimonadia; order Saccharimonadales; family UBA4665; genus JARIHC01. The sequence continues at coordinate 124,495 of DASSHG010000003.1, forward strand.
CCTACGCAATATGTGACACGCGACCCTAGTTTGGCGCGGGCAGCTTCTAATACATCCTGGTAGACAATTTCTTCTGCTGATTTGGCGGCGTAGAGCATGACGATGTCGCGGCGCTCTTTCCGGTCGATTAGGTATTTCAGCATGCTCCGGTATGGAGTCACCCCGATACCGCCGGCAATAAAGGCCAATTTACGGCTGCTATCCAGCGGCATAACAAATTCGCCGCTAATTCGCGAGGCGGCCGCGTCACTCTCGTTATCCATGGCCAACATGGCTTTTTTGTAGCTGCTGCCATTCGGATAAAATTTAATCCCCAGGTGGATGTTTGGTTCGGTTGGAGATGAAGCCAGCGTAAAATAACGCCGGTCGCCGCGGGAATCCGGCTTGGCGTGGGGCAGCGTCCACTCCATGTATTGCCCGGGTTGGTATGAAAATTCAGCGGTTGGCTTGAATACGAAGTCAACGATGTTTGGCGCCAAGCGGTTTTTACGCGCCAACTTGGGAAAAACTTTTGTCTTAGGGCTGAAAATCCACGTAAAGATATTGCCGGTTACCAGCGCTATTTCCGGCGTAGAATAAAGCGAAAACAAATGGACTTGCGGCGGGAACAAGGCTCCCACCAGCGCCGCGCACCAGCGCTGTTCCCTGGCCCGCGCCGGCGAGGTTTGCGGTTCAGTGAGCATTACGAATGCCAGAAAGAACACTGCCGAATTGAAAGTGATTTTATGGAGCGCGGCCAGAATTTGCCCGTGTCCCATCCCATGACCCAGGGCGACATATATGGCCGTGGCAATATAAGACACCATCACAAAAATAATGATCATCTGGAAACGGCGTACTTTGCGGGCCAGCAGCAGGCCGCCAATTAATACGAACGCTAGCATCGGCCCGCTGCCAACCCACCAGCTGGCCGCCTGCCCGGCGCCAATACTAGTCAGGACGACCGCGATGGCCGCCGGGTTAAAGATGTGCTTTTTGCGCCAAGCCAGCATGTACTTGGAGGCCATAGCCAAACCGCCCGCCGCTGTTATAAATAATATGCCGTGGGGCGTACTAGCCGGCGTGATGATGAGGATCAGGATGAGCGCTGTTATCAGGCTTGATTCGTGGTTGGCCGGCGCGTCATAGACGTACGCGAAAATATGGCTGGCCACCCAGCATAGCGCCGGAAGGTATAGTGATGACAGCAATAAAAACCACGGGTTGAAATGAAGATAGCCCAGCAGGCTCAGACCGGCCGCGGCCAGCACTAAAGCGATCAGGTAGTACAGCGTCAGCCTGTACATGGTGATCCTGTCCAATATACTGTCCAGCCAATCGAACATCAGCGTGCATACCTTTCGAAACCGCTGGTAAATACGGCGGTTTTATCCGGCTTTATCATATAACCCTCGAGCCCTGGCCGCGATTCTATAAAAGCTATGCCCTGTTCGCCCATGGCGAAAGCGCCGGTCGCGAACCGGTCGGCTTCGTAAATGTCCGGCCCGATGACGGTCAGGCTGGCGATATCGGTAATGGGCTTGTCTGGCGCGTGCGGGTTATAAATATGCTGGCCGCGGATGGCGGTGCCCGAAGTAGCTACGCCCTGGTTGCTCACTTCCACGACTTTTATGATTTCGTCGCGATTGAATGGATTGCGAATGCCGATTTTCCAGGGCTTGGCCTGGCTATTGTGGCCGCCGGCCTGGATATCGCCGCCAGCCTCTATCCTGAAATTGGCGATATCTGTTGCGCGTAGCTGCCCAGCCGCTTGGTTAATCGCCCAGCCTTTGACCAAACCCGACGGATCCAACTGTCCATTATGATTAATATCAAAGTAACCGTCGGTTTCCTGCTTGGTTTGCTCGCAAAGTTCTAAAATCCGGCGCATTTCCTCACTCCAGCCCGATCGCGCCAAGCCTCCGTTAATCCGCGAAATTTCGCTGTCTTTTTTATAAGTGCTGTAGCGGGCGTCAATCTTCCGGAAATACTCGAAAATTTCGTCTATTGAAACTTTTGCCGCCGCTCCGGCACCCACTGCCTCGACCGTTATCGGCATCCCCATGATTTGCTCGGTGCGCACCATACTCATAAGTCTACATGGCCTTGTTTAACGCGGCCGATAGCGATTCCACGAACGCCTGGCTGGTATCGGTGGCGCCCGATACGCTGTCTACATGGGCGTTTTGCACTTTAATGGCTTCCTGTTGGAGGAACGGCATGGCTTGCTTGTTAATAGCCACTGAGTTCGGCTGGTCGTTGGGATACTGCAAGAAGTCCACCCCCACAATTTTGCCACCCTGGATGGTTGTCTGGACCTGGATGTTGCCATAAAACGCATCGGCCACCGAGCCGGTATACTCGCCGTCTTTATAGGTAATGGCCGTTTGGGCAGACGGCGCCATCGTAGTCGGAGATGTTTTAGGCGTGATGGTGCTCCGGTTATCGTTACCAGAATGCCGCGCCCCAAAACTGTACGCTACGAAAGATATCAGCACCAAGCCGGAAAGTAATATCTTTTTGGGTTCCAGTCGGGCCATACGTTAATTTTACAGGTAAACTTGTAACTTCGCTGAGAAAACGGATGAAATCATAAACGCCATACCGGGTCATCCCATGTAAAGACGCCCTCTTCCAAGTCAAGGGCGTCGCTTTGTCTAGTAACCGCGTGAAACCACTTCTTCGCCATAATTAATTACGGATTAATTATATGAAAGCTGGTGCGAACCGAGCGCCGAGAACTCTTCGTTCAGGCTATCCAGACGGCGCATGTCGTCTTCGCTCAGTTTGAAATCAAAAACTTTGATGTTTTCCTCTAGGTGGTCAAGGCTATTGGCTTTAATTATAGGCACCACGCCTTGCTGCTGCAGGCTCCAGCGGATCATGATCTGCCCTGGGGTTTTGCCATGGGCGGCAGCAATTTCTTGGACCGTCTGGTCGTCGAGCCGCTCGCCGCGTGTCAACGGACTGTAAGCTTGGATGACAATGCCATTCTCCTGGCAGTAGCCGAGCATTTCCTTGCTATGGCCGAACGGTGACCACTCTATCTGGTTGACCACCGGCACCTCGCCGGTGTTATCGATCAACTCCTGCAGCTGTTCAATCGAGTAATTGCTGACGCCGATATCTTTAGTGAGGCCGTCGTCGCGGGCCCGCATCAGGCCGCGCCACAAATCTTCGCCGGCGCCGCTGGCTGGCGGGCGGTGCAACAGCATGAGATCGGCATAGCTAAGGCCTAATTCCGCCAAGTCGTCCTTAGTGGCTTCATAAGCGTCATCGTCCTCTTCTACCTTGGTCACTAAGTAAAACGCCGAGCGCTCAAAACCGCTTTTTTGAATACCATCGCCAATGCCCGGCTGGGTGCCGTAATCACCGGACGTGTCAATCATTGGATACCCCAGCCCCAGCGCCTCTTGGATAGTGCCTGGCGTATCCTTGGTTAATTGCCAGGTGCCGAGTCCTATAATCGGCATCTCGCGTCCGGTATGAAGCGTGATAGTTGATTTTAAATTCATCTGCTGCCCTCCTTTCCAATTTACCTCGCGTATCATACAAGCAGATAAGTAGCCCTGCAGTTACTTAATTCACAGTGATTTTATTCACTGCGCAACCTGGTCTGATTAGTTACTATGCCCAATAGAAAGGAGGGAATCCGCCATGGACAAATTAGCACAATCAAGAGTGGCTAGTGTGCTCATGATCGCGTTGGGAGTATGGATGCTGATCACGCCTCTCGTAATCTCGATGACGGGCGCCGCGCTCGTTAATATCCTGATTACCGGCGCCATAATCGCGGTGGTCAGTTTGATCCAGCTATTGTGGGTCAACGCTTTGCCCAGCTGGGTCAACACGGTGGCAGTTATCTGGCTGTTCATATCAGCCTTTGCTTTCACTATGGGCACCGCCGCGGCTTGGAACCAAGCAGTATTCGCTGTCATCGGGTTCGTGCTGTCGATATGGGACGGCATGGAAATGACCGAAGTCCAGCGCGAACACCATTCGCACGCCTAAAGGCGACTCGCTGCAGACAGCAGGCAAAAATTCGAGGTTCCTGGTTACGGCTATGGCTGGCCAGGAGCCTTTAAAATATAGTTAAAACTCGTCAATAACGAGTTTTTTCATCTTCATCATGCGGGTGAAGGCGCCCGGCCGTTTCATGAGCTCGTCCATGTTTTGAGGCACCACTTGCCAGCTCAGGCCGAACTTATCTTTGCACCACCCGCATTGCTCCGAGCCGGGTACACTGGAGAGCTTTTCCCAGAAGTAATCGATCTCTTCCTGGTCTTTGCAGCTGATCGAGAAAGACACGGCTTCGCTGAACTTGAACTCCGGTCCGGCATTGATGGCCGCGAAACGCTGGCCGGCCAGCTCAAACTCAATTACCAGCGGCTTGCCTGCCAGGTTCTTTTGGAAATCGGCCAGACCTTCTTCGGTGCTCTTCGGATAATAGGCCGTATGCACGGTTTTGCTGTCTGGAAAAACGGACACGTAATATTCGACTGCCTCTACTGCAACGTTGCAAAGGGGTTTATTAAGTGAAGGAGGAGACTATGGCAGATAGTAATCGCGGTTTTGCCGCAATGGATGAAGATAAGCAAAAAGATATTGCGAGCGAGGGTGGCAAGGCTCGTCACTCAAACAAGTCTAATGATAACAATAAGAAGAGCAGCAGCTCACCTCAAACGAGCGGTGCGGCCGGTTCAACTGAGGCTGCAAAGCGCGGCGGAGAACATAGCCACCGCAACAAATAGCGGCACAGCGGCACTCTATTAAAAAGAGAGCAGAAAGGGGCGCCAGCCAAAGGCGTCTCTTTGGTTTTGCCAGTTCGCTAATGCTAAATTTTTATAATTTTTACAATCGTTGTAATATTTTTCACACTGGTGGCTGGCGGCGGGGTTTATTATAGCCCTATAATTTAAATAGCCTTTTTGACTGAACCTGGAGGGTAAAAAGTGAAGCTAAAATCCCGTCTGTTTTACGGTTACATCCTGTCTCTGGTTCTATACAGCGCAATCGTGCTGATACCCAAACCTTCACCTACCATATTGATGCAGTATCATATTACTGCCGGCCGTTTAAGAGTGATAGACATTACCATAATCCTGGTGCTGGCGGCCATCTGGTTCGCCGGTTTTTACGGTTATGGCAAATTTAGGGATTATGCCAAGACGATCCGTAATACAAAAGACGGCAAGCATATCAAACAATTGTCCACGGGGTTGCTGCTGTTGGTATTATGGCTGCCAGTTTCTTCCATTATTTCCTCGGCGCTTAATTACATAGCCCTTAGGCATCCGGCCTGGTTGCACGCTACGACTATCATTAACCATTATGTCAGTGTGATATTACCGCTAGCCGCGTATGTGTTTATCAGTCTGGGCGCCCGCGGGCTCAGCCGGTTAGCACGGCAGCGACCGTCTTTTTGGGCTACCAACATAATCAGCATCCTTCTAATTTACACCGGCATTGTTTATATAAGATTGGTGGCCAGCACGCACCATAGGGGTTTACTTTACCAGATGTCTATCTGGCCGATCTTCCTGACGCTCGTGGCGCCGTATATTTATATGTGGTCGATCGGAGCCATGGCCGCTTATGAATTGTTTCTTTACAGCCGCAAAAGCCCGGGTTTCATCTATCGTAAGAGCTGGCGCCTATTAGCGTTCGGGTTCGGCTGGTTAATAATTACTTCTATAGCTTTCCAATATCTGACTTCCTTGACGGCCCGTTTGCAGCACTTGTCGCTGTACACGCTGTTGGTAATTGTTTATGCCCTGCTGGCGTTGTTATCGATTGGTTTTGTGCTCATCGCTTTTGGTACCAGAAAATTGCAGAAAATTGAAGAGGTTTAGCTTTGGGGCGGGAGAACAATAAACTATACGAGAAAGTGGTGCGTGTAACCTACCGGTATCTGGGTCCGGCTGCCGACCGTTTTGTTTCCCGCCAGTGTAAGAGCCATTTGAACAAAAAGCCCGGACAGCTGTGTCAAAATGATCTTGACGACCTGATAGTCTGGTTCAGCCTGGCTATGGGTATGCTCAGTGAAGACCCTGAGGTCGTAAAACAATTCGAATCCGAACTCAAGGGGCTGGCAGGCTAAAAATGATAGTCCGGCTTCGGGCGTTGGTCCCGACCCTATTATGAGTCGGGCTGGTTATTTAGCTTGCTGGCGACGAGACGCAAGACAACCTCGTCGTTGACTCTCTCGAAGTGCTGCTTTAGGCTCTGATCCGGGTCATGCCGCATAGCCCGGCCGCCAAGTTCCCTAACACCTTTTTTATCCAGTTGAATCATTTCCTGCCAAGTTGCCAGTTTTGGATCAAGTTCTTCAAAGACGTATGTCGCGTTATTAGTCTTGGGGTTTTCGGCGGCCACTATCGTGTGCTCATTAGCGTTAATTACCAACGCGTAATAAGGGAAACGCTCTTTCAGGCTTCCTGGCAGCAACCTGAAAAGTTGGGTGTCGTAGCCTGCTTCGGAGTAGGCAACGCTTAACTCGTCCATAGCTACGAGGCGCGCCCAGTCAAGCGTAGGGATTTTCTTACTGCCGGGCCGGGTTGCCAGCTCCAGCGTATCTTCTTCCAGAGCTTCGAGATTTGAGATGCCGGGAGGAAATGCCCGGATATCCAGAGGTTCGGTCTCGACGCGGAGAGCTTCGATCGATTGCAGTGTTTGGGATGATATTTTTCTGGCGGCCCGCTCGATGCGTTGGCCGGCAGGCGTGCGATGAGTGCTGCCATAGAGCACAAGCCCATCGCCAACCCGGTGTAAAACTTGGAGCTCAGAAGCCTGCAAGGCAGCCACATTGTCAATTAACCAGTCACACAAAGCCGTTAGATTAAACTTAACGGCATGTTCACCGAGTTCTTCCATAAGCGGCCTTTCATTTTCATAGGCTTCAAAAAGCTTGTCGAAAACCCGGTTCCGGGTTTGGCTTGAGAGCTGCTCATCTAGGCTAAGTAGCAAGCCGGCAGCATCGTAGGCGTCTTCTTTTGCGAGGGCTTCGGCCGTAGATTCGTCGTCACCGACCTCCCCTTTAATTATCACAGCAGTCAAATTATTGCTGCCTGGAACTTTTTTTACGTCGGCGCGTGTCATGAAATATGGCGCCCGCAGACTTTCCAGCTCATCACGCAACGCCTGCTCTTTCCGGGCTTCGGCTGCCCGATTAGTTGCTATAGTGCCGGCGGTCCTTGCGGCCTTGAGCTGCTTGAGATGATCCGCCAGTCTCGGTTCCACTATCGGCAAGGGTCGAGGCAGCTCGAATTTAGGGGTGGTTAATACCATTTGATCCCGCAAAGAGTTTGCTATGTCGATAACACTCTTAGCTCTCCGGTTAATTCTCTTGTAAAGAGTGACGGCTTCCCTCTCTATCCCTAGCCGCGCGTCTGTTTCTTCAGGACTGAAACCATCGATGTAAGGGGCTGGCATATGTTCAGCAAGCTCTTCCAAGGCCTTAACGGCCTGCCCTAAAGCGCTGTCAATAACTGCTTTATATGCAGTACCAATGTTATGGTGAGATTTTTTCATAAGATGAGTCCGATTATCAGCAAGCTCTAATTCCGTCGTATAGGAATTAATGATATTTTCTCTTTCCTCTGCGCTGGCTACGGAATCTGCCATGATATCTCTCAGAGTATTCTTAAATGAGACCATACTTCCATCTATATGATAGGCGCCAGCTAAATATGCCCCCTGCTTAACATAGCTTAAATTGACGAAATCTGACGGCAGCTGAGAGTTGGCAGGGAGGCCTTGTTGGATTCTTTCTTGCTGAAAGAATTGCGCCAATCGTACGAAACTCAGCGCGGTGACCGTGTTTGTATCACGTACACTGGGGATATTTTTTGCCGCGATCGCCAATTCGCTCACATAATCATCAAGTTCGGATTTTCCTGCTGGCAAGTCAGCCGGTACCGTTGCTAATTCGTCAATTTTTTCCCTGTTTTCTGTGTCGTGAACTTCCGTGAACGCGGGGGTTTCTTCCAACCCTTCGTAGCTAGACACAAGTTTGTCAAATAGCCTATGCGGCACTATTAGCTTAGACAATTCTTTATCCGGGGCATTTTTGGACACGCCTTCATTTACTAGCATGCCGAATTCAACCAAAGTTATTAAATCTCTGTCGCTGATATCGAGACCTGCGAACTTTTCGGGATGAAGGGTAATTATGTCGTTTGCATATTCATTGACCATAGCTAAAGCTGTGTCTGCTGTGTCGATGTATCCCAAGGCGTTTCGCTCTATGCGCTCTATAGTAGCCAGGTCCAGCTCACCAGACTGCTCGTGGCCAATCACGCCTTGTCTTTCCGGGTCTGCGCCAGAGCTGTTGGCCACCGTCTGCTCCGCCTCTCTATTAATCATTTAGATGATTATAACATGAGACTATATTTTTACAATGGCAGACTCCTTACGAGACAAACAGCTATGAAATCTGCTACGACCCTTCCCGGTCGAACAGCCACAGGGGTATGTCGTTATTCTGAAGGCGGGCGGCGAAATTGGCGAAGACCGGGCTGGCTGGCGAGGTGGTGACATTACTGTCGCTAAAGTACGACCAGTTCGTAGCCTCCGAAGCATTACTTTTGTCTTGCGAAAATAAGTTGATTGATACGTGGTAGCCTTGTTTTTTAAGAGTTTGGGCCTGGGTAATAATGCCATTAAGCACATCCGTACGCCGTTCCGGGTTAACGTAAGTCTGGCGGGTTGGATCATCGGTATATTTGGCAGAGAACGTACCGGTATTGAACCAAACGTTTTTGATCTTCATAGTATCAGCCGCCTCTTTTATCAATTTATAACTTAAGAACTCGGAAGCATCGAAAATTCCCGCCCCTCCTTTATTAGCCGGAGGCATCCAGGGAAAACCTTGTAAGCCGACGCTGCGTACCAGCAAGGGATTCAAATTTTTGACGTAAGGCACCAGGCTGACATACTCGCCATTCGCCCAGTCGAAATCGTCGGCGCTATAAGTGGCGGAATTGAGCATCACGCTTCCCTCTAGGCCGGGAAATGATTGCTGGGCGATAGAGAGATAATCGTTGACTATCGCCGCGAAGTCTTCCGGAGTAGTATTACCGCGGGCCCAGTATGGCAGATTGGGCTCAGGCAGGGGCACCCACACCCCAGTCTGCTGTGCTATAACGCCTTGGCTCCGGATAGTCTGAAAGTAAGTGGCGATAGCAGTATTGTACGCGCCATTTTGTAGCTGCGACCAGTCTAGATTGGTGGAATCGGCCGTAGGCTCAACGATGATCAGCGGTCTGACCTTGAATTTGTTGAATTCCTGCAGCGTACCGGCCATTGCCTTGCCCATAGTGGCGGCTTCGGTAGTATCCTTTGGTATTTGGGTGAAAACCATGAGATGGGTGGTGACTGCCGAATGGCAGAGCTTCTGATACTCGGCAAGCTTGCGTAGTTGAGGATCTTTGGCCTTTTCCAAGCCTTTGATAGCGGGCCGGTTGCTGCAGCGGAAATTACTCGCTACCGTCGGTTTGGGTTTCGCCTTAAAGGCCGCCGGCATCGACGGCATATAGCTTTTACTGGTTAGCGCATAAGCTACAACTTGGAAAGTCAGCAGCGACGCCATGACCATAATTAAAGTGTAAATAAAGATGCTTCGTCTATTCATGGGCCATTTCCACCACTCTCTCTAGCGTGCGGGAATCCACCCCCCGGCGCTCCCAATGTTGCCAGGTGATGTCGCCGCCCCGCAGTATCATTTTCATACTCTTTAGCAGCACGATATATTCCACCCAGGTAGTGAGATAAAATAGCGGCCAGGTGAAAGGAAATTTCAGAATGATCTTCCAGTCGACCTTTTTCTGGTTGAACAAGCCGACCACCAGATAGCTCACGAAGATAAATAGCAAGCCGAGGCCGAGCGATAGATAGTCTCCGGAAATCAGGCTATAGCCTACGAGTAAGGTGATACCGATTGGTTCGAATAGCAGTTGCAGCTCGCCCAGCAACGAATATGGCAAGATAAAGAAACAAAGCCAGGTATTGTGGCGGCGCTTTAAAGAAAAGAAGAGCTGGCGGTATTTGCCGAAAGTCTCAATACGGCCCTTTTTCCAGCGTAAGCGCTGGTTTACGAGGCTAGTCAATGTGGCGGCGCCCTCCGTATGACAGATTACCTCATCAGCGAATACAGCATGCAATCCGTGGTAGCGTGTGCGGAGCGACATCTCAATGTCTTCAGTCTTGTTGACGGTATCGAAGAGGCCGAAACGGTCAAAGGTTTTCTGGCGACGGAAAGCGGCGCAGGCGCCGCCATAAATATATTCGGCGTCCAGGAACGAGTGGGCGCGCTTGAAGTAGAAGCCGAAGAGATATTCTAGTTGCTGGAGATGACCTATAAGAGTGTTGTTGCGGGCGATTTTAACATTGCCTACGGCAGCATCGATTTTCGGGTCGGCAAAATAGCCTACCAAAGTTTCAATCGCGTTTGGCTCGAAAATAGAGTCGGCATCCATAGTGACGAGAATATCGCCGTTGGCCTGCTCGACACCCGTATTCAGGGCTGAGCCTTTCCCGCCGTTTGGTTGATAGAAGTAGCGGATGCGTTTGGGAGAACCGTCTTTTTTCAGGTCATGCAGCAAGAAGCGCCGGACAACGGCGTCGGATTGATCGTCGGAGCCGTCGTTGACAACGATAATCTCCAGATTATCGTAGGTATTGTTAATCAATGATTGTACTGTGCCAATAATGCCGACTTCTTCATTCCAGGCTGGTACCACGACGGAAACCAGCGGCCGGTAGCTGGCGGCGTACCCGGGGTCGTGCTTATAAAGGCGCCGACGACGCAGAGTTTCCTTAACGCTGTGCCAGGGCGCGAACATTAGCAACAGCCAGTATTTGAGCAACATACAGCCGGCAAATATAATTGTGATATCGCGCAGGACGACAAACCACTCGCTAGCGCTGGTCATTGCTGATCCTCGCTCTGGACATTAACCAAAGTAGTGGCGATGATAGTATGCGCCGGGCCGTCTTGGACGACCAAATACATACGATTGCCGGTGGTTTGAGGTATGACGTAGCGCTCAGACGCGTCGCTATCGTTAAGAGTGGCGACCTCATTAACGCGGTACATGTATCGCCAGTCGCGCTTGGTGTACAAATAAATATTACTGGAGGGCTTGATTTTGTCGACCTCATCTTTGGCTATCGTCGTGCGGCTGCCGGTCATATAGACAATGAGATCGCCGATGTCGCCCTCTTTAGCGTGCGATACCAGGATATAGTGGGCGGTTGACGACCGGGCCAGCCAGCTGTGCTGGTGGTAAATCGGCGCGGCTATAGTGATGTTCTTGGCGGTGGCAGCGATCCTTATCTGGGAGGGCGTACCGTAAGTGCCCTGGTACGCGCTGCTAGTCTGGCTATTTAAAGCCGGAACCATAAAATCAGGATTTGGCTGGAAATAGCTGAGATCGACTTTAGAGACAGCATTCGCCACCGGCAAGGTCTGGCCGAAAGTGGTTTCATAACTATTAGCTAATAAGAATGCCGTGAGAAGACCACAGGCTATATAAATGCCGGTCCGCCCCGTCAGGAAAACTCCTGATCTTATAAAGCGTACGGCAGCGATCACAATAGGCGTTCCCCTGTTGGAGGAGGCGTTTGAGGAGACAATTTTGCCCGACGAATCAATTTGAGCGCAAAGAGGGCCAATAGATTGCTAACCACAACGCTTAAGAGGAAGACAATGTAGACAATAACGATGATCTTGTACGGTCCCGACATGAGCCCCTCCTTTTACTCTGTTTACTCTGTTCTTCCCGGTCAACCAAACGTGCTCAATTACAACCCATATCTACAAACGAGTCTATTAGAAATCTCACTACAATTTTGAAATGCCGGAGGTTATTTTACTATGCTGTTAGAACTGAATATTGGCGCAAATCAGACATTTCACTAAATGTGGCGGAGGAGTCTTCTTTGCCAAGAAGCCTGCCATTCGCACTGATAGCGTACCTCCCTAAAGGTATCGGGTCTTTATCGATAATAATGCCACATCCCAAGTTAGCAAACACTCCATTCTTTTGGTGGCCGTCCACCATCATGCCTACGTCATGCCAGTCTGCGCTCCCGTCTGTTAGGGCTACTGAGTGATATGTGCTGTGACCCATTAAATATATATTCTTTACTTCTACATCTTGTATTGCCGATCTTAGATCGGCTTTGCTTGCCGCTTCGACTATCGCTAATTCTTCAATCATTGATCTGCCGGTGAATCTTTTTAGCAGATTACCTCGTAGCGCAATTGCTAAATCAAAAGCTTTTTCAGCGAACAAAGCGGCCTCGCCTGTATCTCGCTCACCCCGACCATTTGCGCCTGAAGCCAGTATTACTGTTGCTGTGCCCACATTTTCTTGACCATCAATTGGCAACCTGCTTTCTACTCTGCGTTTTCGACGGGCTTGGTTTGGTCGTGAAGAATAAGTGGCATCCTGATAGTTCATATTGTATTCCCGCCGATTAAATAAATTATCGATATAAGCAGGAAGATTGTTAGTCTCACGCGAATTATTGTAATAAACTTGCCGGTGCATAAGGATAAAATACCACAAAAGTAGTATTTAGTCAAAGGCATGGCTCAGCGGGATAGGCTAGAACCGGGGTCAACTAATTTCATATTACAGAGAGACTTCCAGAGTGAATAATTTTACAGAAAAGTTCAATTATTGATGGTACAGTTCGTGGCCATGGAAAGCCGACCAAAGTATTCTCCAGGCGAAAAATTACTGGCGAGTGGATTAATTGTCTTGTTGGGCGCTGCTGGTTGCGGTGGCGGTTCAAGCGGCGAATCGCCAGCTAAAAAACGTGCTTCAGCACGCCATGAGCTACTGGCTTTGCCGGCACCATCAGGCAATACCCCTGCGGCACTTGCCCGGTCAATTGGGCGGTTAAGCCGGCGGGCGGGTGTACTTAGGCAAGAATCCCATGACGCAGGAGCTGTGCCCTCAAGTTTTTGCAAATACGACGATAATAACCCGCAGCCCACGTTTAGCTCCAAGCCGGCCCGGGTAATTATCGACAGCCTATGCCAGCCGCCGCTTGGCGCGCCGGTAGGCGTCTATGCGGATGCAAATTTCAGCAGCGATCTCGTTGGCAAAGTGCGTGATGGAGACGTAGTCGAAGCAAATTGTATTGATCCTAGCGGCCAGACGACCACGAATGTCCTCGGATCCCGGAGCCAGTCCAGCACGTGGGTAGAAATTACTGAGGGCAAAATAGAGGGCTATGTATCCGAAGTAAACGTGGCCTATGTTAATAATTCAGCCTTCCAGCACTGCGATCGTTAAAAAATTTATATAGCTAAAGCCACTGGGCCACCCCGCCGTGGTGAGAGCAAGTTCCTCTGCGCGATTGACTGAAACTATAGCTGCCGTCAACACATTGAGCGGTCGCGCCAGAAGGCTGGCTGGAGCTTGTCTCCGGGCTACATACTGTATTACCCGCGGAATTTATGTAGGATCCGTTAGTACAAGTTGGCGTAGGAGCTGGCGTTGGCGCCGGCGTTGGCGCGGGGGCCGCAGCAACCTTCGGACTAGCAGTAAAACTCGCGCGGTTATTTGAGAGTTGAGCATAACGGACGTAATTCACCGGTTTTTGGTATATCCGGCCATTTTTGCCCTTAAATTGCTTGGCGAATGTTATCTTGCTCTGGTCAGTGAGCTTGACTTTGTGAAATGTCGCCCAATCCTTCTTATTAGCGGTTGCGTAACTTGACTGCGCGTCGTTAACGTACAGTACTAGCTTGGTACCCGGCTTATCTTTAACTACAACGTCAAAAGTTCCATCTGATTTGGCATAACCAGCAGCCGCGGTTATATGTACGGGACTTTGTGCAAAAACTCCGGCGTTTAACACGAATACGCTCATCATAAGCGCAACAAATAGCGTGATAACTCCCTTATGCATAGGTACCTCTCCCTTTAGTAATATGATAGATCATATTTAGATATACTGTATCATCTTTACTCAGCTTTACCAGGCTAAAATTATGACCCTGTAATATTTATTTAATAGTTCGAGGAGTGTGGTTAGGCATCGTTGCCAAGTCTCCTTGACCTACAAGCATCGTGGGATTATATTTAATTTTGAAACTAAGGGGCACAAATGGGAAAAAATGTAACTCTGGTAATTTACGTCGTGCTGATGGTGGCTATTATAGTGGCCGTGGATTTTCTGTTCTTCCGGCACCGGTTCGGGGAGCGGCTAATAGCCAATATAGGAATTGTATTGGTTTTCGTAGCTTTTTATTTGGTGTTCCTAAAGCGTCCATAAGACCCTGTGATATTCGATTGACGTGCTAGTAGCTCCCGCCTTGTTGGCGATCTTTGCGGTTCTAACGTGGGCGACGGATGGTCAGCAGTTTTCCGATACCATAAGCAATCAGCAAATAGACTATGATCGCAACCAGTGTCGAGAGTTCAAACCTTGCTTCACCGTATTGCTGCTTATAGCTAAATAGGCCAAAGAATGGTGATGCGAAAGGGTGTGATACCGAGTAGATAAAACTCGCGAATCCGTTTGAATTACTTGCGCCAAACAGAATAAAAACAAATCTGAACGCCAGTAGTATGGCGATTACGCCGCCGATAAACCAAACGATTCTGGAAGCAATCGAATCTTTACTATCAATTTGATCATTATCATTGTCCACAATTTTTGTTGTTCTTACGCTTGCCGTTCCGTCGCTATTTGCCTGTCTCGTTTGTTGAATTTGATCTGCCATGATGTAGCACCTCATTGTTAACGCTATATAGCAGTATGGCGCTTATAATCCGGCACGTAAGTAATTTATTTAACATATTATTTAATATAACCACCATCAATAAAAAGACCTCCGAAGAAACCGTCTTAAGCCCAAGTGTCTGGGCTCCGGGGACTGGATAGCGGGCTTCGCCCTTTTCCGCTGCGGCGTGCTCGGAATATTTTCCTGCGCGCGTCCTCGCTCCAACGAACCAGCGACTAGCGCCAGCAAGGCTGTCGCGTCGCTTGGGTTCGAGCCAAACTCCAGAACAATATAAAAAAAGCCACCAAATGGTGACTATTTTTATATGGCTCCGGGGACTGGATTCGAACCAGCGACCTAGTGGTTAACAGCCACCCGCTCTACCGCTGAGCTACCCCGGAATATCTGTAAAGTTTTCGGTTACAGGCTTATATTCTACCTGTCAAAGGG
>DASSHG010000004.1:0-12709 GCA_035692985.1 Saccharimonadales bacterium (SeqCode)
TCGCCTTGGTGAGCTTTTACCTCACCAACAAGCTAATCATGCGCAGGCCGTTCCCAAAGCGCCGAAGCTTTTCTCCGAAGAGGTTATGCGGTATTAGACACCGTTTCCGGTGCTTATCCCTCACTCTGGGGTACGTTCCTACGTGTTACTCAGCCGTCCGCCGCTCGTCACCCGAAGTGTTACCGCTCGACTTGCATGTATTAGGCACGCCGCCAGCGTTCATCCTGAGCCAGGATCAAACTCTCCAAAAAAGAATCTGTTCTTTGACTTCAATCGAACATGTGGCTACTGGAGCCACACTGACTATATTTCTAAAACAGTTCGTGTACCCCTGACGGGATACTGAACTGACGTTGATTTGCACTACTCAATTTTTAACGTACGGATGGCCGATTCTTGAGACACTTTAAGAAAGTACCCCGTCAAGCCATTCAAATCATCATACCTTACTTTATGTCTGGTGGTCAAGGGGTAAATTGACTATTAAAGATGTGATAAATACATCAATATATTTATCTCAGGCCACCACCCAGGTTTAATAATTCCACTGGCCCGACTCCGCATACACAGCATATTTTACCAGAATATCTTCTAATGGCTCCTCTTCAATGAAGTGGTGGATATGTGCGGGCATTAGATTAGTATAAGTATCATACACCGTGTCGACTGTACGAGTTGGGAGTTTCTCCACCTCCTTAGGCACGCTTTTCCAGCTGAAATGCCCGGTTATTGGAACGGCAACGTCTCCCTGAGTGTCTACAGGTATTGTCGCTAGAGTGTTCGGTGTTGATGATGGAGCTCTGATGCCAGAGCCATAACAACCCTGGTCTTTATCAAGCAAGTCACGCCTCATATAATCTACAAAGTGTTCATTGGCGTAAAGTCGGAGCCTGCCGTCCGTGCAGAGAAAAATATTATGCCACAAATCGGTACCCTTATAGACAGCGTCGTACTTTTGTTGATTGCGATTCATATTTGAGGCTGGGCGTTGGGGTGGGTCTTCAAAAAAATTATATCCTTCTTGACTTAAGGTCAGACCAGCTACACCATAGCCTTCCATAGCCCAGCCGCCAAGCAGTCTTCTATGACGTAGTTCTGACGCTCCCTCAAATTTTCTTTCTGTCATGTAATCGATAAATTCTTCGCAAGCGCGGGCCGCAGTTTTGCCCCATACATCTTCAGGAGAGGTACCTTCGTGCAAGGAATCACGTTTGGTTTGCAGCTTCAATAAGGCTTTGACGCGCTCGTCGCGCTTGGAGCGCTCAGAACTCATCGATTTGGCCACTTCTCTGTCCACTTCTGCTGCACGTTCAGCCTGGATAGCAGCTTCTGCCCGTTCAGCTTCCTGCTGTTCAGCAAGTTCGTGCTGGCGGGCTATCGCCTGGTCAACCTTGGAATTAAATTCTCCGGCCTGTCTCACTTCCAATACTCCTATTACCCTAAGTAATACACAAAACTTCTATATCTGCAAGCGGTAGCGCGATGCTATTTCTTGGGTTTTTTGGCAGCAGGTTTCTTGGCGGGCCTGGTCTCGGCTTCGGTTTCTTTGGTGATCAGTTCGGCTTGGCTGTCGTCTTCAGCGTCACCATCATCTACCTTGTCAACGAGCGCCAGGGAGACGACTTCGTCGCCGTCGTTGAGGCGCATAATGCGCACGCCCTGGGTGGCCCGGCCGAGCGCTGGGATGTTCTTGAGGCCGAGGCGGATGGTCTGGCCGTTTTTGCTAATTATTATGACCTCTTGACCGTCATTCTCGTCTAGACGGTTGACGCCGACCAGCTCGCCGGTCTTGTCGTTAACCACGGCCGAGCGGATGCCGACGCCGCCGCGGGCGTGCGCCGTGAACTGGTCAATGCTGGTGCGCTTGCCGTAGCCGTATTTGCTGATAACGAAGATGTCCGAGCCCTTCTCTACAATATCCATGCCGATCACCCGATCGCCGGGGCGCAGGCGGATGCCGCGGACGCCGCGGGCCACGCGGCCCATCGGCCGAGCGCCCTTTTCGTGGAAACGGATGGCCTGGCCCTGGCTAGTACTAATGACTACTTCATTCTCGCCGCTGGTCATGCGGATCCATTTCAGCTCGTCGCCGTCATCCAGGCGGATGGCGATCAGGCCGCTTTGGCGGACATTCTTATACTGGTCAAATGGAGTTTTCTTAACGGTGCCGCGGACGGTACACATGATCAGGTTGGCGGCACTATCGGTCTTAGAGATGTTTATGACACTGCTGACAGTCTCTTCCGGCTGCAACTGCAATAGGTTGACCAGGGCGACGCCCTTGGCATTCAGGCCGACGGCCGGCACTTCGTAGGTCTTAATCCGGAAGACGCGGCCCTTATTGGTGAAGAACAGCAGGAAATCATGCGTCGAAGCGTTGACGACGTGCTCGATGACGTCCTCTTCGCGGGTAGCCATGCCGCGCCGGCCTTTGCCACCGCGCCCTTGGCGCTTGTACTCAGCGATTGGGCTGCGCTTAATGTAGTTGGCGGCGGTCAGCGTGACTACGACCTGCTCGTCGGCGATCAGGTCCTCGTCGCTCATCTTGCCCAGTTCGCCGGGGATAACCTTGGTGCGGCGCTCATCGCCGTATTGCTTTTTAAGTTCCAGTAGCTCCTCTTTAACGATCTTGCGGATTTTCTTTTCGTCGGCCAGGATAGCTTCCAGGTTGGCAATTAGCTTTTTGAGTTCGGCCAGTTCATCCTCGATCTTCTTGCGTTCCAGACCAGCCAGGGTGCGTAACTGCATAGCTAAAATAGCTTTGGCCTGGATTTCGGTCAGTTTGAATTTCTTGATCAGGTTGGTCTGGGCTTCCTCGGTTGTCTCAGAGCCACGGATGACGGCAATCACCTCATCAATGTGGTCCAGGGCCGTCTTGAGACCTTCCAGCACATGGGCGCGTTCCTGGGCTTTCCTAAGCTCGAACTCAGTGCGGCGGCGGATAACTATCACACGATGTTTGATGTGCTCGCCGAGGATATCCTGCAAGCCTAGGACGCGCGGCTGAATGCCGTCAACTAGCGCCATCATGTTGAAATGGAAACTGGTTTGCAGCGGCGTCATTTTGTAGAGCTGGTTGAGCAGTTTCTTCGGGTAGGCGTCTTTCTTGAGGTCAAGGACAATGCGGACCGCGCCGCGGGCTGTTTCGTCGCGCAGGTCGGAAATGCCGGTCAGTTTTTTATCGCGCACCAGATCGGCGATTTTCAGGATAAGCGTTTCTTTATTTAGGGCGTAGGGGATCTCGGTGATGATAATCTGGTGGCGGCCTTTCGCGCCTTCGACGACTTCGGCCACGCCGCGGGTAACAACGCCGCCGCGGCCCGTCGCGTAAGCCGTGCGGATTGATTCTTTGCCGTAAATGACGCCGCCAGTCGGGAAATCGGGGCCTGTGACGTGTTCCAGCAGATCATCCAACGTGGCCTCGGGATTATCCAGCAGCGCGACCTCAGCGTCAATCAGCTCGCTCAAGTTATGCGGCGGGATGTTGGTGGCCATACCGACGGCGATTCCAAGCTGGCCATTCAGTAATAAGTTAGGCAGCTTGGCCGGTAAGACAGTCGGTTCTTGGCGGGTATTATCATAATTGTCGCGGAAGTCGACGGTCTCTTTATCGATATCAGCCAGCGTCTCATCGGCCAGGCGGGCCATTTTGGCCTCGGTGTAGCGGTAGGCGGCCGGTGGGTCACCGTCCATCGAACCGAAGTTACCCTGGCCGTTGACCAGCATGTAGCGCATCGCCCACGGCTGGGCCATGCGGACCATGGCGTCATAGATCGATGAATCGCCGTGCGGATGGTAGCGGCCCATGACATCACCGACGACGGTGGCCGACTTGCGGTGGCGCGAGGTAGCACGCAAGCCAGTCTCATTCATGGTATACAGGATCCGGCGGTGCACCGGTTTGAGTCCGTCGCGGACGTCCGGCAAGGCCCGGTCGATGATGACGCTCATTGAGTAGCGGAGGTAGCTGTCCTCCATAACGTTTTCGACGGTCCGGCGCTCGACGGTTTTGGAGTGGCCGGAATCGATTATATCGGCAGCCAGTTGAACGCCCTGGCGGCGCTCTTCCATGGTCTCTTCAGGGATAACCTCGTTATCGGGTTGTTCGTCTTCCGGTAATGGTAGGTTTGGTTGTTCGTCATCCATGGGCTAAATATCTAAGTCCTTCACGAATTTGGCGTTGGCTTGGATGAAACTCTTGCGCAGCTCCACCTCTGTGCCCATCAGCTTACTGAAGATGGTGTCGGCCTTTTCGGCATCTTCTACCTTTACTTGCACGAGCACGCGTTTTTCAGGGTTCATAGTAGTCTCAAACAGCTGCTCGGCATCCATTTCGCCTAAACCTTTGTAGCGCTTTAGCTCGGTAAAACCAGCTTGCTTATGGAGCTCGTCTTTGGGGTCAACTTTCTGGCCTTCTTTTTTGCGCTTGGCTATGACTTCATTGAGGACTTTTTCCAGGTCGTCTTCATTGTAGATGAAGACTGGGTTCTTCCGGGTGGAACGCACCAACTCAAACAGCGGCGGTTTGGCCAGATAGAGGTGCCCGCCGTCGACCACCGGTTTCATAAAACGGAAGAAGAAGGTCATTAGCAACGTGGAAATATGGCTGCCGTCGACATCGGCGTCGGTCATGATGATAATGCGGTCGTAGCGCAGGCCGTTGATATCAAACGAGTCTTCGATGTTGACACCCATAGCTTTGATGAGGCTGACAATCTCGTTGTTAGCCAGCATTTTATCGAGACGGGCGCGCTCAACATTCAGAACCTTGCCGCGCAGCGGCAAAATGGCCTGGCTCTTGGAGTCGCGGCCGGACTTGGCCGAGCCTCCGGCGCTGTCGCCCTCCACCAGATACAGTTCGGAGTCTTTGGGGTCTTTATTGGAACAGTCGGCCAGCTTGCCCGGCATGGACGCGCCGTCCAGGACGCCTTTACGCAGAATGTTGTCGCGGGCAGCGCGGGCGGCCTTGCGGGCGCGGGCGGCCAGCAGCGCTTTGCCGACAATCTTGCGAGCCACGGCCGGGTGTTCTTCCAGGTAATAGTTAAAATGCTCGTTCATGACGGTCTCGACGTAGCCTCGCACTTCCGGGTTGCCGAGCTTGTTCTTAGTCTGGCCTTCAAATTGCGGATCGGGCAGCTTAACCAAAATGATGCAGGTGATTCCTTCGCGGGTGTCTTCGCCGGTCAGGTTTTCTTCTTTTTCTTTGAGCAGGCCGTTCTTGCGCGCGTAATCGTTGATGACACGGGTCAGCGCCGCCCGGAAACCAGTCAGGTGTGTGCCGCCTTCGGGGTTGAGCACGTTATTAGCAAATGATTTTATAGTCTCGCTATAAGCGTCGGTGTACTGCAGCGAGATCTCGACCTGCGTGTCTTTAACGGTTTTGTCGACATAGAAAATGTCGTCATCAACCACTTCCTTGCCAATGTTAAGGTGCTTGACGTAGCTCTGGATGCCGCCCTCAAAATAAAAACCGTAGCGCTTGCCGGTTTTCTCGTCTTCCAAGCTAGTGTGAATCCCTTTTGTCAGATAGGCGGCATGACGTAAGCGGTCGAGAATAGCATCGTAATTGAAACCGACGGCTTCGAAAATAGTGTCATCAGGGTAAAAGGTGATTTCGGTGCCGGTTTTATCGGTCTTGCCGGTAACCTTGAGGTCGGCCTGCGGTACGCCGCCGGCATATTCTTGCTCATGGACTTTACCCTCACGGTAAACTTTGACGATCAATTTCTTTGATAAAGCGTTGACCACGCTGGAGCCGACGCCGTGCAAGCCGCCGGAGACCTTGTAACCGCCGCCGCCGAATTTACCACCGGCGTGCAGCACCGTCAGCACCGTTTCGACAGTGCTTTTCTTAGTTTTGGGATGGATGTCGGTCGGGATGCCACGGCCATCATCTATGACGGTCACGCCGCCATCAGCTAATAATTTGACGGATACCTGACTGGCGTGGCCGGCCAGCGCTTCATCAATACCGTTATCGACCAGCTCCCACACCAGATGGTGCAACCCCTCGCTACCGGTGCCGCCAATATACATACCGGGCCGCTTGCGAACTGGCTCCAAACCCTCTAATACCGTAATCTGGTCAGCGGAATAGTTTCCTTTTTTACCCTCAGCCACGTGCGTACACCTCAGTCTATCTTAGAGTCTTATTTTTGTCCCACTGTCTTATAGTATAGCGGATTTTAACCCCGTTAACAAGTACAGCTACGGGTATTTAATGAAATTTTCATTGCCTGTCCTGGGTTTGGCTGAAACTGCCGTCGCGGCCGATAAAGATAGTGTCGTCTTTGCCGGCCTGCAGATCGGCAACGTGTTCTGTTTTTTTGGCTTTAGCCGCGGTTGGCGCAGGTGGCCCGGACGGCGCGGACTTATTTTTTGATTGGTTAAGCTCCTGTTTGAGTTCAGCAGCTATCTGGTCGACTTCATTTTGAGCTACCTCGTCGCTGGATATATTTTTTGTCGCCGGCGCGGCGGGGGCCGGAGCCTTAGCTGGAGCCAGCTGGGCGGCCGCGGGCGTGCTAGGGGCCGCCGCTACGCGGGTTTGACGCTTAGTTAACCAGTCATCCAAGAATGAACCGCCCGGCTTGGCGGCCGCAGCCGGAGCCGAGGCCGCAGCCGCGCCTGGCATCGTGCCGGCTGGCCGGGCATATGGCGAGGCCGCGCCCATGGACGCCATGGACGCTGGCGGCCGGGCAGCCGGCGCGCGGGTCGCCAAACGCTTACCAATCTCTTTATCGACGACGGCCCGCGGTTTGCCATACTTGGCCGCCGACAGCTGTTTCAAAGCATCCGACAGACGCTGGTTGGGCGTTCCCAGGCTCGGCAAAGTAGCCATACTGAACGGCTGGGTCGGCACGCCGCCAATCAGCGTGCGCACAATCGTATTGTAGTTCGGCACGCGCAGCAGGTCGTCCTGGTCAAAGATCGGCTGGAAGTAGCGAGTCAAAGCCTCAACATCATTCTGGCCAACGCGGAAAGCCACAATCGTACCCATATTGCCAAAGACCGCGTCGCGGATCTCCTCCGTCAGCTGAGTGGTGAACTGGTTAGCCACAATCAGGTTCAGGTGGTATTTGCGGGCCTCGGACATAATCGTCGCGAACGAGTCCGTCGAGAAGTTCTGGAACTCATCTACATACAGGCTAAAATCGACCCGCTGGTCTTCCGGTATGTTGGAACGGCTCATGGCCGCCGCCTGGAACTTCATAACAAAAATCATGCCCAGCAATTTGGAATTCAGGTCGCCGGTCCGTCCCTTGCTTAAATTGACGATAAGAATTTTTTTGTTGTCCATGATGTCGCGCAAATCAAAAGCGCTCTTGGTCTGGCCGATAATGTTGCGCATCATTTCATTACTCAGAAAAGCGCCGAACTTTGAAGTGAACCAAGCCGTCACTTCACCGGCTTCGTTCGAGCGCTGCATGGATGGATATTGTTTGGTCCAGAAGTTGCGTACCGTCGGATCGGTAACGTGTTGTATTTTTTCCTTAAGGAATTGTGGATCTCTAAACAACAGTGGAATTTCGATGAAAGTACCACCGCTTGGATCCGCCATAACAGCGAGCGCGGCGTTGCGGAACATGTCTTCGTAACGCGGTCCCATTATGCCCTGATGCTGCGGGTCATATAATTTATACAACATATTTAAGACTTCCTGGATGATGAAATCTTTCTGGTCGGCGTCATGGAATTCGAACAAATTAAGACCCATGGGGTATTCCATGTCTGCCGGCGAAAAGTAGATCACGTCCTCGGTCCGTTCCTTAGGCACCATGGCCAGTAGCTTCTCGGCCGTGTCGCCGTGCGGATCAACAAACGCGAAACCGCCGCCGCTCAGCATATCCTGCAGCGCCAGGTTCTCCAGGAAGGTCGATTTACCGACGCCCGTCTGTCCCACCACGTACATATGCCGCTGGCGGTCACCCAAGCTCAGCCGGATCGGCTTCTTAGCGCCCCTGAAGACGTTATAGCCCAGCAGCAGCCCTTCCGCCGGCACGTTGCGCGGCCCATCCACTTGTTTGGAATCCTGGCGGGCCAGCTGCGAGGTCGGGATGTTACTTTGGTCCGGGAAGTGGAACAGCGTCGCCAGCTCCACGGAATTCAATATATTCCTGTTATGCTCCGGCGGCATAAAGCGCATGATATAAGAGGTCGCCAGCTCCTCCGTGTCCTTGGCCGGCGTGTATTTGAAACCGTTGCGCCCCGGCGCGTCATACAAAGAAAAACTAGCGATGATATTGGCCAGGATAGCCTGGGAGCGCTGGCTGACATTAGAAGAGACCACGACGCGGATGACTACTTCGTAGCCGGGGTGGCGGGTTTTTTCATCAATCGCGTCCAGCGTAGACTGCTCCAGGTTGGAGAGATCCGGCTTTTTCGATTCGCCGCCGTCGCCGCCGCCCTCCGGCGGTTTAACAAAGGCCACCGCCAGATTTTTGGCCAGGTCGCCGCTGAACAAGCTTTTATCACCGCCTTTGCGCTTCTTACTGGCCAGCGAGGTGGCCGTTTTTTGCCACGACGGGTCGGCCGGGCGCATCAAAAACTGGATACCAACGCCATCCTCCTTACCCAAGGTAGACAAAGCGTTCAAAAGAGCCTGCATACTATCGCGTTTCAGGTCTTGGAAAGTGGCGATCGGATAGGCGAACGGCTCTTTGAGCGTCAATTCGCCGCCCAGTACACCACTGGATTTGCCAACCGGATTAAAAATATTGTGCTCAGTCACCTCTTCCAGCTGGGCCGACGGATAAGCGCTGACCACCGCCTGCTTAACTACTTCTAGCATACTGATCGGCACCGCCGCGTAGAAATACACGAAACCCTGGCTGCCGACAATCTCAAAGGCGAAATGCCGCTGGCCGTAAAAACCGCGCTTGAAATTCTTCTCGAACGTACTGGCGATAATGTTGTAAATTGTTTGTGCCTTACTGATTGTCTCTTCGGTGACATCGCGCTGGTCGCGGGCGCCAATCTCAATATCCTCGCTGGGCGGCGGCAGATGGATAAATAGCGGCACGAACTTCAGTCCGCGTTCATAATTTTTTTGTTCGCGGGCCGTAGCGCGCCACTGCAGGAAAACCAGCGGTCCGGCCACCGCGGCCACCAACAACAGGATAATTAAAAATATTAAAAGCGCCGCCATATCGTCTACTTTTCTACTTTGATAATCTTATTGTAGCGCTGCTTCATGTAGTCAGCCTTTACCACCGTTAATTCCTCACTCTCCCTGTACGGGTCATGGCGCGTTTGTTCAACGATCCGCTTGGCTTTACCGACCCACTCTTTTTCGACTTTATCATCGTCTTCTAACACCGGGGAGAGGGGTGCAGGTGTTGTAGAAGCGGCACCAGTTTGGGCAGCGGCTTGGCTGGGTGCTGGTGCCACCGGAGCCGGCGTAGCGGCCGGTTGGGCAGCAGCCGGACTCGGTGCCATTTCAGGGGCCGCAGCCTGCCGTTCGGGGGTGCTAGACGCATTCTTGACAGTATCCGGTGCCTGCTCTGCCACCGGCGGCGGCAAGCTTATACCTGGTGTTCCCGGTGTTTCACTGGAAGACGGATTCATAACTATTATTATAGCTCAAAGCCGGTAATCTATGCCAGTTGCAGCAACTGCCGCCACACTGCAAACCGCCGTACTAACTTGATACTGCGGGCGCAGCAGCCGGCGCAACCTTCCGGCCATAAGACATATAGAGATAGGCCAGGAATGCCAGCGGCAAAAGTACCAGTACATCACGCGGACTGAGCTCGCCAATTGACTGCAGGGCCACCAGGCCGCTAAATAGTCCGGCCATCAATCTGATAAATCGTTTACGGTACCGGCCCGGCGACACGCCATACCAGGCCACCAGCCGCAGCGCGCCCAGTAATAAAACGTAAAAACTCGCCGCCAGCAGCATAAAACCGATAAATAGCACTATCGAGGAGGCACTGTGCGGACTGGTGCCACTAAATACCACTAGATCAGCCGCGGCTAATGCCGCTAATGACCATTTCTTCCTGGAGTGCGAGGCTGATTTCATAGATAAGGTAAATATTCGGGTAATAAATTTTGGTGCCGGGGCGATAAATCCGCTCTAATAAAAATTACTATGTAGCGCTTATCGCCCATCGGCTTGACTGACCGCTCTAAATGGCTTTGGAGGCCACTATAGAGCGACGTACGGACTAACTCCGTTAGGGGTGTCATACGTCTGGCACCCGATAAGTTCGTTCGTAAGTCGGCCCCTCACCGGCTTTGTTCCAAATTTTCCAAATTGTAGATCTTTTTGTTTTGGTGACTTACACGTCCAATCTAGCATAAGCGGCTTAAAAAGTCAATCGTCTGAGTTACCAGCCGGGTAGTTATACACAGGTTCTGAAAAAATTAAGCATAATTGTTATTGACGTAGTTTTTTGTATTCTATAAGATACGTATAGCACTTGAACAAATCTAGTGCTCAAAAACAAAAACGACTAAAACGGAACAACGATTTCTCGCAAGTCGTTGTTCCGCCAAAAGAGAGACACCAAAACCTTTAAAACCAAACGTTATAAACAAAAACCTTAAATAATTCTTAAAACACCTTGTCTTTCCCGGGGCAAGGTGTTTTACTTTTGTCCAGTAAATAACCGCGGAGGTTCGTTCTTTATGGCTACGGGGGCGCAGGTGCAAAGTATTATCGCTGACGGGGCATCAGGTATCGTGATCGATATCGAGTGCCATCTGTCCAATAACCTGCCGAGTATCGTGATTGTCGGCTTCGCTAACCGTTCAGTCGGTGAAGCCAGGGAACGTATCAGGGGTGCTTTCGCGACTAGCCGTATAATGCTACCTCGCAAACGTATCACTGTTAATCTGGCCCCTGCCGACATTCCCAAGGCCGATAGCGGTTTCGACCTGGCTATAGCGATGTCGATTCTGCTGGCCGATAGGCAATTGGATGCCAGCAGCCTCGCGCCAGCATGTGCTTTTATTGGCGAACTAGGATTGGATGGTTCGGTTCGGGCCGTCCGCGGCATTATCGGCAAACTGCTGGCCGGACGCGGGCACGGGCTACGCACGTTTTACATCCCCCGGTCCAACCTGCGGCAGGCCCGGTTGGTACCCCGCGTCCGGCTAGTGCCGGTCGGCAGTCTCCAAGAACTGTACTTGCACCTGGCCGGCGCCGCGGCAATCGAGCCTATTAATACCCGCCAAGGGCAATATGATCCAACCGTTGCTGCCCCTGTTAAATCCACTGTTTATATGAGTGAAATCGCCGGCCAGGAACAAGCCAAGCGCGCTTTGCTGATAGCCGCGGCTGGCGGCCATAATGTATTTCTGAGCGGCCCGCCAGGCACCGGCAAAAGCATGCTGGCCAAAGCCCTGCCCTCGCTCTTGCCGCCGCTCAGCCGCGAAGAAGCCCTGGAAGTTACCCAGCTGCACAGCCTGGCCAGTCGGGATTATGATAAGGTCGCGGCCGACCGGCCCTTCCGTTCTCCGCATCATAGCGCCAGCCAGGCATCTATCATCGGCGGCGGCCAGCCACTGAGACCCGGCGAGATCAGCTTGGCTCACCGCGGGGTTTTGTTTCTCGATGAACTGCCGGAATTCAGCCACACTACATTAGAAGCCCTGCGCCAACCGCTGGAAGACCGCGCCATCAGTATTGCCCGCGCCCAGACTACGCTGGATTATCCGGCCAATTTCATCCTGGTGGCCACTGCCAACCCCTGCGCCTGCGGCTACTATGCCGGTGCCGGAACTTGCGCCTGCCTGCCGTACCAAGTCGGCCAATACCAGCGGCGCCTGTCCGGCCCGATCCTGGACCGCATTGACCTATCCACCCCTGTTAATAACATTAAATACACTGGACTGCTCCGCCAGACGGCTGACGAACACAGCGACCGAGGGACTGCCCGGCAGGTCCGCCAAACCCGCCAGCTCCAGGCCGAGCGCTACGGCCGCGGCGGCAAGCTCAACGCCGACATGACCAATGCCGATATTAAGCGCCGCGGCCACGTTACCAAACAGGCTGAAACGACCCTCAATACCGCCGCCCGCCAGATGAAACTATCCTCCCGGGCCTACATGCGCACCATTAAAGTGGCCCGCACCATCGCCGACCTGGACCACTCCGGGCCTGTCACCGCCGCCCACATCACCGAAGCCCTCACATATCGCACTTAAATCTGTTTGACCCCTGGCCTGCCATCTGTTACAATGCATCTACTTTGCAATCATCAAGGCAACCAACCACTAAGGAGACGCCAGTATCGCCAAACGCACCCGCCTGAATGAACAGATTCGGGCGCCCCGCTTACGGGTTATCGACGAAGACGGGAAACAGCTCGGTATTTTGAGCAAGCAGGAGGCCCTGCAAGTTGCTGGGGAGCACGGTTTGGACCTGGTGGAGATATCGCCGAACGCCGACCCGCCGGTGTGCAAAGTAGTCGACTGGGGTAAATACAACTACCAGCAGACCAAACAGCGCCAAAAAAACCGCAAGAGCGCTAAAACGCTCGACATGAAACAGATGCGGTTCGGCCTGAAAATCGGCCAGCACGACCTGGACATCAAAATGAACAAGGTCGCCAAATTTCTGCAGGCCGGCCACAAGGTGAAGATCACGGTCTTCTACCGCGGTCGCGAGCAGGCCCACAAAGAGCTGGGGTTCAAGCTGGCAGAGCGGGTCATCGCCGACTTTGGTGATACAATAGTAGTCGACCAACCGCCGCAGCTGGCG
>DASSHG010000005.1:0-108236 GCA_035692985.1 Saccharimonadales bacterium (SeqCode)
TCGATCTCGTTGATTGAGCCGTCGAA
This sequence comes from Saccharimonadales bacterium (SeqCode), assembly GCA_035692985.1. Taxonomy (GTDB): domain Bacteria; phylum Patescibacteriota; class Saccharimonadia; order Saccharimonadales; family UBA4665; genus JARIHC01. The sequence goes on from DASSHG010000005.1 coordinate 27, forward strand.
GCCCTTGAATGGGCCGTCGGTGATATTGACCACCTCGCCGACCGTGAAGTCAATCTTGTGTTTCGGCTGCTCCAGACCCATACGTTTCTGGATTTTCTCGATTTCATCCTGCTCAATCGGTGTCGGGTCGGTACCGCTGCCGACAAAACCGGTCACGCTCGGTGTGTTGCGCACGATGTACCAAGCGTCTTCAGAAAGTTTCATATGCACCAAAACATATCCCTGGAAAATCCGTTTTTCGACCACTCGGCGCTTGCCGTTCTTGATCTCAATCATCTTTTCCTTTGGCACAAGGACCTCGAAAATCTTATCTTTCATGTCCAGGCTGTCGGCCCGCTGCCGGATTGATTCGGCGACTTTCTCTTCGTAGCCGCTATAGGTGTGAATAGCGTACCAGCGCTTAGAGGTGTCGTAGCGTTTGTTGCTCATTATTGGTCCTCCCTTGTTTTCTCCCTTTAAGTAAGTAATAGATGTTGAAAAATCTTATCCAGAACCCAGTCCACGCCGGCGATGGCCGCTCCGAATATGATAGCGAAAACCAGCACCGCGAAAGTTAGCCGGCGGCCCTCACTCCAGCCGGGCCAAGTGACCAGCTTGAGCTCCTGTCCGCTCTGACGGAAATATTTGGGGAAAACGACTTTGCCAATTAACGACAGAATTTTGCGCACAGGCAGAAGGAATTCTGAATTATACGTCCGGCTAACGGTATGTGTGACTGGACTTGCCGATTTAGATAACTTGCCGCCAGTTTGCTTGAGACGATTAGTCGCCGAAGCGTTATCGCCGGCCGCGGCGTTTTTTTGGACCCGTTCACGGAATGTTTCCGGATTCTTGATCCGCCGTTTCTTTTTGGCAGGCTGCTCGGCCATTGCTGATCTATTCTCCCAAATTAAAAAGCCTACATTATTCGTAGGCCACTGCTGTCAAGTCTAGCATGTTACCTGCCCAGGGGTCAAGCATTCAGCTTGGGTTTTGTTATAGTACTAATATGACGCTTACGCTCTATTGGCTGGCCGGAATCAGCGCGGCCGAACTCTTGATGTGGCTGCCGCCGGCCTGGGGATTGAGGCGCGGACTGGCTTGCGCGGTGATTATAGCCCTCTCGGTGGCTAGCGGGCTGATGTTCGGTTCCACGCCATCAGTATGGACAGGCCTGCTGCTGGTTTTTAGCATTTACCGAATTATTAACTTGTTGCGGGTACTGGAAGGGCGGCTGCAGCCCAAACGGCTTTATTCATCTACCCGGCGCACCAGCTGGTGGTTAATTGGCTGCCAGATAGTAGTTGCCGCGGGGGCCGGACTGAGCCATCACTATCTGTTAACTGGGGTTACGTGGCTTTATATTTTAGCGGCTGGACAACTGGCGGTAGCGCTAATTTTAATGATTTCCACGCTCCGGCACCTGCGTACCACCCGACCCGATGGCCAACTAAAAAATCTAGGCGATAAAGAATTACCGGCCCTGACCGTAGCCATCCCTGCACGCAACGAAACGAATGATTTAGAGGCTTGTCTGCGATCTTTAGTGGCCAGCGACTATCCCAAGCTGGAGATTCTGGTCTTGGACGACTGTTCACAAAACAAACGCACGCCGGGGATTATCCGCGATTTTGCCCAAAGCGGCGTACGCTTCGTTGCGGGCCAGGCGCCGCCACGGCATTGGCTGGCCAAGAATTACGCCTACCACCAGCTGGCGGCAGAGGCCAATGGTGAATTATTACTGTTTTGCGGCGTCGATACGCGGTTCCAGACGGGCAGTTTGCGGTCGATGATAGAAGTGATGTCGCAACGACGCAAGCAGATGGTCAGTTTTATGCCGCGCAACCCGGTGCCGCCAAGTCTCAACATAGAATCCCTGTTGGTCCAGCCGGCCCGTTACGCCTGGGAGTTATCGCTGCCGCGCCGTCTGTTGCGGCGACCGCCGGTACTCAGCACCTGCTGGCTTATCACAGCTCAGGCATTGCGTGGTGCCGGCGGGTTGGAAGCGGTCAGCCATAGTATCGCGCCGGAGAGCTATTTTGCCCGTTCGACAGCACGCCACCAAGATGGCTACAGTTTCTTGCAAAGCGGTACGGCCATTGGTTTAAGTAGCGCCAAAAGCCTGATCGAACAGTGTTCTACGGCCGTACGGACCCGTTATCCGCAGCTGCACCGGCGCCCGGAATTGGTGGCGTTATCAGTTGTTGGCGAATTGGCCGCCCTGGTACTACCTTTCGCTTTGCTGGTCGCCGCTGGCGTGGCACACCTGGGGATATTGGCCGCGATAAACCTCGTGACGTCGCTGCTCTTAGCGGGCTTTTACAGCAAAATAGTCCGGCTGACATACCGGCAATTCTTAAGCCGCGGTCTTTGGGCATTGCCGCTGGCGGCAATTTACGACATCGGCCTATTGAATTACTCCATGTGGCGGTATGAGTTCCGTGAAGTCATCTGGAAAGGCCGCAACGTTTGCGTTCCGCTACTTAAGATTCGGGAAGAAAACGCTAAAAGTTGAGCCTTTGTTGAGCTCGCTATCCAGGCTTATTTCGGCGTGGATCAGCCGGGCCAGTTTCATGGTCACGTACAGCCCCAGCCCTGTGCCGTTGGATTGGCGCGTGCGGTAATCTTCGGAGCGGAAAAACTTATCATAAACCCGTTCGCGGTCGCTTTTACTTATACCGATGCCAGTGTCGTGGACGGAAAAATGAACACCGGCTGGGCTGGGCAGCGCCTGCAGGGTAACGCTGCCCTTTTGGGTGTACTTGATGGCGTTAGTTATAAAGTTTTGGAGGATTTCACGGACATACAACTTACTGGAGCGCAGCAATTCCAACCTCGGGTCGAGCACCAGCTTAAACTCCAGCCCTTTGGCTTTGGCCTGGGGTTCGTAATTATCAACCAGCTCCTTGGCTAAATCCTGGATGTTCACGGATTCTACGTTTACCTGCAACTTGCCGCGTTCGGCTCGGCTCAGAGTAGCTAGGTCATTAATCATGTCCGACAGGAACAATACCTGGTTATGGGCCTCTTTTAGCGCCTTCTTCACGGCTGTCATATCGCCGCCTTTTCCGACAATGAATTCGGCATTGCTGATATTTCCCTCAGATATCGCGATCGGCGTTCTGAGTTCGTGGCTAACTACACTGATGAATTCGTCGCGTTCTTCTTCCAGCGACTTTTCCCGGGTGATGTCGCGCAGCAGCAGCACGTAACCGGTCTCGCCGGTTGAGCCATAACCCAGGCGTACCGGCGCGATACTGATGTAAAGGTTGATTTGGCTGTCATCACCGTATTTAAGCCGCAAATCGCGGTTGGTTTGCGGTACTTTGGTGTTTTTAATTAACTGGTCGATGTCGAAAGGCTGGTTGTTTTTGTCAAGCGGCTGACAAATAGCGCCGAGCGTGGTGCCTTCGGTTATGGTATTAACATCAAAAATGTTGAGGGCAGCAGCATTATAGAGGCGGATTTTAGCCTGTCTATCGACGGCCACTACGGCATCGGCCATGCTGTTGATCAGGCTTGTCAGCCGTTCATGCTCCAGCTGCTCGCTCAATTTGTCTATGGTTTTAGGCGTAAGCGTCATGCTGGATTGTATTATGCCACAACTTGCGACGCGCCGTGCAATAACGGCTGGGCGGTGCGGACAGCTTGGCGCAGTTGTTTGCTAGCCGGCTGGACACGCTCCATAGCCCGCCAAAAATCCGGACCGTGGCGGAGTACCTCGGTGTGCGTCAATTCGTGCAGCAGGACGTAATCTATCTGCTCCCAGGGCAATTGCATCAGGAACAGATTGAGCACGATGTTGCGGTGGCGGTCGCAGCTGCCCCACCGGCTTTTCATCTGTTTTATGGTGACTTGATTATATGTAAAACCATGCCGGCCAGCCAAAGCAGCCAATCTTTGCGGCAAGAGGCTTTCGGCCTCGGCGCGCAAGGCTCGGATACCAGCCCGTCGTGCGGCATCCTGTACGGCCGGGCCAGCCGCGTCCAGTTGCGGCGGATAAGTTACTATCGCCTCCGTTTTTCCGACCCTGGCGGCAACTTTCCCCTCATTGGGTTTAGCTACTAACCGTAGGCGGTGCGCTTTGCCAATACGCTGGCCGTTTACCAGTGCCGCAGCCGGGCGCTGCTGGGCCTTGATCCATTCTAGCCGTGATTCGGCAAACCTCTGGCCGGCCGCGTAGGCCGACCAGCGCGGAATACTGACCCTGGCCGATCCCTCCGGCGTCACACTCAATCGCAATCCGCGGCTGGCCTTGCGTTTATAGATAGTCAGCAATGTGCCATCGGAGAGCGTAAACTGCTTGAAAGCCATGTCTTAAGTCTTATGCGCTTAGCGTATTGATATATTGCGGCGGGACATGTCAACCCGGCCGTGGGTCGCTTTGGGTTGGGAGTTCGGGATCAGGTTAACCATACCGGGTTTGATGGTTTTAGAGCTGGCGTCATCGGTGCTGAGCGCGCCGATGTCGCGCAGTTTACGGACCACGGCACTCTGCTGGGTGTTAAAAAGATGCTTGCCGCTAACCACGGCGTAGGTTTCAGCGGCCGTGGGATTCTGCATCCTGCCGGTTAGCGACTCAAAGGAAGTGCGGTCCAACATGCTGGCATATTTATCGTCGGCGCGGCGGCGGTCGCGCTTTATACTGCGGCCAAAAGCCGTATCCTGATCCATCTGAAACCACACCAATAGCGGCACGGCATGGCAGCGTCTGGCCAGATCACGCAGCATGTAACGCTGCCTGCCGCGGGCGGCATTGGTATCATAAACCACGCTGACGCCGGCCGTCAGGAATTCTCCCGCCATGTAATTCATGAGCTGCTCGACGATGGCGTCTTCTTGTTTGTCATGGCGCGGTTCGGTGAAGAGCTCGCTGCGGATACGGTCGGCCTGCAAATGCGCCGCTTGGATATTTTCACAGAATTGGCGGGCAAAATATGTCTTGCCGGCCCCTGGAAATCCGTAGAGCATAAGTAAAAACGGCTTGGTGGGCAGAATTTTCGCCATATCTTCTAGGTATAGCAGATTTTTTAATGATTTGGAAGTAAAAACAGATGACAATTGAGCCTGTTTCAGGTATGATTGAGCCGACGTAGGGGCATAGTACAACGGCTAGTATGAGGGTCTCCAAAACCCTAGATCGTGGTTCGATTCCACGTGCCCCTGCCAAATTATTGACATATGAATAAGATAAGAGTCCACCGGCGCTCAGTATTACTGAGTGATATTCCTGACTTAGTTGGTGGACTTCGCCGTGCCACTGTCCGTACTATCAATCCTGATCAGACCGGTCTGATAACACATTCTGAAGTGACAGGCGATGAGCTTGGGCTCTTCTGGCAAGGCACCGAAGCCGCTGAGCAGATTGCTAACGCGGTAGGATATGAGGCAATCCACAGATTAGGCAGAAGCTTGATCCTGCCTTTCACCCCTGAAGGCCTTGCCTCAGGACCAGAGGGAGTGGATTTGTCTGTGTTCTGGCTTGGGGTTAATGCGGTGGTACGCACCTGGGTGCCGAAAGGGTTTGAGGCCGAACACTAATTGACCTATATCACGCATTTCCTTACGTTATACCGCTTGTGCTATAGGAACGGCAGTCCTATAATGGTAGATGGAAAAATCTAAAATAAATTAAAAAGAGGCTGATGAAAATACTGATGCTCGGGTGGGAATTACCTCCCCACAACAGCGGTGGACTGGGAATTGCGTGTTACCAGCTTTGTAAAGCCCTCTCCAAAAATGATGTTGATATCGAATTTATCTTGCCGTATGAGGCTGACCACCAGATAGACTTTATGCGTGTTACAGCGGCCAGCCCGCAAGGCGTTGCCACGGTCCTGCCTGGCGCCGGCGCCTACGACAGCCAGCGCTACATATTGCCGGACGGCAGCGAGCACCACCTGGGTATCCATGACCAGCAGCGTCTGTACGAGCAGAACGTTGCCCGCCTAACAGGAAGTCGGCAAATTGATATCGTCCACGCCCATGACTGGCTGACTTTCCGGGCTGCCCTGCGCGTCAAAGAGGCCAAAGGCTGCCCGGTGATTTTACATGTCCATTCGGTGGAGTCCGACCGGGCTGGCGGTTTGGATCGTGGAAATCCGCTGGTCAAAGAAGTCGAGGGGTTATCCATGCAATTGGCCGATAAGGTAGTTGCCGTCAGCCGCCACACCAAACAGCGGATTATTGAGGATTACCATATTCCGGCCGATAAAATCGAGGTGGTGCACAACAGCATAGATCCGGACGGTTTGGCGCCCTTGGAGCCGGATAACGCCTACCATTATTTAACCCTTATGAAACAGCTTGGCTATAAAGTGGTGGTTAATGTCGGCCGGCTGACCATCCAAAAAGGCTTGCCGAACCTGTTGAAGGCAATGCGCGAAGTGATCACCCGCGAGCCAAAATCATTATTGTTGATTGTTGGCAGCGGCGAACAATACCGCGAACTCGTGGAATTAGCCGCTGAACTAGGCATCGGCCCCAACGTATTATTTACGGATTTTCAACGCGGCAAGCGCTGGCGTGACGCTTTCGCTATCGGCGACCTGTTTGTAATGCCTTCTGTTTCGGAGCCGTTCGGGCTGACGCCCTTAGAAGCAGCCGGCTACGGCACGCCGTCACTCATCAGCAAACAGTCCGGCGTCAGCGAGGTGCTGCACAGCTGCCTGAAAACCGACTTTTGGGATATCAACGAAATGGCTAATCAGATTATCGCCACCCTGCGCAGTGACGCGTTGCGCGGCGAGCTCAGGGATGGCGCATACCGGGAATACCAGCGGCTATCGTGGGATACGGTTAGCGATCGGATGATGGATTTGTATGCTGAACATGTGCCGGAGGCGGCGGTATGAGCAAAGCCATCGTCCTATACCTGCACGTCCACCAGCCGTACCGCATCCGGCATTACACGGTGTTCGATACGGCCGTCCAGCATGATTACTTTGACGCGCCTTACGACGACCGCGCCAGCAATGAACGCATCCTGCAAAAAGTGGTTAAGAAATCGTACCTGCCGGCGAATGCGCGTTTGTTGCAACTACTCAAAGATAATCCGGAATTTAAGCTGAGCTTGTCGTTGTCCGGCGTAGTAATTGAGCAGCTGGAGCGCTGGTCTCCGGAGGCGCTGCAATCCTTCAAGGACTTGTGCGAAACCGGACGGGTAGAGATTCTGGCGGAAACTTACCACCACAGCCTGGCATTTTTTTATTCGCGCGAGGAGTTTGAAATACAAGTGGACATGCACCGCCGAAAAGTCGAGCAGGTTTTCGGCCAAACGCCACGGGTCTTTCGAAACACCGAGCTGGCCTACAACAACGAGCTGGCACAGTGGGCTGACCAAGCCGGTTACAAGGGTATATTGACCGAGGGCTGGGATCCGGTGCTGGAGTGGCGCAGCCCGAATTACGTTTACCGGCCCGCCGGCACCGAACACATCCGGTTGCTGATGAAAAACTACCGTCTGAGCGATGACATCGCCTTTCGCTTCGGCGACCGCGGCTGGAAAGAATGGCCGCTGACAGCCGACAAGTTTGCCCACTGGATGAGTGAAGAGCGTGGCGCCACTAATTTCAACTTATTCATGGATTATGAAACCTTCGGCGAGCACCAGTGGGAAGCCTCCGGCGTTTTCGATTTCCTGGAACATTTGCCTAAGCAGTGGCTGAAGACCGCCGGCAACACGTTTATGACCGTCAGCGAAACAATTGACAGCTTTGAACCAGTCGGCGAAGTTGATGTGCCGCACATCATCACCTGGGCCGACACGGAGCGCGACTTATCGGCCTGGCTGGGCAACGCCATGCAAAGTTCATCCATCCAAGCGCTGTACGATTTAGGCGGACGAATTATCGCTACCGGCGACTGGGCGCTGATAGAAGATTGGCGGCGCTTACAAACGTCCGACCATTTCTATTACATGTGTACCAAATGGTTCAATGACGGCGACATCCACGCCTATTTTAGCCCTTACGAAACGCCATACGAGGCTTACATGAATTTTATGAACGCCTATCGCGACCTGCAATCCCGCTTAGCCGGACAAGGAGTGGAGGTTTAGCATGGGACGCCCCGTCGTACTCAGCAATGGGCAAACTTTCGTGGGGCTCGACGAAAATGGCTTGGTCCACGATTTTTATTACCCGTACGTCGGTCTGGAAAACTTGACGACGGCCCGTTCATCCCAGCACAAAATCGGTATTTGGGTGAATAACCAGTTTAAATGGACCGACGACGGCAGCTGGGAAGTGCGCGTTGAGTACGAAGACGACGCCATGGTCAGCAGGGTCCACCTGCACTCTAACGAACTGGCACTTACACTAGAACTGCACGACTATGTCGACATCGAAACTAATTCGCTAGTGCGCCACATCACCATGACCAACGAACGGCCGGAGGAGCGCGACGTGCGCCTGTTCATGCACCAGGTGTTCCAGATTTCACGGGCCGGCCGGGCCGACACGGCCATCTACGTGCCCGACGGCCACTACGTACTGGACTACAAAGGCCGTTATTCCCTGTTAATTGGCGGCAAATTCGCGGATGGCGAGAAGTTCGACCAATACGCCGTTGGTAATTACGGCATCGAGGGCAAAGCAGGTACCTATCTGGATGCCGAAGACGGCGAACTGTCCAATAACGCCGTGGAGCATGGCGGCGTTGACAGCGTCATCCGTTTCCGACGGCTGATGGGCGGCAACGAGTCAACTATCATTGATTACTGGGTGGTAGCTGCCGGCAGCCAGAGCGACGCCCAAGAAGTACATGACCACTTCAATCAAATTCCGATGGAAAACCGTCTAAACTATGTCCGGCAGCACTGGCGCGCCTGGCTGGGCAGCGGCACGCGCGAGATACCAGCCTTGCACCGCCAAGACCTGGAACACAGTCTGCTAATTATCAAAGCCCACTGCGACGAACGGGGCGGCGTACTGGCCAGCGGCGACTCCAGCATTTTTAACTTTGGCCGGGATTATTACTGCTACTGCTGGCCGCGCGACGCCGCTTACGCCCTGTGGCCCTTGATCCGCTTAGGCCACTTCGAGGAGGCCAAACACTTCTTTGAGTTCGCCCGCGACACCATGCACAAAGACGGCTACCTAATGCATAAATACCAGCCGGACCGGGCTATCGGCAGCACCTGGCACCCGCTAATCCATGGCCGCCACAAAGAATTAGCCATCCAGGAAGATGAAACGGCAGGCGTCATCTTTATGATCGGCGAATTTTACGAAGCCAGCCAAGATAAAGTCTTTGTCCAAAACCTCTATCGAACTTTCGTGGCGCCCTGCGCGGCCTTTATGAGTCGTTTCATAGACGAACAAACCGGCCTGCCGCACGCCAGCTATGATCTTTGGGAAGAGAAGTTCCTAACCTCTACCTACACAACCTGCGTTACCATAGCCGGCTTGGAAACCGCTTCCAAAATCGCCAGTCTGGTCGACCAGCCAGACGACGCTATCCGCTGGGAACGGGCCGCCGCTGGTATCCGCAAGAACCTCGACAAGCTCTACCACAAGGACGGCTACTTCGTTAAAGGTTATTTAATGCTCGAGGACGGCACCTTGCGCTACGACAACACGCTGGATATCTCCAATCTATACGGCCCCTATATGTATGCCCGGCTCTCTTTGGATGACGAGCGTCTCAAGAACACTGCCAAGCGTGTTGAGGAAAAACTATTAGACACCTCACCGAGCGGCGGTGTGGCCCGTTATGAACATGATAATTATTTCTTGACTAAGCACCAGTACGGCGGCAACCCCTGGATTGTAACCACGTTATGGCTGGCCCAGTATTACATCGGTGCCGGCCAGGCGGCTAAAGCGAAAGAGCTGGTTGACTGGGCGCTGGCCCGCGAACTGCCCAGTGGCGCCCTGAGCGAGCAATTTGACCCCGAAACCGGCAGCCCCCTAGGTGTCACGCCCCTGGTCTGGAGCCACTCCGAACTAGTTAATACGCTGTTAGACCTCAGTAAAGTAGATTAAGGCGCCAGCGTGCCGGAGGCGCGTTATCTTTTAGGGGCTTCGTTACGGCCGAGGTTCTTTATGGTTTGAAGAGTTTGGCAACAGCAGGCCGCATTGTTTCTACGCGGGATAAAAAATACGCCATGTTCGCTTCACATTCTTTGACTCGTAAATCTTCACCTTTGGCTAGCACCTCTGCCGCAGTATCTGATACGGTCTGCCTCCATTCATCATACGGCGGCAGCTCTTGATGTTCTCCTTCTAACTTATATGCCATCTCATATACTTCGTCTGGCATATCTCCCGCTTCAGCAGCATCAACCTGCCAACGACCTGCTCTGTGGCGTGCCATGGTCTCGGCGAAACTGCGCGAGCTATGCTGAAAAACAAGTGGATGGCCGTCCACGGTAAGTGATGTCGCCATAACTGCCAATGTCTTAAATAGCGGGCTTAGCAGAGGGTTTTCTTGCTCTTCAAGCTCTTCACACGCAGCTATGGCAGCCTCGGCTATGTCGCGCATATTATTTTCATGGAGGTGAGGCAGCGGTGCTTCTAGCTGATCGGCGAGTCTCTCCAGTACATCCTCAGCAACGTCATCAGGTACGCCAGGATTATGCAGCTGTACTTGACGCAGTCGCGGCACCCGGTCTCCTGGTACCATATGCACATTGGTAAATGAGACGTAGTACACCTGTTCTTCGTCCGCGTAGTTATCCGGAGTCAAAGCCGCGTAAGGTGCAAAGTCAATTTCGTGTTGCATTGTACCGATTTCTAGTGTTTCTTCTAATAATAACGACCGGTATGCATCAACTGGGACAGACATAATTCAGCTATTATACAGAATTAATTGACTTATCTGCAATATTCTATTCATACCTAGCTCAAGCTTGTCGCTTCTTTATCATGTAACAAACTTTAGCGCTTTGGGGCTTCGTTGCGGCCGAGGTTCTTTTTGGTTTCGGTGAAGACGACGTGTTTACGAGCCTTGGGACTGTATTTGCGCAATTTCAGCTTATCGGGCGTATTCATGGTATTTTTGGTTGTGTAATACAAGCGCTCGCCAGTCTCTTCGCTGACCAGTCCGATAATTTTCCGTTTGTCGCCTTTTGCCATAATTATCTTCTATTCTAACAGATACGAAACAGATTGTAAACAAATTTGGAGCCACCTGTCGGATTCGAACCGACGACCCTCGGTTTACAAAACCGATGCTCTAGCCAACTGAGCTAAGGTGGCAGGTTTACAGATATAAATAGTAGCAAAAACAGGGATAATTTGCTACTATTACCTGGTATTCAGGCCATCTTAGCTCAGGGGTAGAGCACATCCATGGTAAGGATGAGGTCATGGGTTCAAATCCCATAGATGGCTCCAGAGTTAACATGCAGGGTTAGTGAAGCGGTCAAACACGTCAGACTGTAAATCTGATGGCTTATGCCTTCGCAGGTTCGAATCCTGCACCCTGCACCAATTATTATGAAAGTTGCGGTTGGATCGAAGAATCCGGTGAAAATTGAGTCAGTGAGGCTGGCGTTTAAAGCGCTATGGCCAGATAAAAAATGGCAGGTAGAGGGTGTCGGTGTTGCTTCTGACGTATCCGACCAGCCGATGAGTGACGAGGAAAGCATCAAGGGCGCCCATAACAGAGCGCAGAAAGCTCTTGAGAAACTCGGCGCTGATTACGGAGTTGGCTTGGAGGGTGGCCTGCAAAAGACTGGCGAACATTGGCTGGATTGCGGCTGGGTAGTGGTGGTTGATAAAGATGGCAACGAAGGTATTGGCTCGACCGTAAAGATGATCGTGCCCAAGAAAATGATGAATCTAATCCGCGCCGGCAAAGAGTTGGGGGAGGCCTGCGATATCGTCTTTAAGGAGACTAACTCAAAACATGGCGACGGCCATTTTGGCCTGATGACCAAGAATCAGATTACTCGCACCAGTGGTTATAAAGATGGCGTGATTGCCGCTCTGTCGTACTTCGTGCACCCTAATCTGCGCTAAACCTAAACTACAACTCTTCGGGGGCGCAGGATACGGCGGCGCCTGGCGGTTGGTTTAAGTTTTTTGAGCTTATCGGCGATAATGTCGGCTTCGGCAGCCATGCCGTGGTCCGCGTAGGCCTTGTGGAGTAGCGTGAAGGTCTCGCGGTTCGGCTCCAGTTCAGCGGCCTTTTCGAGCTCCTGGAACATCATTTTTTGGTTGCCAAGTTTATCCTGGACTTTGGCGTAGGCTACGTGGCGGGCTGCTGATTTATCATCCAGCTTGAGAGCCTGCTCAAAAGCCACGGCGGCCTTATCATAGTTTTCGGTTTCGTAATAAATCAGGCCGAGGTTGTGCAGGCTAGAGGCCGTGGCCTCGATAGACGAGGCGATTTCGAAACAATCAATCGCGTCGCGGTACTCTTTTTGCTTGGCATAAAGGATGCCGAGGCGGTTGTAGGCGGCGGCGTTTTTTTCGTCGATTTTCAGAATGGTCAGCAGGGCTTTTTCGGCACGCAGGAAACGGTTCTCGCGCATACCCTGGTGGGCGATATCCCACAATTTGCCGATGCGGGTACCGACGCGGCGTGAAACGTCGGCAAATTCGTCATCATGCACTACGGCGTTGCCATAAGCCAAGGCCGCGAAAGCAACGATAATCAAGAGCTCATACATATGGTTTCTATAGATTACTTCATACAGGCTAAAACTTCAACGCCAGATTTGTGAGCGCCAGCTTGGGTTGGGCGCTAGCGGATAGTGCTTCTGTGGCCTCATAGCTGGCCTCTAAAACTGCCTGCCAACGCTTGGCCGCCTGGCCGCTAGCGGTTTGCAGGCTGATACGGGCCATACGCTGGAGCACACCGGCCGTATCGGTGGCTAAAGTCCTGTCTTTTGACAAGCCGTCGATAGTGATGAGCCGTTCGTACAGCGGTTGGCTGAGTAGTTGCCTGGCCTGTTCCGTAGCTTTGAGCAACGGATGGTCATCCGACTCCAGCAGAGCGCTCATCAACCCTATCAGGCCGCCGCTGAGGACGTATATCCGGTCGATTTCCGGCGCGTCAAAGCCGCGGCTGTTAAAAAATTCCCGCAAGGCCTGCTGGCCGGGCCGTTGCACGGTTATGGTCTGGGCCCGCGAACGCACCGTCGGCAACAACGCCGGTTCATAACTGACCGTTATCATTATGATTGTGCCGGTCGGCGGCTCCTCTAAGGTTTTGAGCAAGGCGTTCTGCGCCTCTACCGTCATCAGGTGACCGCCTTCTATAATAACTGCCCTGTCGTGCCGCTTGCCGCTAGGGACTTTTAGCCGTAAGAAACGCTCCAGCTGGCGGGCCGATTCAATGCCGATCGCTTTTTTGCCCTCTTCGGGACTAATGACCAGGGCTTGTCCATAGCTGTCGAAGTCGTCCTTCGGTAGCTCCAGGATAGTTCCAGCCAGCCGCTTGGCCAGCGCCAGCTTGCCAGCTCCTTCCGGTCCGGCCAGTACCAACACCTGCGATGGTGATTTTATAAACGCTTCCAGCTGGCGCCGGGTAGCCGGATGCAGGACAAGATCCACAAGGTCTTTCATGCCAACGATTCCTTAAAGGCAGTCGGCACGGGCGCGTCGAACGTTTTGCGCGCCCTGTCCGGCAGAGTGATTTCCAGCTTTTCGGCGTGCAAGAAAAGCCGCGCCGCCTTTGGCCCGTCGTAGAGCTCGTCGCCGATGATCGGGTGTCCAAGTTTACGCAAATGCACGCGTAACTGGTGCGTCCGGCCGGTAGTCGGTTTCAGCTCCAACAAGCTCCGGCCATTGCCGGACTCCAGGACTTTGTAGGCAGTTACAGATGGCTTGCCGTTGGCGCCCACCCGGAAGGTTTGCGGCTTTCTGGGGTTACGTTCGATTGGCATATCTATCACCGCTTCGGACTTTGCTAACTTGCCCTTTACTACGGCGATATAGGTTTTCTTGGTTTTGCGTTCCGAAAACTGCTTTTGCAGCCAGCTCAGCGCTTCCGGCGTTTTGGCACATATCATTACGCCCGAGGTTGCCCGGTCCAACCGGTGCACGATCCCAGCCCGTTCGCCACCCAGGCCTTTAACGCGGCTTTCCAGCCAGGTCGCCACAGTCGCCTCGGGGTTAAACTCGCCTTTGCTGTGCGACAACACGCCAACCGGCTTATTGATTACCACGCAGTCTTTGTCTTCATAAATGACTGGTAAATCAATCGGGGGGATTTCCGGCTGCCTGTACGGGTCATAATCGATTTTTATCTTGTCCCCAGGGCGTAATTTGTAACCGGCTTTGGTGGCCGGACGACCATTAATAGTCACATTGCCATCAGCGATTAAGCGATTCGCCGCCGAACGGCTCAATTTTGGCAGTTGGCTGACTACATATTGGTCCAGCCGTTCTGCTTGGACAACTTCCGGGCCGGCCATTACGACCTCAGACCGACGGCTTTTTGGACTTTAAGTAATTGCGCGCCGGCGACTTTACGCATTTTAGCCTCGTCGCTTTCAAGTTTGCGGGCAATCCCGTCATCGCTGATTTTAGTGAGCTTAGCTTGGAAATCCTTTAAAAAATCCTCCACCCTGTCGGCGACGACTTTTTTGAGCAAGCCGTATTGGTCCTGTCCGATAAATTCATCCGGCTGGCCGCCCAAGAACCGCAAAATATCCAGCAGGTTGCTGATCCCTGGCTGGCGCTCATAATCGTATTGGACCTGGCCCATGCTGTCGGTTTCAGCGCTCATGATCTTTTTGCGGGCTTCAGCCGGCGAATCGGTCAGAAAAATTACGCCCTTGCCGGACTCATCACTTTTACTCATTTTTTTTGCCGGATTTTGCAAATCGCGGATCCTTAGCCCTTGGTCTTTGCCGAAAAATTGGTGCTGCTCTTTGACAGGTCGAGGCACTACGAACAGCCCGGTATCATCAAACTGATTGTTCAGGCGTTCAGCGATATCACGGGCGAATTCCAGATGTTGCGTCTGGTCGTCGCCAACCGGCACGTACTCGGCACGGTAGAGCAAGATATCCGCCGCCATCAACACCGGATAATTGAATAGCCCGACGCTGACCCGTTCATCGTGCAAGCCGGCGGCTTTATCTTTAAACTGTGTCATGCGCTCCATCTCGCCCATACCGGTGAAACAATCTAAAATCCAAGTCAGTTCACTGTGCGACGGGATATAACTTTGGCGGTAAATGTGGACATCGGGGTTGTCCAGCGGCAGGCCGGCGGCGGCGAAAACACGCAGGTTTTGCTTGATAGATGCCTGCAGCCGGCCGTGGTCGATCGGCGTGGTGAAACTGTGCAGGTCCGGCACGAACAGGTTGATTTGGTACTCGCCGGATTTTTCACGGGCCATGTCCACCAACGGCAGCAAGGCGCCTAGATAATTGCCTAGGTGCAGATCATTGTTGGCGCGCAGGCCTGTCAGGATTACCGGTTTGCTCATACTCTAACCCATTATATCCTAAGAATCCGGCTAATTCGCAGGTAATATCCGTGGATAGCGCGGAATTAGGATATCCGGCCGGGAAAAAAGCGCCATGGTAGTGACATTCTCTTCGGCGCGCTTGTCACCTATGTTGTCGTCAAGTATAGGCAGGCCGTACAATTCTCCAGCTAGCGGCGGGGCAATCACCATGCTCTCTGGCGGCAGTTCGTCATTAGCCAGCGCCCGGGCCGCGGCTGAGGTGCTTTGCGTATCTACGGCCGTCATGCCTTTTTCGCATATGTATTGGGCGCACTGGCGCAGGGCTTGCGGGTTGGAATGCACTATACCTCCTTCGAGCTCAGTAATTCCGATATTCCGCCCCAGTAAACAATGCTTAACCGGCAGCCCGACCGCAGCCAGTATTTGCTGACTGGCGCGGCGAATAGCCTCCGCATTTGTCAAAAGCTGTCGAGGATCATGCAATACATCGCCGCCGATACTATTAGCGACCGGCAGCACGCCAACATAATCTTTACCACTATCTACCCGTTTAATAATTTCAGGGAAATTGCCACATAAAATGATGCTGTCCGGGTCAACACCGGATATTTCCGCTAGATCGCGGGCTACGAGATCCGAATTGGAGCCGGCCGGCCCAAGCGTGACTAGTGAGGCTGGTGGAATTGCCTCTAAAATCGAGCCAGCTACCCGGATCTGGGCTTCGTATAGTGTGGCGTTAAGTGTTTCTGGCATAAGTTCTCTCTTAAGTTATTGAATTATCCGCATTAAAAAACCGCCCCTCTCGGCGGTTTACTGTGTCGCTTGCTTTCGTTCGCTTACATTATGCAGACACGCAGTAACTACCGCCGCGGTTGGCGCCGGTAAACCAAAATTGGTTGGACTGCTGTGTGGACATGACGAGTAATATAGCATTGTAGTATTGAGCTTGTCAATTCAGAATTAGCGCTTGGTGAACTGGCGCTGCTTGCGGGCGCCTTTGAGACCGAACTTCTTGCGCTCTTTTTCACGCGAGTCACGGCTCAGCAGATCAGCACGCTTAAGAGTACTTTTAAGATCTTCGTTCATTCGCGTAAGGGCCTTAGCGATTCCCAACCGGATAGCCTCTACCTGCCCGTCATGACCGCCGCCGGAAACAACCACGCTGATATCAAATTTGTTCTCTTGGTCAAGTACGGTAAATGGCTGCTGTAACTTATTAAGCAGGTACTTGCTCCCGGCCAGATACTCTTCAGCCGGCTTGCCATTGATGTTGATGGTACCTTTGCCGCCCTGCAACCGTACCCGGGCAGTCGAGCTCTTGCGTCGTCCTAAAGCATAGAAATATGAGTCTTTGGCCATCCTACTTACCTTCCTTTACAGATAAAGATTGCGGTTTTTGGGCTTCGTGCTGGTGTTCGACGCCAGCGTAGATTTTGAGGCGCTTCAAGCGTTCGTCGCGCAGCTTGTTAACAGGCAGCATGCCACGCACCGCGTGCCGGACGGCAAACGTTGGATCTTTGGCCTGTTTTTCGGCCAGGCTGGCCTGGTTGATGCCGCCGGGATAGCCGGTGTGGCTGTAATAAAGCTTTTTATCGGTCTTGTCGCCGGTAACTACCAGGTTGGCGGCATTGATTACGACTACGTAATCGCCGCAGTCAACATGTTTGGTGAATTGCGGCTTACCCTTGCCAGTGAGTAATTGGGCGACCTGAGTGGCCACGCGGCCTAGCGGCGCCTCGCTGGCGTCAACCACGTACCACTGGCGCTGCACGTCAGCGGGTTTGGCGCTGTAAGTTTTCATTATTTGCTCTCCTTTTTGGAGGCCGGTTGTTTAGCTTTAGCGACAGGTTTTTTGGGAGCCTGCTTAGCGGCAGGCTTTGGTTCTTCTTCGGCCTTCTTAGCAACCGGCGCGGCATTTAGGTCGTCAACAAAGCTGACACGGGCCAACAGAGCGTTGTCGCCGCGGCGCGCGCGGGTTTTCTCAATGCGCAGATGGCCACTATCTCGTGCTTTTAATTTAGGCGCGATTTCATCAATCAGCTTGTGGGCGCTCTCCACGGTTTGCAGGCTGCTGATAATCTGACGGCGATTATGCAAATCAGCTTTTTTGGCTTTGGTGATTAATTTTTCGACGTACGGCACCAGCTCCTTGGCCTTAGGCAAGGTGGTCTCGATGGATTCATACTTGACCAGTGAATCGGCCAGGCCTTTTATAAGCGCGCGGCGTTGATCGCGCTCACGGTGCAATTTCCGACCCTGGTAACCGTGGCGATGCATTTAAAGCTCCAGCTCCGCCAGTTTTTCTTTGACTTCGTCCAGCGCTTTGCTGCCAAAACCCTTTAGGTCACGCAGTTCTACATCATTCAAAGCGAATAAGTCGCGGATGGTGTGGATGTCGTTGTTGATTAGGGCATTGGTTGTTCGCGCCGATAGGCTCAGATCCTCAATAGAAGTGTCCAGCGCTGTCGGCTCATCACCCATAACATCGCCGCCGAACTGGGTTTCCGCGCCGGCAGCCGCGGCCGGCTCCGCGTTTTCTACACGGGTCTTGCCAGCTAAAGCGGTGTATTGGTTAATGAGAATGGCAGAAGCTTCCTCAAAGGCGTCCTGGGGCGTGATTGAGCCGTCGGTATCGATAGTAATGATCAATTTATCCAGATCGGTAACCTGGCCGACGCGGGTGTTCTCTACCTTGTAGCGGACGCGCAAGACAGGGCTGAAAACAGCGTCCAGGGCTACATAGTCGCTGGCTTTCTTAGCGGCGCCCTCTTCGATGGTGCGGTAGCCGCGGCCAATTTCGACGCGCAGATCCATGACCAACTTACCCTTGGCATCATCGATGGTGGCAATAACGTGGTCCGGGTTAACTATTTCGACATCGGCATTGGTCTGGATGTCTTTGGCGGTAACAGCGCCTTTACCGGACTTGGTGATACGCAGATCCTGGGCTTCGTCGCCATAAACGCGGAAACGGATGCCTTTAAGGTTGAGCATGATGTCGACGACATCTTCTTTGACGCCTTTTACGTCGGTAAATTCATGCGTGACGCCCTCGACCTTAAACGACGTGACGGCAGCACCGGATATGCTCGACAGCAGGACGCGGCGCAAAGAGTTGCCGAGCGTCATACCGTAGCCGCTGTGCAAAGGCTCGATAGCCAGCGTGGCGCTGCTAGGGCTGTGCTCGTCTACCTTGACGAGTCCGGGGGTGTGAATACTGTTTGACATATGTGCTATCTCCTTATATTAGCGCGAGTAATACTCGACAATTAACTGTTCATTGATCTCTGGTTCGGCGTCGTCGCGGGCCGGTAGGGCCGCAACTGACAGCTCAATCTTCTTGCGGTTAACTTTCAACCAGGCAGGCGTGTCGCCCGGCGCGGGGCTATTATCATCAATTTTCTTGAAGTATTCGGTCTTTAGGGCGTGGGGGCGGGCGGCTAGTGTGTCGCTGGGTTTCAGGCGGACGGAAGGTATGTCGAACCTTTTGCCGTTAAGCAGGAAGTGACCGTGGGTGACCAGCTGGCGGGCGGCGCGGCGGGATGGAGCGAAGCCAGCCCGGTAAACGGCATTGTCAGCCCGGCGTTCCAGAAGTTGGAGCAGGACTTGGCCGGATTGGCCTTGGGCCCGGCTGGCCTCTTTCATTAGATTGCTGAATTGGCGCTCTAATAGTCCATATAAACGTTTAACTTTCTGTTTTTCTCTCAGCTGCAAGGAGTATTGGCTGGCCCGGCCGCGCGGACGGCGGGCGTTTGGCCCCTGGCCCGGCATAGATGTGCGCTTGACCAAAGCCTTATGGGCCTTGGGGTGCAGGGCGTAACCTTCGCGGCGGCTCATTTTGACTATAGATTGACGGTCTCGTGCCATATCGCCTAAACCCTCCGAGCCTTTCTAGGCCGTACACCGCCATGCGGTACACCCGTAACGTCATGCAGGCTTTCAACCTGGATATTCATGCCGCTCAAAGTGCGGACAGCGGCATCGCGTCCCAGCCCGATGCCCTTGATAAAGACATCTGCTTTAGATAGGCCATACTGCTGCTTGGCGGCAGTAGCGGCCCGCTCGGCAGCCACCTGGGCAGCATAAGCGGTGCCCTTTTTTGAGCCCCGGAAACCGCAGGCACCGGCGCTGGAAAAAGTCAAAACGTTGCCCTTGGTATCAGTAAAAGTGACGATTGTGTTGTTAAAGGTCGCTAGCACATGCAGCTGGCCGTGCGGCACGGAACGTTTGGCTTTGCGGCGTTTTGGCGTAGCCGGTTTCTTGGCTGTTTCTTCTGCCACAGGCACTGCCGCGGCGGGAGCTTCAGTGGTTTCTGCGGTGGTAGTCTTTACTTCTTCGTCTGCCATATTAAGTCTTAGATGCCACTTTCTTGGCTGTGCCGCCAACAGTTACTTTCTTGCCCCGTCGGGTGCGGGCGTTAGTCTTGGTGCGCTGGCCGCGCGACGGTAAATGCGCCGCATGGCGTCCGCCACGATACGATTTGATGTCCTTGAGCCGCTTGATATTGCCGCTTACTAACCGCTGCAACTCGCCCTCGACTACGTAATCGGCGGCCAAAACGTCCTGGATACGGCCAATCTCAGCATCTGTCAGATCCTTTACCCGGGTAGTCAACTCCACGTTGGCTTTGCCTAAAATATCTCGGGAACTTTTTTCGCCGATACCATGGACGTAAGTTAAGGCCACCCACACCTGTTTGCCATCGGGAATAGTCACACCGGAGATTCTCGCCATTCTTAACCTTGCCTCTGCTTATGCTTAGGTTTGGTCTTGTTAATGACATAAAGCCGCCCCTTGCGGCGGACTATTTTGTCATCAGGACTGATTTTCTTGACACTGGCACGCACTTTCATGCGGATCTTGCTCCTTTACTGCAATGACTCACTGCCTTGATGTAATTAACCTTTGCGATAGGTGATTCTTCCCTTCGTAAGATCGTAAGGGGTCAACTCGACCGTAACGCTATCACCAGGCACGATTCGGATGAAATGTTTCCGCATCTTACCGGCGACATGAGCTATAATTTTATGGCCGTTTTCGAGCTCTACCCGAAACTGAGTTCCCGGGAGTGTTTCGACGATGGTTCCCGTCAGCTCGATTACTTCCTTATTGGCTGCCATAAATATAACCTGCCAATTATAGCAGCTCCCACGGTGGATTGTAAAGTGTTTTATATACTTTAACAATCCCTCGCCACCTGGACGATTTCTAACCCCTATAATAGCATGTGTATTTAAATTTGAGAATACCGCGAGGATATCATCCGAAGAGTCTCTAGCTACTTAATCTTCGACCGTACTGCGCCAGTCATCATCCAGCAGGCTCTCCGGATGGAGCCGGAGAGTATCGTTTTTGATGGCGAAGTCAAACAGCCTGGCGTCGGCTCCGTGCATGTGCCGCTTGTGATAGTCTCTACGCAGATATTCATCACCTAAACCAAGTGCATAACGCATGCCGTGGACGACATCCAGCGCAGAAGATTTAAACATGGCGACAGCAATGATGCCATAATAGCGGCCCCTGTCAATCCGATTTGGCACCACCAGCCTGATACGTTCGAAAGGCGAGCTTTCAGGCGGTGTCTCATGTGCCATAACTTAATTCTTTTTTGCGGTCTTTCCACGGCGTTTCAAACGAGGGCCGAATTTCAGGCGGCGGCCGCCGGTGGCGGCATCGGCCGGGGCTTCGGGTTCGTAGAAGAAATCGGGCTGGGAATACTGGTCGTAAGTGACCATCAGGGCACGCGATTCGACGGCGCGCAGGGTTTGCAAGGCGACGGACACCAAGATCAGTACGCTGGTGCCGCCAATCGTGATATTGACCGTTAGGAAACGCTGGGCGATTACCGGCAGGATGGCCAGCAAGCCCAGACTGAAAGCGCCAAATAGTGTTAAGCGGTTGACTATAGACCCCAGATATTTTTCAGTCGCGTTGCCGCCGCGTACTCCCTCTATAAAACCGCCCTGCTTATGCAGGTTTTCGGCGATTTCTTTGGAGTTAAAGGTGATGCTGGTGTAAAAGAACGTGAAGACAAATACCAGCAGGAAATAAGTAACCGGATAGATGTAGGCTTTCAGCCCTTCGGTAGCGAACGTTTGGGCCGAAGGCGTCTGGAACCAAGTAGTTAAATTCGTGCCGACATGCGCCCAGTGCGGATTGCTGTTGCCGCTGAGCAGCTGGCCGGCAAAGCTCGGTACGCTCAGGAATGCCACGGCAAAGATAATCGGCACCACGCCGGCCGTAATTAGCTTGACGGGCAGCAAAGTAGTGATGCCGCCGTAGGTGCGGTTTCCCTGCACCCGTTTAGCGTAATTCACTGTAAGATTGCGGGCCGCTTCGTTGAGCATCACCACCAGCCAAGTCACTACTAGAACAGACACCAGAATAATCGCACCCACAATCAAGCCGCTCTTATTAAACGGCAAAGCGTGGCCAAATAGCGAGAAATCATGGCCTTTCTTTACCACTGTTCCAAAAATTTCGGAAATACTGGAGGGTAAACGGCTAACGATACCAACGGTAATCAACAGCGATATACCATTGCCGATGCTCTGTTCGGTAACCAGCTCGCCCAGCCACATCAAGAGCATAGAGCCGCCGGTCAAGGCAGACACCATCAAAATCCATTGAGCCGGTCCGGCGCTGGCGGTAATATCGCCGACACCGCCAATACTTTGCGCTGCCTGGCGAATCAGATATATCGAGCCAACCGATTGGATAATAGCCAACGGCAGCGTCAGGATACGGGTGTACTGATTGATTTTCTTCTGGCCAAACTCGCCTTCTTTGTGCAGCGCTTCCAGCTGCGGCACGGCCTTGGTGAGCAGCTGCATGATGATCGAGGCGTTAATATACGGCCCCAGTCCGGCGATCATTATAGAGAAGTTGGCTAGCGCACCGCCAGACAGGACATTAATAAAATTCAGCAGCTGCGGAGTGTTGCTGGAATTAAACAGGTTCTGTAGAACTTGATGCAGCGTCTGCGGGTTACTTATCGGTACGGGGATGTGAGCCAGTATGCGAAAAATCAGCAGCATAGCGAGCACGGCCAAAATACGTTTGCGCATATCAGGATGCGTCAGTGACTTGGCGATTATTTTCCAGTTCATGTGCTCTTTGTTACCCTCTTTATGCTGTTTCTATTATCTCATACTTGTTAGCGCCACCTGACGGTTTCATCCGGCTCGACAATAACACTTGCTTTTTGCAGACCGTCAAATAAACAATTGGCGCGGCCGTTTAAATGACGCTCCGAGTCAACTACCAGCCGATATATCGTGGCGTCCTCGTCCGAGTCCACTCTTTCGTCAGGATTAAGCCAGTCCAGATCCGGTGTTAAACGAAGCACTTGAGCGCCAAGGTCATAAGCTTGCTCGTCTAGTGGCGGCCTTAAAATGAGGCGGCCGACCCTGTTTTCCTCCATGGAAATGCCTAGCGTATGCTTGGTTTTATTGTGGCCAACCATCTGACTTAAACCTTCTTTTTGTCGGATACCTTGGGACGGCTCAAACGGGCGGTTTTCTCGAATGTGCCGCCGGCTTTTTGAATCATTTCGATAGCAGTCGTGCTGGCAGCCGGCAGCTTGACGGTGACTTTTTTCTTGAGCTCACCTTTAACGAGTAGTTTGACGCTGACGTAGGCATTGCTGGTCAAGCCGGCCTCGGCCAGCGTAGCGGCGTCAACCGTGGCCCCTTTCAACTGCTCCAGCTGGCCCGTATAAACTGTTTCAGCGGACACGCGATGACTGCGGAAACCCGGCAATTTAGGCAATTTCTGCATCAGCGGCGTTTGGCCGCCAGCAAAACCCGGTTTGGCACTAGAGCCGGCGCGTGAACGCTGGCCCTTGGTGCCGCGGCCGGCAGTCTTGCCCTGACCAGCGGCAATACCACGGCCGACCCGGCGGGCACTGCGCTTTGGTTCGGCTTTTAGCTGATGATATTTCATGAGCTAAGCCTTCTTCTCTTTCGCGGCAGGTTTCTTTGTAGTTGTAGCGGCTGGTTTGGTCTTAGATGTAGCTTTGGGTTTGGCCTTGGTAGTCACCCAGTCCTTGGCAGGCACCAGGCTTTGCAAGGCTTTCATAGTCGCATAAGCCGTGTTGGCCTTATTAGATGAGCCGAGCGACTTACTTAGGGCATTATGCACGCCGGCGACCTCTAAAATAGAGCGGATAACGCCGCCGGCGATCAGACCGGTACCCGGGCTGGCAGGTTTCAGCAAGATACGCGCGCCGCTAACTTGTGCCTCTACTTCATGTGGCAAAGTACCTTTATAAAGTGACATGTGGACCATATTTTTTTTCGCCACATCGGTAGCTTTGGTAACGGCAGTTGTTACATCGGCACCCTTGGAGAGGCCGATACCGACCCGTTGCTTACGGTCGCCGACTACTACCAGGGCACGAAAACGAAAACGCCGCCCGCCCTTAACCACGCGGGCCACGCGGTCGATATGCAGTGTACGTTCGTCGAACTGTTTCTCTTCGGGAACCATGTCGGGGCGCCGTGTATTGCGACGGCCTTGCTGCGGCCGGCCCTGTCTTTGTGGTTGGGCTTGCGCTTGTACCGGGGTTTGCGCTTGTGCGGGGGCTTGCGTATCAGCCATTTAGAACTCCAATCCTGCTTTACGGGCAGCCTCTGCCAGAACGGCGACGCGGCCATGATATAACTTGCCGCCACGGTCAAAAACTACTGATTTAATCTTGGCGGTTTTAGCCTGGTTGGCGATTTCCGTGCCGGCCCACTCGGCCTTCTGGCTCATCGTACCTTTAACGCTCTTCTGTCCGACGCTCGTCACAGCAGCCATAGTTTTGCCAGTCGCGTCATCAATCAATTGGACGCTGACGTTGGTATTGCTAATGTAAACGCTTAAACGCGGTCGCTGGGCCGTGCCGCTAATGACGGATCGGATACGCCGTTTGCGCTGCTGCCGGTTGTGTAATTTATGTGCTAATGAATTCATGGTTATTCTCCGGCCTATTCCTTACCGCTCTTACCGCTTTTACGGAGTATGCGTTCGCCGGCGTATTTAATGCCTTTGCCCTTGTAGGGCTCCGGTTTGCGCAGCGCGCGGATTTCTGACGCTACCTGGCCGACCTGCTGTTTGCTGATGCCGCTGACGGTGATAGTGTTCTGCTCAACGGCGGTGGCCACTCCCTGCGGAACCTTATAAATCACATCGTGGGAGAAACCTAGGTTCAACTTAAGGTCGGTTCCCTGTTGCGCTACGCGGTAGCCCACGCCATTGATTTCCAGCTTGCGGCTAAAGCCTTCGCTGACCCCTTTAACCATATTATACAGCAAAGCGCGCATCAGCCCATGTTTGGCGCGGTTCTGTGGCTCGTCGTTGGCACGGCTAACAATCAACTCGTCGCCCTCCTGTTTAACGATAATGCCAGGCATTGTGAACTGCTTTAGCTCGCCCTTGCTGCCGCTAACGGTAATCTCGGCATCATTAATCTTAACGCTCACGCCGCTGGGAATCTGGATCGGTTCTTTGCCTACTCGACTCATCGTTAATACACCTTACAGATTAATTCACCGCCGACGCGCTCGGTCTTGGCTTGGTCGCCGGTCATGATTCCTCGGCTGGTGGACAGGATAACGACACCTCGGCCGCGTTTGACTATGGGGATTTCACGGGCGTTGACGTAATAACGGCGGCCGGGCTTGCTGAGGCGGACGATCTCGGTAATGCGGGCATTGTGGTCGTCGCTGTTGATCCGGATAGTCAGGGTCTTGCCGACATCAGCCTTCTCGACTTTGACATCGTCAATGAAGTTGCTGTCTTTTAGCAATTTGGCAACTGACTCCTTAATATTGGAGTGCGGCAAACTGACCTCGCTTTTGCGCACGGCGATAGCGTTGCGGATCCGCGTAAGCATATCTGATATAGGGTCGGTGGTCGTGGTACTCATATTTTCCTACCAGCTCGCTTTCGTTACGCCAGGCACCTCGCCCTTGCTGGCGTGTTCTCGGAAACTAATACGGCTCAGGCCGAACTGACGCATGTAGGCGCGCGGGCGACCGGTTTCGGCGCAGCGGTTGGTGCGGCGGGTCGGGCTGGAATTACGCGGCAGCCGGGCCAAGCCTTCCTGGTCGCCGAGCTCTTTCAGTTCCTTACGCTTGGCGGCATACTTATCGATCATTTTAGCGCGCTTAGCGTCACGGGCAATTATTGATTTCTTAGCCATTTATTTAGCTCCTTTCTGGAAAGGCATGCCGAATTTCTCAAGCAAAGCCCGGGCGTGCGCTTTCTCCTTACACTTGATTACAAATATTACTTGCAGGCCGTGCGGCGGCGTGGTTTCTTCGTAGCTGAGTTCAGGAAAAACCGATTGGTCGGTAAGACCGATGCTGTAGTTTCCTTGGCCGTCAAACGCTTTGGCCGAGACACCGTGGAAATCACGCAGACGCGGCAAAACGGTAGCGATGATCCTATCGGCAAATTCATACATGCGGTCGCCGCGCAGAGTCACTTTCAGGCCGATCTTATTGCCTTCGCGCAGTTTGAAACTGGCAATCGAGTTTTTAGCGGTTGTCTGGATTGGCTGCTGGCCGGTAATTTTACGCAAAGTATTAGTAGCTACATCCATAATGCGCTTTTCGTCCTTGGCCCTGCCCAGGCCGCAGTTGACGACAATCTTTTCGAGTTTGGGAACCTCATGCGGGTTCTTTAAGCCAAGCTCCTTCTGGAGCTCCTTGGCGATTGTACCGTTATATTGAACACGGAGACGGGCAACACCAGCGGCCGGCTTGGTATCAGCGGTTGCGGTAGCCATTATTTGATCTCCTTTCCTGTTTTCTTATATACACGGGTTTTCTTGCCGTCTTTATCCAGTTTGAAACCGACGCGTGACGGTTTCTTGGAAACCGGCTCGACAATGCTGACCTTGGAAACCCAAATCGGTTTGGTCAACTCCAGGATCGCGCCTTGCGGGTTCTGCTGGTTGGGCTTGACGTGTTTTTTAACGATGTTTATGCCTTCGACTGTCACCTTGTTCTCGCTCGGATGGGTCGCCGTAATCTTACCGGTTTGACCCTTGTACTTGCCAGCGCGGACCATCACTTTGTCGCCTTTTTTCAGCTTAATTTTCATTACAGGACCTCCGGTGCCAGCGACACGATTTTAGCGTAGCCCTGGTCGCGCAGTTCGCGCGGCACTGGTCCGAATATTCGGGTAGCGCGGGGCTGTTTTTCGTCATCTACGATGACGGCGGCATTATCGTCAAATTTGAGGGTTGAGCCGTCGCGGCGGCGCAATTGGTCGCGGGTGCGTACCACTACGGCCTTGACGACGGACTTCCTGGCAACCGTGCCGTTTGGCGTAGCCTGCTTAACGGTCGCTACAATAACGTCGCCGACCCGGGCATAACGCCGGCGGCTGCCGCCTAGCACACGGATACACAGAATCTCTTTAGCGCCGCTGTTGTCGCAGACGTTCAGACGGGACTCCTGCTGGATCATGCGGCCTCCTCATCAGCCTCATCAGCGTCTTTTTCAGACTTGGCTTTGGTATCGGCGCGGTTGGTGCCTTCATCTTCACTTTTGGTAGCCGCCAGTGTATCAGCGCGTAGTTTAGGCTTCTCGATAATCCGCTCTAGGACAAAACGTTTGCGGGCGCTCATGGGGCGCGTTTCGATAATCGCTACCTTGTCACCAGGCTGGCATTCGTTTTTTTCGTCATGTGCCATAAACTTATTGGTAACAGTGTACTGCTTGCGGTACAAAGGGTGCGTTTTATGGGTATGGGTAGTTACTACGATAGTTTTATCGGTCTTATTTGAGGTTACGACACCTACGATAGTCTTAGCCATTATTTAGTCTCCTTAGTAAGTGCTTCGCCGAGGACGGTCAGCATGCGCGCTAAATCTTTACGTTTCGCGCGGACCACCCGCACGTTCTGGACTTCGCCGGTGTGGACGCGGCGTTTTAGGTCGGCGATTTCTTCGCGCAGTTTAGTGCTCTCGGTTGTAAGCTGGTTGGTGGATAGTTTACGAATTTCGGCAACTTTCATGATTCAAGACTCCTCCCGTACCAAGAACCGGGTCTTGATAGGTAGCTTGTGGGCTGCCAAGCGCATAGCCTCTCGGGCGGTCGCTTCCGGCACGCCCTGCATCTCGAACAAAATGGTACCGGGACGCACTTTGGCCACAAAAAATTCCGGGTTGCCCTTGCCGCTGCCCATCTTAACGTCTTGCGGTTTGCGGGTAACCGGAATGTGCGGAAAAATACGGATCCAGATTTTGCCGCCGCGCTTGATGTAGCGAGTCATAGCCTGGCGGGCGGCCTCAATTTGCCGCGCCGTAATACGCTCCTGGCCTTGGGCCTGCAAAGCGTAATCGCCAAAAGCGATGTAGTGACCGCCGGTAGCGACGCCGCGGATCCGGCCTTTGCGCACCTTGCGGTACTTCTGGCGTTTGGGCATTAACATTTAACGCTCCCTTCGGTCGCGTGGTAATGAATTGCATTCATTACTGTGCCTCCCCCTTATAAATCCAAACCTTGACGCCAATAATACCGGCAGGGGTCTGAGCGTTCACTTGTGCGTAATCGATATCGGCCCGCAAAGTGTGTAGCGGTACCGAGCCGGCGACTTCTTTCTCGCGGCGTGACATCTCGGCGCCGTTCAGGCGTCCGGCGACTTCAATACGTACACCTTTGGCACCGGCCCGCATGGTAGCGGCGGCGGTGGACTTGATAGCCCGGCGGAAACTCATGCGCCGCTCCAGCTGGTGGGCGATATTTTCGGCCACCAGCTTGGCATACAGATCGGCTTTCTTGATTTCTTCAATGTTGACGCGCGTCGGTACACCGTAAATTTTCTCGATCGCGGTTTTAAGTTCGGCCGCGCTGGCGCCGCCCCGGCCAATCACTACACCGGCCTTGGCGGTCGAGATAGTCACGGTAACGAGATTCGGTGTGCGGTTGATCTCTACCTTGTTGATAGAGGCGCGGCTACCCAGTTTCTTGGAAATCAAGCGGCGGACCGCCAGGTCATTCTGCAAGAACTTAGCATAATCACGCTTGTCGGCGAACCATTTGCTGCGCCAGTCTTTATTGACTTGGAGACGCATGCTGATTGGATTTACTTTCTGGCCCATTACTTGGCCTCCTCTTTGGTCTTAGCGGCTACGGTTTCGACGGTTTTCTTATCAACCGGTTTCTTCTTAGGCTCGCGCTTTTCGCCGTCCACCACCACCCGGATATGCGACGTCTTATACTGGAACGGGTTGGCGCGGCCGCGGGCCATTGGCCGGTAGCGCTTGAGGCGCGGACCAGTGCTAACGGAAATTTCAGTAATTTGCAGCGTGGCTGGTTTGTAGCTGTGGTTATGGTCGGCATTAGCTTTGGCGCTCTTGATGGCTTTGCTGACGGCCAGGGCGCTGCGGCGCGGCGTATGCTCCAAAATTGTCAAGGCGTCTTCGACGCTGCGGCCACGCACCAAGGCAGCTACCACCGCGACTTTGCGGGGGCTGATCCGGACTCCTTTTGCGACTGCTTGGACTGCCATAATATATCCCTTTAACCTTTCGCCAACTTACCGCCATGTTTGCGGAACTTACGGGTCGGCGCGAACTCGCCAAGCTTGTGCCCGACCATATTTTCAGTAATAAACACCGGTACGTGGACCTTGCCGTTGTGCACGGCGATAGTCTTGCCAACGAATTCGGGCGCAATTGTGCTAGCCCGGGCCCAGGTCTTGATGATAGTGCGGTCATTATCGCCCTGCGCATTGACCTTCTTGGCCAGTTTGAAATCTATAAACGGTCCCTTTTTAAGTGAACGGCTCATACGGTAACTCCTGCCTCAAGTTGCATACAATTAATAGCTATGTCTACACCTTTAAGCATTCCTCCAGGAAAAGCATTGTGAGCTTGCGGATGACCAACGACATTCTCTCGATAATCATCTCCAAGAGGTATAATTAACTCAATAGCAGTATCTCTATCTGGTGATTCCATAGCTCCCAAAATGACATGCCCTACAGCTTGACCCATGTGCCAAAGAGAGTTAGACAATTCAATTTCCAAGTTTCTTGTTGGGTCTAATTGAGAGCAGTTGGCTATCTCACTTTCACCTTGTGCGATATGAGCCTTTAAGGCGCGTTTTGCCTCCGCAGACAACCTAATATCGCCTGGATTTTGAGGTGGAAAGTTTACAAACTCTATCATAGTTATCTCCTCTTCCCTTCATGACGGCTGCGCACGATAAATTTAGTAGTCGATTTGCGGCGGCGGGTCTTGTAACCGAGAGTCTTCTGGCCCCATGGTGTAACCGGTGCGCGGCCGGGTGCGTGGCGGCCGCCGTCACCACCGCCGTGAGGGTGGTCGGCCGCATTCATAACGACGCCGCGGACAGTCGGGCGGATACCCTTGTGGCGGTTGCGCCCGGCTTTGCCGATCTTAATGTTCTGGTGCTGCTCGTTGCCAATAACGCCAATCGACGCCATGCAGTTTTCGTTGACCAGCCGGACTTCGCCGCTTGGCAAACGGATTTGGGCGTAGCCGTTGTCGCGACCCATAAGCTGCGCGCTGTTGCCGGCACTGCGGACCAACTGCGCGCCGCCGCCAACCTTCAGCTCGATAGCGTGGATAGTGCTGCCGATAGGAATCTTCTTGAGAGGTAAGCGGTTGCCGGCTTCAATATTGACCTCTTCACCGCTGCTGATTTTCTGGCCAACTTTCATACCCTGGGCGGCCAAAACATAGTGATAGGTGCCATTGGACTCTTTGACGCGCGCAATACGGGCGCTGCGGTTCGGGTCGTATTCGATATGCTCGATAGTGGCGCTCACGCCATCAGCCAGCTTAAAATTAACCAGGCGATAAAACTTCTTAGCACCGCCGCCCTTGTGGCGAGTGGTGATGCGACCCTGGTTATTACGGCCGTTGCCACGGCGTTTGGGCATCAACAGGGATTTTAGCGGTTTCTTGGTGGTGATACCGTCAAAGTCCTGCGTGGTCATGCCGCGCTGGCCGGGAGTATTCGGCTTATATTGCTTGATAGCCATTACTCGTCCGCCTTTCCTTTGCGGCCGCGCAGGAAGAACCGGCGCCGATGCGGCTTAGACGTTTCTTCGGCTTTGGTTTCAACTGGTTTTTCAGCTGCTGGCGCCGCCTTCTTAGCGACGGGTTTCTTAGTGGGAGACTTCTTAGCCGTTTGCTTGGCTTCTTTGGCGGATTGCTTGGCTGCGGCTTTATCTACCTGCTCCTGGACCTTTTGCTCTTTCTGCTCCTCTTCTTCGATAGCGGCAAAAAACGGCAGGCTATTGCCTTCGGCCAGGGTTACGTATGCTTTCTTGATATCTGGCCGGCGGCCTTCGGCGTTGCGTGAACGCTTGCCAGTCAGGCTGATAATGCGCTTGGATTTGCCCTTGATATTGGTGATGTTTACCTTATCCACCTTCACCTCAAATTGGGCCTCCACGGCGCGTGCCACACCGTGTTTGTTGGCGGTCTTAGGCACGTCAACCACATAGACCCGGCTTTCACTCAGACCGTAGGTCTTTTCGCTCAGGCGAGGACGCAAAATAAGGGTTTTACTCATTATTTGGCCTCCTTGGCGAGCCACTCGTTCACGGCGGCCAGTGCCGGCTGGGTTATCACGATACAATCGGCATTGACCACATCGTAAACATTCAGGTAATTAGCGCTGACGACTTTGACGTCTTGTAAGTTTCGCATAGCGAGCTCCGTTTGCTCGTTTTTGGTATCAACTACTACCAGCACGGTGCCAGTAGCCTCGATCTTACCCAGTAGTTTAGCTACAGAGGCGGTCTTGCCGTCTTTGCACTCAAAGGCCTCAATCACCTTTATGCTGCCGGCCTTCATACTCAGTGCTTGGCGCAAAGCTAGACGCTTGGCTTTGGTATTCAGCCGCTTGGAATAATTCTCTTGGCCAGTCGGGCCGAAAGTAATGCCGCCGCCCGTCCACAAAGGGCTACGGCGCGAGCCGGCACGAGCCCGTCCGGTACCTTTTTGCTGATGCGGCTTGCGGCCGCCGCCGCGGACCAGGCCGCGGGTCTTGGCTACCGCCAGATTAGGCCGGCCGTTGGCCAGGTAAGCTTCATAAGCGGCCTTGACCAGTTCATGGTTCTTGGCATCCACGCCAAAGACGGCCTTATCCAGCTTGGCCGGAGTCGTGGCTTTGGTACCGGTCTTGGTATAAGTAGCCACGGACATTACGCGACCTCTTTCACTATAACCACGCTCTTGCGCGGACCTGGCACCGCGCCGGTAACACCGATAACGCCCTTTTCGGTATCGACCAGGGCGACTTTCAGGTTGCGAACGGTGACTTGGTCATGGCCGAGCTGGCCGGCCATCTTCTTGCCCTTAAAAATCTTCTGCGGATACATCGAGCCGATGGAACCAACTTTGCGGGTAGCGCCCTTGGCGCCGTGGGTCTGGCGCTGACGGTGGAAGTTGTGGCGTTTGATGGCGCCGGCCCAGCCCTTGCCCTTGCTGGTGCCAGTAACTTGCACGCTGTCGCCGACACTAAAAACGTCGGCGCTTATTTTGCTGCCGACGCTTAAGTCTTCGGGGATTTCTTCGGTAATACGGAATTCACGGATGAGCTGCGGCATTACCTTGGCGTTTTTCACATGGCCAGCCACGCTCTTGTTCAACTTCTTGGTTGTTCCGGCACCGACCTGTACGGCCGCGTAACCGTCTTTTTCTGCGGTTTTGTGCTGCAGTACGGTGTGGTCGCCAACTGAAAGCAAGGTAATAGCCTGCACGCTGCCGTCATCATTGATGGCAGATGTCATACCGACTTTTCTGGTGATGAGTGCTTTCACTTAGGCCTTTCTTGCCGTTATCCGTACTCAGGGAAGACATAAAAATGCTTGGCTACGAGTGGTTTCTACCTCTGTTATCGGCAGACCTGCTGGCGCGGGCCAAGTAAAAGTCTTGTTGAGATACCGTACTAGAGTACCACGATTTCCCGACCTCTGTCAATGTGTTGCAAATTCTACAAACTATTTGATGAGGCCGACCCCTTTGACTGATTCGAGAGTATGGCCGGTCTGAGAATGCAGTGGAGATGGTAGTTCGTCAGTAGTGAACCAGCCAATTTCGTCGATCTTGTGCGGCTCGTTATTTTTAACCTGCTTCGGGTCGACCTGGGCCGCGAAGACTATCGCCACCCAGTGCGTCGGGGTGCCATCGTCCAGCTTGCGGTGTGCATCATAGACCTTGATGAACTGCAGATTGAAAGCGTCTGCCCCAAACTCTTCTTGGATTTCGCGTTTGATGGTGTCTTCTATGGAATGGCCAAATTCGTGCGCGCCGCCGCCGTTATCCCAACGGCCATGCTCATCGCGACAATTCTTGCCGCGTTTGTGCAGCAGAAAGCGGCCTTGGCCGTCGTGGCAGACGAATGAGCAGGATACCCCGATGAACTCCACGCCCCGCTTCCGATTATGCTCATCACTGGCTAGGCCTTTACCCATATGGCTATTACATCTTGATTTCGACGTCGCAACCGGCTGGCAGGCTGAGATTCATCAGGCTGTCTATAGTCTTCGGCGTGGGTTCGAACACGTCGATCAGGCGCTTGTGTACGCGTATTTCGAACTGTTCCCGGCCCTTCTTATATACATGGGGGCTTTTGACGACCGTGAACGTACTGCGGCGGGTCGGCAGCGGAATCGGTCCGGCAAGCGAAGCGCCGGTCCGGAGCGCGGTGTCAATGATTTGTTTGGCGGCCTGGTCTATGACCTTGTGGTCGTAGGCCTTAAGACGGATACGGATCCGTTGTTTGACGTCCGGCGCAGGCGCCTTTGGTGGAGTTTTGGCTGGTTCTGCCATAGGTGGTGTTCCTTCCCGGCCTGTATGGCCGATCTGCTGTAACATCTCTTTATATTGCAAAAGCGACTTTTAGTCAGCAGTAATTAATTATGTCTCAATCCTAGCAGATTAGCCTCTGTTTGGCTAGCCTAGTGCGGGCCAACCTATTACTTCTTGGTAATCCTGACGAGGTGGGCGCCTTTGCCCGGACCAAAATAGTCAGAATGGTGCGCAAGGTCTTCTACGGAGAATCCACGTACTTCAAGTTCTGCGACCTTGGATTCTATGGCCGCCCAAGACGTATTGTCGCGGGCATGAAAAAGCAGGGGTTTCTGTTTCCGCTCGGCAAGCCTCAGCATGCCTTTGAAGGCCTTTTCACCATAGCCATCGTGCTGATGTGCTGGCAGAACCGCTAGATCGCTAATATATATTACCTGTTGGTCCTCGAGGTCGAGATTTGCTTCCTCTTCATCTATTACCGCTAAGACATTAGCCTCATAGGCGAGAATATATCCGACCGGTTCGCCTTCGGGTGTGTGCATGATGTAACTATGGGTCCCCGGTATGCTGTCGCTTGCGAATATATGTCGCTCAGGCGGCATTTGATCGACATCGGACCCGTATACCGCCTTTTCTATTAATGCATAAGGCCCTTGGAAAGCCTTGGTCGCCGGCACGAATTCGATCGGGTCAAACTCCGGATCTCTCTGATATAACAACTTTTGGTCGCGAGCATCGGAATATTGCATGATTGCGGGAATCCGCTCGACCGCCTTCAAGGGTAGGTCGTACTTTTCCCGGCCATGAATACCGAGATATACCGCGTCAAAATCCGCCATTTCAGCACGTTCCATATAGGCGCCAAAAAACTCCCGGTACCGCTTGAGCATTGTATTCCGGTCACGACCTTCATTGGTCTCAATGTTATCGATGACGATGGTACCTCGACCTTCGCCCGGATTATAGAACAATACGGAATGGGCCATCAGCTGGTTCTCAGAATCATACACCGCCATGACCGACACCCTCGGATCAGAATAGGCGGCCTCGACACAGGAGCGGGCCATACCGGTCGGGGTCATGCAGCACCGGGTATCAGCCCCGACGGTGAAGATACGCGGATCGTCCTTTGTTAGCACTTCCACCCGGGAGCCATCGGATAATTCCATGCTCCAGCTTGGTATTCGCGCTTCGTTATCCCCGTACTCTAAGAGGTTACCGAGCGCCTTGATGGCAGTCTCTCCTTCGTGCACCCGCAAAAGCTCCCCAATAAATGCTGGATGCGCATCCAGCGTCTCTTGGTCGAT
Organism: Saccharimonadales bacterium (SeqCode); assembly: GCA_035692985.1. GTDB lineage: Bacteria > Patescibacteriota > Saccharimonadia > Saccharimonadales > UBA4665 > JARIHC01. The sequence continues at coordinate 34,473 of DASSHG010000005.1, forward strand.
ATTCCCAGGTAGTGTTCCCTGCTCTTCCATCTCAATAAGCACCCGGCTGATACCCACCACCTTATTCCAGGCAAGTATGGCGTTCGGGTTGTCCGCTGCTCCGTCGCTCAGAGCGGTCCGGCGGACTTTCCAAGCATTGACTAGCTTCTCGCGAGGCGTCGTACCGTGTGTCTGGACCCATGCTTGTGCCTCTCGGACATATTGCTTACGCCGTTCTGCCATCTGATGAAGTGAGGACAAGACTGCAGCTTGGCTTTCTTTACCAACTATAAATCCGTAACGTTTAGCATTATTTAACAGATCTTTCAGTTTCATATCTGTCTGGGTCAATCCCCCTTGAAAGCCAAGTTCGCCGTTCATAACCTTATGCTGAAAGTCTTGGCCGTCCTGTATCTCTCCGGCTAGAAGCATCCGGTACGCCTGGGCTCTGGTGTCGGTAGAAAAAAGTTCGTTGACCCGCCTTTCTTTAGTGGGCAGTTTCGTAGGGTCTTCACTGTTAAACGCGGCCATCAGCAGTGTCGCTTCTCCATCCAAATCTTCCATCGGTGTGCCAGCGATTTCTGCAGGAACATGGAACTCTGCCAACCAGTACGTCGCATCGTGGATATTATCGTCGATGCCAAGTTCAATCCTTCTACGGATCAAGGTGGCCAGCGGACATCTGGCCCATCCCCTCGGCACATATTCTGCATGAGCCAAAATTGATTCTACTCTATCAAAGTCCACACCGTCCGCAGAAACTTCTCCGGCGCTATGCCCCCCGGCAATAATCGCAGCCACTGCTATGTTGTCGAATGGATTATGAGGATTCGGTTCGGGAATATGAGCGACATAGGGCCGCACCTCTGCCAAGCGTCTTTCAGGCATAATCTACATATTATATCATACTTCATCAATATGGTAAATAAACCTGTCTGCCTTCTAAGCCGCGCTGTTCGGCTGGCCCGCCCACGCGTCCGGACTGGGCTGCTTAGCAACACTGGCATAAACGGGAGTACTGCGATGGGCGTCAATGGCAGTTTTATCAGGAGTGACAGTGCGTGCCAGAAAATCATCAGCACCTGTAATTTTCTCGAAGAAGTTGATAACCGCTGTTTCGGGTCTTTCTTGCCGACAACCCGGAACCGTCACTTCAGCGGCGACCTCACTATAACGCAGCTCAATACCGCACCTAAAACAGCCAAAAAGACGGCGTCGTTCACCATCCATGCCAACTGGGCTGGGGCCAAACCGTTGAATTAGATTGATGTATCCCGTTCTCCGCTTTCTTTCCAAGCCCGTCGCACACAGATGCTGGGTATGAATGAAGATATTTCCTCTGGTTTCTCAGGCATAGGCCAATACTATACTATACATTTATAGAATAGCAAAAGAGCCTCCGGAGAGGCTCTCAAGTTTTGTTTTTAGGTTGCTCTTACTTAACAATCTTTGTGACGACGCCGGCGCCAACGGTGCGACCGCCTTCGCGGATGGCGAAACGCAGGCCTTGTTCCATGGCAATCGGGGCGAGCAACTTAACTTTGAAAGTTACGGTGTCGCCTGGCATAACCATTTCTTTATCCTTAGGCAATTCAACTTCACCGGTAACATCGGTGGTGCGAAAGTAAAACTGTGGCTTGTATCCTTTGAAGAACGGCGTGTGACGGCCGCCTTCTTCTTTGGTCAGAATGTAGACCTCAGAGTCAAATTCGGTGTGCGGCGTGATAGAACCGGGCTTAGCCAAGACTTGGCCGCGCTCGATGTCATCGCGCTCAATACCGCGCAGCAAGATGCCGACATTGTCGCCGGCCTGGCCCTGGTCAAGATTCTTCTTGAACATCTCAACACCGGTCACAACCGTTTTGCGGGTGTCACGGATACCGACGATTTCAACTTCTTCGTTAACCTTGACAATGCCCTGTTCGATACGGCCGGTAGCGACGGTGCCGCGGCCTTTGATCGAGAAAACGTCTTCGATCGGCATCAGGAAAGGCTTATCCAGCTCGCGCTTGGGCTCTGGAACTTTTTCGTCCATGGCTTTTACAAGTTCCATGATGGCGTCTTCGTTGGCGGCATCGCCTTCCAGCGCTTTGGTGGCCGAGCCGCGGATGATCGGGGCTTCTTTGTCGAAACCATTCTTTTCGAGCAGTTCGCGGACTTCCTCTTCGACGAGGTCGACTAGGTCGGCGTCAGCCAGGTCCATCTTATTTAAGAAGACTAGGATGTACGGCACACCAACCTGCTTGGCTAGCAAGACGTGTTCGCGGGTCTGCGGCATCGGGCCGTCGGCGGCGGAAACAACCAAAATAGCACCATCAACCTGAGCGGCACCGGTGATCATGTTCTTGACGTAGTCGGCGTGGCCCGGCATGTCGACATGGGCGTAGTGGCGCTTTTCGCTCTCGTACTCTTGGTGCGAAGTGGCAATAGTAATACCGCGCTGTTTTTCTTCCGGCGCGTTATCAATTTCGTCGTATTTGATGGGCTTGTTGACGTTGCTAGGCAACTTCTTAGCCAGTACAGCCGTGATAGCTGCGGTTAGGGTTGTTTTGCCGTGGTCGACATGGCCCATGGTGCCGACGTTGACATGCGGCTTACTGCGGTCGAAATTCTCTGCCATAAGGGTAGGTTCTCCTAGTTAGTTACTTATTTTGCGTAGACGTAAATTAAGCCCACGCAGCTTACCGAATAATGTTAGCGGATATCACAGGGTTTGTAAAGGGTTATTTGCGACGCTTTACAGCTTGTTTCTGTTTAGCGATTCTTTCTTCCAGAATATCTGCCGAAGTTGAATCGTATCTCCACGATCTAACCCGCACCTCTTGAGTATCCCGCGCTGAGATTAAAATTGCCGCATAACCTTCCGGCACCTCCTGACCAATATCGCCCATACGTTCTATCGGAGTATAGCTAAGCTTAAAATAAGTTACTCGCTGTGGCTTAAACCTTTGATTTTCTTCCGCTACTCGGGTAACAAGCGCGCTACCAATCTCCAGTGCAGCCAATTCAAATGCTCTTGCCCTGCTTATTGGTAGACATTCGGTGTGACTATTAACAGGCATTGCGCCATTTGGCATTTCACCAGGGATAAATTCAACTTTTGGTCTCATAGTTATATTATACAACTATTCGTCAGATATATCAAGCTTGAGAATTACTTGCTGTTTTTCTTGATGATTTCTTCAGCCACATGCGACGGCACGTCGGCGTAGTGATCCAGTTCCATGCTAGAGCTGGCGCGGCCTTGGGTGGAACTGCGCAGGTTGGTGGTGTAGCCGAACATTTCGCCCAGCGGTACAAAGGCGGTGATTTCTTTGACGCCGGGCGTCAGGTCTTCCATCGACTCAATGCGTCCGCGCTTACTGTTGAGGTCGCCGATAACATCGCCCATGAATTCTTCAGGTGTAACGACGACGACTTTCATGACAGGCTCCAGTAACACCGGATTGGCTTTTTTGACGCCTGCTTGGAGCGCCATCGAGCCGGCCACCTTAAAGGCCATTTCGCTGGAGTCGACATCGTGGTAAGAACCGTCGTACAGTTCGGCTTTGATGTCCACAACCGGATAGCCGGCTAACACGCCGTTACCCATGGCCTCTTCAATACCCTGTTGGACGGGCTTGATGTACTCCTGGGGCACGACGCCGCCCTTGATGGAGTTGATAAACTCAAAGCCTTCGCCGGCCTCATTTTGGCTGAGGCGCAGCCAGACGTCGCCGTATTGGCCGCGGCCGCCGGACTGCCGGATAAATTTGCCTTGCACTTCGACGCCGTCTTTACGGATAGTCTCGCGGTATGCCACCTGTGGCTGGCCGATGTTAGCCTCCACTTTGAATTCGCGTTTCATACGGTCGACCAGAATTTCCAGGTGCAACTCGCCCATGCCGCTGATGATAGTTTGGCCGGTCTCGTCGTCTACGTGTATACGGAAGGTCGGGTCTTCTTCGGCCAAGCGCTGGAGGGCTAGGCTCATCTTTTCCTGGTCGGCCTTGGTTTTTGGCTCGATAGCGATGCTGACCGGCGGCTCTGGAAAGGTAATGCTTTCCAGTACGATCGGGTTATTCTGGTCGCTTAAGGTGTTGCCGGTAGTGGTGCCTTTGAGGCCAACGATAGCGGCAATGTCGCCGGCGCCGACAGAATCGACGTCTTCCCGCTTGTCGGCTTGCATGCGGACGACACGGCCAACGCGCTCTTTCTCGCCAGTGGTACTGTTGAGGATATAGCTGCCCGATTTTAAGGTGCCGGAATAGACCCGGAAGTATGCTAATTTACCGACAAACGGATCGGTGGCAATCTTGAAGGCCAGGCCGGCGAACGGCTGGGATTCTTCCGGCTTGCGCTCTATTTCGTCGCCGGTTTTGGGATGGGTACCCCAGGTACTGCCACGGTCCAGCGGGCTGGGCAGCAGCTCATTTACGGCGTCCAGGACTTTTTCAACAATCACGCCGCGGCCATCACCGCCGGTGACGGCGTAGAACTTGCCGGTCAATACAGCGCTGCGGATGGCTTGCTTGATTTCGTCCTCTGACAGGCCGTCTTCGCCAACTTCAAAGTAGCATTCCATCATTTTTTCATCTTCGGCTACGGCGTTTTCGATCAGTAAGCTGCGGTACTTCTTGGCTTTGTCTAGCATGTCTTCGGGAATTTCGCCCTCAGCCAGTTCGTGATCGGTGAATTCTTTATAGGTATAAGCTTTCATGCTGATCAGGTCGATGATACCATTGATAGACTGTTCGAAACCGATCGGTAGGTGGATTGGGAAAGCGTGCTTGTTCAGGCGGGCGTGAATAGTGTCTAGCGATTTGTAGAAATCGCCGCCGGTTTGGTTGATCTTGTTGATGAAACAGATGCGCGGTACGCCGTACTTGTCGGCCTGGCGCCAGACGGTCTCAGACTGCGATTCAACACCCATCTTGCCATCGAAGACGACGACGGCGCCGTCGAGCACACGCAAAGAACGTTCCACTTCAACAGTAAAGTCGATGTGTCCCGGCGTATCGATAATGTTGATCTGGTGGTCTTTCCAATAGCAGGTCACGGCGGCGGAAACGATGGTGATACCGCGCTCGCGCTCCTGGGCCATCCAGTCAGTAGTGGTTTCGCCCTCGTGGACGGCGCCGATCTTGTGCTTCAGGCCAGTGCGGTACAAAATGCCTTCAGTTGTGGTGGTCTTACCAGCATCGATATGCGCGATGATACCGATGTTGCGGATTTGTTTCATTGGGGTTTTCTTCGTGGCCATAATTTCTATCCTTCTTCTAAATTTTTGCTGATACTAAAAGTGCGCTACATGCTAATTTTTCGACCGGCCCAACTAATCCAAAGCTAGTGACTTCTTCGACGCCAGCGCAATCCCTATCGTCAACCGTGTAATACGAGTCTTCGGTCATTATGGCGTTAAGTTTGTCATTATCACCAGAGGTCAAGCCATGTAGTACGTCATGAGCCGGTAGAAAGCGCTCTCTTGCGGGATTTGTAATCTGTGTCGTTCCATTTCGCTCCGCAACCTGATTATGGATCATCAACCGGGCCAGGACATCTTTTAGCGGGCATCCTGGACAACGGCCCATGTCAAATTGCTCGCACGGAGGAAGCGGCATGTATCTTAGCTCCGGGCAAAGTGGGCGAAGGCGCGGTTGGCCTCGGCCATCTTATGGGCGTCTTCCCGTTTCTTGACGGCGGCGCCTTGGTTATTGTAAGCGTCAGTCAGCTCGGCGGCGAGCCGGTCTTCCATGCTCATACCTTTGCGGGCCCGGGCGGCGGCCACGAACCACATCATGGTCAGGTGTTGCTGGCGCTGGCCCTTAACCTCGAACGGAATCTGGTAGTTGGCGCCGCCGACACGGCGGGAGCGGGTTTCCAACGATGGCTGGACATTCTTCATGGCCTGCTCAAAAACATCGAGTGGGTTATCAACCTTGAGCTTGTTAGCGGCCTTTTCCATGCCGCCGTATACCAGCCGTTCAGCCAGCTGCTTTTTGCCGTTGAGCATGACGCGGTTGATCAGGCGCTGGACTTGGACGCTTTTGTAAATACGATCCGGCTGGATGTCGCGGATGAGCGACTTCGTCTTTTTACGCGGCACGGTCTACCCCCGGTGATGGTATCTGCTGGCTCCAGTCCTGGATAGTTTCATGTAACAGGGGTGGAGGGACTGCCTCTTCAACGACTGGAGGGCTCTGGCTTATAGTTCCTTCTTTTCGCAGGGCGCTGCCATCATCCGGCACGCTCTCGTCTATCAAGACAGCTATGATGTTTGGCACGAAACGATTGCTTTTAAGTTTCTGTACCAGCTGGGCAGAAAAGGTGTCGGGGTACCGAAAAAAAATACGATCTTCATGGCCGCCGGGGATAATTTCGCGGATGACTTGCCCGTCCTCTAGCGCGTGAAATTTCTCCATACCGGTTACTTACCGCCTTTCTTGGTGCCGTATTTGCTGCGGCCCTGTTTGCGGTCGGTGACGCCCTGCAGGTCGAGATTGCCGCGGACTACGTGGTAGCGCACACCCGGCAAGTCTTTGACGCGGCCGCCGCGGACCAGCACTACGGCGTGTTCCTGCAGGTTATGGCCTTCGCCGCCAATGTAAGCCCAGACTTCGTGGCCATTGCTGAGGCGGACGCGGGCAACCTTGCGCAAAGCCGAGTTCGGCTTCTTGGGCGTTTTGGTTGTTACGCGGACGCAAACCCCTCGCTTGAATGGCGCCGGTTTCTCATAGTTCCTGGTCTTGAGGTTGTTAGTCACGCGCTGCAAAGCCGGCGATTTACTCTTGGTAGAGGCGCGGCTGCGCGGCTTACGGACTAATTGGTTGATGGTTGGCACTTGCTCTCCTTACATGGATGCAATCTGCTGCCGCTCGGGATCATGCCATTCTCCCAAGGCTCGGATTGCTTACTATTGTTTTCTCTAGTGTAACAGATTGGGGCGTTTCTCACAAGAAATTCTTACGCTTCCGTAGCCGGTCCAGGCGTTGGCCGGACGCCAATAATCTGTTCGGCCTCGGCTTGGGCAGTGGCATCGGCGTCTTCCTCATCTGTTGCAGCACCAGTGCCAACCGGGATTTTGCGGCCCAGGATGACGTTCTCTTTCAGCCCGTAAAGCTTGTCAACCTTACCGGAGGTAGCGGCACCGATCAAGACCCGCGTAGTGTCCTGGAACGAGGCGGCGCTTAGGAACGAATCCGTACTCAAGGAAGCTTTGGTAATGCCCAGCAACAGTTGGTTGTATTTGGCGGGTTGTTTCTTGGCGGCCAACAACGCCTCGTTAGCCTCTACGACTGCCAGCTTGCTGACGATGTCGCCGGTTACGAACTCGCTGTCAGCGGCATCCTCGATTTGGACGCGGCTGAACATCTGCCGGACTATGATCTCTAAGTGTTTGTCAGCTACATTCTGGCCCTGACCGGCAAAGATTTTCAGGATTTCGTTCATGACGTAGCGCTGGGTAGCTTCCACGCCTTGCAGGCGCATCAGGTCTTGCAGGTTAATAGAGCCGTTAGTTAGGCGCTGGCCACTGACAACTTTGTCGCCGTCTTTGACAATCAATTGCTTGAAGCCGGGGATCTCGTAGCGCACTACGCTTTGCTTGGTCGGTGTGATGACAATCGCTTTGTTGGTGACGCGGGCTTTACCGGCCATTGGCGCGGTCAGTGGTTCCGAAGCGTCTTCCAAAGCGGCGACCACGTCGCCGGCGGCTACATCGGAGCCGTTGGCCACAGTAGCCTTGCGCTCGCCGAGATTCAAGGTGACCTTTTCTTTATCGTCAGCAGCGACCTGCACCACGTAATGGTCGCCCTCTTCCCAGGCATTGGCCGTGCCGGTAATCTCTGTTAGGTAGGCCTGGCCCTTCGGTGTTCGGACTTCAAAGAGCTCTTCCACGCGGGATAGGCCTTGGGCGGCGTCATCGGCCACAACACTGCCGGAGCGGTGCTTGGAGTCCAGGCTCAGCTGGGTACCAAGTTCGCCGATACTCTGCGCGGCAATCACGCCAGTTGGATGGTTTTCGGCCACCAGTTCGCCGGTTGCCGGATCCAGGCCGTATGATTTGCGGGCCACGCCGCGGACATTGCCGCAGCTCAGAACGCTCATGATCTTGAAACCGTCAACTTTGTTGTCGGCGGCAATCTGGGCGGCGATTTCCGGCGTAATCAATTGGCCTTTCTTCAGATAGCCTTTGAGGCTTTCAGCGGCGTAGCGGCCAACCAGGCGCGAGCCATAATCGGCGCCGATTTCTTCGGCGTCGGCGCGCAGCATGGCGAAACCTGGATCGCTGGCATCGTCCTCGACGGTGAATACGTCTTGGGAAACATCTACCAGACGACGCGTCAGGTAACCGGCGTCAGCAGTTTTCAGGGCGAGGTCAATCATAGCTTTGCGAGTGCCGCGGGTACCGGTGAAGTATTCTAGAGAACTCAAGCCTTCGATATAACCAGATTTAATTGGCAGCTCGATAACGTTGCCGCTGGCATCTTGCAGTACACCAACCATACCGACGGCGTTTTTCAGCTGGGAAACATTGCCGCGGGCGCCAGAGTTAATGGCGATAGCCATGGAGGAATCCTGGTCAACCATTTGCTCGGCCAGCAAATCCTGGACCCTAGTTTCCACCTTGGTCCAGTTATCGACAGTCAAACGGTGACGCTCGTCATCGGTAATGAAACCTTCTTCGTACTGATGGGAAATAGCCGTGGCGCGGTCTTCACCGCCATCCAATAGTCCATCCATACCATCAATTGGCTTAAAGTCGCCCATGCCAATGCTCAGCCCCGAGACAGTCGCGTAGTGGAAGCCAAGGTCTTTCAAGTCGTCAGCAATTTCGGCAGTCTGTTCCTGGCCGTAGCGGGCGTAAACGTCAGCCATCACTTGTTGCAAGCGCTTCTTGGTCATAGTTTCATCGCGCAGTGGAAAATCTGCGGGAAAAATCTCGTTGAAGAGCAGGCGCCCTAGTGTGGTTTGGCGGATTTCGCCGCGAAACGGCAGGCGCACCAGGCTTTGCAGGGTCAGTCTGCCCTTGTCCAAAGCCATCAGAGCTTCATCTATATCAGCGTAAGCTCGAAGCTTTTGCTTGGATTTCCCGGCCTGTGGCGGTTCATAGGTCAGGTAGTAACAACCCAGCACGATATCCTGCTCGATATGTAGGATCGGCGAGCCGTCGGCCGGCTTCAGCAGGTTGCGGTTAGCGGCCATGATGTTCTTGGCTTCATCCTGTGCTTTGACGCTCAACGGCAAGTGGACGGCCATTTGGTCGCCGTCAAAGTCGGCGTTGAAGCCTTTACAAACCAGCGGGTGCAATTGGATGGCGCGGCCTTCGATCAGAACCGGCTGGAAAGCCTGAATACTGAGGCGGTGCAGCGACGGCGCTCGGTTCAAGAGCACATATTTGCCCTTAATCACTTCGTCCAGGGCATCCCAGACCACCGTTTCACCCATTTCTATCAGGCGGCTGGCGCTGCGGATATTATGGGCCTGTTCGCGCAAAATCAATTCGCCGATAACGAATGGCTTGAACAGTTCCAAGGCCATCATTTTTGGCAGGCCGCACTGGTTAATTTTCAGTTCCGGACCGGCCACGATGACCGAACGGCCGGAGTAATCAACACGCTTACCCAGCAAGTTCTGGCGGAAACGGCCCTGCTTGCCCTTTAACATGTCGCTAAGCGACTTCAGACGGCGGCGCTGGCCGGTGGCAGCCACGGCGCGGCCGCTGCGGGCGCTGTTGTTATCTATCAAAGCGTCAACGGCTTCCTGTAACATGCGCTGTTCGTTGCGACGGATAACTTCCGGCGCGTTGAGGTCCATCAATTTCTTGAGGCGGTTGTTGCGGTTGATAACCCTGCGATACAAGTCGTTCAAGTCAGAGGTAGCAAAACGGCCGCCAGTCAGCTGGACCATCGGCCTTAGGTCGGGCGGGATAACCGGCAGCACGCTGACGCACATCGAACTGGGCTTAATGCCGGCCCGATCCATGGACTCCAGCAGGCGCAGGCGCTTCATCAGCTTCTTCTTACGCTGGCCTTTGGCATCTTCGGCTTCTTTTGTCAGGTCTTTGATTAACTGCTTGAGATCAATTTCTTTCAGTAAATCTTGAAGAGCGGCCCCGCCCATGCCGACAGTGATGATTTTTCGCAGTTCAGCCGGCAAGTTGCGGTAATCGGTCTCGTTAATGAGATTATAGTGGTCCAGCGCCAGCAATTGGTCGCGGTAAGCCTCAAAGTCCTGGGTAACTTCTTCCAACTCTTTGGTCTGGGCCTCGGCCAGGGCTTTGACGTTGGCGTCTTCGGCCTTGGCTTCCTTTTCGTAGCGCAGCTTGATAGCATCTTTGGCGGCAGCGAATTCAGCTTCTTTATCGGCCAGCAGCTGGTCGCGCTTCTTGGTATCAACGCTTTTGATGATATAACTGGCAAAATAAGCCACTCGTTCCAGGTTCTTAACGGTCAGTCCGAGCAACAGTCCCATAGCACTAGGCGTGCCGCGCAGGAACCAGATATGCGATACCGGCACGGCCAGATTGATGTGGCCCATGCGCTCGCGCCGGACGATGCTGCGGGTTACTAGCTCGCCTTTTTTGTCGACGGCGGCCTCACGGCTGCGCACACCTTTATATTTAGCGTCATGCGGGTTGATGTCTTTGACCGGACCAAAGATGCGCTCGCAAAAGAGCCCGTCGCGCTCCGGTTTCTGAGTACGGTAGTTGATAGTTTCCGGTTTGGTGACCTCGCCGTAGCTCCAATCTAGGATGTCGTCGGCGCTGGCAATGGCCAAGCGGACAGCATCAAAATCAGCGATGTCGGTGCCGTTATTGCTGTAGCGTTGCGGTGTCATTAGGCTTCCCCTTCTTTGGTGTTTTCATCATTATCGTCATCGGTGGTCACGACCGATGCTGTTGCTAGGCCCTCGTCAGCGCCAGCCTCTTCTTCGGTCTCAAATTCATCGCCAACGGTTTCTTCGGTTACGTCGATGTCCGATACGGCCGCTTGCGGCACCTCGACCTCGGCCGGGTGGCTGGCCTCATCCTGGATGTTGCTGGCCAGTACGGCTTCGGCATCGACCATTTTATCGGAATGAACCAGGTCAACTTTTAGGCCAAGACCTTGCAGTTCTTTGACCAGAACGTTAAAGCTTTCCGGAACTTTCGGCCCGACGATCGGTGTCTTCTTGATGATCGATTCGTAAGCTTTGCTGCGGCCGTAAACGTCATCAGATTTAATGGTCAGCATTTCCTGCAGGGTGCTGGCCGCGCCATACGCCTCCAGGGCCCAGACTTCCATTTCGCCAAAGCGCTGACCGCCGTTTTGGGCTTTGCCGCCGAGAGGCTGCTGGGTGACCATAGTGTACGGGCCGGTCGAGCGGGCGTGGATCTTGTCGGCCACCATGTGATTGAGCTTAATCATGTACATGCTGCCAGTCGTGACGCGCTCCTTAAACTCTTGGCCGGTGCGGCCGTCATATAGGATCTGTTTACCATCTTCCGGCAAACCGGCTTCTTTCAAGAGCTCCTGTATTTTGCTGACCGGCACACCATTGAACGACGGGCTGGCGACACTCATACCGAGTGACCGCGCGGCCATGCCGAGGTGCGTTTCGAACAGCTGTCCGACGTTCATGCGCGACGGCACGCCAAGCGGGTTCAAAACTATATCCACCGGTGTACCGTCCGGCATGAAAGGCATATCCTCAACTGGCAAAATGCGGGCAATAACGCCTTTGTTACCGTGGCGGCCACCCAGCTTATCGCCAACGGCAATCTTACGCATTTGGGCTACGAAAACCTGGATTTGCTTAATGACGCCGGCTTTTAGTTCGTGGCCGTTTTCGCGGCTAAAAATCTTTACACCAACTACTTTGCCGTGCTTGCCGTTACTCATGCGCTGCGAGGTATCCCGGACTTCCTTGGCTTTTTCGCCGAAGATTGCGCGCAGCAGGCGCTCCTCGGAGCTGAGCTCCTGCTCGCCCTTAGGAGTAATCTTGCCCACTAGGATGTCGCCGGGGTGGACCTCAGCGCCGATGCGGACAATGCCTTCTTCGTCAAGATGGCGCAAAGTTTCTTCGGAAACGTTCGGGATATCGGAGGTAATGATTTCCGGACCCAGCTTAGTTTCACGGACTTCAATCATGAAATCGACAATGTGGACGCTAGTTAGCGTGTCATCTTCGACCAGCTTGCGGCTGATGATGATGGCGTCCTCGAAGTTGTAACCGGCCCACGGCATAAAGGCCACGATGAGGTCTTTGCCTAGTGCCAGTTCGCCATTCTCGATTGACATGCCTTCGCACAGCACATCGCCGGCCTTAACTTTATCGCCGGTGCTAACTACAACTTTCTGGTTGATAGATGTACCTTCGTTACTGCGTACGAAACGCTGCGGTTCGTAAGTCTTGCTGCCCTTGGCGTACTTCACGACCACTTCCTGGGCGGTGGCTTTGGTAACCTGTCCGGTGCCTTCCGCCAAAATCACCTGGCCGGTGTTATGGGCAGCGGCAACTTCCAGGCCGGTACCGACTATCGGCGCGCTTGGTTGGATCAGCGGTACAGCCTGGCGCTGCTGGTTGCTGCCCATCAGCGAACGATAGACGTAGTTTTTCTCAATAAAAGGAATCAGCCCGGCACTGGAGCCGATAATCTGGTTGCGTGAGGCATCCAGGTGGGTTATTTCGCCGGCGTCCACTTCACCGGAGTTAAGGTGCGAGCGGGCGCTAACGCGGTCGTGCACGAAGTAGCCCTCGTCATCAATTTCGGTACCGCCGCCGGCAATGATAGCGGCGCCTTCTTCATAGGCATCCAGGTAGACGATTTCGGCGGTTACTTTCGCTTTTACCGGCCATGTGACTTTGGTCTTGACCTTCGCCAGCTTGGCGGCAGCGGCAGCTGTTACTTTAGTGCCGGCTTTAACTATTACGGTGCCTCGCTCGTTAGCCAGATCTTCGCGGGCAATATGGCCGGTGATCTCTTTAGCCGTAGCGGCGTTGACAACTTTCCGGTACGGTGTCTCGATGAAGCCGTAATCGTTGACACGGGCATAGTTGGCCAGGTTCAATACCAGGCCGATGTTGGCGCCTTCAGGCGTTTCGACGGCGCAAATGCGGCCGTAGTGGGTAGCATGGGCGTCGCGGACCTCAAAGCCGGCGCGTTCGCGACTCAGACCACCGGGTCCCATGGAGCTCAGACGGCGCTTGTGCGCCAGCTCGCTCAAAGGATTGATCTGGTCCATAAATTGGCTCAGCTGGCTGGAGGCGAAGAATTCGCGCACCGCGGCGACCACCGGCCGGGCATTAATTAACTGGCCGGGCGTAACGGTTTCAATCTCGGACATTGACATACGGTCTTTGGTGTTGCGCTCCATGCGCAGCAGTCCAATCCGGAACTGACGCTGCACTAGCTCACCGACCAGCTTGACGCGCCGGTTAGCCAGGCTGTCAATATCGTCAGCCGGTTCCTGGGTATTATTCAACCGGATAATCTCGGCGATTATGGCCTCGATATCTTCTAAGCGCATCACCCTGTTCTTCATGGTGTTGGGCACATTGAGGTCCAACCGTTTGTTGAGTTTGTAGCGGCCAACCTTGCTGAAATCAAAACGCTTATAGTTATAGAACATGTTTTCGATCAGCGACTTGGCGTTATCCACGGTTGCCAGGTCGCCCGGCCGCAAACGGCGGTAAACTTCGATCAAAGCGTCGTTCTGTCCGTGCGTGGGGTCTTTGGCTAGCGTCGCGTCTAGATAATTAAACTCTCCGGTATCAACATGTTTAAAAGCTTCACGCATCCGGCTCTCGGTGACACCGAGCGCCCGCAGCAAAGTGGTGACGGCGATTTTTCGTTTGCGGTCAATCTTGACGAACAACGCGCCGTTGGCGGCCGTCTCGAATTCCAGCCAGGCGCCCCGGCCTGGGATAACTTTAGCACCGTACAAATTGGAGGTACCATGCAGCTCGGATGTGAAGAAAACGCCGGCCGAACGGATCAGCTGGCTGACAACCACGCGCTCGGCACCGTTGATCACGAATGTACCGCGGCTGGTCATCCAAGGGTAGTCACCGAGGTAAATTTCCTGCTCTTTGACCTCGCCGGTAACTTTGTTGGTCAGCTCGACATTAGCCATCAGCGGCGCTTCGAAGCTGACATTATTTTCGCGGGCCTGCGACTCTGTCAATTTCGGGTCGCCAAAGTGATAATCTTTAAACCCTAACGACAATTTAGCGCCCGTATAGTCGTCAATCGGGCTGATTTCAGCCAATAGTTCGCCGAGTCCCTCTTCTATGAACCACTGGAATGAACGGTTCTGGTGGTCTACCAAACTTGGTAAGTCGAGCGCGTCATCGGTACTGGTAAAGTACACGCGTTGCGCTTTGGTGCTGGATGCTTTCGCCATGCGTATGCTATCTCCCTGGTTATAATTGCTATGAGCCGGCAATCAAATTCATGCCCATTGATTGCCCGCGATGGTTTTTACAGATGGTTTTTTTGTTATTTTTTGATTCGGCCGAAGATCCTAAGAAGGGGGTTTTGGACATATTTTTGACAATAGGCTACCCGACTTACACTACTTCTTGCTTACCATTGTGCCGCACACGACTCGGATTGTCAACTCAAAGGGCAATGTTGCCGGCGCTTTCCAAACTACTGGCGATATCCTCTAAAGTAGCTTGGCCTTCGCTCGTATAGCGAACCTGAGGCAATTGAACCGAATCAGACGACGGCATCTCAATCACAAAACTACCCGGCCCCTCTACAGCATGCATGCCTAAACGTCTGAACCATGAGTTGGCCCTATCGTTGCCTTCGAAAGCATCAAGGGCTAGGCTGCGCCGCATATCGAATTCCCCCGATGTCAGGGCGGCGAACAACATTGTTTTGCCTATACACTTGCTTTGCCACCCTGGTGCAACTACGATATCGTTTAGGTAGCAATTCGGCGCTTGCAGGCGCGTTTTTTGCAATTTGAAAGCGCGGGACGGCGTGGTTTTCACGAGCGCTCGCTGAGAGCTATAGTCCCCCTTTTGGTCAGGTGCAATCCAGTAAGCCGAGCCATCTGCGATGGAGCGTTTCATGCGCTCCCCATGACTATAAATTTTTTTCATATTATCGGGTCCGAAAAACCAATCAAAGGTTCCGGTAGGAAGATTGCCGTTCGGCCTTTCGAACTGATTAGCGTATGCCTTGGCCAATAAATTCAAGGTTGCAGACGCCACCGAAGCGTCAATCTCGTTTCCCTCCCTGATCTTCCCGATCATAACTGGGTCAGCATCTCTGAGATTAAATTTTACGGACTCCACCTTTGCTAACCTTCGCGTGTTTGATGACTGTCCAGTAATACCCGCCCAAAGCCCAGTGGCTGACGAACGGGCTCAGCATCGTAGGTGACTTCGATAGCGCCTTCAATGCGCTGGATCATTGGATCTGCTACAACTGCCTCCAGCGTCCGGATCATTCCTGCCTGGTTGCCCATGGCATTCTTCATTTCAGTAAGTACGCCTACAGCCGTACCCAATTTATATGCAACGAGTGCTTGATGAAGGTAATCAAGATTAGCATCGGTAGCTTTAAGGTGAATAGGATCACCCAGAAAGCCTTCGCGTGTTTTCTCACGACTCAGACGTTGTGCAGTTGACAAAAACTTATCCATACCATGATCCAGAAATTTGCCCATGGTTTCTGCCAGCATTTCGTTATCAGCTCCAGTCCATTCTTCGAAACTTTTTTCTTCAAAATGAGAATGGTTGTGAGCCGCAATGGCATTGAAAGCCACATGAGCCTCATGTAAGCCGGTAGTATCACTCAATTCAAAATCAACAAGAAAAACACTGTGGTCATTCTCTGCAGGCGCACTCTCAATTTTCATGATTAAAAAATACCATATTGAACACGTTTAGTCAACTAGCTGTACTAGGCCTTCGGCGGGCTCTGTATGACGTCGTCTATGACAACGTACTTTTAGCTTCGGCTGAGCGAGGCAAAGCGGCGACAGCGGCTTCGATTAAAGTCTCTATTCGTGAAACATCTGCTTCGCGAGCCGCACGGTTCTGCTCCATATAACTGCCAGATGCTAGATAATTAAACTCTGGCGGGTCAGCCCCATAGTAAGCCTTTACCTTTTGAGCTGGTTTGGTGGGATCAATTAAGGCGACAAAGGGCTTATTGTCATCATAACGACCATTCGTTCGTTCATCATCTGTCCAGCCAGCAATAATTACCTTCTTTACGGTCGTACTTACAGCTTCTAGCCAAATACTAGATGCTTTTCTCTTATAAGCGAAAAGGACTTCAGCCTCGACAGGGACGTGCTGAGATAGAGTGGCGACTTGAACTATACCTTCATGTTCACGATACTCCTTAACCTTTTCCGCCGCATCATCAATCATTCCCGGAAATGTTAGGTTAAAAGACTCGGCTGTTGTTCTCCCAAAATCAAGAGGCTTCCGGGTAGAATGGCTGGGGAACAGTGATGGTAAGCACTCTGCTAATTCGTTTGTTACACCATTAAAAGTTGTTGCCGCCGTCACAAACTCGGCCGCCTTTTTCGCAACAGCCAGACTCTCGTCTATATGCTGGCGAAACTCCTCGAATTCATCCTGGCCAAAGCTTATGCGAGCGCCTACGGCTTTAAATGTATCTAAATCGGTTGCAATCTCTGACATGTGCTATATGATATCACAAATATTGTTTTATTACAAGTCTATGATTTCGGCGGGCTTTTGATGACGTCGTCGACTAAGCCATATTTTTTGGCCTCGGCGGCTGTCAACCACTTGTCGCGCTCCATGTCCTCGTGGATTTTTTTAGGAGTCTGACCGGTGTTTTTGGCCATGATTTCTTCGAGCAATTTCTTAATGCGCAGAGATTCGCGCAGATCAATTTCCTGGTCGGTTACCCGGCCGCGAGTGCCGCTGGACGGCTGGTGGATCATGGCCGTTGAATTAGGCAGCATGAAACGCTTGCCTTTTGTACCGCTGCTCAGCAGAAACGCGGCGGCCGAAGCCTGCACGCCGATGCCGACAGTCTGGATATCATTAGTCACATACTGCATGGTGTCATAAATGGCCAGGGCGTCGTAAACGCTGCCGCCCGGACTGTTAACGTAAAAGAAAATGTCTTTCTTGGAATCTTCGGCCTGCAGAAACAATAGCTGGGCGACTACCAGGTTAGCGGTGGTTTCGTTGACATCGCTGCCCAGAAAAATGATGCGGTCTTTTAGGAGCCGCGAATAGATGTCGTAAGCCCGCTCGTAGCGGCCCTCGTTCTCAATGACAGTCGGGATCAACACAGAAGCTTTCGGATTACTCATGCTATTCATGATACGAAATTAGCACTCGGTAGTCAAGAGTGCTAATACAGTATAATGGCCTGGGAGCCAAGTCGCAGGTAAGAGCGGGAATCACTCGGTTTCACAGCAGAGAGCGACTGGACCAGCCCGCCGCTCTCTTATCGCTCGGCTTGCGCTAATATCGGGTAGAAAAAATACTCCACGTCATCACATAGGTTGTCAATGATATTGTCAGCATGTCTCTGGGTTAAGCCGTGGTAGTCATAATCCGGCGCCTGTAAGCTGATTCTTGCAAGCCCTTGCAAAACACGTTCGCTGGCGGCCTCGCCAAGTGGGAACGGCGTGGTTATACGATTTATCTCTAGTGTTAGTTTGCTATCAGTGGAAATTTCTGCCGCTAATTGACAAAGGGTCCTGTCGGCGGTTTTTTCAACGAATATTTCACCACCGTTTAACTCAATCATAATTAATAAAATAACATATTAGTGTTGATAACGCAAGTAACTACTTGCTGGCGTAGCCGCGGAGTTTGTCGATGGTCTTTTCGGTCATCATGCGAGTCTGGATGTCGCGGCGGGCTTCCGGCTTGGCCAACTCGGCCTGCATGGCAGCGTCAGTGTATTGGCCTTTTAGCAGCTGCATGCGGATTTCCAACTCTTCGGGCGTCACGGTAATGTCTTCGCGATTGGCGATTTCACCCAGCAATAGGCCGATCTTGACGCGCAGCGTGGCACTCTCACGCTTGGCTTCTCGGTGGCCGGCCTCATCTACGCCCTCGTCTTTTAGATGTTCCTGCCAGGTCTGGCCACGGTAAGCCAGATTACGCTTTTCTTCGTCTTCCATACGGGTGATCTCCTCCTCGACCATGCTGTTGGGCAGAGTCACCGTGCTCTTGGCGGCGATTTTTTCCAGCAGCTCGTTGTCGTAGATCTGCTGGTTTTCGCGCTGCCGCTCAACTTTCACTTGCTTCTTGATATCAGCTTTTAGTTCGGCCAATGTTTTGAACGGCCCAACGGTGGCGGCGAATTTGTCGTCTAGTTTGGGCTTGGCCATCTCCTGGACTTTCAGCACCTCAACCTTGAAAGCAACCTTGCGGCTCTGGAGTGCCGCGGCACCGTAATCCTTGGGGAAGGTCAGCGTAAAAGTGACTGTCGCACCCGGTTTGGCGCCAACTAGTTCTTCCTCGAAACCCGGGATAAAACTTTTGCTGCCCAGCGCCAACGGGTATTCGTTGCCAGCGGCACCCTGGATCGGTTCTTTGGTCTCGGCATCGGTGCCTTTGAAGTTAATAATTAACTCGTCGCCGAGTTTGGCGGCCCGTTTGACCTCTGTTTTTTCGGCTGAACGGGCACGCAGGTTTTCCAATACCTCGTTGACGTCTTTGGCGGCCACGGCGGTAGTCTTGGGCGCCAATTTAATCTTTTTATAATCAGCTGGCTTGATATCACCCACGGCCTCTACTTCGGCCGTGAACTCCAACGTGGTAAACGGCACGAATTTGGTGATATTGATCTCTGGCTGGGCGGCTGGACGGATTTTTTCCTGCTGGACGGCGTCAACATACAGCCGGTTGACAGCTTGTTCCAACACCTCGGTCTGAAGCGCTGATTGGTCTAGCTGCTTTTCTACCATGTGAGCCGGCGCTTTACCGGACCGGAAACCTTGGATTTTGGCATCTTTGCCCAAGCGCTCCACGACTTCTTGCTTGATTGTGCTGAGCAGAGCCGCTTCGGCGCTGATAGTGAGCTTGAGCTTAGTTGGTGATAATTGCTCTTTTTTAATCTGCATAGGAGGCTAGTGTAACATCTCTCGGTGGTTTTTTCTAGCGCAGGAACGGAATTAGGAGGGTGATAGCGGCGGCAAACCAAGTGACTTCTACTACCGCGCCAATTGGTTTTTCAAACCACTGGATATTGCCGGCGAATTTTTCATAAACGTTGCGTTTCCATTTTTTGCCGCGGCGCATTTTGAGGTATTTATTGATCCACAACAGGTCTGGAGAGGTTGCCACGAAAGCGCAGACTGATGCTAATAGCCAGTGTTGCGGTTGTAAAATTGCCAAACAGATCACCAGCAAAATGCATAGACTAGCATCAGACACTATATAGTGTCTGAAATTTTTGGTTTTCAGGTAAGTCATCGGCGGAAGATTGCTGCCAAAATGCGGCAAGGCGTCGCAGACGAAGTGCGAAACCAGTGCCGCAGGGATAGCGATGAGCGGCTCACCGACCACCAGGCCTATAACTGCCCCTGTTAACGCGTGGTTAATAGCTGTCACTGCTGGCTAGCCTCCTTAAGGGTTTTGGCTACCGCTTTGAGACTTAGGCTCTGCTCCTTGCCTGATTGGAGATTCTTTAGATTATACTTGCCGGTTTTCAACTCGCTTTCACCGATGACCAGCACGTACCTTATGCTTTTTTTGGAGGCTGTTTTGAGTTGGTCGCCGAGCTTGCGGCCCGAAAAGTCGACGGCCAGATTGATGCCCAGCTGCCGCAGCTCGGCGACCGGTTTGGCGGCGGCCGCCTGGATATCGCCGGCTAGGGCGACGTAGGCATCAGTTTCGGGCTTGAGCTCCGGCATCAGACGGTGCAATTCTAGAAAGTTAGCCAGCGTCACGTCGCCCCAGCCGAAACCGACGGTCGGCACGGGAGGCACGCCGAACAGCCCGACTAAACCGTCGTAGCGGCCGCCGCCCAGCATGGAACGATTATTATCGGGGTGCTTATCAAAGACTTCAAAAATGATGTCCGTGTAATAATCAAAACCTCGCATCAGGCCGATATCAAAGCGCGCGTTCTTTATGCCGCCATTACTTAACATGTTAAGTAATGCCTCAATTTCAGATACTGAGGGATGTTTCGCAAGCTCCGCCGGTAATTTTTTGAGATTTTTTACATCCAGCAACGCCAGCAGTTTTTCGGCCGCACCGCCTTGGCGCGACTTCGAACTGAGCGCCCCATCGATCGCCGAAATAAATTTGCCGCGTTCCATTTTAGCTTTTTTGTCTATCAATTTGGCGACGTCATGAGCCTCCTGCTTGTCTAGACCAACATAACTCGCCAGCGCCTCATCCACCAGTTTGCGGCTGTTCAGCCGGATCTCGTACATATCGGATGAAGCACCGAAAGCCTTAAACATGGCATCGGCCATGGAAATCATTTCCAGCTCGGCCTCCACTCCCTCGACGCCGAACAGGTCGACGTTGAGCTGCCAATGCTCGCGCAGACGGCCCCGCTGCGGCCGCTCATAGCGCCACAGGTTGGGAATACTGTACCAACGCAATGGATATGCCAGTTCCTGCCGTTGAGCGGCAACCATACGACTGACCGTTGGCGTCATTTCCGGCCGGATGACGACCTTGCGTTTGCCGCGGTCCTCAAAGACGTAGGTCTGTTCGTTGACGATCTCTTCGCCTGTCTTGGCCAGATAAATCTCCAGCGGCTCCAGGATAGGCGCGTCATACTCCTCATAGCCATAGCGCTCGCAGACCTGGCGCCAGATATCGAACATATATTTTTGCAAACGCTTATCCGACGGATAAAAATCCCGCGCGCCTTTATATGGTTGTTTCGAGAGTGCCATAACTTGACTCCATTATAGCCCAGCCGTGTCGTTTGCGCATATTTGCACGAAGTTACGGATCAATTCCAGCCCGGGTGATTTTCCAGACTTCTCGGGGTGGAATTGCACGCCATATAGGTTCTCATGTTGTACGGCGCCCACTACAGTCCTCACTTCTCCCGAGGGAAGCCCGAATGGTGATTCAACGGTTACGACCGAACTATCCTCTGGCACGGCGACACAACAGTGGAGGTGATAAAAAAACTTTTTTGTTATCCCATCGGTTAATGACGCATCCCTGGTAAATGTAACTCTACTCCAACCCACGTTGAAACCACCAGCGCGCCTGACCACACCTGGCAATAAGCCAAGGCCCTTTGTGTACTCTTGCTCCTCGGAAGCCTCAAATAACAACTGATGCCCTAAGCAGATTCCTAGAATTGGCTTGCCCAGCTTCTTAAAACGTTTTATGGGGTCTACCAGGTCGCGTTCGGCCATCCTCCTCATAACTTCCGGAAACGCCCCGACGCCGGGCAAAACCAGTCCATCGGCGGCTAGTATGGTTTGCCGTTCGTCAGTCCGCGGAGCTTCTGCGCCTACATATTCAAGCGCTTTCTGCACAGAACGCCAATTACCTAAACCATGATTTATGACAGCTATAGTCGGCACCTGCCCAGTATCGTCTATTTTTTCAATTTTATTCATCAGCTCCTCCAAATTATTTTTGACACAATTAAAAACGCCGGGGCGGCCCGGCGTGGTTTTTCAGGATAAGAGAAAACTAACCGGGTCGCTCCGACAGAATATGCAGATGGTGCTGGCTAGTATATGTGTTGGACATGGTGACCTGATTATACTTGCCGGGGCGTGGGTCAGCAAGACCTACGCGTTTTTACGTTGGAGTTCGCGTATATCTATGGTGTGGTGATCCACTGTGGCGACAGTGGTTTCCAGCTTGTTTGCCAGCCTGTCGAAGCGCTTGTCGACCTCCGCGAATTTCACATCCATATGGTTGGAGAGGGTCTGCATGGCGTCGCTGACGATTTCGCCGACTACGCGGCCGACGATTTCCTCGACATCCTGTTTGGTAGCTGGAGGGCTAGCTGTTGTCATGGCTTCAGTATATTCCGTCCATCCTGCGACGCGCAAAAGATTCGGCCAGTTTCATTAAATTATTTAATAAACCGCGCAAGTCCAGAGGCGCCGAAGCTCAGGCTGTATAGGATAGCCCTGCCATGCTTGAGGCGTGGCAGTTGGCTCTCTTTGACACCTGGTATGACAGTGGCAGCGTATGGCACCGTGCCATCAGCCGGAGAATAAAGGGACAGCATTTTGACTTTGTCTTGAGGCTTCAGCTTTGGCAAATTGGCTTGCAGTAGTTCCAACGATGTTTTGAAGGCCGGATTTTCGTCATAAGTCTTCTGGCTAACCGTCTCGGGGGTGTTGATCTTGGCGCAGATATAAATCAATCCGTTAATCTTATCCGACCGCTCCGCGTAAGCGTTCAGCACAGCGCTGGCACCGGCGCTGGCCCCAACCAGCGAAACCTGGTGCCCCTGGGAGTGATATTTATCGATTTCGGCGAGCAGGCGCTGGAACTTCGGCCGCCATGCTTCCGCACCCGCCCACGGGATTTCGTGACAGTGGCCATGTACGCCATATAGGCGCCAGGTAGCTACAATCGTACTCTGGATACGCAACTTGTCATCCAGTATGCCGGGCACGTAAATGGCATGATGTTGTCGTTTCATAAGCTTTGGTGGGGATGAAAGGACTTGAACCTTCACGCCTTGCGGCACTAGTTCCTAAAACTAGCGTGTCTACCAATTCCACCACATCCCCGTGGCTGCCCGCCACCATTATACAAGAGATAAAGCTTTTATTGTGCTTGGACTGTCTGAGAAATAACTGGCCTTGGTTAACAATAATGCTATGATTGACGCAGAAAGCACCAATATAAAAGAGGAAAACTCTTATGGCAGCGGACCAAACCCCACCGAATACCAACCTAACGGACGGGGTGGCGCTGTCCGAGCCGGTAGTGCTGTCGCTGCCACCGCAATGGCCCGGGGCATTTAAAGCCTACAAGTACTCGAAACAAGCCGTAAAACTCAACGCCAACGCTATTGTTGGCTGGATTATAATAAGCGTCCTGGTATCCGGCGCCATCAGCACTTTAGGCCGCTCGTATAATAGTGGCGCTCCAACCAGAGGCCTGTTTGAGGTCATCAGCTACATAATCGCGCCTTTATTTTCCGCCATTATAACCAAAGCCCTGATCGCAAGCGTTCGACGCCAGCCCGTAAGCGTCGGACAGGCCTTTTCTCAGGGCTGGCCATACTGGCTTAATACCATCGTGCTCAGCATATTAGTCGGCGTAACTTTGCTTGTTAGTCTATTATTGCTCATCATTCCTTTCTTCTTCGTGTGGCCGCGGCTGTCGTTGGCGACTTATTTCTTGGTCGATAAAAATCTCGGCCCTCTCGAAGCCTATAAAGCCAGCTGGGAAGCCACCAAGGGTTATGCCGGCTTCATTTATGGAATTTTAGGCGCTGAAGTTGCCATGGGATTGCTAGCCATCACAATCATCGGCATCCCATTCGCCATATATTTCTTGATTATGTACAGTGCCTCACACGCTCTCCTATACGAAGTAATAACTAGTTCAACTGCTCGGTCCGTCAAGACGCCGGTGGAAGCTTAGCTCGGCGTCACCGTAGTTTTTACTGCTTAGCAATTCGTAGTTATCTGCTAGTTCGATATCGGTTTGGGGCGGTAGGGAGAGAACAACGATGCCGTCCTGCTTGCATCGATCGGCTAGTCGCTCAAGCAGTTGCGGTGTTACGTCCGCGTATGGGGGATCGCAAATTACTATATCGAATGTCACGGAAGCCGGCGTCGTCGACAACCAAGCGCCGGCGCTAGCTTTGATAAGTTTGATTTGGCTTGTGAGCCCCAGTTCCTTGCTATTCTCGGCGATGGTGCGTTGGGCAGACTGATCAGAATCGATAGCCGTAGCCCGGGCCACGCCGCGGCTGAGTGCTTCGAAACTTAGCGCGCCGCTGCCGGCAAAAGCGTCCAAAACGGTCAGGCCGGTTATGTCGCCAAGCGCGTTGAAAAGCGCGCCGCGTATGCGCTCGCTCATCGGATGGGTGCGGTTTCCGCGCGGGCTGTTAAAGGCCCGTCCGCCGAGCCGTCCGGCTATGATACGCATGTTAGCTGGCTTTCCTGGTCTCGGCTTCCTGGAGGGCACCGTACCAGACCAGCTCGACCGCTTGGACCAGCATTGGCGTCAACTGGTTGCGGACCCGCCGGGCCAGGCCGATTGTCCAGCCCGACTTATAAAAGGCATCGTAAAGTTCCAGACGGGCCACCTCTTGGGCGGTCTTGCGGAACCATTCCGGCAGCGGTTGTGATTGGAACTGGTCAATCTTATCGGCCGTCAAACCCATTCGTTTACTGGTGCTCTTAAGCGGTGTTATCAGGTAAGCTACGCCCATTTCAAAAGCCGCATGGGTGGTAAACAAGCCCTTCGGCCCCCACATTTTCCAATTATTACGAACCCTATGGCTGGCCGAGTGGCCGGGTATAATCAATTTTTTACTAATGGTCGTGCGGTCTTTTATGTCCCGTCCGCTGCTAAGCTCAACCAATTTTTCCTCATATGGATAATGGTGGGCCGGCGTCAAACCGTCTACCACTGCATGGGCTAGCCAAGCGGCCTCAAAGGAAGCGCGTACCTGGTCTTGAGCCTTCAAGGCGGCCACCAGTTGCTTGTAATGCCGCTCGATAAGCCCGATAAGCTGGTTGTCCTCCGGGTCAAAGGGCCGAAGATAATGCCACGGCTCATCCTTGGCGGGACTTTTGCGCTTGATGGCGTCCGGCCCCTGGCGGCCTTCGAAATGCAAAATCGAGCGCGTATCCGGGAACGGGCTGTGCGGCGCCAGACGCTCCAGGTTGCGCCGGGCCAGCCGGTCAATCTTCTGGTGGGCGCCAATCAGGCGGCCCGAAAAAACGGTCATGGTGGAGCCGGAATACATGGCTTAATTAAGATTGGTGACGGTCCTGAGCCGCATAACGGTTTTCATCAATTCTTTATATTTTAACAGATTTATGTTGTCTTCCAGACAGCTGGCGGCCGCGCCGCGGGCTTCGGCAATCAACCGGGTATCGCTTAGTTTGGCGATACGCAGGTCAAGGGCACCGTGCTGAGCGGTGCCATAAATCGCGCCCGGTCCGCGGATTTCCAGGTCAAGTTCAGCTAGTTTAAAACCGTCATTCGAGCTGGTCAAGGCCCGCAAGCGACGGCTGGGCGGCCTGGAGTCGCTCAGTACCAGATAGCAATATGCCTGTTGTCCGCTGCGGCCGACCCGGCCGCGCAACTGGTGTAACTGGGCCAGGCCAAACCGTTCGGGGCTCTCTATGAGCATGACCGTGGCATTTGGTACGTCAACACCAACCTCTATGACCGTGGTTGAGACCAGGATATCCAGCTTATTTTCGACAAATTGCCGCATGATTTTTTGCTTGTCCGCCGGCTTTTGCTGGCCGTGCAGCAGCCCAACGCGGCGATGCTTAAAGTCATGGCGGCTGATCCGTTCGTATACCTGTTCTACCGATTGGGCGTCAAGCGTTTCCGATTCGCTGATTACCGGGCATACCACGAACATCTGGCGGCCGGCCGCCAGCTGCTTATCGATTTTCTTGTACAGCTGGGCCCGCGAGTTGGGCGACACCAGTTCGGTAACCACTGGCTGGCGGCCGGCCGGCTTCTCCGGCAAAACGGAAACGTCGAGCTCACCGTAAACGGTCAAGGCCAGCGAACGCGGAATCGGCGTAGCAGTCAGGCTCAAAACGTGCGGCATGCGGCCGGCTTTGGCCATCAGCGCTTTGCGCTGCTCAACGCCGAAACGATGCTGCTCGTCAACGACAATCAAAGCTAATTTATGCATATCCACCTTCTCCTGGATCAAAGCCTGGGTGCCAATAATAAACTGCGTTTTGCCGCTACTAATCGCCAACCGGGCTTTAGTTTTTTGGTCGCTGCTGAGGCTGCCCACCAGCAGGCCGACAGCTCCCTCGTAGCCAAGCGTCTCCAACAAGCTGTAAATAGTTTCAGCGTGCTGGCGGGCCAGCAACTCGGTAGGCGCCATGAAAGCGACTTGCCAGCCCTGGGCTATAGCCATCAGCGCCGCCATCGCCGCTACCACCGTTTTACCGGAGCCGACGTCGCCCTCTAGCAGCCGGTTCATCGGCTCGCCTTTTTCCAAATCCTTATATATACGCATAACCGCCACCCTCTGCCCGTCGGTCAGCTTAAACGACAGCGATTTGGAAAATTCTACAGCCAGCTGTTCTTTATAGGGGATTTTGCGGGCATGCTCAGAATGATTTTCCCGCTTGTTCAGCAGGCTAGCCAGACTAAGTTGGAACACCTCTTCGAAACCCAAGCGCCGCCTGGCAGCCTCTAATTGCTCGCTATCGGCTGGAAAATGCAGCGCCGACAACGCCTCGGCCCGGCTGAGCAGCTTATGAGCCTTGACGAGCCCGGCCGGCAGCGTTTCCGGCAGTTTAGCTATCAGCGGCAGCACCTGCTTCACGGCCTGCCGGATCTGACGGGAAGACAAGTCTTTGGTCTCCCTGTAGACGGCCAAGATCCGCGCCGTGTTGACGGGAAACTCGCTGACCGCCTCGACCCGCGGGTTCATGATAGTCAAACGGCGATAACTGAGCTGATACTCGCCGGAAATAAAATAATCCTGACCGCTCTTGAGGGCAGCGGCCCGGTACGGCTGGTTAAACCAGACTAGACGGACACTGCCGCTGGCATCGCTGGCCACCGCTTCGGTGATATGCAGCCCGCCGCGGACCCGCCTCCCCTTAGCCTGCTTGATAACCGCCTGGATGGTGACCGGTCCAGGCTTGAGTTTGCTGACAGCCGTCACGCTGGAATAATCATCATAACGGCGCGGGTAATAATCAATTAAATCGGACACCGTTTTGACGCCCAACACCGCGAACCGCTTAGCCTGCGCCTCGCCCACCCCTTTTAGCTCGCTTACCGGACTATTATGAGTCATGTCTCCAGTATACGAGACTTGGACTAGCGGGCCTTGCGGACCAAAAGGAAAATGCTCGGTCCAAAGTAAACCCACGCCAGCGGCCGCTGCAGGACATGTTCGGCACCGATCATGACCTGGCGGGGCATCATTTTCTTAAGGCGCACGCTGCGCAGATTAGACACCGATAATACCGCGCCGGCATGTAGACCCGCGTGCTCCAATTGGCGGAGTACGGTATACGGATTATGATTCACGAAAGGTATTTCTTCGGCCCGCTTATTAGTTTCTGAGCGGATATCAACCGGCTTGACCGGCATATGCTCCCGACGAGCCAGATGCTTTAGGCGATTGCGCATATGCAAATAATTGGCTACTTCGATGATGGCTATGCCGTCGGGGCTGAGTACCCGGGCTATTTCATCGAACTCCGCGCTCGGATCCGGCAGATGGTGCATAACGCGGATCATTGTCACTAAATCGATGCTGCCATCAGCAAACCGCAAATCGTCGGCCTGCATTAATTTGCGATCGATCTCGGGGTGGCTTTTCAGGAAATCTTTGGCAATATCCAGCTGCTGCTGGCTCGGTTCGGCTAGCGTAACCTTATCGGCATACTGCTCCAGCAGTAAACATAACCGGCCGTAACCGCCGCCAATATCAACCGCCGTTTTAAAATGCTTGCCTTTCAGCAGCTTGCGGATAGCAATTTCTTCGGCGGCATGCTCATACTCCCGTCCCTGCCAGTACTTACGGTAATTATGGTGCGGGTCATTATACTGGTCGGCCTTGCGCTTACTTTTGCGGCGCGACTTATCGGCCGGCCGCGGTTTGGATGAGGTTTGCTTGGCTGTTTTGGACATAAATTCTCCTTAGTATAGCAATCCGCGGCAATTATCCAACCTCAACGACGGCAAAACTGTTTTTCCCTTTTTTAAGCAGATTGCTGCCTTTTTGAAAATGGCTGTCAGAGCCAGACTCTGGCAAGACTTTTTTGCCGTTTATATATATCGCTCCGGAACCGATAAAACGCGTCGCTTCGGTGTTGGATTGAGCCAAACCGGCTTTAACCAGGGTCTTGGCCAAGTCGGCTTCGGCTGATACTACCGGCAGCTCCTGGCGTAGAACAACTACTTCATCTTCTTTAAGTTCCAGGAATTGACCGGCTCCAAACAGCACTTCGCTGGCACGTTTGACGTTGTCTGCCTGGGCTTGGCCATGGACTAATTTGGTGGCTTCATAGGCCAGAGTTTTTTGGGCCACCCGGCCGCCCCGGTCAGCCTGGAACTCTTTTATTACGCGGTCAATAGCCGGCTTATCCAGCTCTGTAAATATCTTCAGATAAGACTC
The DNA here is from genome assembly GCA_035692985.1 of Saccharimonadales bacterium (SeqCode). Taxonomy (GTDB): domain Bacteria; phylum Patescibacteriota; class Saccharimonadia; order Saccharimonadales; family UBA4665; genus JARIHC01. The sequence continues at coordinate 62,680 of DASSHG010000005.1, forward strand.
CACGCCCTCGTCATCGGCATTCAGCCAAAACTGGTAAAACTTATAGGGGCTGGTTTTAGCCGGATCAAGCCAGACGGCTCCACCCTCGCTCTTGCCAAATTTTTTCCCTGTTGCTTTATCCACAATAAGAGGACAGGTCAGCACGTGGACTTCCTGGCCGGCCACTCGTCTCACCAGGTCAACCCCCGACAAGCCGTTGCCCCATTGGTCGGCACCGGCTAGTTGCAGTGTTACGCCGTGATCCTGATACAAGCACAAAAAGTCATATCCTTGCAACAGCGTATAGCTAAACTCCGTGTAGCTGATACCAGCCCCGCTGCCGCCCATGCGCTTGGCTATGTAATCGCGTTGTACCAGCGGCGTCATACTAAAGTGCTTGCCGACATCGCGCAAGAACTCCAAAGCATTCATCTTGCTAAACCAGTCCAGGTTATTAACTATTTTGATTTTGTCGCCGAATAACTTCTCAATCTGGCGCTGGACAGCCTGCACGTTAGCGGTTATAGCATCAGTTGATTGTAACTGGCGCTCGGTGTCTTTGCCGCCCGGATCACCGATTAGACTAGTGGCGCCGCCGGCCAGGATTACGGCTTGGTAACCGTGGCGGATAAAACACTTATTCATCATTAAAACTGCCAGATTGCCGATGGTCAGTGAATCGTCGCTGGCATCGTAGCCGGTGTAAAAAGTTGTCGGATTATCGTTAAGTTGGCTCAGATCGGATAGCGTAGTCTGGTTAACAAAACCGCGCCAGGTGAGCTCTTCGGAAAGCGTCATAGGCTAATTATAGCTTACCTGCCAGAGGTTCACCAAGCTGAGTCGAAGCTGAAACCAGCCGTTAAAAATATAAGCCTTTTCCCTGCGGCTTTTGCTATAATGGGCAGGAAACATTTGCCATAAGGGAGATCATAAACACTTGACATGAGCCCACGACGCAGCCGCCGCCCTCGAAATAGTCTTACCACTAAGAGTGGTAAGACCCTACCTCTGAACCGCTCGTTGAGCGACCGTGTCAAAGCTGCCCGAGCGGCCCGTGCCGCCGACCGCGCTACCTATCTCAGCACGCTGCCAAAGGGCCGGCTAAAACGCCTGGCTTACCGTCTGCAGCCTAAACACCTGGCTGCTTACTGGTTTAGCCGTGAAGGCGGCATCATGGCCCTGAAGGTCATCGGCGTAGCCATAGTAGTGGGATTCTTTTTGACTATCGGGTTGTTCGCTTACTTCCGCAAGGATTTACCGAAAATTAAAGATATTGCCGGCGATAATCTGGGCGGCAGCATAACTTATTACGACCGCACCGGCCAGACAGTATTATGGCAGGATTACAACGCCGTTAAGCGCATACCGGTCAAGAGCGACCAAATCTCGCCGTATATGAAAGACGCCACCGTCGCAGTGGAAGATAAAGATTTCTATAAGCACGGCGCGTTCGACGTCCGCGGCATTATGCGTGCCGGTGTCCACGACGTATTCGGTGGCGGCGGCGGATCGGTGCAGGGCGGCTCGACAATCACCCAGCAGCTGGTCAAGCTGAATGAGAACTGGACCACCAACCGCACCGTAACCCGCAAAGTCAAGGAGTTAATCCTGGCTACCGAACTGGAGCGTGAATATTCCAAGAATGACATTTTGACCGGCTACCTGAACATCGCGCCGTACGGCGGCGTGGAATACGGCGTGGAAAGCGCGTCGCGGGATTATTTCCAGACCGATGCCAAAGACCTTACCCTGGCGCAAGCCAGCATGCTGTCGGCTATTCCCCAGGCGCCCAGCTATTATTCGCCATATGCCAGCAACCAATTCAATCCGTCGGTTACCGATAACACCTTCAACCGGGCGGCATTAATTAACCGCCAGCACTATATTTTGGACCAGATGGTAATCCAGGGCTATATCACCAAGCAACAGGCTGACGCAGCCAAACAGGTTGATGTCCTGGCACAAATTCATCAGCAAGCTCCGAAGTATCAAGGTATCAAGGCGCCGTACTTTGTCCTGGCAGCCAAACAGGAGCTGGAACAAACTTACGGCGCGGCAACTGTCCAGCGCGGGGGCTGGCAGGTTATAACTACCTTGAACATGGATCTGCAAAATAAGGCCGAACAGCTGGTACAGGCTAATATTCCCAATGTCGGCCGCTATGGGGCGGACGAGGAGGCGCTCACCGCCGAGGATGTTCCGACAGGCCAGATGATGGCCCTTGTGGGAGGCACTGATTTTAGTAACGCCGACCACGGGCAGAACAACTACGGTGCCGGCATCCTGATACCGCCTGGCTCCAGCTTTAAACCGTACGATTACACGACGCTTATTAATAACAATAATAACGTCGGGGCCGGTTCGGTGCTCTATGACACGCAAACCACCCTGCCCGGCTATCCGTGTACTAATAAGGGGTTGCCGCCGCCCAAGGGCCAAGGCAACTGTCTGCAAGATTACGACTTCAAATATCCCGGCCCGTTGACACTGCGCTACGCCCTAGGCGGCTCGCGTAACGTACCGGCGGTCAAATCCATGCTGGAAGCCGTGCCGGGCGATAAAAGTCCCTATACCAAGTCGGTCAACAAGGTTATCAGCACCGCTTCGGCCATGATGGATAATACCTATGACAATGCTAAAAAAATTAAACCCTATAACTGTTATTCCGATGCCGCGTTGACTAAAACCACTCAATGTTATGGTGCTTCGGCCATTGGTGACGGCGCCTACCTGCACCTGGATGACCACGTCAATGGCTTGGCCACGCTCGGGCGTATGGGCAAAGCGATACCCCGTACTTACATACTGAAGATCACGGATGCCGCCGGCAAGAACGTTTACCAATGGAAGCAACCGGTTGGCAAGCAGGTCGTGAAGCAAGATTCCGCTTATATCGTTAACAGCATGGCAAGCGACCCCAGAGCCAGTTATCTGCCAGGCAGCTGTTCGGCGACTACCTGCACGTCACTGCGTGGCGGCGGTTATAAGTTCCAGCGCTATAATGGCTGGGATTTCGCCGTCAAAACCGGTACCACCAACAACGGTTATGACGGTCTGATGACCAGCTGGTCCAGCAAGTACGCCGTCGTTTCCTGGGTAGGCAACCATACTAGGAACGTTGAGCTCAACACTTCCATGGAGTACCTGACCGAGCCGCTCACCCGCTCCTTGATGGAATACGCCCACCAAAATCTGAAGCCGAATAATTGGGTGCAGCCTAAAGACATTAAAGAAGCTTCGGCGTATGTGGTCAGAAACCACATCCACTACGGCGACCAGGAGCCCAGCCCGTCAACAGACCTTTATCCGTCATGGTATGTCGGCGGCGGCAGCACCGGCAAGAGCACGGCTGCCACTATCGACAAAGTGTCCGGCAAGCTAGCCACCAGCTGCACACCGTCCGCGGCCAAAGAGTACGTCTATAATGCCAATGTCGCTTCCTGGAACATCGACATCTTCAAAGGCGGTATCCAGAACATCGGCAGCGGCAGCAGCAGTGCCAAGAGCAGCAGTAGCGCTTCGGCTAGCGACAATGTGCACAACTGTAACGACAGTTCACCGACAGTCACCTTAACGGCGCCGTCCAATTGTACCGCCGGTTCGTCTTGCACGATTACTGCTACCGTTACGCAAGGTACTCATCCTCTCAATGATCCCCAGTACCCATATCCCGGCACTGTTACTTTCGCGCTCAACGGCCATACCCTACGCAGCTCCCGCGTAACAAACTCCCCGAGCACAATTTCTTTCACTTACTCATCGCCGTCGTCAATAAGCGGTACCCTGACGGTCACGGTTACGGACAGTGTGCTATACAGCGCTAGCCAGAGTACCCCATTCAGTTATACTGTACCGCCACCTACACCAACGCCAACTACGCCAGACCAGAGTACCGGCCAAGGCAATTAACCCTACTTTTTAGTCTTTTTCTAAGAATTGGTTGAGAGCGGCGCGGACATCTTTGACAGCATAGAGCCCGGCCAGTTTTTTGGCTGATTTCTGAGCGGGACCGATAGCGCCCTGGAAGCCCAGCTTTTTAGCCTCGGCCAGCCGTTTTTCAGCATATGGCACATGACGGATTTCGCCCGACAGGCCAACCTCGCCAAACACTACGGCATCTTTTTTGAGCTGAAGACCTTTGGCGGCAGAGCCAATCGCCAGACAGACCGCCAAATCGGCCGCTGGCTCGCGGATCTGGATACCGCCGACGATATTGATATAAATGTCGTGTTCGGCCAATTTTAGTTTTGTCCGGCGCTCCAGCATAGCTACCAGCAGGTTAAGACGGTTGAGATCGAAGCCGCTGGCCGTACGTTTGGGATAGCCGTAACTGGTCCGATTGACCAGGGCCTGGACTTCTACCAGAACCGGCCGGGTGCCTTCCAGAGCGGCCAGCACGACCGAGCCGTCGCTGGCCTGCCGCTCAGCCAGCAGCGCAGCCGACGGGTTGTCCACCGGCTGCAAACCCTCTTCGACCATTTCGAAAATTCCCGCCTCGTTAGTGGAGCCAAAACGGTTTTTGACCGCCCTAAGAACCTTAAAACCGCCGTAGCGGTCACCTTCCAGCTGTAAAACTACGTCAACTACGTGCTCTAACACTTTAGGGCCGGCTATAGAGCCTTCCTTTGTAACGTGGCCCACGAGCAGCAGTGCGGTGTTGGATTGTTTGGCAGCCAATGTTAGCATGCGGGTGCTATTGGTGATTTGCGGGATGCTGCCAGCGGCGGAAGCTACGGCAGTGCAGCTAACGGTTTGAATGGAGTCGACGACAACCAACTGGTATTTACCGGCGGCGATGGTGGCAGCGATGTCATCCGCCGAGTTGCTGGTGGCCAGTTGCAGGTCGGAACGCAATGTACCGAGCCGCTTGGCCCGCAGCCCGATCTGATGGGCTGATTCCTCACCGCTGACATACAGGACTGGCGCTTTGGCGGCCACGGCGTAGGCCAGCTGTAAAAGAAGAGTACTCTTGCCGATGCCCGGCTGGCCAGCCAGCAGGTTGACACTGCCGGCCACGAGGCCGCCGCCAAACACGGCGTCAATCTCCGGCGTGCCGCTGGCCAGCCGGCGCCGGTCGCTTTTGACCGATTGGCCAACCGATTGCGGACGCAGTACCCGGCCGGCAGCCACGCTGCCCGCTACCACATCAGCGGCTAGTTCTTCCTGCAACGTGTTCCATTCGCCGCATTGCAGGCATTTACCGCTCCAGCTGCTAGCCACGGCGCCGCAGTTACTACAAACATAGCGGCTGGACGGTTTTTTAGCCATCAATTCGTTCCCTCGCTCTAGTCATTACCTAAAGTGTAACATCCTCCAGGCTGACCAAACCGCTCAAAATACTTATTTAATGAAATTTTTTAATGAGAGGCGTGGCTCCGGGACGTTAGCCGCGTATCCAGCGCCTTGTCGAGCGTTGTCAGCTCGCTGGCAATGGCGTTGCGCGCCGCCACCAGCTGGTTGTATTGATTAATAAGGCTCTTGAGGGCAGCAACGCCGCTATTGTAATCATTAACTTGCGCGTTGTAGGCCGGGATGCGCGCATTATACTCGCCCGTCTGGCCGGCTGCCAGCAGAGCCTTTAGCTGGCTCTGCGCCGCGCTGAGCTGGTCTTGCTGAGCCTGCAAAGCGGACTGCTGGGCGTCAATCTGAGTCTTCATAGCCGCCAGCTGCTGATCATCCTGGCTGATTTTTCCCTGGCGTGCCGAGAAAGCCTGCTCGTACTGCCGGCTATAATTTACTATCGCCGCGCGATTTGTAAAATATTGCTTATAGTAGGTTTCCAGCGCCGGCGGCAAACCAGCAACCTCGGTGCCAAAAGTCGAGTGCATTTCATCAAGTACGGCCGTCGGCTCATCTTTCTGGTACAGCTTAATTTCATCTTTGACACGCTGGTCGGTAAGTCCGTGCTGATAATAATCCTCTAACAAGCCGTTGACCCGTCGTTTCTCCGTGCCGCTTAACCGGCCATAAATAGCATGCAGGTCTTCATGCGCGGCAGTCACCTGCGACACCCCCTGCAGTTCCGGATCTTTAACGTTATAAATGTAGATACCGTTCTCGACCGGATGGTAGCAGCCCAGCACGATGGTATCCTCGTTTTCCGGACAATGCTGCCGGAAACTATCCACCGCGGATAGTACCTCAGGCTTATTCAGATAAAAAAGATGTCTGGCGTACGGCGTCATAGTTGTTTGGCTGGCCAGTTGCTGAACAGCGGCCGGCGGCTGGTAACCGCGCAAGCGCCACCAGTCGCTTATGGACTGGCGGTTCGTGACCAGCAACCCAACCGCGGCAATACCCAGAACCAGGCCGCTAGCGGCCAACAGCCGGCCTTTTCTGGAAGCCGGCCGTGGAGAGCGGGGCGGTTTTGGTGGCGAAGGTAAGGCGCTAGTCAGGCGCTGTCTATTCGTTAACGGTGGCATAGGTAAGCGTGCTATTTTTGCGTGCTACCTGAATAATATCACCTTTTGAGTATTTTTCATCAAGCATATCCAGGGCCACATGATCTTCTATGGTGTCCTGGATCAGGCGTCTGAGCGGCCGGACACCGTTATGGGCGTCGTAACCATGCTCCAATAAGTACTGCTTGGCACCTGTTTTGAGCTGAACGCTTAGGCCTTTCCTCTGTAACCGGTCTTTCAGTTCGTTTATCTGAAGGTCAATTATCTTGTAAATATCCTGTTTGGTCAGGGCGCGGAAAACGATGGTCTTATCGATGCGGTTGAGCAGTTCCGGCCGCAGCAATTTCTTGAGCTCGTCCTGGACGCGGTCGCTGTTGGTCTGGTGCAATTCCTCAAGATTCTTCAACTCGTCTTTTTTGGTGGCGCGGAAACCGAAACTGGCTTCTTTTTGCAGCTTGTCGGCACCGACGTTGCTGGTCATGATGATTATGGTATTGGTGAAATCAATCCGGCGGCCTTTGGCGTCTGTTATGTAACCGTCTTCCAGCAATTGCAGCATCATGTTGAATACGTCTGGATGGGCCTTTTCGATCTCATCGAAGAGCACCAGGCTATAGGGTTGGCGGCGGATTTTATCCGTTAATTGGCCGCCGTCATCATAGCCAACGTAGCCGGCCGGAGCGCCAACCAAGCGCGAAATGTTGTGATGTTCGCCGAACTCGCTCATGTCAATCTTGACCAGCGCGTTTTCACTGCCGAAGAATTCACGGGCTAAGACCCGTGCCAACTCTGTCTTGCCGACACCGGTCGGGCCCAGGAAAATAAATGAGCCGATCGGCCGCTTATCGGTTCCCACGCCACTGCGATTGCGGCGGATAGCTTTGGCGACGGCCTCGACGGCCTCATGCTGGCCGACGATATATTTGCCTAATTCTTTTTCCAGCGTCAACAAATACTTGGCCTCGCTGCGGATTACTTTTTTCACCGGTACGCCGGTCATCCGGGCCACTACATCAGCCACGTCTTCGCTGGTGACGTTCAGCCGTCTGGCGTGCTTGCCGGCGGCCCGCTCTTTGGCCAGCTTCTCGTTAATCTGGGAAGCCCGCGTTTTAGCCCGCGCCGCCCGCTCATAATCTTCGGCGTCAACGGCCTCCTCAATCTGGGTATTAACCAGTTTCAACTCTTTTTGGAGCTTGCGGACTTCAGGACTGGTCTTGCCTTTGTCCACCCGCAAATGCGCCGAGGTTTCATCAATCAGGTCGATGGCTTTATCGGGCATGTAGCGGTCATTGATGTAGCGCTTAGAAAGGTTAACGGCGTCTTCCAGCACTTCATCGCTCAATTTGACGCCGTGGAATTCTTCATAATGGCCGCGCAGGCCTTTTAAGATAGCCAGGGTTTCGCTAGGCGTGGTTTCCGGTACCTGGATCGGCTGGAAACGGCGCTCCAGGGCGGCGTCTTTCTCAATATGCTTGGTGTATTCAGCGGTGGTAGTGGCGCCAACAACTTGGATCTTGCCGCGAGCCAGGGCCGGCTTCAAGATATTACCGGCATCCATAGCGCCCTCGGCGGCGCCAGCGCCAACGATTAGGTGCAGCTCGTCAATAAATACAATGGTACGGTTGTCTTTTTCCAGTTCGGACATGACCTTTTTCAAGCGTTCCTCAAATTCGCCGCGATATTTGGTACCGGCGATCATGCCGGCCAAGTCCAACATAACTATGCGCTTGTCCAGCAAGCTGTCCGGCACGTCCTCGGCAACAATCCGTTGAGCCAAACCCTCTACGATAGCCGTCTTGCCAACGCCCGGTTCGCCAATCAGAACCGGATTATTCTTGGTTCGGCGGTTCAAAATAGTAATAACCCTGCGGATCTGGTTATCGCGGCCTACTACCGGATCGAGCTTATTCTCCTGCGCTTGGGCGGTCAGGTCAGTGCCAAAAAAGTCCAGCGCGGTCTTTTTGGCTTTTTTGCCGGCGCGGCGCCCACGGCCGGTGCCGGCTTCGTTTTCCTCGTATTGCTGGCGGTTAAAGAATTGCTCCAACTCGCCCGTCAAACTCTCCACGTCAATGTTCATGTCGCGCAGCAGCACGGTGGCACGGGCGTTCTTCTGGCTTAAAATACTGTATAAAATGTGCTCCGTGCCGCAATATTCCTGGGAATAATCTTGAGCTACGTCGTAAGCCATTTTCAGGGTAAGTTTGGCGGTTTCACTGAGACCTTTGGCCCCTACATTGATAACCAGTGTTTTCGGCGTCATATTAAGCGCCATGCGGGCCCGGTCGAGCGTCACGCCAGCGCCTTCCAGTACTTTGGACCCCATGCTGCCCTCTTGGGCCAGCACGCCCAGCAGCAAGTGCTCGGTACCCACGTAGGCGCTGCCGAAGCTGCGCGCTATGGCATCGGCGTGTTTCAGGCTCTGCAGGGCGTTATTTGTCAGGTGGTTCAGAAATTCTTGAAAATCAGGGGAATTGGACATCATATTTTTTGATTCCCTTCTAGCGAGGTCTTACTTAGGTTCGCTACCATCCATTATAGCATTTAGCACTCTCGGGTCAAGAGTGCTAACTTTATTTTAATGGGTTTTAGAAACTAGTTTATAGCTTCAGGCGGCCCGCCAATAAGCCGACGTATAAATCTTATTGGTAAGCTTGGAGCCGGCGGTTGTCGTTCAGGGTCTGCTAAACGAACGGCGGCATCAAGTCTTCGGCCAGGTCTCCTTAGGGGGTACCAGTCACCGGCACCATCCGCAGGGGGTCCACATTCAGCAGCATCATAGGAGTTGGTTCGGCTATCAAGCGTTTCATCCATTACTATCACCCTCGCCGTGTTCTTCGATGGCTTCCAGCAAACTGTTTTCCAGCTCGCTTTTTTTCTTGAGCTTGGGTTGCTTGGGCAATTCTTTGGTCTTAGCCTCGCCAGTTTTATCGGCAGCCTCGGTCTTGGCCGGTACTTCAGCGGCTTCGCTGCTGCCCTGTTCGGCCTCGATATCGAGCTCATAACCCGTCAATTTACTGGCTAGGCGGACGTTCTGGCCGCTCTTACCAATCGCGATACTTTGCTGGTCTTCGGGAACAATTACGCGGGCTTTCTTATTCTTTTCGTCAATCACTACTTTACTAACCTTGGTCGGGCTGAGCGCTTCGGCAATATATTCGGCGGGATCTTCTTTCCAGACGATAATATCAATCTTTTCCTGCTCGCCAACTTCGCTCATCACGGCATTCACGCGCGTGCCGTGGCCGCCTACGAACGTACCGACCGGATCAACACCGGGTACGCTACTGGCAACGGCGATTTTGGTACGCACGCCGGCTTCGCGCGAAACTCCCTTAATTTCTACGGCACCGTTCTCCATTTCCGGCACCTCGCCGCGGAACAACCACTCAATAAACTCGGTGTTGCCGCGCGAGACTACTAATTGCGGCCCGCGGAAACTGCGCTCCACGTCTTTTAAGTAAACTTTCAGCCGCTGGCCGGGGTAATAGCGCTCGCCCTGGATCTGCTCGCTGCGCGGCATGATACCCTGGGCTTTGCCGAGGTCGATACGTACGATATTGCCCTCTACGCGGGACACGGTAGCATTGATAACCGTACCGATTTTGTCCTGATACTCGTTAATGATGATTTCGCGCTCGGCTTCGCGCAACCGTTGCAAAATCACCTGCTTAGCGGTCTGGGCGGCTACCCGGCCGAACTCTTCGGCCTTTTCGTGGATTTCAATGGTTTCGCCTACTTTGGCGCTCTTCTTGCGAACCTGGGCTTCTGGCAAGCTGATCTGCTCGCCCGGATGCTCCACTTTATCGACGATTTCTTTGGTGACATAAACGTCAATGTCGCCGGTGTTAAGATTCATTTCAACACGGATTTCTTGCTCGCGGTCGCCGTAATCGCGCCGGTAAGCGGCGGCCAGGGCCTGCTCAACCACTTCTTTAACCGAGTCTTCCGGCAAGTTCTTTTCCTCGGCGATGGTACGGATGGCCAGCGCCAGCTGTTTCATATCTAAATCCATGTACGTTCCTTTTCTAGGTTAGTTTCCAAATTGTGTCTTTCATGAAAAAAGCCGACCACTTCGGCCGGACTTAATTCTAGTATAGCACAGCGTAATTCTATTTTAAATAGTAGACACGGCGCCTTCGGCGAAAGCGGCTATCTCGTCCTGGCGTCTCATACCGGCAAACTCGGCGTCCCACATAGAGTCACGCACCATCGCGAAATTCAACCTTACGCTGATAGCTTCCGTGGCCAGGTTCGCTTCTTCGGCAGTTAATTCAAGGACTCCTTGGTCTTCTTCCTCACCCAATTTGGTTTTTAGGGCTTCTTCCTTCTCGCTGAGATTGCTCCCTTCCCATCCGCACACCTCTAGGCCTCTACGAACACACTCGAGCACATCACGATCTTCTTGGTCGGATAAATCAAAAACAAGTTTTTCCTCTGTTGGCTTCATAAAACTTCCTTACATTAATTATCTTTAGATAAACACATTTTGTTTCTATTTGTCAAGTTTATATCTGATGGGCTACACTGGAAGGGATGCCCAAAAAAGTGCGCCGGCTGTACGAGCAGTTCCAGCCGGAAAATTATCAATTAGAGATCAAGCTTGATCGTGACAACATGTCATTTAGCGGCCGCGTGGTGGTGAGCGGCAAGAAAGTTGGCCGTCCATCCCAGCGCCTGACCTTTCATCAGAAAGAGCTGAGAATCACCGCCGCGACCATCATCAAGCATGATAAAAAAGGCGACCGCGAGCTGCCGGTCAAGCGCATCAATAATCAGGACACGCTGGACGAAGTGCGCCTGCACACGGGTGAAATGGTCTATCCCGGCGAATACACCGTGACCATAGGGTTTAATGGTAAGATCACTCCGGGTATGCATGGTATTTATCCCTGTCCTTTCAACCATGAGGGTGAAACTAAAATGCTGCTGGCCACGCACTTTGAAAGCCACCATGCCCGCGAAGCATATCCTTGCATCGACGAGCCAGAAGCAAAAGCAACGTTTGATTTCACCTTGATATCGCCCAAAGACGAGCCAGCACTTTCCAATACGCCCGTCAAAAATCAGACAACCAAGGGCAAAAATACAATCACTACTTTTGAAACAACACCCCGAATGTCAAGCTATCTCCTGGCATTTGTAACCGGTGCAATGCATGCGAAAACAACCAAGACTAAAAGCGGAATAGAGGTAAGCGTTTGGGCGACTCTAGCCCAACCAATTGACTCATTAGATTTCGCGCTGGACACGGCAAAGCGCACCATAGAATATTTCGAAGATTATTTTAAAGTCCCTTACCCTTTGGCGAAATCCGACCATGTAGCCTTGCCAGATTTTTCAATGGGCGCCATGGAAAATTGGGGGTTGATTACTTATCGGGAGCGCTTGCTGGTCACCTATCCTAACGAGACATCACAGAGTACTAAAGAGATCGTTGCTATAGTTATAGCGCACGAAACTTCTCACCAGTGGTTCGGTAACTTAGTTACTATGCGCTGGTGGGACAATCTGTGGCTCAACGAGAGCTTCGCTAATATGATGGAGTACCAAGCAGTTGATGCCTTGTTCCCTGACTGGCAAATCTGGGATACTTTTATCAGTAGTGATGGCCTTTCGGCCCTGCGCCGTGATGCTACTGACGGCGTGCAGTCGGTCCAAACTATAATCAATCATCCTGATGAGATTCATACGCTATTTGATCCGTCGATAGTTTATGGCAAAGGCGGCCGCTTGCTGTATATGCTTAAGAATTACATCGGCGAGGAAGCCTTCCGCCAAGGCTTAACCAATTATTTTACTAAGTACGCTTACCAAAATACCACTGGCAACGATTTATGGAGAGCATTGAGCGCTACAAGCCAGATAGACGTAGGTGGGTTTATGGAGCCCTGGTTAGAACGGTCAGGTTTCCCGGTTGTTAGTATTAAACAAGATGAAAAGTATATACAGCTCAGCCAAGAACATTTCCTGGATAACCCCGATAAATCCGACCCAGAGCGTATTTGGCCGGTACCGCTATTCCCTAATGACGACAATATCCCCGACCGCTTGGACAAGTCACAGTTAAGCTGCCAAACCAAGAACAGTGATCTGGTACGCATAAATACCGGTGCTCGCGGGCACTACATGGTTAACTATGAGTCTGACGAGCAGCGCCAAGCACTTGCTGGCTTAGTAAAAAATAAGCAACTGGATAATGCGGAGCGGCTGATACTTTTAAATGATAGTAGTATGCTTGCCAAAGCTGGTTACCAAAGTTATGGCCACACGCTTAATTTACTGGGAGCATACTCCGGTGAAACAAACGAATCAGTATGGGGCGTTATAGCGTTAATATTAGGCGAAACTAAACGCTTTATAGATCTGGACGAAAAGTTAGAAGCGAAGATAAAAAACTTTGTTCGTAATTTGATAGCCAGTGAGCATAAGCGTCTCGGGTGGATAGAAAAGAAAGGTGAGTCGGCCGGCGACCAAAAATTACGGGCTATGATTATTGGGCTTGGTGCCTATGCTGAGGAGCCGACGATTCTCAAGAAAGCTAAGCAGCTTTTTGAGTTTTACAAAAAAGAGGCTTCTGTGATTCCCGCCGAGCTGCGCAGCGACGTTTTTGGCGTCGTAATCAAGCACAAAGTGACTGGAGCATTCGATTATTTGCTTAGGCTGCACGATGGAACAAAAAACAGTGACCTGAAAAGTGATATTGCTGTGGCTATCACCTTGACCCGCTCGACCTCAGAAGCTAAAAAATTGCTCAACCGGCTAAAGGACACCAACGTTATCAAGGCTCAAGACGCCGACCGATGGCTTATTTATTTACTCCGCAACCGCTGCATAAGAGAGGTTGCTTGGGATTGGATGGTCGCAAACTGGTCGTGGGTCGAAAAAACCTATAGCCACGAAGCAATCTATGACCATACGCCTCGTTATGCCGCCCTGATTTGCAACACTAAAAGTTGGGCTGAAAAATACGAGGAGTTTTTTGAGCCCAAACAAGATCAAGTCGCCCTGAAACGCACTATTCTGATTGCGATAGAGGAAATCAACAGCCGGGTTAAGTGGCTGGAGCGCGATTTAAGCTCCGTCCAGGATTTTTTTAAGAATTAAAAGACATTGTCCAAAAAACTGAGCACTGTGAAGTCCGGTCCACCCAGTTCTACTGCCGCCATCTGCGAGGGACCGTGCCACTTGGATTCCACCAGCCAAGATGTGGCCGCGAAGCGCATTTGCCTGAGTTTTGTGGGCGTGATGGCCTCTAGCCCGCCGCCCTGGTCATCATTCCGCCGGTATTTTACTTCCACGAAATAGATAGTGCCGTCTTTTTCGGCGATGATATCGATTTCGCAGCGCGGCCGGCGCCAATTGCGCTCGATTATCTTGTAGCCGCGCATTTCCAGATAGGTGGCCGCGGCTTTTTCGGCACGGCGACCGGTCTCGGTTGAGCTCATCCGCTCATTGTACCAGAGCGGCGACGGGCTTGAAGCTACGACGGTGCAGGTCGGAGACGCCGTGAAGCTTGAGCCGCTCCAGGTGCATAGCCGTGCCATAACCGACGTGCCGCGCGAAACCATACTCCGGATATTTTTCCGCGACTTCTGCCATGTAATTATCGCGGGCGACCTTCGCCACGATGCTGGCCGCACTGACCACCGGAATAGTGTCATCGGCTTTCACTACGGCTCGAGTTTTAGAGTTATCCGCCAGAAAATTCAGGTTGCCGTCGATGATAATTTCGTCATACTCCAACATAATTTGTTCCAAGGCCCGTTCCATCGCGAGGCGCGTGGCGGCGGTCAGGCCGATTTCGTCAACTTCCGCCGGTTTCACCCAGCCTAGGCCAATTGCTACGGCCTGGACCTGAATCTCTGAGGCTAACCTTTCGCGCTGTTTTTTACTGAGTTTCTTGGAATCTTTCAGTCCGGCAATTGGTTCCGCCAATATCACCGCTCCCGCCACCAGCGGCCCCGCCCAACAGCCCCTGCCAACTTCATCAACCCCAACCGTAATCATGAGCCCATTGTAACAGTTTGATACTCTGGTTATTTATGGTAAAATATATTAGATTTGTTGAGCGATTTGTTGCTCCAGATCGATCTTTGACAGAGTAGAATTCGACCTTGTGGAGGGGCAAGTCATGAGCGAAATCCGTAAAATGGGTTCCCGGTTTTGGGAACTCTACAGCAAAGAGACGATTTTTTTCGGCGGTGCGTTTATCGTGCTCGTCGCGGCGTTGCTTTCGCTGGTAGCCGGTGTCATTATTGGCTACCTTTGGATGGTTATTACTGCCATCCAGTTGTGGAGTGAGGATCTGGCGCCATTCAGTTGGATTGAGAGCGACCGCCTGAAGTGGGGACTCATCGCAATGGCGCCCCTGACCGTAGTCGGTACTTGTATCGGCATAGGTGTCTGGGTGCTGGCTGCCCCATACTTCTTTTGGCGGAGCGTCCAACAGGATGTGACAAAGCGCCGCAAACAAATCGAAGAAGGTGATAAATACGTCGAACTCGACGAGCCGCGTCTGCGGAACTGGCTGATCGGCGTACCGGTTTACTATCTCTGCCTGGCAGGTACGATATTCGGCCTATATGCACTGCTTAAACCGAGATAAAGGAGTGTTTGTGCGCACTATCAAGATCATAGTCAGTCTCGTTGCTGCCAGCATCGTCGCTTTGGTAGTGATGGATTTCTGGCCAAAACTAGCAAATTCCGGTAAGAGTCTCCGCTAGCGGAGCTACAAAGGAGAGGTATGCAACGCATTAAATCAGTGTTGTTTATAGCCGGGCTCATCGCATTTGGCGCAGTTGCTTATCTCGGCAACAACTATGCGAAACAGTTTGATAGCAAGGCCTAGGCCAAGCTTTCGACTAGATCATGGGGCAAGCGACTTGCTTGTTGAAGTGTTCCGGAGCTAACCAGCTCAACACTTCTTTACCCTCTCCACCCCTTGCGATTTTCTACTCTGTCTTTTTCTCTGTTTTTTCGTCTTTTTTATCGGCTTTTTCGGATTTATCAGATTTCTCGGCCTTGTCAGTGTCGCCAGCTTGGTCATGAGCAGCCATAGCGGCCTCGACTTTGGCTTCGGTGGCGGCTTCTTCTTTGGCTTTTTCTTCGGCCTTGGCAGCGGCTTCGGCCTTTAGCTGCTCGTGCAGTTTGGCTTCTTCGGCCTCGGCGGCTTCATCGTGAATGTCATTAACCGCTTTGCTGTCAAAATCGACGGCATTCAAGCGAGCGGCTTTACCGGTGCGCTCACGCATGTAGCTGAGGTAATTGCGGCGAACCTTGGAACGCTTGGTCACCTCCACTTGCACCACCAAGGGGCTATGCAATAAAAAGCTCTTCTCTACTCCCACGCCGCTGGCCATCCGGCGCACAGTGATACGGCTGGTATGGCTGCCCTTACGACCGGTCCTGATAACCAAGCCCTGGAAAATCTGAATGCGCTCCTTGTTGCCTTCGCGGATTTTCTGATGCACGCGGACAGTGTCGCCGCTGCGCACATCGACGATGGCCTTCTTCTTGTATTGCTGGTTAATTTGATCAATCACACTCGGCATATCCGATAGATTGTACACGATTTACATCTGTTGCACAAGTGTTTACAATGGAGTCTGTGACTGATTTCAAAGAAGAGGCCTTGGAAAAGCATAAAAAGCTGCGCGGCAAGATCGCCGTAGAGTTGAAGGCGCCGCTGAATAGCCGCGACGATTTGAGCACTTATTACACACCGGGCGTAGCCGCGGTGTCCGGCTGGATCGCCAAACACCCCGAAGAAGCCCGCGACTACACCTGGCTAAACAACAGCGTGGCCGTTATCAGCGACGGCTCGGCGGTGCTCGGCCTGGGAAATATAGGCCCGCAGGCCAGCCTGCCGGTCATGGAGGGCAAATGTATGCTGTTTAAACATTTCGCCGGTATTGACGCCGTACCGATTGTTCTGGACGTACACTCAGCCGATGAAATCGTGGCCGCCGTGAAAGCCATTGCGCCAAGCTTCGGCGGCATCAACCTGGAAGACATCGCCGCGCCGGTCTGTTTTGAAGTTGAGGAGCGTCTGAAAAAGGAGTTGGCGATCCCCGTGATGCACGACGACCAGCATGGCACG
Source organism: Saccharimonadales bacterium (SeqCode) (assembly GCA_035692985.1). GTDB lineage: Bacteria > Patescibacteriota > Saccharimonadia > Saccharimonadales > UBA4665 > JARIHC01. The sequence continues at coordinate 79,159 of DASSHG010000005.1, forward strand.
GCTGTGGTGGTACTGGCTGGGCTAATCAATGCCCTGAAGCTCGTAGGCAAAGACCTGAAAGACTGCAAAATCGTTATTAGCGGCGCGGGCGCGGCTGGTGTTGCTGTAGCTAAATTGTTAACCAATTATGCCGAGCCAGAGATTATTGTGACTGATAGCAAGGGCGCGGTACACAAAACCCGACCGGCGCTGAACTCATCAAAACAGCAACTTGCGGAGCTGACAAATCCGAAAAATATCACCGGCGACCTAGCGGCGGTTATCAAGGACGCTGACGTTTTCATAGGCGTGTCGCGGTCCGGTTTGCTGACATCCGCCATGGTCAAGAGCATGGCCAAAGACCCGATTATTTTTGCTATGGCTAATCCAACTCCGGAGATTATGCCTGACGATGCCCGGGCAGCTGGCGCAGCGGTAATCGCCACCGGCCGCAGCGACTTTCCCAACCAGGTCAACAACGCCCTGGCCTTCCCCGGCATCTTCCGCGGCGCTTTGGATAATCAGGTTCGACAGATTACCGACAAACACAAGATCGCCGCCGCCGAGACGATTGCCCGGCTCGTCAAAAACCCGTCCGTAGATGAAATCATACCTGCTATCGACGACAACCGCCTGGCATCAGCCGTTACCAAAGTTATAGTCTAGCCGACGACGCGGTAGAGTTCTTCCAGCGTGGATTCACCGGCAACGACTTTCAGCATACCGTCCTGGAGCATGGTCAGCATGCCGGACTTAGCGGCGGCCTCTTCAATGCTGTGGGTGGTGATGTGCGATTTGGGGTTTTCCAGCAGTTGGCGGATTGGCTCGCTCATCATGAACTGTTCGCGAACCGCCACCTGGCCACTGTAGCCGTAGGGATTGGCGTCGGACTTGCCCGGCTTGTAGAGTTTAAGCCCGTCCAGATTGGGGTGCTGGATGCCCTCGGGCAGCGTGCCAAGCACCTCGTTAATCTGTTTCCAGTCGCTCTCCGACGGATCGTAGCCCTGCTTAGTAGAGTCATCCAGCCGGCGGATCAGCCGCTGGGCCATAACTAGTCGGATGGCCGAGATAAACAGCGGATTTTGGCCGATGATGTCAGCCAGCCGGGTCAGTGCCGCGGCCGCGGAAGAAGCGTGAAAAGTACACAGCACCAGGTGGCCGGTCAGGGCCGCCTGCAAAGCCGTGCGGGCAGTATCCATGTCGCGAATCTCGCCGATCATCACAACGTCCGGATCGAGCCGCAAGACAGCGCGCAACTTATCGGCGAAACTGTCATCGTTGCCGCCTTCCGCAGAGTGCACCGAAATCTGGGTAATGCCGGGAAATTGGTATTCTACCGGATCTTCAATGGTAATAATTTTGCGCTCTTCGCTGTTCAGCGAATTGAGCATTGAATAGAGCGTGGTGGTCTTGCCGGAGCCGGTCGGACCGACGATCATCACTAGGCCGCTGGGTTTGGCGATAATGTCATCAACTACCCGGCGCTCGCTGTCGCTGAGGCCGAGCTTATCCAGCGTGTACATAGACTGGTCCATATTGAAAAGACGCATTACGACATCCATGCCGTTGATCGTTGGGACGGTTTCCAGGCGGACATTAACATCGACATCCGTGCCATCGGCCATTTTGACGCGTTGGGCGATATGGCCTTGCTGGGCCTCATCGGTCGAGGTCGAGACGTTGCCGGCGCTGGCGATAGCGGAAACCAGGATACGGTACTTGTCGGCCTGAAGATGGGCAATCGGGTGCAACACGCCATCTATCCGAAAACGGATCCGGATGTAGTCACGCTGCGTTTCAATATGGATGTCCGAAGCGTTCAGCCGGTGCGCCTGGGCCACCAGATAGGCCAGCATATCGTCGGCCCGCACCTGCTCCAAAATGTGGGATATCTGTTCCACCAGCTGGCTGCTGCCGGCCGTGCTAATTTCTATATCATGGTATTCGATCTTCTTGGGCGGATCATAAAGAGCCATGTATTGCCGGTAGCCGGCGTCAGAAATAATAGCAAAATTGACACGCTGGTCGGCAAAACGCTGGCGCAAGTTGTTCATGGTTTGCTGCGAGGTCGTGGTAGTAACGCCGAACAGGATATTGCTCCTGTCGGAACGCACCGGAATCACCTTGAGCTGCTTAAGTTCCGATATCGGCAGCCAGTTTTTATAGAGCGGTTTCTCGCCGGGCTGCGAGGTATCAAAATAATCCATGCCGAGTACACGGGCACGGCGCTGCGTAGCCTGCTCTTCATCGCGACGGGCGGGGTCTTGATCCATATGCTAACAGTATAACCGTTAGCGGTTTGATTTGTCATCTTATGATTCTCGACTTCTTCGTTTCGACCCGAACCTCCCGGGTCTCATCAGCAGTATCTAAGACTGGACGAAAAAAGTGACCCCAGACCAGAAAAATATAAATATATATTGTTCTGGCACAGACCACGGGATGTAAAATGAGGATGAACTATACAAGCTCCAATCCTCCCCGTGCTGGGATCTGTCTGTGTCGACGAACGGGTTGTGAATACGATATGTGTTGTGTTGCTGGATGTGTCTTCGGAGTTGTTGGCTTGTATACCTGATGAATTTTCAGTCGTACTGCCTAAATCCGTGACCTCCTGTGCCTCTCATCTTTAATTGAGGTGACTATTAAGACTATCCCATATACAAGGAATACAAATATTATGAATCCCACCAATGAGTCGGAGGTATGTGAACAAGCAACGGGCACCATGTCACTATCCTTTCGTCATACAATAAATGTGCGAGAAAAACTGAGAACTTCTAGATTTAACTAGGTTACAACAAAGCCTTCTACGTAGTAAATTATAACTTTTTATGCTTTAAATGTCAATGGCTCATGATGGCACAGGATATCACTGCCCAGCGTTAGAAAACGTGGAAGCAATCTATGGTATAGAATGAGTTTATGAGGCAAATCATTCTGATCGCTCATAATTTACGCAGCGCTCACAATGTCGGTTCGCTGCTCAGGACCGCTGAAGGGCTCGGTGCGGAGCAGATTTATCTGACCGGCTACACGCCGTATCCACGCGGCAATGGCGACACGCGCTTACCTCACCTGGCCGCGAAAATTGATAAGCAGATTGCCAAGACGGCGCTCGGCGCCGAGAAGACTGTTAGTTGGCGGTACGATGAGAAAATTGAGCCGTTGATGGGCGAACTTCAGAAAAAAGGGTTCACGGTTGCGGCACTGGAGCAGGCAGCAGATTCTGTTAAACTGCCCGGTTATAAAGCACCGGAGAAAATCGTTTTTATCGTTGGTCGCGAAGTAGAGGGTATTGAGCCGGCAATCCTGGCGTTGTGCGATGAAATTATCGAGATCCCGATGTCCGGCCAAAAAGAATCATTTAATGTGGTGCAGGCCGCCGCTATGGCACTATATCAGTTCCGTTTCGGCGCGTGATCGTGGCCGAATACGGCAACTTACGTACAGCTCGTTGCAGAGGATATCAAATCAGCTGTATAAAATACTGCTAATAGCTACATGTTATCCAGCTAATTTGATAATACCCTAAAAGTAAGTGGCAGGGGTTTAATAAAAATATCCAATCAGAATAAAACTTATTATGGTATAATTAGCACGTTAACTAAAAAATAAACATGACGTTTGTAAATCAACCAAAACGTAATTCCAGCCATCATAAAAAGCGCGCCGGGCAGCATCACCGGCACAGCGACCATTATCTAAAAACGTATTGGCCGTACCTGCCGATGCTGCTGATTGTGGGGCTAGGATTGATAGTGAATAGTCTGTGGTCGCATCAGAATGTGCTGGGAGCATCCAGTGACTTTAGCAACAGCGCCTTGCTCACCGATACTAACGCGCAGCGCTCCGCCAGTCACGAAAATGGCCTGGCGCTCAATAACCAGCTCAGCGCCGCCGCCCAGGCCAAAGCCAACGACATGGTCCAGCACAACTACTGGGCCCATACTTCACCTGATGGAAAGACGCCATGGTCGTTTATCACCACGGCTGGCTACCATTACCAAATGGCCGGCGAAAACCTGGCCTACGGTTTTAGCAATGCCGGCGACACAGTGGCCGGCTGGATGAACAGCCCGACGCACCGCGCTAATATCTTAAATGCCAATTATAAAGACGTTGGTTTCGGTGTCGCGCAATCGCCGGACTACCAGGGGCAAGGACCGGCCACTATTATTGTGGCCGAGTACGGCGAACCGGCCGAAGCCGCGCCGGTAACATCCGGCGGGACGGCTGGCGTCCAGGATACCCAGTTGGCAGCCGCAAAATCGCAGCCGGTTTCGCGGATCCAGCTGCTGACCAATGGCCAGGCCACCTGGAGTTCGGTCGCCGTAGCGGCTATTGCTGGCGCCGCGGTCGCCCTGTTCCTGCTACGTAATGGCCTGCGCCTAAAACGGCTTGTGCTGGAAGGCGAAAGTTTCGTACTGCATCATCCAATGCTTGATATCACCCTGGTGTTTGCCGGCACTATGGCCTTCATTTTCGCCCAAGCCAGCGGCACAATTCATTAACGGATCACTAAGTTGTCAGTGCCGACTAGCTCTTTGAGCTGGTCCAGACCCTTGCCGCTGCGGCTAATCCCACCGGGCAGCTTTATTGCTTGCTTGGACGATTCGGCGCCCAAAACCAGCACGACTTCGGTTTCGCCTTTATGCGTATCAATAGTCTTTTTGAGTGACAACAGCTTGTCCTCATCCTGCGTGCTGGCCATACGGATATAAACCCGCTCGCTGACAGGCACCGCGGTAACCGGTTCGTTAAGCTGCTTTTTATCGCCGGTCGGCTGGTAAGCGGCAGCGTCTTCGGCGGTTATTTCTTTAGCCTTTTCTACGTTAACTTTGATCTCGCCGGATACCCTGCCATCTTTGTCGCGGCTGTTCACCTTGCCTCTAATTAAAACGATTTTATCCTGTTGCAACAAAGCCGCGTGCTGTTCGTAGCCGCCAGGAAAAAGAATGATCTCCAACTCGCCAAAATGGTCTTCCAACTTGATAAACGCCATGCGCCGGCCGTTTTTAGTGGTGATGTCGCGAACCGATGTAACAATGCCGCCGATAGTCACCATTTGGCCCTCGTGGCCGGCCTCCAGGCTATTTAGCGGCACCGTTTGCTCGGCCAGGAACGCCTCAAAAGTTTCCAGGGGATGCCGGCTAAGATATAAGCCGAGCAGCTCCCGCTCCCACTGCAATTGCTGGTGCCCGTCCAATTCCGTAGGCGGTGTTTGCAATTCCAGCTGTTGCCGGTGTTCCGACTGCGCGGAAGCATCATCACCCAATGAGCCGAATAAATCCGTTTGGCCGCTGCTGGCCTGTTTTTGCAAACGCGACGTAAAGGCCATGATGCGCTCTAGATTGTGGAGCAGAACGCCGCGCTCTTCGAACCTGTCAAAGGCACCGGCCTTGATCAGGCTTTCCATAGCCTTGCGATTGACGACCGTGCTATTGACACGCCTCAGAAAATCTTCCAGGTCCTTGAAGCTGCCCTCATGACGGGCACGTAAAATTTCCTCTACGGCGCCGGTGCCGACGTTCTTAATTGCCGCCAGGCCAAACCGTATCTCTTGTTTGTTCGGTACAACCGCGAACTCTACGAACGATTCGTTAACATCGGGTGGCAAAACAGTGATGCCCATGTGTTTGCATTCAGTAATCTCAATGGCCAGGCGGTCGGTATCGTCGTAATCGCTGGTCATCAAAGCCGCCATAAATTCGGCCGGATAATGGGCTTTTAGATAGGCTGTCCAGTAGGAGATCTGCCCGTAACAAGTAGCATGCGCTTTATTAAACGAATAATCAGCAAAGGGTTGGATTTGGCCCCAAAGCTTTTCTGCCTGGGCTTTCGTAAGGCCCTGTTTGAGGCAGCCATTGATAAACTTTGGTTCCTCGGCTTTCATGATGTCGCGTTTTTTCTTACCAATAGCCTTGCGAACCAGGTCAGCCTCGCCGGCGCTGTAACCGGCCACCATCTGCAGCAATTTAATAATCTGCTCCTGGTACACCATTGCCCCGTAAGTCTCGGAAAGAACCGGTTCAAGTGATTTGTGAAGGTACTTTACGTGCCCGGGGTTATTTTTGCCTTGGATAAAGTTTGGGATCTGAACCATTGGGCCTGGTCGGTAAAGCGCGCCCATGGTCGCGACGTCTTCGAAAACGGTCGGTTTTAGTTCTTTCAAGTAGCGCTTCATCCCGGAAGATTCAAATTGGAAAACGCCTGTCGTGTCGCCACGCTGCAAAAGCTCGAAAGTCTTCTCGTCGTCGTTCGGAATTTCGCCCAGCTCAATTTTTTTGCCGTGTACCCTGCGAATTATCCGCAGCGCGTTATTAAGGATTGTCAGGTTGCTGAGACCCAGGAAATCCATCTTTAGCAGCCCAAGCTCCTCGATCGGCCCCATTGAATATTGGGTAGCGATTACGCCTTTTTGGGCCATTTCAAGCGGCGTGTAGTTGACGATGTCTTCCGGGGCGATCACCACGCCAGCGGCATGCACGCCGTGCGAGCGGATTGTTCCCTCCAGCTGCATCGCCAGGTCAAAAACCTGTTTGGCGGTCGGATTGCTGCTGTATTCGTGCTTGAGATCGCGGTCGCTCTTGAGTGCTTTGGCCAACGGGATGTGGCGCCCCTGTATGGGCGGCGGGATCATCTTGGCCAAACGGTCGGCCTCGGCATATGGAACTTGCAAAACCCTGGAGACATCGCGCACCGCGTTGCGAGCCGCCATCCGGCCAAAAGTTACAATATTAGCCACCCGGTCCTTGCCGTACTTGTTGATGCAATATTGGATAACTTCATCCCGCCTGGTATCTTGGATATCAATATCGATATCAGGCATGCTGATACGGCCGGGATTTAAGAAACGCTCAAACATGAGGTTATACTTGAGCGGCTCGATTTCGGTAATCCTAAGCGCGTAAGAAACAATCGAGCCGGCCGCTGAACCGCGCCCCGGGCCGAATATAATTCCTTGGTTTTTACCCCACTTGATAAAATCTTGGACGATTAGGAAATAGCCGTTGAAACCCATCGAGTCCATGATGCCCAGCTCGTACTCAGCGCGCTCAATGATTTCCTTTGTCAGGAGTTTTTTGGCGGCAGTTTCAGTTAACTGGGAACTTTTTTTGCTGTCAGCGCCGCCGTAGCGCCACGCCAAACCCTGCCAGGCTAATTTATGGAGATATGATTTCTCGGTTTCGCCCTTTGGCACAGGGAACTTCGGGATGAGGATTTTGTCGAGCTCAATATTCACGTCGCAGCGCTCGGCAATTGCCCGGCTATTGGTGATCAGCTCCGGCCGGTCGGCTCCCCACCGGCCAATGACCTCTTTCGGATCGGTGACATGCAGTTCAAAATCTTTAAGGCTCATGCGTTTTTCATCGGTCAGGAACGAGCCGGTCTGGACGCATAGCAAAATTTCGTGGGCTTCTTGGTCTTCATGCTTTAAATAGTGTGCGTCGCAGGTTACAACGCAGGGTATATTTAGATCTTCGCTTAAACGGAAGAGCTGCTCGTTGATTGTTACCTGCTCATCCCACCGGCTGGGGTGCTTGGGGTGTCCGTGATCCTGGATTTCCAGATAATAGCGGTCGCCAAAAACTTTTTTGTACCACTGGGCAATTTTTTTGGCGCCTTCATATTGACCCTGGCGCAACTGGTCGCCAACTTCGCTAGAGGCGCAGCCGCTCAAGCAAATCAAACCCTCGTTGTGTTCTTCCAGGAGCTCCCGGTCAATCCGCGGCCGGTAATAAAAGCCTTTCAGGTTGGCGGTGGTGCTAAGCGCCATCAGGTTACGGTAGCCGGTGTTATTCATGGCTAACAATATTAAGTGATAATTGTTTTTGTCTTTGGCGGGATCGCGCTCTTCCAGGCCGCGGGCTGCAACGTACGCCTCCATGCCGATAACCGGGTTGATGCCGGCCGACTTGGCGGCTTTATAAAATTCAATGGTGCCGCTGAGTGTTCCGTGGTCGGTCACCGCCACGGCCTCCATACCCTGTTTTTTGACCTGGTCGACTAACGCCGGTACTTTAGTCAATCCATCCAGCAGGCTGTATTGAGTGTGGTTGTGTAGATGAACGTAGTCCGCCGGTTTAAGCGTTTGTTTTTTACTCCCCAAAATACCCCTCAAGAATCTTAACTTGTGGTTAAATTATACCACTCCTGCGTGGGTTCTATTTTTTGAGATACTTTTTGAGATGCTCGAGCGCTTTACCGGCATCCTTGACGGCTTTTTCCAGGTCGCGGTCTTCGGCGTCGCCCTCGCGGACGGCGCGTAGCACTTCGCCGGCCTTGGTTTTACTGTCCTGGGCCTTGTCAACCAGGTCAGCGTATTCTTTTTGGGCGGCCTTGCCCAGCTTGGCTTGGTTGGCTTTGGCTTGTCCGGCAGCTTTATCCAGCTCGGTTTGTAGTTTCTTGAGGTCTTTTTCGGCTTCGGCCACGCCCTTATCGGCGGTATCTTTGATGTCCCCGCGGGTTTCGCGGCCGCTTTTGGGAGCCGTCAGTACACCGGCCAAGTAACCGACTACACCGGCAATCATGCTGCCGATGGCTATTTTTTTAGCGGTATCCTTTTGCTTACGTCGCATCATTTTTTCCCCTGCATAATTTTGATGATATTGCGGACCAGCTTAAAGAAAGCCAACCGGCCGGATGTGTCGCGCAAAACTTCGGCGGCCGATTCGACGGACTCAACGGCATCTTCGGCCTTTTCCACGACCTGCCGCAAGCTGCCGAGCAACTTTATAATAATTGCCAGAGCCGCGATACACAGGAGAAAAAAGACGCTGAGTAAGACACACAGGATGATAATCAGCACTTGGTCGGTAGTAGTCATGGTTCTAGTATATAAGGCTTAGGAATTATTGCAATTTTTGGCGTAGGTAGCCGCGTAGTTCGCCGTCGGTATCCGGCCGCTGCAAAGCAAAATCGAAGACAGTTTTCAGGTAGCCGAGCGGGTTTCCAGTGTCATAATATCGGCCGCCTTGGACCTCGCAGCCGTAAATATGATGGCCATCGCCGATCATCGCCTGCATGGCGTCCTGAAGGTGGAATTCGCCGCTCTGGTCATGATGGTCGAGCTGTTTTTGCAGATAGCCGAGAATGGCGGGATCCAGCAAGTAGCCGCTGACGCTTGCCAAATCAGACGGCGCTTTGGTCCTGCTGCCGGGCTTTTCAACGATGGTAGTCATGTCCAGCAAGCCAGCCTCCAGCTCTTTGCCGGCCACGTAACCGTAGCGTTTATAATCTTCTTCGCCATCGCGCCGCACACAGGTCAGTACGGAGCCGCCGTGCTTGGCGCGCGTATCCATCAGCTGGCGGAAACGGCTGGGTTTAGCCACCACGAAGTCGTCGGCGTAAGTATAGATGAACGGCTCGTCGCCAATCAGATGCGCGGCGTTCAGGACCGGCGTGCCGGTGCCGTAAGGGCCTTTCTGACGGATGTAGGCAAAATTGGCCAGCTCGGAAATCTTTTTAGTTTCATTCAACAGTTTAGTTTTGCCGCCCTGCCTGAGATTAGTCCTGAGCTCCATACTCATGTGGTCAAAATGGTCTTCAATGGAGCGTTTGTGGTAGCCGGTGACGATAACGATGTCTTCAATGCCGGCCTCCACTAGCTCCTCCACGATAAACTGGATGATCGGCTTGTCGACCAGCGGCAGCATCTCCTTGGGCATGGCTTTGGTGAACGGCAAAAACCGCGTCCCAAACCCGGCCGCCGCAATAACCGCTTTCCTGACTTTTTGCTGGCTCATCATTTCGATTCTATCATAGTTACCAGTTCTTCTTGCAATTATGGAAGAATGAGTTTATATTTACCTTAGCTATTTGGGTAATTAGCAATCGGAGGTACCATGACAGCCGAAACACTAGGTCGGGAATCTAATTTAAGTGAAGTCCGCGAAGCACTGGAGCGAGATATAGAACATCATACGGGGATCGCTCATCAGGCATATGAAGCTACCCTCATACCCGGTAACACTATGACGAGTATTGTCTATCACCCTGAAGCTAGGGGGGAGTGGCATGTTGATAAGGACGATCCGGATTTCGCTTACAAGCTTGTCGTCGGTACAGCACCGGGCTGGAGACACACAACTCTTTTAGAGCGGTTCAGGTCACTTGAAGAACCAATAGCTTATCTTGTGCACGAGGATGATTATAATACCGTAATCTTCCGGAATGGAGATGTGGAGCTGGAGGCTCATAGCGGCATAGTTGAGCCGCACGCTTTCAACCATGCAGGAATTCCTTCTGGAGCAATAGAATCATCCAGAGATACCGGCCCCAAGACGCTAGAAAAAATCGAGAGAGCCGTAGAGATCGTGCATACAGGCGAGACTGAAAAGTGGGAAAATGAGAGACGACTGGCAGCTATAGCTGGTGGGTTTGACGGCGGTCTTTAAGCCTAACTACCGGCTAGCAGTTCAGCTGCTTTTTGATAAGGTTCTGAGCGAGCGATGGGTTGGCTTTGCCTTTGGACGCTTTCATAACTTGGCCGACCAGAAAGCCGATGGCTTTCGTTTCACCGCTCTTGACGTCCTCGGCGGCTTTGGGATTGTCGTTTAATACCTGCTCCACAATTTGCGCTATCTCACCCTCGTCGGAAACCTGCAGTAGATTCTTATCGGCAGCGATCTTTTCGGGCTCTTCGTTGGTTCGCAGCATTTCTGCCAAGATCTCTTTGGCGGCGGTCGAGCTTAATTTATTGCTTGAAACCATCTGCGACAATTTAATAAATGCTTCGTCCTTAACAGGTGTCTCGTTCGTAGTGGCGACTTCCGCCGTTTCTTCATTCGCGTTATCAAGCATCATCCAGAAAGCGATACGCCGGGCATGTTCAGCACCATTGCTTGCGAGAATGCGGGATACGAGTTTGGCGGTCTCCGGAACAGCGATGATGTCTTCGATTACTTTGCTATCAATGTCGATTGTCTTAAATTTCTCACGGTAATCATTAGGAAGCTCGGACATTTCTTTTTTAATCTTGTCGATGTAGTCCTGCTCAATGACAATCGGCGGAATATCCGGGTCGGGCATGTAGCGGTAATCGTCGGCATCTTCTTTGGTGCGCTGGCTGAAAGTTTTCTGCTTGGAATCATCCCAGCCGCGGGTTTCTTGCACCACTCGCTCGTTTTTTTCCAGCAGCTCGATCTGGCGGTTGATTTCATAGTCGACGGCTTTTTCGACGGCTTTGAAACTGTTTAGGTTCTTGGTCTCGGACCGGGTTCCCAGCTCATCGGTCTGGCTGACGCTGACATTAACATCGAAGCGCATGTTGCCGTAAAACAGATTGGCATCAGAGACGTCGGCGTAGCGCATGCGCAGATACAGCTCGCGGGCGTAAGCCTTGGCCTCGGCGCTGGTGTGCATGTCCGGCTCGCTGACAATTTCTAGCAGCGGCGTGCCGGCGCGGTTTAGGTCCACCAGGCTGTAATCCTGGCCGGCATGATGCGTGCTTTTGCCGGCGTCTTCTTCCAGGTGCGCCCGGGTGATGCCAATGGTTTTTTCGGCGCCATCAACTTCAATCTTGACCGAACCGCCGGCAATAACCGGCTCGTCGTACTGGCTGATTTGGTAGCCCTTGGGCAGGTCGGGATAGAAATAGTGCTTGCGATCAAACTTGCTGAAATGCTCCGGCTCCGTGCCCAGCGCGAAAGCGGCGCGGGTCGCCAGATGGATAGCCTCGGCGTTTAGTACCGGCAGTGCACCCGGCAGGCCGAAATCTATGTGGCTGACCAACGTATTAGGCGGCGCTTCGCGGGCATCATTGCCAACGGCCGAGAAGAGCTTGGTTTTAGTCTTAAGCTGGACGTGACACTCGATGCCGATAGTGGCCCTGTATTTGGCGCGGATGGCGTCGCTGATCATTTTTCCAACGCCCCTAAGTCACGCAGCGCTTGGCGGAAGCCGGCCAGCGCTTCTAAAATGTCTTGTTTTTTGAGCGTCCGAACGTCTTGATCACCAATCCTGCCGCGCAGCTTGTGGCCGAACCATGCCAGGTCATTGGCAGTCAGGTCATGCTGGGCGGAAACCAGCCTTTCGCCGGCGGTTTTACCCTTGTAACGGCGGCTTTTGAGGGCTTCGCACAACAGGTCGTCAGCGGCAATAATAGCCTGCGGCCAAGTCTTGCGAGTGGCGCAATATTTTTGCAGATCCAACCAGCGCTCCTGGAATTTTTGGGCATTAAGTTTGCGCGGATGGCGGCGGAACGGCACCAATCTCATGCTAGTACCCCCTCGGCCTGTTTGGCGAAAGCCAGCAACTCGCGGTCGGCTTTCTGCGGAGCAATGAGCTGTACGCCCACCGGCAATCCGTCAATCTCACTGGCAGGCAGGCTGATGGCCGCGTTGCCAACTAAGTTCTCTCCAACCGTCATGATATCGCTCAGGTACATCTGCAGGGGGTCATTGACATTTTCACCAATCTTGAAAGCTGTCGTTGGCGCCACCGGCCCGACTAGAAAATCGACCTGTTTGAACGCTTTTTCGCACTCCTTAATAAGTTTAGTGCGCACAGTTTGGGCTTTTTTATAATATGCGTCGTAGTAGCCGGTGCTAAGCACGTGGGTGCCGATCATAATGCGCCGCTTGGCTTCCTTGCCAAAACCGCGGCCGCGCGACTTGGTATAACTTTCGTCCATGGTTTTGGCGCCCTCGTAGCTGTAGCCGAAGCGCTGCCCGTCGTAGCGGCCCAAATTACTGCTAACTTCCGCCGGACACAGAATGTAGTAAACCGCCAGGGCCAGTGGCAGCGACGGCAGGCTGATTTCGGTAATTTCGGCGCCAGCAGTTTCCAGCTTCTTAACGGCTCCGTTAACCACATTTATGATTTTAGGATCAAGGCCTTCACTCATATGCTCGCGGATAATTCCGATTTTTTTACCTTTCAGCGAACCGTCCAGCTTGGTATAGCCTAGCGGGTCGCGCTCGATGGTTGTTCCGTCGAGATCATCGCGTCCGGCCATGACATCCAATACCAACGCGGCGTCTTCGACCGTCCGCGCCAGCGGACCGATCACGTCCAAACTGGAGCCCATGGCTACCACACCGCTGCGGCTGACCAGCCCATAAGTTGGTTTATAACCAACACAGCCGGTAAAGCTGGCCGGCTGACGGATTGAACCGCCGGTGTCAGTGCCGAGCGCGAATGGCACCATATCCAGCACTACGGCCACCGCCGAGCCGCCGGAACTGCCGCCCGGTACGCGCGTCTTGTCATGGGGGTTCTTGGTAGTGAAAAAGTCGCTGTTTTCAGTGGATGTGCCATGCGCGAAGGCGTCCAGATTGGCCTTGGCGACGCAGATGGCGCCTTCGGCTTCCAGCTTTTCTATGGCCGTGGCTTGGTACGGCGCCTCAAAACCGCGCAATATATTGCTAGCGGCCGTGGTCTCGGCGCCGAAGACTAAAAAGTTGTCTTTAGCGATAAACGGCACGCCGGCCAGCCGGCCTTTTATCTCGCCTTTGTCAACTTTCGCGGCCCGCCCGCGGGCACGCTTTTCGGTGGTGGCTATAATAGCATCGTATTCTTTATTGGCGGCAATCGCCTTCAGTGATTGCTCCACCAAGTCAACGGCCTTCAGCTCACCGGCTTGCACTTTGGCGGCAATTTGGTCGATCGGCAGCCACTGGCTCATTAACCGAGCATCCGTTTGACTTTGATCTGGTTATCTTTGGTATCCGGCACGTTCTTTAATAGGTCCGCCGGCCGATAGCCGTAATCCCGCACCTCATCCTTGCGTGTGACGTCAGTCAGACCGGTAACCTGATTAGTCGGTTCCAGACCGTCAACCTCGACAGTTTGCAACTGTTTGACATATTCCAAAATGGCCGACAGGTCCTCCCGGAACTCCTCAATCTCGTCTTCGGTGAGGTCAAGACGTGCGAGTCGAGCCAATTTTAAAATATCTTCCCGGGAAAGTTTCGCCATGGTTATCTACAATTGTACCAGAGCCGCCGACAAAAAGTGAATATTTTATATCTGTTAATTTGACAGCGTAGCCAACGGTTGCTTTACAAATTATTAACTAAGGATTACGATTATGCTAAGTAAGATTTTTCACACAGATCGGCTTGATATGAGCGAACGGGCTCCCTCTATCACTCAAGGTAGTACTGAACTTACACCTATCGTAGCTATCGGGGGATTACTAAGTGTCAAGCAACAGTGGCCGTTTTACGCTCCGCTGTTGAAAGATTCGAGTTGCGAGCTGGGAATCCGGAACCGTTTCTTTGCCATTCCCGACAGAGGCCTTGGCACTATCGAAGAAACGTACGGCAAACTTGAAGAAAAACTTATTGAAACGCATGAGAGACTGGACGGCCAAAGAGCAGTCCTGGCCGGTCACTCCTTAGGCGGCCTAATGACAACTATGCTAGCTTTGGAGCACCCGGATAAGGTTTCCGATGCCGTCTGTATGGCGGGCCTGCAAGAGGGTATTAAATATGACACGCTGACAACGCATGCCTTGCGCTTGCTGTTGCGCCACCCGCCGGGAGAGGAAGACATCGGGTACGACTCTGACTTTATGACCAGACATAAAGAACGGATCGCTAAAGAATGGTCGCCGGACACCTCGCTGCATCTTGTTTCACCGTCTTATGATGATTTATTGCTGCACCCGCAAGGTTTACGTGTTGAGTTGCCGGACGGCCAAAAATCCCAAAAGCGGGTGGTCGGCCCACCGCTACCCGGCGCTGAATTTGTACTGCGGCGTATTCCCGGTATGCCGAAAGACGTTAAATTGCTCGGTTCACCAATATTGGTTGGCCATATTGATTTGGTAATATCGTGGTCTATGCTGCGCTACGCACGTGGCGTCAGACAAGGTGGAGTAGCTCAGGAACTACAAGAAACCGCCATCCCAGTCAATCCGGCCATTCTACCCCTGGCTGCCTAGATAGGCGTCTGAAGTTTTGGCTAATAATTAAAAAGGTTAATAATTCTTCCTTAGCGACAGATTGACATAACTCCAAAATCTGTATATTGTTGCCTGATGCAGGAGTTGCCAGTTATTAACCGGACGCAGGAGCTTTACGAGGCCGTCAGCAAAATCACCGAAAAACTACCATCGCTCAAGCGGCAGACTATCGGCCGCCGGTTAGAAAACGACATTTTGCAATTACTCGACATATTGATAATGGCCAAACACGCCCCGTCCGCCCACAAAGGACCATATCTGATAAGAGCTTCGGCGCGGGCTGAGATCATCCAATTCCAGCTGCGCATTCTGCTGACCCAAAAACTGGCCAACGAAACCACCTTACACCAACTGCAAGCCAAAGTAGCAGAAATCGGCCGCATGCTCGGCGGTTGGCGCAAAAGCGTCCAGTAGAACTTTTTGCCTCACCGACAGACCCAAGCCCTCGTCCGGGTTCGAGTTACCATTCGACCTGTCCAACTTCAGCTGGCCGCCGTTCGAGTTGACGTTGCCGACGTAGGAGTGGGCGCCAAAGGTTTGTTCTCTGATGCTCCCAGATTGGCCGCATTCACGAACACGCCAAACATTCAGTACACAACATGCATCAGACGCACGTGGGGCAAAACGTTCACTTTTGACCGCCGGCTAGACGATTGCCGTGCGTCAAAAGCACCAATCGTTACCTTGTAGTGGCAATGCAAAATGGACAATCTTATTCTACCGAAGAAAAAACAAGAAAGGAATTAGGAAGCTTGAGACTCAAACTCTTTTGGCCCCACCGACAGACCCAAGCCCCCGTCCGGGCGCGAGCGACCACGCGACCCGTCCAACTCCAGCTGGCCGCCGTCCGAGTCGACGCTGCCGACGTAGGAGCGGGCGCCAAAGGTAGCACGGGGTACTGTGCCATCTCGCATAAAGCCCCACTCCATCGGCATAGCTTCGCCCTTGATGCGACGCATAAGGGCAATCATTGTAACTGCAGGTACATTTAGCGGTGTCATAGCAAATTCCGACTGCCCAACTTCAAAGTCTTGACGGACTTTGCCCAGAGTTTCGAGCTGGGTTTCTTCGCCCTCCTCGGCGTACTTCTCATCATAGGGCTGATTAAGAAAATGCAGTAGAGGCTCTTCTGTGCTATCGGGATTAGTAATGGCTATGCGGGCATGAGCAGGCCAGTTGCCGTTCTTGGCTCCCAGCACCAGGTTGCCGATGTCATCAGCTTTATAGCCGCTTGCGTGATTGCCGGGCGTCCATAGCTCATCATCCACGTAGGTTTTAGGGTAGGTCTCGCCACTTTCGTATGAACCGTCATCCAAAGTTTGCACCATTTCAGCCAAAGTAATAATACTGCGTGGTACCTGAATGAATTTTTCACCGACCTGGGCGCTTTCATTAAGAGCCGCAAAGTCAGCGGCAACAGACTCAGCAACCCGTTCGCGGTCTTCAACCAAACCCAACATATCTAGCGCTTCAACGGCGGCTCCAGCTTCATCGCTAGCAACCCGTACTTCTGCAGCTCGCAAACCTTCAATAGCCATACAAACTTATACCTCGATATTACCTAATATTTTGTTAATTATACAGCTTTTTTATCATATGTCAACATATTTTTCAAGTAAAATCCAGTCGAGTTGGTTGGCGGCGGTTTGCGCCAAAGGTAACGACCGGTAGCTGCTGGCATTCCGGTGGTCAATTTTGCCGAGAATGCTTTTGGTGGTATGTTTGTCCACGACCGCGAACTCCTCCGTTATAGCGTGACCCAGGAACTTTAGGGTATGTGGCGGGCCGATGATGGCATCGTTTTTGGGGTTTATGGTGAGGTTAAGCCTGTCATCCAGAAAGTTAATGGCTTGGCTACGCAGCGAATAAGCCGCCTGGCGAGTCGGCGCGAATAGCAGAAAATCATCACCGTACCTGAGGTAGGCCTGCGGCTTTAACTGATGGCGGACAACGCGGTCGAACTCGTGCAGATATATGTTTGCGAAAATCTGACTGGTTAGGTTACCGATAGGTATGCCGGCGCCACGGATGTGGTAGCTGTCGATTATCTCGCCGGATAACCAGACTGCCGGGTCGTAAGTGCCGGTTTTGCGCTCCAGGCAGGCCAGCAGTTCCGTATGGTTCACGCTATCGAAAAACTTAGTGATGTCGGCCCGCCAAATGTAACTTCGCCGATGTTGGCGCAGTAACTGCTGGGTCCGACTTAAGCCTTTATGGAGCCCCTTGCCGACGCGGCAAGACCAAACGTCCGGATCAAAACTTTTATCGTAGATATCGTTGAGATAGTCATATAGCAAGCGGTGCGCTACCCGGTCGCGGACGCCGGCCACAGCCAAGTCGCGCCGCTTTTTCTCTTGCAGCACCACTCGTTCATAACCGCCGTGGCAGTAGGACCGGTCGGCCAGCTCGGTAGCAAGTCGCGACAGGTTATTTTCTATATCGTACGCGAATTTGTCTATTGGCTGGCTGGCCCGCTTGCCCGCTCGGAACCGCTGCCAAGCACAGTAGACAGCAGCGTAATCTGTCTGCAAAACTTGGGACGGCATGTCCGGCACGGGTAGTTACAGCTTCTTTTTGATATCGTCAATCAGGTCGCGGAGCTCGGCGGCGGTTTCAAATTGTAGATTGGCGGCGGCTAGGTCCATCTGTGACGTCAGGTCTTTAATGAGCGAGCCGTACTCATCCTTGGGGATTTTCTTGAGGTCCAGTTTGGCGCGCTTGGCCTCTTCCGGTAGGTCGGGTCGCATGCCCTTCCCAATCTCACGCTTAATGCCAGTCGGCGTAATGCCGTGCTTTTTATTGTAATCTTCTTGGATTTTGCGGCGGCGGGTTGTCTCGTCGATGGTCTTTTGCATACTTTTCGTCACGTGGTCGGCGTACATGATGACGTGGCCGTTTTCGTGGCGGGCAGCCCGGCCGACGGTTTGGATAAGCGCCTGTTCGCTGCGCAGGAAACCTTCTTTGTCGGCATCTAGGATTGCTACCAGCGACACTTCCGGCAGGTCAAGACCTTCGCGCAACAGATTGATGCCGACCAGCACATCGTAGGTGCCGAGGCGCAGGTCGCGCAGAATATCGCTACGCTCCAGCGTATCGATGTCGCTATGCAAGTACGCCACTTTGATATTAATTTCCTGCAGATACTCAGCCAGATCTTCACTCATGCGCTTGGTCAGCGTGGTGACCAGCACGCGCTGGCGTTTCTCGACGGTGGCGCGGATCTCAGCGATCAGGTCGTCGATTTGGCCCTCGATCGGCCGCACTTCTATGGGTGGATCGAGCAGACCGGTCGGCCGGATAACTTGCTGGGCCGGCTCCGGCGACCGGCTGAGCTCGTATTCGGCCGGCGTGGCACTTACGTAAACGGACTGGTTGACGTGCCGCTCGAACTCCGTGAAAGTCAGCGGCCGGTTGTCGAGCGCGCTGGGCAGCCGGAAACCGTGCTCCACCAAGACTTCTTTGCGCGCCCGGTCGCCATTGTACATGCCGCGGACCTGCGGGATCGTCATGTGTGACTCGTCGATGAACATCAGATAATCATCCGGAAAGTAATCTAGCAGGGTGGCCGGCTGCTCACCGGGTTCGCGGTTGGTCAGATAACGGCTGTAGTTCTCAATCCCTTTCACGAAACCGGTTTCCTCCAGCATTTCCAGGTCAAAACGGGTACGCTGTTCCAGGCGTTGGGCCTCCAACAATTTGCCTTCCTTTTTAAAGCCGGCCAGACGCTGGTCCAGCTCCTGCTCGATATGTCCAAGAGCGATTTTGAGTTTTTCTTGCGGCGTCACATAGTGGCTGCCAGGGAAAATTTTATACTCGTCCAGTTTAGCCAGGATTTCGCCGGTCAGCGGGTCGATCCTGGTAATACGCTCTACCTCGTCGCCGAAAAACTCTATCCGGTAAGCCAGCTCCTCGCCGGCCGGCGCCACGTCAACGACATCGCCGCGAACCCGGAAAGTCGAGCGATGGAAGTCAATATCATTGCGCTGGTACTGGATATCGGTCAGTTGCCGCAGGAATTTATCGCGCACCCGCCGCTCGCCGGTTTTGACATCGATAGACAGGCCATTGTAATCCTCTACCGAGCCAATACCATAAATACACGACACGCTGGCCACGATGATGACGTCTTTGCGGCTCAACAAGGCGTCGGTGGCGGCGTGGCGCAGACGGTCGATTTCTTCGTTGATGGCGCTGTCTTTTTCGATGTAAGTGTCACTGCGCGGTATGTAGGCTTCCGGCTGGTAATAATCGAAGTAACTCACGAAGTAGTGGACGGCGTTGTCCGGAAAGAAGTTTTTAAACTCTGTGTAGAGCTGGGCGGCCAGTGTTTTATTATGGCTTAGCACCAGCGTCGGTTTCTGCCGGTCCTGGATGACGTTGGCCATAGTGAAAGTTTTACCGGAGCCAGTGACGCCGAGTAATGTCTGGTCATGCAAGCCATTTCGCACACCTTTGGAAAGTTGCTCAATTGCCGACGGCTGGTCGCCGGTCGGCTTAAAATCTGCCCGCAATTTAAACTTAGCCATCATTCAATTGTAGCAAGTTTGGCGGGCTTGTGCCGTAATCGTGGTCAGCCTTTGCGGTCAAACGGCGGCTCGCCGCCCATGAACCAGTGCTCGTCGTGTTCTTCGAGCTGCGTGCGAATGTCAGCGTATTTTTCATCCAGGAGTTCAACAATACGCTTAACCAGCCGGTCCGGGTCGTCATCATAAATTACCAGGCTCTCATCCGGCAGCTCAAGCTCTTTGATAAGCCGGGGGATCTGGTCCGCCGTGCCGCCGCTGCCGGTCAAAATGCCGCAAGGTTTATGGGCTTCCAGGGCTGAAGTGAACTCGTGCAGGCTGCCGAAGCGGCCGCCAATGGTGATGACGGCATCACTGGACTGGACCAAGTAGAGATCACGGCCAACATAATGCAGGCCGGTGAAGTTAATGAAATCGTAACATTTGCTGGGCAAGCGGTATTTGCGCAGGTGTTCACGCAGACTGACGGCCGGAGAGAAGCCGATGCTCATGCCGCCGGCGGCACTGGCTCCCATAGCCGCGTAGTATGGCAGGCCAACTGTAGCGCCGGTAGTGAGTATATGGCCGCTTTCAGCCACTGCCTTGCCAACCCTGCGAGCCCGGCCGGCCGATTGCTTGACCGTTTCTCCGGAAGCCGCGCCCGAGACGCAAATCGAATAGCGCAGGCGCATTTTATGCGCGCTGTCTACTTTGGCCATCGTCGTTCCACCCTTATATTTTTCACGCCACAACCATTTCCTCGGCCAGTTGCGGCTGTACCTGTCCTATGACAGCTTGTTCCACGGTGTCCGGCTTAAGGTAGCGCAGCATCAGCTCCTGACGCAGGCTGTGCTGGAAATAGTCGCTCAGACGTTTTTCGAATGGCAATTTATTGCAGGCGCTCAAAGCGGCATCTATGATATTTATCGACACCGGACGGTTATCATGCAGCAGTCCGAGATGCGCTGATTGTTTCCAGAAAGCCAACGCCGGCTCGATAGCACTCAGGGATTCTTCTATAGGGTGCCAGGCAATATCTTCGAGCTGGAGGTGCGGCTCAGCCACTTCATTTCTGGCGCGTCCTGTTAGGCCGGCGTAATAACGTTGGATCAGCCGCCACGGCATAACCTGGTCAAAAAACGGCGACTCCAGGTGCGGGTCGTCGCCGGCGGCTACCTCTTGGACTATACCGCCAAAATCCGGCCGTACCTGACATAATTTCAGAAAAGTGCTGGCCGCGCGGATCTCATTGAGCTCTCGCAGCGCTAAGCTGAGACTGGCGACTGTCGAGCCGGCAGGCGCTTCGGTTGGGAGGGGTAGAAAGGCGAGGGCGCCCAACTCCTTAAAACATAGCAGGTTGTGGCGCTGGTCGGTGACAGCCCTGGTGGCCAGATCCCGCCATCTTTCAGCATCCAGCTCAACTACCTGGATACTCCGCATCTCAAAATCAGCTGCCGTGAACTGTTTATATTGGACGGTTAGCCGTTTGTGCCAATGGGCGTCTTCGCTGAGCCGCGCGGCCGACAGCGCCGATAGCGGTGTTTCGTGCTTTAAAAACGAATCCATCGAACGATAGCCCAGGCTTTTCATAGCCTTTTTGGGCGGCACTTGCTTGAGAATTGACTTGAGCGCGCTGGCTTTCACCGCGAAACAGCGCCTAGAGTCCGGCAGCCGCTTGAGGGCATGCACCATGCCGGCCACTACGTCACCCTCGGCCGATACGTGCGTCGCGGCCAGCGTCCGGAGCGTACGGTTCAACTTGGCGTCATCGGTCTTTACCCTTTCCTGCAGAACGTGGTACAGCTCTTCCGGCGTAGTATCTTCAGGGTCGAGACCCAGTTCACGCAGCTTGTCTTTGGCGGCCCTGCTAATTTCCGCGGAAAAACGGATATCGGTGTTAGGGTGGCCATTAGCTGACTCGAGCCGCCGCAAAGCCTGCCGGAAAAACGGTTCCGGCGCTTGCAAAGCCCGGGATAAGAATTTAGTCATTTTAGCTTGCCCACCTGGTATTTTTATTTGGCGTCTTCATGTTGTTACCAACCCGTTAGTTACAGATTAGCACAAGAGGCATGCAGAATAAAGTCGCGGAGGCCAAATTAGCGCAGCGGTGCCGGCCGGTAGTGCTCCGGCGAGTGCCGCAGATAATGCTCGATTTGTTTTTCAGTGAGCAATCCCGCCTGGGCACCGACTTTCTGGACCACGCTCATAGAATTTATCGGCGCCCATTGGAGCGCGCCCTCGATGCTGTTGCCTTTGATTAGGGCGGCTACGAAAGTTGAAGCAAAAGCATCGCCGGCGCCGGTGCGGTCAACCGGCGGCGCCGGATCCGGATAGAGTGGCATTTGTAGGCGCTGCTGGCC
Organism: Saccharimonadales bacterium (SeqCode); assembly: GCA_035692985.1. Lineage (GTDB taxonomy): Bacteria > Patescibacteriota > Saccharimonadia > Saccharimonadales > UBA4665 > JARIHC01. Next base: position 100,914 of record DASSHG010000005.1, read on the forward strand.
ATCTGATACGTAGGCGCCTCCCGGCCCGTCGGTTATTACTACAGTCTTTGGCCCCAGCGCATGCAGATGATCAAACAAATTGTGGATGTTGGCGTGGTCGCCGCCACCAACTGTAACAGCTTCTTCGCGGTTGAGTATCAATACCTCGCTGCGCTGGTAGATCCGTTTTAGCCGCTCCGCGCCGGCGGCCATTTGGAATGTTCCAGGTTGGAAGGCCATTTTTACATCCGGTTGCTTGTCCAGCCAATCGGCTACCTGGTCGTGATACTCCAGCGCGTGCTCGCTTATGGAGCTAAAATAAACCCATCGCGGCACTTCGTCTTTTTTAAGGTGCGGCCAATGGTAGTCATATTCTTCGTGCTTGATCAGAATGGTTCGTTCCGCGCCAAACTGTAAAACGAAATGGAAATTGCTTTTATGCTCTGGATTGACGCGCACAAACCGGTGGTCGACTTTCTCGCGGGCCAGCACGGCAAGCATATCGCGGCCTTCCTGGTCACCGCCAATATTGGTGGCGAAACTGCTCTTTAACCCCAGCCGCGCGAAAGCCACGGCAGCATTGGATGCGTTGCCGACGGCCGGAATGACTGTATGATGGTCGAACGGTATTTTGGTCCCAAAGGGTATCGACAGCCATTTCCCCTGCTCGTTCGAATAAGTGTGCTCTTCCTTTTCTATGAGGTCGATAAAGTCATCAGTAACGATGTCGCCGATACTAATTACATCCGGTTGTACGAAACCCATGTCCACCTTTTAATTTATTGCTTATGTTTTTAGTGTATCACGTTGCCCAGTCCAGTCACGCCGGTATGCTAAGTCAACTTTAGTTTGCGCTTAATTTTGGCGATCTCGACCCGGTTAGTATCGGCCATTTCAGTTGTTCCGCACAGTTTATCGTCGAGATCATCAACCTTATTACCCAACCTGAATTCTAAGTCACGGAAATTGTTGGTGGTTTCAAGCGAGAATTGGCCGATGTCCAGCGTAAGCTGGTCAATTTTATCAGTTAAACGTTTTTCGAGCTTATTAAGCATAGGCTGAACTCTGGCATCAATCATCTCGGGAACTATTTCCTTAATGATTTTAGGTACCCGTTCATTGATAATTTTCGGAACACGTTCGTCAATTATCTTAGGTACACGTTCGTCAATTACTTTCGGAACACGTTCGTCAAACGAAGTATCAAACAGCTTCTTAATAGCCCGCAAATCGTCTTTTGTTAAACTCATGAGCTTATAATAATAGTCTGGGTCACGGCGGCCAAAAGTTTTGTCCGCAAACATTAACTTTTTTAATAAATGCCGCGTCTACACCGGCGCTAACGCCTTGCCAGTGCTGGCAAAATCGTCGATCTTGCTCTCCACCACGGCCTGGACGGCGCCGACGACTTCTTTGCTAACTAGCTTGGCGACGGAAATTTCGTCAGGATTTTCCTGCAAAACCTTCTCCAGCACCTGGCGGTAGGCGAAGCGCATATCGCTGTTGATATTGACTTTGGTCACGCCGATCTTTACGGCATCACGGAAGTAGTGGCCGGCGGTACCGCTGCCGCCGTGCAGGCTGATGTTGCACTCCACGGCATCGCGGATCCGCTGCAGCAGTTCCAGGTCCAACAATTTCGGCACCGGATATTTACCATGCAGGTTGCCGACGGCCGCCGCAAAAGTGTTGATGCCAGTGGCCTCGACAAACGCCCGAGCGCCCTCCGGAGTGCTAAAGGTTTTCCTAATCTCTTCGTAATTAATTTTCTCGGTGTGCAGGTTGGAGCTGCCGGCAAAGTAATGCGGCTCGGCCTCCACCAGCGCTCCAGTCAGCTTGGCGTAGGCCACAACCTCTTTGGTGGCTTCGATAATCTCCTCATCAGAGGCGTCGTGCTTGGCCTGGCTGAGGTCTATGTGAATGAACTCGAAACCGGCCTCTATACCGTCCTTGGCGGCCTCGACGCTGGGACTATGATCGAGGTTGACGTAAATCTCCACGCCGTATTGGGCTTTGAAATTGTCGACCATGTCGCGAACATTATCCAAGCCGATGTCCTGGACTTCACCGTGGCTGACTTCTACCAATACGGGCGCGTTCTTGGCTTTGGCGGCCTGCGCGACGGCCCGCAGCGTAGGTTCGTCATCGAGGTTAAAGGCGCCGAATGCCCAATGCTCGGCCCGGGCCTGCGCCATCCGCTTACGCGCTTGCGCGCAATTAAGGCGCATCTGTCTAAGTGTTTGCGGCATATTATTTTTCCTTTCTTTCTAATACAGCGTGGGCAGCCAGGCGGATATGTTTGGCGTCGAGGCCGAAATGTTCGATGAGTTGATCTGGCGCGCCGGATTCGCCGAAACGGTCTTGCATACCAATCCGCTTCATGGGCGCCGGACATTCTTCGGCCAACAGTTCAGCAATAGCACCGCCTAGTCCGCCGTTAATCTGCCCTTCTTCGGCCGTCACTACGGCGCCGGTTTTACGGACGCTTTTCAAGATTGTTTCATTATCGAGTGGCTTGATGGTCGGCACGTGTACCACTTCCGCCGAGATGCCGTCTTTATACAACTTATCGACTGCGGCCAGCGCTTGATAAGTCATGGTGCCGGTCGCAATTATGGAAATATCTTCGCCCGGCTCAAACACATAAGCTTTGCCGATTTCAAATGGAGTCCTCTCCGTGGTGAAAACTGGTGTGGCCTCACGAGCCAACCGCATATAATTGGGTCGTTTGTCGGTAGCCATGGCGATGGTCGCCTTTTCGGCCTCCACGCTGTCACACGGCGCGATGACCACCATATTTGGCAGCACCCGCATCAGGGCGATGTCTTCCAGCATCTGATGGGTAGCGCCGTCCGGACCAACCGATACGCCGGCATGCGAGCCTATGATCTTGACCGGCCGGTCGTTCAGGCAAATAGTCGTGCGGATCTGCTCCCAGTTGCGCCCTGGGCTGAATGCTGCGTAACTGCTCACGAATGGAACCTTACCCATCGCCGCCAAACCTGAGCCAGTCGTGACCAGGTTCTGCTCGGCCACGCCAATCTCTATGTAGCGCTCCGGAAACTCTTTGGCAAACAGACTCATCTGCGTGGAGTCAGTTAAGTCCGCGCAAGCCGCAACAACATTGTTCCAACGCTTGCCGGCCTCTAATAACCCTCGGCCGAAGCCCTTCCGGATCGGTTCCTGCTCAAGCGTGCCGCCAAGATCAATAAGATACATATCACTCACGACTTGGCTCCTACTTTCTTAATACCGAGCGAGATAACCAAGACTAAGGCAAACCAGATAAGCCAATCTAAAACTAAGTGTCCGGCATTGATTTGTGAACTGGTCGGGGCCGCCGCTCCGTCATTAAAGGTGCAGTCAGCCGGAAAAGCTTGGCGATAATATCTGAACGGGAAACCCCTTTCAAGTACGTAAACCGGTGGGCTGTCACTTTGAGGCACTGCTTCTCCTTGGAGAGCTTTCTCATTAATGGCAACATCATTCACGAAGCAACCACGGCTAGTGTCATGTCCGCTGGCTAAGAATGTTCCTGCAGTAGCCACCAGTGCTACAACCGCGATCCAGCCTAAGAAACTCTTACTCATGCTCGCTCCGGATCTTGCCGCCTAAAGTGCGCAGTTCGTGCAGGGCTTTCTTGGCCTGTTCCCGGTCGGGCGGCTTGCCGTGCCAGGCGAAATCGTTTTCCATAAAATCCACGCCTTTGCCTGGAATAGTGTGGGCGATGATCATCACCGGCTGGTTCTCAATGGCCCGCCCCATAGCGCAGGCATCGATGAATGCCTCGATATTATTGCCGTCAACCTCCAGCACATGCCAGCCGAAGGCCTGCCATTTGGCCTTCAGGTCTTCCAGCGGCATCACCTGCTCTGTCGGGCCGTCAATCTGGATGTTGTTGCGGTCGGTAATAGCGATGATGTTGCTGAGTTTCTCTTTGCCCGCCAGCATGGCGCCTTCCCAGACATTGCCCTCGTCCTGCTCGCCGTCGCCTGTCACTACGTATATCCAACGATGTGACTGTTTGTCCATACGTAAGGCCAGCGCCATACCGCAAGCCTGGCTGATGCCACAGCCCAGTGGACCGCTAGTTGTTTCCATACCCGGTAGACGGGTACGTTCGGGGTGGCCCTGCAAGCGCGAGCCTAATTGACGCAAAGTCATTAACTCTTTCCTGTCAAAGTAGCCGGCCCGGGCCATAGTGGCGTAGCGCACCGGCACGCAATGTCCGTTGCTCAGCAGCAAAATATCGCGTTCGTCCCAATCCGGATTCTTGGGATCGTTTTTCATAATATCGAAATACAGCGCCGTGAAAATGTCCGCTAGACCGAGCGGCCCGGCAGAGTGCCCGCTACCGGCATGCTCTAGCATCCGGATGATATCTTCGCGGATATCATTCGCGGTAGTTTCCAGTTGTTCCAGTGGTAATTTCCGTGGCATCCTGCTTACGATTATAAACATTTTTTGGTGATATTGTTAAGATACGCCTTTAGTTGACGGTTTTTCATGTTTTTAAAAAGCGATTCTACCTCTGTTTTGTTGAGCGTCGAAGCAGTAGATCTCATATAAAATAACACTGCTTGACGGATAATATCGCTCCTTGTCGTATAGTCTTTTGTTGCCATCTCGTCGACTTGAAGTAACAGATTATCTGGAATTGTTATGTTGACTCTGCCCATAGCACCTACCTTTTTAGGGTCTATATTTTTTGGTGTATAAAGTGTTCACTTGTGTACCCTTTATGCACCAATTTTACTTGAGACATTTTTAGATGTGCAACGAAATTCAGGCTAATTTAATGATTAATTAACGAATCCAGCTTGGCGTAGGCTTCCGGGGGGTCTGGAGCTTTCTGGATTGAGCCGCCGACGTTTAGGACATCGACGCCTGCTTCGGCCAGCTGTTTGGCATTTTGTTCGGTAATGCCGCCATCCCAGCCGATTTCGACGTGTGGGTTGAGTTCGTGTAGTTCGGCAACTTTATCCAGTAATTTCAGGTCGGCTTGGCCGCCGTGATAACCCAAGTGGCCGCTAAAAACCAGTACATGGTCGAATTTTTTGATTATTGGACTGATCGGCGTGTCTTGCAAAAATGCCAGGCCGGCGCGAATGCCGACTTTATGTAAACTATCGGCAAAATGGGCATGATCGACATCGGCTTCGGCATGAATAATCACCAGGTTTGGACGCAGCTTGATAAGCATGGGTAATTGCGGCAGAGGCCGCTGATACATAAGATGGATGTCGGCCGTAACGCCATCCGGCCACCAGATGTGCCGCAGATCAGGCGATTTAGTAGGCGCGAAGTGCCCATCCATCAGGTCGATGTGCACGCGCTTGGCAAACGGCTGGACACGCTCCATCTGTTCGCGGTATTCGTGGGGGTCGGTGGCAGTAATGGTAGGGCAAATGACAGCCATCAGGGATTCAATTCATCAAGTTGTTCTATGCGGCGCTTGAAACGAGGCGCGCCGACGAAAGGCGTGGCTAGAAAAGCGGCCATTATTGAACCAGCCTCATCAAGCGAGGTGTAGCGCGCCGACAGACACAAGACGTTGGCGTCGTCATCGTTGCGGGCGGCGCGGGCTTCGGCCTGGTTCCAGCAGAGCGCGGCCCGGATACCTTTGAAGCGGTTGGCGGCGATACACATGCCCTGCCCGCTGCCGCAGACCAGGATGCCGCGGGCCTCAGGGTCACTGTCAGCTAGAAGCGCATTGGCGACTTTACCGGCGAACTGCGGGTAATCGTCTTCGGCGCTGAGCTCGGTGTCGCCCTCGTCAACCACTTCGTGACCGGCCTGTTGGAGTGCCTTGGCTAGCTCGTTCTTGTATTCAAAACCGTTATGGTCGGCGCCTAAGTAGACTTTCATGGCTCACTTCTTGTGCAGTAACCGGCCAGCGTCAGCCACTACTTCTACCAATCGGTTACTGTAGCCCCATTCGTTGTCGTACCAGGCGACGACTTTCAGCATATTGCCGCCAATCACAGCTGTCAGCTTAAGATCGACGATAGCAGAGTGGCTATTGCCGATGAAGTCGCTGCTGACCAGTTCTTCTTCCGTTACGTCGAGGATTCCCTGCCAGAATGGCTCTTTAGCGGCATCTTTGAATGTTTTGTTTACTTCGTCAACTGAAACACTGCGCTTAGTGATGATGACGAAATCTGCCAGCGAGACGACCGGCGTCGGCACCCGCACGCTCATGCCTCCAAAAATACCCCCCAGTGCAGGCAAGGCTTTGGCAGCGGCAATCGAGGCACCGGTGGTTGTCGGCACGATGTTCTCGGCGGCGTTGCGGGCCTCACGCAAGTCTTTGGCCGGGGCGTCTTGTAAGCGCTGGCTGGCAGTATAGCTATGCGTAGTGGTCATCATGGCCTTTTCTATGCCGAAGTTACTTTCAATAACCGCTGCTACAGGCGTGATGCAGTTAGTGGTACACGAGGCATTGCTGATAATCTCGCCGGCGGTTCCCAATTTGTCTTCGTTAACACCGAGCACGATGGTCTGGGCCTCATCAGCGCGGTCGCCTTTGGCAGGCGCGCTCAAAACTACTTTTTTAGCGCCGGCTTTGATATGCGCCTGGGCCAGCTCCGGCTTGACGAAAAAGCCAGTCGACTCAATCACCACATCAATTTTATGCTTTTTCCATGGTAGCGCCGCCGGATCTTTCTCGGCCAACACGGCGATATGTTTTTTATTGACCTTGATTCCCTTTTCGTCGTGGTCAACGTCGTAGTGATAAGTGCCGTAGTTGCTGTCGTGCTTCAGCAAGTGCGCCAGCGTCTTGGTATCAGTCAGATCGTTGATGGCCACTATCTCCAGATTGTCGCGCTCAAATGCCACCTTGAAAGCGTTGCGCCCGATCCGACCGAAACCATTGATTGCCACCCTAGTTTTCATTGAGTAATTCCTTTTCTGTTTTTATTTTACTGCTTATGTCTACTATTGTAAAAGTATACCAGCCGCCTGCATTTTTTTAATAACTTTTTGGATTCTATCAGTACGGGAATCGTCAAGCTTAAACCAGCCAGCTGCCAGCACTTCTTCTATTTGATGTGAGGGCTTTACATCTTCTGCCAGAAATATATACCGGAAACCATGATGATAGTGGGCTGGTTCATCTTTATTGGGACGAGCTGGCACAGGATGGCTGTCAATATCAAAAGGTATGAGTGGCTGCTTTGGGTCAAGCGGAATGTTTTTGCCGAGCTTTAAACCGGTTTCCTCCTCACCTTCGCGCCGGGCTGCTTTAAGTGGATCAGATTCGCTTTCTTCCCAGTGTCCTCCGGGTTGCTGCCAAACATCATAAGCCTTATGATGAATCAGCAAGATCTTCTTTTTATCAGA
>DASSHG010000006.1:0-5813 GCA_035692985.1 Saccharimonadales bacterium (SeqCode)
ATCGACGCCGCCAAGGGCAAGCTCAAAGTTCTGGTCAATATGTTCGGCCGCGAAACACCGGTGGAGCTTGACGGATTGCAGGTGAAAAGGGTATAATAACAAACATGCCAAGAAAACATTCAATTGAGAAACCCGCCGGTGACAGCCTAACTCTGGTATCTTTTGATAATCCGGTTCCTAGCAAAAAAACTCATGCCTGGAACCGCGACAGAAACCTTGGTGTTATCTACAGGTATGTTATTGAAGGCGAACCCCTAGAGGAGGAAGCCCTAGACGACATGTTTAAAAATCCTGAAGTACTTTCCTACGAGACAGAATCGCTGGAAGGTTGGGTTAAAGCAGCTGCAAGCAAGGAAGATGCTATGTCTGCTGAACATGGTGCGGCAGAACGATTGGAATTTTTGAAAATCATTCTAGGCTGGTCTGTTGAATTGGGGTATGGCAGTACGGACTTTTATCCAGACCGGACTTCCGGGAATGGATGTGATGGTTTAGCGGTGTGTACTTCGCCCCGTCTTGATTCTCAAGATAGACGCACGAATATTATCCCATTGAGCTAATACTCACACACTAAAAGCAGCTGTATTGAAAAGCTGTTAGCAGAGGTCGTCCATAGTGGGCAACCAGTGGAATTTGCCAATTCTTTCAGAAAAATCTAGACAACAGGGGTGAAGTTTGATAGTATTAACCAGTTACGCACTAGAGAGATAAGGAATCATGGCAAAAACAGTTAAAGCAAATTTGAAGATGAAGATCCGCGGCGGTCAAGCTAGCGCGGCTCCGCCTGTCGGCAGCACGCTCGGCCAGTACGGCGTCAACATGATGGATTTCGTAAATCCGTTCAACGATGCCACCAAAGACATGAAGGGCCAGATGGTCACGGCCCATATCACCATCTATGATGACCGATCGATGGATTTCCGTGTAGTTGGCGCGCCGACCGATGACCTGATCCGTGAGAAACTGGGCATCCAGAAAGGCTCCGGCCGGCCTAACAGCGAAAAGATTGAGAAGAAACTCAGCCCGCAGCAGCTGACCGAGATCGCCGAAACAAAGGCCGGCGACATGAACGCCGAAGACGTCGAATCAATCAAGAAAATGGTAGCCGGCACCGCCCGCAGCATGGGTGTTGAAGTTGAAAACTGATGGAGCGCCAGGATCATCACTCTCAGCAAATAGAAGAAGCGCAGTCCATAACCAGATTCATTGGCATTTATGCCGCTATAGGCTTGTTAGCGATAGGCGGCATAGAAATAGCAAGATTAATTAGTTAAATTTGTGGGAGGCTGTGACCCAGCCGTTTGCACCACGAAAGGAGTAATAGATATGGCAAAGACCAAAGCAGAGCTTTTAGAAGAAGCTAAACGGCTCGGTATAGAGGTAGCCGAGAAAGCCAAAGTGGCTGAAATTAAGGCGCTGATTGATGCAGCCGGTACTACTGATACGCCTGAGGAGCCAACTAAGCCTCAAGAGGAGCCGCAAGTCGCCAAGGCCGGCAAGCGTAGTGCCAAAGCCCTTAAAGAAGAGATTGAAAAACAGGCCAAGGAAGAGCGTAAAGCCAGCGGCGAAACCGACGAAAAGCCTAAGAAACCGGCAGCCAAGCCAGCTCGCCCTAAGCTGGAGCGGCGCGCCAAAGGTTATCGAAAGAGCGTCGAGCAGCTTGAAAAGAACAAAACCTACAGTCTGAAGGACGCCATTGCCTTAGCCAAGAAGACCAGCCACGTTAAGTTCGATGCTACCGTTGAGCTGCATGTCAATCTCGGCGTGGATCCTAAGCTGGCCGACCAGAACGTCCGAGACACATTAGTGTTGCCCGCCGGCAGCGGCAAATCAGTCAAAGTCGCCGTTTTCACCGAGGACGCGGCCGCCGCTAAAAAGGCTGGCGCCGATATCGCCGGAACGGACGAGCTGGTAGCTATGTTCGAAAAAGGCGCGACTAACTTTGACATTCTTGTTGCCACGCCGAACCTTATGCCCCGGCTTGGCAAATATGCCCGCACACTTGGTCCGCGCGGCCTGATGCCTAACCCCAAAAGCGGCACCGTGACCACCGATATCGACAAAGCTGTCAAAGAGGCCAAGGCCGGCCGGGTGGAGTATCGCGTCGACAGTACTGGAATTGTCCACTTAGGCATTGGTAAAGTCAGCTTCAGCGAACAGCAGTTGCTGGAAAATCTCAATGCCGTACTTGCCAACATCAAAGCCAACAAGCCACAGAGCATCAAAGGCACTTACCTAAAGCGCGCATATCTTACTACCAGCATGGGCCCGTCTATTAGCGTAGACATGTCCGACGTGTCATAATATATTCCTATGAGCGCCGAGCAAAAACAGATACCAGGCGGCATGGTCATTTTCTTCGAGGGAATCGACGGCGTAGGCAAAACCACCCAGCTGGAGTTAGCCGCCAAAGCGCTGCAAGCCGAAGGCTGGGCCGTTGAGACCACTCGTAGCCACGGCGGTACTGAGATCGGTGAAGCTTTGCGCGAAGTCTCGCTCTCTAGCGCTGCCAGGCCGGTAGAAACGGATTTTCATATCTCACTAGCCATACATGAAGCTTTGGCTGTCAAGGTGGACGGCTGTCGCGAAGAAAACCGGATAATCCTGATTGACCGCGGACCTATCTCGATGGCCGCATATCAGATGTATGGCGATGGTTTTGATATGAAACAAGGCTGGTCAGCCGTGGAGCGGGATCTGGCGATATTTTCTCCGGAACTAAACATCATCTACACCGCTACAACATCTATCGCTCTAGACCGGGCTCGCAAGCGCTCCGGCGCCAAGGCTAACTATTTTGAAAGCAAACCGCCTGGTTTCTTTGACGCGGCGCAACAAGGTTTCATGGATTCGGCCGAGCGTTTCGGGGCAACAATTATCGACGCCGAACAACCAATCGGGCAAGTTCACGCCCAGACTATGAAGGCCATCCAGGCGGTCGTGGCCAAGAAACGGGCAAATTAAGCACAAGCACTCCTAAACACCTTTTTGCGTAAAAATCACATTATTATTCTACTTGCCTTAATCGCCCCTGACCCGCTACAATAAAAGCAGATTTTGGAGGAACCCGTGGGGGTATATAGCAACACACAAATTCGGTCGGCGGTGGATGAGGGGCATATTGTCTGCCATCCCTTTGACGCCAAGCACGTGGCCCACGCCAGCCTGGACGTAACGCTCGGTTATTACTACTACCGTATCGAGCGGATGAATGAGCGCACCATCTACAATCCCTTTGATAAAGAAGATGTCGAGCGCTATTTCGACGGCCCATATAAGGCTATGCCACACGGCCAGTGGTGCGAATTAAACGGTTTCAAGCCGTATAGCAATATTCCTCTTGATCACCCCGTAATCAGCCTCAAGCCGGGCGAACGGATACTGGCCCATACCCATGAATTTTTTGGGATTTTACCACCGGGCGCCTGCGAAGTCCGTTCGCGCTCCAGCTGGGGCCGCAACGGCATCGCAGTCTGCTTTGACGCCGGTTGGATCGATCCTGGATACGTAAACCGCTTAACTCTAGAAATTTACAACCTAAACCACCGCGAAACCGTTTTATTGCCGGTAGGCGAACGAACTGCCCAGATTATTTTTCATGAGACTGGCGAAGTGGAGGGCAGCTACGGCCAGGGACGGGCCAATGGCTTTAGCGGCAAATACCAGCAGGGCACTGACCTGGAAACGATTATTAAGACCTGGTCGCCTGATGTCATGCTGCCAAAAGCATATCTGGATCAGCGCTCCTTACCGCAAAAAATAGAAGGATTAGGCGGCTATGAATAAAGGGAAGTACATCGTTTTGGAGGGGCCGGAAGGCGCCGGCAAAACGACTCAGCTCATGGAGCTGGCACGGCGACTGCAAGCTGCCGGGCTGCCGGTGCGCACTTTGCGCGAACCGGACAGCCAAAGCGATTTAACGGCCCGTGCTATCCGACAGTTAACGCAGGATCCGAATTACCCCATGAACACCCGCACGGAAGTATTGCTTTATAACGCCGCGCGCGCTCAAAGCCTACAGGTTATTAAAGAGAGCGTGGAGCACGGAGTTATCTGTCTGGTGGACCGCAACTACTTGACCACGCTGGCTATCCAGTATTACGGCCGCGGCGATGTGCCGGATTACGGAACTATTAATAATATTATTAGTTTTGCTGTTGGCGGCGTGGAGCCGGACTTGTGTGTAGTGCTGGATGCGCCGGTCAACGTACTGGAAGAACGCTTAAAAGGCAGACGCGCCGGTGAACGTTTTGACAATCTGGATGCCAGCTTTTTAGAGCGCGTGCGGGCTGGTTACCTCTGGGAGGCCAAGCAGCGCCAACTGCCGGTAATCTTTGCCACTGACGATGCCGCTACGGTAGCTGAAAATATCTGGCAGCTGGTATCGCGCGAGTTATCGGTACGACAGCCGGCCAAAGCCGCCGCGGCTGCCCCGCCAGCCTCCGTCAAAGAAGTCATCGAACAGAAACAGTTTCCCGCTAAAGCTGTCTCAGAGCAATCCAGCGAAACTCTAGTTGAAAAGGACGACAAGGGCCGTTTCCGCGTGACCAAAGCCGGCAAATCTTACTTGCAAGAAGCTGTCACCAGTACCGATGGTGATGTTTATGCTTTCACTGATAAGCTCAGCCCGGTGACTATTGCCGCCGCCATGGCCCGCCTGAGCCGCCGGGGCGACGATATGCGGATCACCATACTTGATGAATTTGCCGGCAAGGCTGATAAAGACTCCCAATTGCTCAAAAGGGTGATTACGGCTTTTGGTGATGATTCCGTTCAACAGCTGGCCGGCCAGCATCTGGTTGTGGAGAACGCCTCCAATCTGTTGACCAAAAAGCTCGAATGGGGTCGGCTAGCCTCTTACCTAGAACAATCGACCCGCTACATCTATTTCGACCAAAAAGACAAAAACGGCAAATACCGCTATTACACCCCGTCATATTTCAAGCCGAAGGTCAAAAAACAATATAACCAGGCCATGGATGAGATCTTCGACCTGTACTCAGAGATGGTTCGCAACCTCACAGACTATATACGCAGTAATTCATCGGTGCCAGAAAAGGAACGTGATGGCGCTTGGAAGGGTGCAACTAGGGCTCAGGCCTGTGATGCTATCCGGCCGGTCCTGCCAGTAGCCACTAAATCCACGGTTGGTATATATGCCTCGGGCCAGGCCCTGGAGAGCTTAATCATGCACCTGTTAAGTGATGAACTGCCCGAGGCCCGTAAAACCGGCCAGGATATGCTAGAGCAGTGCCGCCAGGTAATGTCCACCTTCCTGGAGCGGGCCGATAAACCCGAGCGCGGCGGAGCCATGGTGGCTTACCGCGCCAACACAAATAAGAAAATGGCTGGCTTGGCTAAAAAATATCTGCCTGATAGCTATTCCTCAACGACAGAGCCGGTTGTTTTGGTCGACTTCTGGCCTAAGAATGAACTGCTTCTTGTGCCTGATATGGTTTATGAGCATAGTAGTTTGTCCCGCGAAGAGCTGGACGCCGAAGTCAATAGCTGGCCGTATGCTAAAAAAATTGAAGTCTTTAAGGCCTATATGGGGGAGCGGTTAAACCGCCGCCACCGCCCGGGACGCGCCCTGGAAAGGGCTCATTATAGCTTTGACCTGGTGTGCGATTACGGTATTTTCCGCGATTTACAGCGCCACCGCATGGTGGATGACCTGAATTGGCAACTGCTAACTCCCCGCTACGGTTATGAAGTACCCCCCCTAGTTGAAGAAGCCGGCCTAACAGAACAGTTTGAGCGATGTTTTGATGTCAGCTTAAGGCTCTACAGCCAGCTGCAGTCTGCCGACTACC
>DASSHG010000007.1:0-112933 GCA_035692985.1 Saccharimonadales bacterium (SeqCode)
GAATTGTTTAGTTTGTCGGTTTAAAATAAAAAGAAACGCTGAAATTTTTGGCGTTTTTTGTTTTTAGAACGCAAGCTAGATAGTCATGGGTCTTTAAGCCCGGTTGAGATATCTTTTAGGTAGCTCCCGGTTTTGAACCCAACCAACCGACTATATATGTTCTATTAGATTTTCTTTCTTTAGAAACTTTTAGATAGGTTTTGCTACCAGGTTTTACTTTACCTGTACTGCACATAAGTGACAAGGAATTATTCTTGTCACTTGCGTGTAGTACAGCAGTATACGAATCTGGTAAAAGGCCTTTTACCAGATACATCCTCGAATCACCATAGGAGGTGATTAGATGTTTCGTAACCTAAAGATAATGGCCACTCTTTTCACCTTCATGGTGATTGGGGGAACCTTCACGAGCATCGCGTCTGCAGAATGCGGACCCGGCTTCAGCAACAAAAAACAGCTGATTCGCTACGTCAAGAATGACCCGAGTTACGCCCATGGACTTCGCAAGGAGCTCCTGAAGCACTCGGCCTATGCCGGTTACAACGCTGACGAGACGGTTCTGAACTATATCCGAAACCCGGAACAGGTTGTGAAAGTAACCCCGACCGATTACGAATTGAAGTCAAACACCTACTGTCCCGGTGGCCCTGGTGATTACCAGCCGTTCCACGGTCTATTTGACAATATGGGCGGCCTACCAATGTTGTGGCATTGCCCGAAGGGTGGAAAATGCGTACCGCTTTTGAAGGGGTACTGCATGAATTTCGTGATGGGACCAGGTATCGGTCACCCTCACCACCCGAAGAAGCACAAGCCACACAAGTGCAAGTGCCACAAGTGTGGTTGCCATAAGAAGAAGCCCAAGCCCAAGACGCCGCTTAGCTGTGAGGCCCAAGGACTCATTAATGGTCCGAATGGTACCTGCGTCACTCAGATCGTAACGGTCACTCCGAAACAGGAATGTGAAGCAAACAATCACAGCACCACCGGTTGCACTCAGGAAACGACCACGGTGGTAATTAACTGCGGCAACTACTCGTCCGGTAACTCCGGAACCGTCGAACAAGGAGATAACTGTACCCAGAAGGAAGAAGAAAACACCTGTGTAGATAGCAGCTGTAACTCCGAAGAAGAACCGTGCGGGTGCAAAGAACCCAAACCGGAAATCAGGATCACGTCGATGACCGAATTAAACCAAATCCCATTCGGGAAGATCAGTCAGGAAGTTCACATTGGAACCTACGCCTCCGAATCTGGCGGCGTACTGACGGTCGATCCGGGAATCGGAAGCGTGTCGCCGTGCGGTAGCTCGTCGCCCAAGGGTGTCTTTACTGCCGAAGTTCCTTCGGGATCGTCTGAAGCGTGTGTGGTTTTCACCGCGCCTGAAGACGGAGACGAACCGGAATACATGGTGGTCACCGTGACTGCCTGCATCGGATCGGTCTGCGCCGAAAAAATCCAGAAAGTCAAAATCACGTACGACCAATACCCAGGATAAAGAACAGAAAGGAAGTAGAACCTTAGTCGGTTGAGAGTGCGTAGGCATTGGTAAGTTTGAGTGAATAACTCTATCCATTGCTTACGCACAACCGACTGCTCGAGAGAGACCTTTTTGCCTAGCGGCATCAAAGTTTCCTCGGGCAGTCTTACACATTATATTGAAGCCCAATGACTATCTAGTTTGTTTAAGTGAATACTAATAATACTAATTAATTTACAGTTAATAATAAGGAGGACATCACAATGTCTAAAATTTCTAAAATTGTTGCCGGTCTGGCCGTTGTGCCGGTACTGGCTATTTCCGGTACTGCCCTCGCAGGCAGCCCCGGCCAGTTGGCTGGTGGTGATAACTACCAGGTCAAGAACCTTACCCAAAAGGGTTCTTACGCTAACACTATTAGTGCTACTTGTAACGATGAGATCGAGTACAGCATGGAGCTGAGCAACGTTCAGTTCGGTTCTTTGAAGAACGTAACACTAAAAGCTACTTTGCCTAGCGACGGCGGTGCCAGCACCGCTACCGCAACAACCGACTTAGGCGGTAATTCAGGTACTTCTGATTCAGTTACCGTTAACTTAGGCTCCAACCAAACCCAGACCTTGGAGAGCGGCACCACCGTTCTTTACGACCACAGCGGCAACGCTCTTAAAACTTTGCCTGATACCATCACCAGCGGCGTAAACATCGGTACGCTGGAAGGTTCTACTACGGAGTTTGTTAACTTCAAGGCTAAAGTCAATTGTCCGACGCCTCCGAAGCCTCCGGTAACGCCTCCGAGCACGCCGCAGACTCCGGCCGGCACAACTCCTACCGCACTGGTTAACACCGGTCCTGGTAGTGCCATCGCGGCTTTCGTAGCTGCTACGATTGCTGGCGCACTCGGCTATCGCCGCTTTGTCAGCCGTCGTCTGAGCCGTCAGTAAGTGTGACTATCCTTTGTGGATAACCACTAGCGTAAATGTCACGTTTGTGCTATGCTACGCCTAGTTTCTGAGCACTGACTGACCGCTCTAAGACAAAAATCTCTAACGCGATTATCCCCCAAGCCGGTGGAGCTTGGGGGATTTTCATATCTTCTCTGTTATGATAAGATTTGAGCGCCATAGACGGCCCCATCGTCTAACGGCTAGGACACCAGGTTTTCATCCTGGCAATAGGGGTTCGATTCCCCTTGGGGTCACCAGATTATAGACTTTATGGCCGCGACTGATTATCATAAGAAGCATGGGTCCCGAAGCCGCATCACCATTAGAACCCGAACGAAGGGTTCCCGAACCACACGTATTATTGCAAGAGAGTTTAGGGGTCAGCGAAGAGGTTGCCCGGGATTTAGCCAGTGTACAGGTTATGTGCCCCAAGCCGGGGGAAGATCGTCAATCTTCTCTTGCTGAATTTATGACAAGTCCGCATGGCGCGGGCAAAGCCGAGCAAATTATCGATATTGCCCGAGAAGCAAGGGAAAGCGGCGCTGATCCGGAAGAAGCTCTACAGCGAGCACTGGGATTTGCTGCCATCAAGGATAAAGAGACGGGCCGGCTCCTGAGAGTAGATGACGCCGAGCCAACAGCTCCAGCCGCTGACCCGTTAAAGCAGGCACCAACCGAAAAAGAGGATAAGCCAAATGACGAAGAACCTCCGCGCCCGCCTGATGATTTTGTTGATAAGGTTCATATTGCCGAACGAGAGGGTTCTGAGCCATCTGCCGAGTTACCTGCGCCCGCTGAAGAAGAAGCTGTTCGGCGCGAAACGGAAACGGTCAAGCCCGCTGAAACTACTGAAGATATTGAGCCGAAGTCATCGGAACATGAAGTGGATGAAGCTGAAATCCGGCACTATGAGCAGCAACCAACGCTAATTGATATGGTGGTCGTTGAGTCGGAGGGGCTAGTGGGGCGCACCGCTACCGCGCCGAAAATACCAGAGTCTCTCATAGTAAAGACGGAAAGCGCCGGCGGCCTAATTAACGAACCGCCTTCTAAACCACTCCAGGCGGCCTCTATCTATAGAGGCCCCCGGAGCGAGGAGCCGCCGATCGCGCAGGCCGATGAGGCGCCGGCGCAGAGCGAGAAGAAAGTTGAAATCCAGAGCATCACTTTGATAGAGGAAACTCCTGATCCTGAAGCCGTGACTCTCCCGGCCGGCATAATAGCGGAAACAGTACTATCGGAGACAGCCGAACAGCCTCCAGAGCTATGCCCGGCCGAAACGCTAGCCGATACGCCATTGGTAAGAGAGCGGAAGACTGTTTTTCCAGCAGACGAGCTTCTGCTAGACCTGCGATATATCATGCAGTCCGGAAATATCGACGACGAAATAATCAGTGATCCAGCCTTGTCCGAACAGGTTATATTGCCTGAAATCACAGAACTGATACACGAAATGTCAGAAGTCCTGGAATCACTGGAGCCTGCCGAAACCCAAGCCGTCCAGGTAGTGGCAGCCCAAATGACCGAAGCCGCGGAGCAGATCCTGATGTTCCGGGAGGCAGGCCAAGACAGCGCTGAAGCTGAAGAAATACTTCAAACTGTCTGTGAGCGGCTGCTAGACGAACTCAATGTCAGCTACAGCAAAGAGTCTGTTGAGCAATTAGCGCGCTTGATCTTAGTGGCGCATGAAGCTAGGCGGGAAATGGCTGTGGCTGAACGACCAGAGAATGAAACGCTGGCCGACACCGATAAAGGTACGCATGAGTTTAAACTAGGCCAGCTTACAGTACCGATGCTGGTACACCGCGCCAAACAGAAGTTTGTGCCACTGCGCGCACTCGGGAAACGGGCGCTGACTGGCAATTTGGCACCCGCCTAGTTACTATTTGTCTAGTCGCAACGGCTTGGCGATTTTCGGCGGCAGCAGGCGGACGAAACAGACGGCCATCAGACCGGTGGCGAACCCGCTGATGATATCGGCCGGCGTATGGACGCCAAGGTATAAGCGCGACCAAGCCACCAGCAGGATCCAGAGAACTGATACCCAACGCCAAGCTTTAGGCAGGATGAACCATAGGGTCAAGGCCAGCGCCGTCGCTGCCAGCATGTGGCCGGACGGGAAGCCGGGTCCTGTCTCGATGGCGCGGACATGCAGGTTATTATGCAAGATGGCTGCCGGCCGGGGTTCGTTGACAAGGTATTTAACAACGAAACCGGCCACCACTGCGCCACCTGTTGTGAAAAAGAAACGCCAGGCTAGGCGGTATTTTTTGAAAGCTAATGGGATTAGTACGCAGAGTACGATCGGATAGGCCGCGCCCAAGCCCTCGGTTATCCAAAGCGCGGGTGTCCTAAAGCTGTTTGATTCGTTGTTAATGGCGTGAAAGATGCTAGCCTGCCAACCGTCCAGCGGGTGGCCGCTAGCCGCGATCATACTAATAATAAGTAGCGCCAAACCGACAAAAAAAGTGATCCGTAGACCGGCGTTACCGTTGTTCTGAGGTTTTCCTTCGGGCATCAAATCTCATTCTAGCACAACAGACTTTTACTTAGCTGAGGCCTCAAGTTATACTGGGGTAAAAGCAAGGGGTGGGATGTTTACTAAGCAAACGATCCGCGATATCAATTTGAAAGGCAAGACGGTGCTGTTGCGCGCCGATTATAACGTGCCGGTCAGCGGCGGCAAGATTACCGACGATTATAGGATAAAAAAGTCTTTGCCGACCATCCAGTATCTGCTCAAGCACGACGTTAAACTGATAATTTGCTCGCATTTGGGCCGGCCGGAGGGAAAGCCAGACGCCGATTACAGCCTGTTCCCGGTCGCCAAGCGTCTGCATCAACTGCTTGACAGGCCAGTGGAGTTCGCTACCGATTGTGTCGGCGAACCGGCACAAAAAGCGGCCACTAAATTGAAGCCCGGCCAAATCTTGCTTTTGGAAAACTTGCGCTTCCACGCGGAAGAAAAAGCCGATAACGACGGCTTTGCCAAAGAACTGGCCAGCCTGGCCGACGTATTCGTGCAGGATGGCTTCGGCGTGGTGCACCGGGCGCATGCCAGCACCGATGCGGTGACCCGCCACCTGCCGAGCGTGGCCGGTCTGCTGTTGGCGAAAGAAGTTGATACCATTACGGGGGTTATGGAGAAGCCGGAGCGGCCGCTGGCGGCGATTGTTGGCGGAGCTAAAATCGCCGATAAGATCGACATTTTGAAACGATTCATCAAGCTGGCGGATTTTGTAGCGGTTGGCGGCGCCATGGCCAATACGTTCCTAGCGGCCCGCGGTCTGGATGTGGCTGAAAGTCTATACGACAAAGCTGACTTGCCGCTGGCTAAAGATATTTTGCGCACCGCGGCGGCCGAGACCAAAAAACGGCACTTTATTTTCGCCCTGCCGCGCGACGGCGTGGTGACCCACAGGATTAACAAAATCATGCCGACCCGGATCGTGGATTGGGATACGCATGTGGTGGCCGACATTGAGAGTTATCCTAAAAGGGTTCCAGTCAGCACTAGCCGTATCCGTGCCCACGAAAAAATTACCGACATCGGCCCTTTTAGCGGCTCGTTCATCGCCGGCGGTGTGCAGCTGGCTAATACTGTTATTTGGAATGGTTCCATGGGCGTGACAGAAACCGAGAGTTTGCAGGGCCCGATCGGTCCGTATGCCCACGGCACGGAACTGGTTATCGAAGCCCTGGTCGGCGACTTTGGCCATAAACCATTTACGGTCGTTGGCGGCGGCGACACGGTTGGCTATATCGAGTCGCGCGGATTGGTGGATTGTTTTGATCACGTCTCTACCGGCGGCGGAGCCAGCCTGGAATTGATGGCCGGCCGCAAACTGCCAGGCGTTGAGGCGCTGCTTGACAAGAAGAAATAAGGTACAATTAAGCGTAAGTATTATGAAAAAAACTTTGATCGTCGGCAACTGGAAAATGCATCTCAACGTGCAGTCAGCCAGTCTGCTGGTCCACCGGCTGGATAAGCGCGTCAAGCCGCATCGTGATATCGAGGTGGTTTTAGCGCCCACTTTGCTGGCGCTGCAGCCGGTCAGCCAGGAGATAGACCGCCGCAAATTCCGCCTGGCCGCCCAGAACGCTTTTTATAAAGACGAAGGCGCCTATACCGGCGAGGTCAGTTTTACCATGCTGCGTGAACTGGTCCACTATGTAATTATCGGGCACTCTGAACGGCGTATCTACTTTGACGAAACGCTCGATACGGTGCGTGATAAGGTGCAGGCGGCGGTACGCAATGAAATTACACCGATTTTGTGTGTCGGCGAGACCAAGCAGGAACGGGTTGCCGGCCATACCCGGCGGGTGATCCACGACCAACTGGTATCGGCAGTCGCCAATCTGACGCAGGGCGAGGTAGAACAAATGGTCATAGCTTACGAGCCGATCTGGGCAATCAGCACCTTCGGTCACGAGTTGGCCAAGCCCGGTGACATCGAGAAAGTATTTAAGCTGATCCGTGCTGAAATTCATGAATTATATGGCGCGACCGCTGCCAAAAGTGTGCGTGTGTTATATGGCGGCAGCGTGGACGACCAGCTCGCCGGCGGCTATCTGGCGCTGGAGGATTGCGATGGCGTTCTAGTGGGTGCCGCCAGCCTGAATTACCAGCAATTCGCGGGTATTGTAGACAGCGCCTATCGTCTTGGGCACCAGGGAGAGAAAAAACCGTGACCGCAGCCGGGGAGAAAAAAACTATAAATGATGTGGACCATCCTGGTAAATCCACGCCGTCCGCGACCTCCAAACCGGTCATTGTTTCTAACCGGCCACTGTTGAAAGATCCCATGGTGGTCGACGAAGACGCCGCTTTGCCTAAGGAAGGCCCCGACCCCGATGATAAAAAGCCCCCTAAAGAAGAGTTAGAGCATACGGCAGGGCCAAAACTGCAACCTCCGGATACCATCCAGCCGGATGATGCCCAGACTCAGCCGGCAGAAAAAAAGGAAACGCTGCCTGCCCAGACAGAACCGCCTGGCAAAAAAGAAGCTGACCCTAAGCAAGAAGCTGCCGAGGAAACTGCCAAACAGGCCGCCGCCACCCAGCGGCTCATCGACAGTAAGCGGTACGAATTACCTATCGATACCGTTGAAAAGCGCAAAACTAAGCGATTTGTTGTGCTCGGTGTTGTGCTGGCGGTGTTGTTGACGTTCGCCTGGATAGATGTTGCCATTGACGCGGGCATTATTCATATAGGCAGCGCCAAGCCTGTCACCCACTTTTTCTCGAACTAGATTACAACGGTTTTAAGCGACCGGTTTTGCTAAAATAGCTAAGTGTTAGACCAACTTCTTGAGGGTTTAAATCCGGAGCAGCAGCGGGCCGTTAAAACTACGGAAGGGCCGCTGCTGATTCAAGCTGGCGCTGGTTCCGGCAAGACTAAGACGCTAACCCATCGGATCGCCTATCTTATTGCCGCCAAAAAGGCCACGCCGTATAACATTTTGGCAGTGACGTTTACAAACAAGGCCGCTCGTGAAATGCGCGGACGGGTGGCAGAGCTACTCGGTGAAAATGCTGAGAATCGCGGTTTCATGCCGTTTATGGGCACTTTTCATGGTATCTGCGTGCGGTTGCTAAGGCAAGACGGCGAGGCAGTCAGCATTCCGCGCAGTTTCGTAATCTTTGACGAAACCGACCGGCAGGCGGCTGTTAAACAGGTTAGCAAGCAATTAATGATAGATGAAAAGGCATTTCCAGCCCGGGTGCTGAGTAGCCTCATTAGTAGCGCTAAGAACGAGATGATCCGGCCGGCGGAATATGCCGGCACGGCAGCCAGCCCGGCCCAGCAAACTGCCGCCAAAATATATCCACTATACGAAAAAGCCTTGAAAGATGCCTCGGCTCTCGATTTTGACGATCTCATCAACCGCGCTGTCCAAATGCTGGAAACCAAGCCGGAAATCCGTCAAAAATGGCAGCGACAGTTCAAATACATCATGATTGACGAGTATCAGGATACCAATGCTGCCCAGTACGCTTTGGTTAATTTGCTGACCAATGAGCACCAGAATATCGCCGTAGTCGGTGACGACTGGCAAAGTATATACAGTTGGCGCGGCGCTGATTTCCGCAACATCCTGAAATTCGAGAAAGACTACAAGAACTGCACCATCATTAAGCTGGAACAAAATTATCGCAGCACAAGCCATATTCTGGACGCTGCCCACGCTGTGATTACAAAAAATGCCCAGCGCAGCGATAAAAAATTGTGGACAGCCGTAGACGGCGGCCTGCCGGTCCAAGTAGTGCCGGTCGGTAACGAACGGGCCGAGGGCGAGGCAGTAATCCGGCGAATCCGCGAAGGCGTCGATAGCGGACGCCGGCACTTCCGCGACTACGCCGTTTTGTACCGTACCAATGCCCAGAGCCGCTCGATAGAAGAAAACCTGGTGCATTACGGTATCCCGTACCGCATAGTCGGCGGCGTACGCTTTTATGACCGGAAAGAAATTAAAGATATAATCGCTTACCTGCGGCTGATTTTCCAGCCGGAAGACCGGGTCAGTTTTGAGAGGATCGTGAATGTTCCAGCCCGCGGCGTCGGTGCCAAAAGCCTGCAGAATTTCTTTGCCTGGCAAACGGCCGGACAGTTTTCGTTAGAACAAGCCTTAACTGAAGTAGCGAATTGTCCGGATTTAACACCCAAGGCCCGTAAGGCGCTATCCGAGCTTGGCGATATTATTAACAGTCTGCGCACGGTTAGCCAGGATGCCGCCGTTACGGGATTGATTGATTCACTGTTGCGCCGCATCGACTATCTCCACTACCTGGACGATGGCACTCCGCAGGGCGAAGCCCGCCAGGAAAATGTCAAGGAATTACTGAGCGTGGCCCGCGAATACCAGGAGCTGGGGCTGGACGGCTTTCTAGAAGAAGTTGCCTTGGTCAGCGATCTGGACGGCGCCGACTTTACTAATGATGCCGTGACGCTGATGACATTGCATGCTGCCAAAGGTTTGGAGTTTCCGGTGGTCTTTATGAGCGGCATGGAAGAGTCAATCTTTCCGCATTCCCGGGCGCTCTACGACCAAGGGGAAATGGAAGAGGAACGTCGGCTCTGTTACGTAGGCATGACGCGGGCTAAACAGGAACTTTATATGATATATGCCGCCACCCGGCTGCTCTATGGCGGTTTGCAGCATAATCCACCCTCCCGTTTTCTGAGCGAAATCGAAGGTGAATCCCAGGAATTGGGTAATAGTTTTAATGCGGAGCCAGCCCTGCCCGATGAACCGCGCTACGTGCCGGACTTGAACGAGGGCGACGGCGTCCGCCATCAGGTATTCGGACAAGGCACCGTATTGGAAGTAGAAGGTGATAACGTAACAGTTTATTTTAAAGGCAAAGGCGCCCGCAAACTCAATATGTCTTTCGCGCCGCTGGAGAAATTGTAAGGAAGCTGTAGACAGCTGGATATCTTTGCTACAATAAGAGTCACGGCCTTAAAAGGGGTAGCTGATACCGTCCGGGAACCTTGGCCTGCTTGAGATATGCAGAAAAGACTAAAGATATTCCGTTTACGTTTCCGTCGTTTTCGCCGCCGCAATTTGCCGCAGAACACCGACGAACTGAAAACTATGAGCCGGCACCCGCACGCCGTGCCGGTTATTACCTTTGCCGTACTTATCTTTTTGACGGCTGGGATTTATTTAGTTGCCAGGCAGACACACCATATACCGCCGCATCAAAAAGCTTTTGTAGTCATAGTTTCTTATAACCATACGAAACAGATTGTGCCGAGTCATCGCCAAACGGTCGGCCAGCTACTGGCAAAATTACACATCCCGTTATCCCAGGGCGATGTAGTAGAACCGGCCGCCAATACTGTTATCAGGCAAGACGATTTCCGTATAAACGTATATCAGGCCGTGCCGGTCCAGGTGGTCGACGGCGTCCAGAAAACATTTGCTTTTAGCGCCGC
Organism: Saccharimonadales bacterium (SeqCode); assembly: GCA_035692985.1. GTDB lineage: Bacteria > Patescibacteriota > Saccharimonadia > Saccharimonadales > UBA4665 > JARIHC01. The sequence goes on from DASSHG010000007.1 coordinate 10,373, forward strand.
TACCACGCCGCGGGCCATCGCCCAGCAAACGGGCCAGCATGTTAATGCCGAAGACTGGGTTAATACCGTGCCGTCACAAGACTTTGTCCAGTCGGGCGCGATTGGCGAGCAGGTGGTAATTGACCGGGCAACACCAGTCAATGTCGACCTGTATGGCACGCCGGTCGTTCTGCGCACCCATGCTAAAACTGTCGGCGGAATGATGAAAGAAAAAAATATTGTACTGACCAAACAGGACCATTTAAGCGTGCCGCAGAATACTCCGATTACGCCCGGTATGCAAATAGCTTTCTTGCGTACTGGTACCAAGACCGAGACCATAAAAGAAGTTATTCCTACGCCCGTCCAGAAAATCAATGACAATTCCCTGGCTTACGGAACGCAAGCTGTCCGCCAGCAGGGGTCACCTGGCGAGCAGACCGTGACTTATCAGATCCAACTTAACAATAACGTGGAGACTGGCCGGACAATCATACAAAAAGTCATTACTAAAAATCCGGTAACGCAGATCGTAGTCATCGGAACCAACCTCAGCGGCATCAAAGGCGACATGGCGCTGGCTGGGATTGGGCCAGGAGATTATAAATACGCCGACTATATTATTAGCCATGAATCCGGCTGGCGGCCAAACGCCGGCAATGCCAGCGGTGCTTATGGCCTCTGCCAAGCGTTGCCGGGATCTAAGATGGCCAGTGCCGGCGGCGACTGGGCAACCAACCCAATCACCCAGCTAAGGTGGTGTAACGGTTACGCCGTAGGACGCTACGGCAGCTGGGCGGCGGCTTATAACCACTGGCTGGCTACCAGTAACTGGTAGGTAGCGCGGTGGCCCAATCGAGCCAGTTGCCGGATAAATCACTGGGTCAGCACTGGCTGCGCGATGAAGCGGCGTTGTCGGCCATGTGCGAGGAGGCCGGGTTGCAACCAGACGACACAGTGCTGGAAATCGGACCGGGGCTCGGCTCGTTGACTGAATTGTTAGTGCGGCATGCCAAGCAAGTTGTAGCTGTTGAGTTCGACAAAAAACTGGCCGCCGGCTTGTCAGGCCGTGTTCCAGCTGCCAATTTACAGACGGTTTCGGAGGATATACTACGCTTTGACCTGACGTCTCTGCCGCCGGATTATAAGATTGTGGCCAACATACCATATTACCTAACCAGCAAGTTGCTCCGTGTTATCAGCGAAACGCCGAACCCGCCGGTCCAGGCCGCGATTTTGGTACAAAAAGAGGTCGCCAAACGAGTAGCGGCTGGGCCAGGCGACATGTCGCTGCTCAGCGTCACCGCCCAATTTTACTGGCAGGTTAGCCTGGGGCGGGAGGTGGCCGCCGAGCTGTTTGAACCGCCACCGAAAGTCGACTCACAAATCTTGGTTCTGAAGCACCGGCCAAAGCCGTTATTTGAGGTTGAGGTGAAAGCTTTCTTCCGTCTGGTCAAGGCCGGCTTCTCCCAGCGCCGCAAAACTTTATTGAATTCCCTCAGCAGCGGGCTCCACCTAAGCCGCGAAGATACCACGGAATTGCTACGAAAAGCCGATATAGACCCCAGCCGCCGGCCCCAGACTCTCAGTCTCCAAGAATGGGCCAAACTTTATACCGTTTTTTGACAATATATGGTATAATAGTAACATGGAACGAGTTGAAGAAACGTTGGAGTTCAAAAGATACGCGGCAAGCTGTGGTGAGCAAATGCGTCTGGACGGCAAGGTAAGGCGCGGGGCTGCCATACAGCTAGCGCAGCTCTTACCCAAGAAAGCGTATGTCTATAGGCATGCGCCTCCATCCATAAAAGCGGGAATTTACGCAGTGTGGGCTACTGCCGCCGGCGCAAAACTATTTGAAGCAGAAGTAACTTATTCTGAGACAAAGGAATTCAGGGAAGGAAATAACCTAGTCGGAATAGTCGGCCCTGACGCAAGCCTATTAGTAAGCAACACCTCCAGTGATGAAGACATGGAGCATTTGATCAGCTCCTATAAGGAAGGACGGGAGCATGCCCTGCTCAATATTTGACGTGTTAAGTATCAGGTCTACAATAACAGTATGGGGCCAACCAACAACCTCAGTTATCTGATCCAGCACCTGGCTTCCGTAATGGGCCGCCAGACCGATCAGGTATTACAGGAACAGCTCGGCATCGGCTTATCGCAGTTCAAGATCCTGATGGTATTGGAGTGGAATCCGCGCGTCCAGCAAAAAGCTATTGCCGACGCGCTCGGCCAGACCGAATCAAGCATCAGCCGCCAACTCAATCTGCTGAAAGACAAAAAACTATTGGTTACCAAGCCGGATCCGCAAAACCGGCGCCGGCATATCACCACGCCTACGCCGCGCGGCATGCGAGTCACGGAAGCGGCTAATGCCATCATGCGCCGCAGCTTAGGCTCAGAGTTCGCCAGTCTGGGGGATGACCGGTTAATACGATTAGCGACAGGTTTACAGCAGCTGCACCGCATCGTTTGCCAGCCCGGTAAAACCGGCGCCTGCGACCACCCGCTGGGACTATAGGTCCAGGAACTGTATAGTGATACCATAAACTGAAAAGGAGTTCTGATGAGCAACTACAAATTATCAGGTGGCGCGACATTCTGGTACTACTTCATAAACATTTTCACATTCGCTTCGTTATATTTCATTAAAGTCGCCGTGAAGAAGGCTTTGACAGAAGTCGAAAAGTAAGCAAAAACCCGCTAGAACCATTAGCGTTTCTTGTGTAGAAGTGTTATAATGTTTAGTTACGGGGCTGAATTTTAAGCTCGACGTTGGACTTTATCGGTTATATCAGCAGGTCGCTTGTCAGCGTATAGGCAATCTTTTTAGATGCAACTTCTAAAATTCGCGACGCTAAGGTAGCTGTAGCAAACTTGTTTGCACGCAGTGACTTCGCGCTCGCACCAGCTGTTTAATTATTTAAACAGCCGTGCCGCGTGTGACGCCAGATAATGCAAAGGCACGCTATATTTTCTGGACGCTCGACTAGAACTGTCCTAGCTAGTCGCTAAGACTTTGGACTTTGAGGAATGGTTTTTTGGTCATTTACCGGCCAGACCTCGAGATATTTTAAATGACCTAAGCCTGTAGACGATTAACCACAGATAAACCGGCGGACGTGGGGGCAGTACCCACCAGCTCCACCAAAAACGCATCAGTTCGCACTGGTGTTTTTTTGATTTTGCTTGTGCTTGCCAATCATCCCCAGGAGGAGTTTAATAGCCTCGAAGGAGTATTTTATGGATTACGAACGGCTTGATAAATCAATAGAGGCAGTGGATCGTCAGGATCAGAAGAGAGTAGAACAGCAAGCGAAGTCGCAAGCTCGCTTAGCCAAACGCAACCAACGTCGACAGGAACGAGCGGCTCCTTATGCTGAACTTGGAGCCAGGAATCAAGCAATATACGACCGAACCAGCGTCTTGGCTGGAGTACTTCCCCCTATATCGAAACCACGTAAAGGCGATCCACACGCCAAGACGTTTCATCAGGTGAGCATAGTGCTCGGACCGGCAAAGCCGACATCCACGACACCAGATCATATGGTAGTTGCTACAGTGTCAACTCATCAGTGGACGTACAATGGTGAGCCACTCAAGCGGGCAGACTTCAGTTTTCTTGCCACGGATTGTTATGCGGCAGTTACGTTACAAAATAATCTAACCGCGCATCCGGCGTGGCCATACCACGAACTCGGAAATGAAAGTTGCTACGTAACCGGCTTAGACGGCGAACTTTCCGAACATATTAGAGAAAATGTATCAGACGGAGCATTTAGCCCGATAAAAGCGTTTCGTAAAGTCGCTAACTTAAGAGAGATAGATAAGCGTTTAATGAACCTGGAAACGTCCATGGATATGATAGATAGCGCTGCCCGGAATCCAGAATTGAATCCAGTGCTGGCGCACGCACTAGAAACCAGCAGCACTGCGGAATCGCAGACAGCCTAGCAGAGCTCAGGATGACAGACTATATTAGCTATGAGTAAAGAAGTTGTGGCTCTGGATATTGATGACGTGGTAGTCAGGCACGTTGAAGGTTTCATAAGGTGGAGTAATGATACATGGGGTACGGAGCTTACGGTTGAGGAATACTCGGAAGCATGGCACGAACTCTGGAACATAGCGCCGGAAGAAGTAGAGGAACGAAAAAAATTATTTTTCACTGACGAAATAGTTGGAGAGTTCGAAACTATCGAGGGTGCCGGCGAGGGCATCCTCGCTTTAGCCGGACTTAAAAAGATAATTGGTGTTACATCTCGCCGGGAAAGTTTACGGGCTGTAACGGAAAATACCTTGGAAATTATTGCACCTGGAGCGATTGGTGAAATTATATTTGCTACATATTTCAAGGAAGGACAGAAAGTAACTCGTTCCAAGGCAGAAATATGTTCCGAAATAGGAGCGACACATTTAATCGACGATCAATTGAAACATTGCTTGGCTGTTAGCCAGGTAGACGTTGGCGCTGTGCTATTTGGCGACTATCCATGGAATAGAGATGGTGCTGAACTCCCTGAAAATATCGTGAGGGCAAGAGATTGGCAAGAAACGATAAGTCATTTTAGCGCTGGAACCGATTAAAAGATTTAAGCCGCGGGAGCTTGGGGCGCGGTAGGCGCTGCTGGCGCGCTAGGTGTAGCGGTGTCTGGACCGGCCTGACTGCCCTTGTAGGTGGCGTCGCCGAAGCCGAGCATTAGGTAGCCAATGACTGAGAACAGCCATAGGCCAATGACGCCGAAAACATCGCTTTTACCGAAAGCTTTAGCGATATCTATTGACACAACCAGAGAAACAACAATGTTCACGAGAGGAATGATATAGAGGATCACCCACCAACCTGAACGGCCGGCGACTTTCACCAGGGTGTAAATATTATAGATCGGAATAATTGCTGCCCAGCCTGGACGTCCAGCTTTTTGGAAAGTGGCCCACATGCCGGCGATGGCCAAAATGGCAATAATCAGCCACACAACTATCCAGGTACCGGCAAAAACTCCGGCGCTTGATGCTACTGTTGAAATATTCATTTTGGGTCTCCGATTAGGTTTATGGTTATAAGTGTACGCTGAAGCAGCAGATTTTTACAACATTTTTTGTGATTTGGTATCATACTTATGTAAAGGTTTGTAATATATTGAGGTTAACAAAAAGAAAGATTATCATCATTTCGGGTAGTGCCGCGGCAGCAGTAATTATCGTCGCCGGCGGTCTGTTGTGGCACGGTCACCATCACCACGCTAAACAACTCTCGGACACTAAAACAACCAGTAACCCGAATATTTCATTAAACCAAGACTCATCAGATAGTTCCGGCGGTCTGAACGTTAGCGGCCAGGCGTCCAATCTAGGCCAGCTCGGTAACGACCAATCCCAAAAAAACCAAGGCGGCTCATCCGGTAACTCATCGTCCGGCTCAAGCGGCGTCGATCCTTCAAGTTTTGCCCAATACAATAAGTACCAAAACAATAAAGATGCTCTGTTTGGCGATATTCAGAAAGGTACCGGCGCCGCTCTGACGAGTGGCAAACAAGCCAATGTTTATTACAAGGGCTGGTTGACTAATGGCGCGTTGATTGACCAATCGTCGGTCAGCTCCTCCGGCCAGCCGCAGCCGTTCAACTTTACGATGGGGGCACATCAAGTTATCCCCGGCTGGGAAGAGGGGCTCTATGGCATGCAGGCCGGCGGCACACGGCTGATTATTATTCCACCAGCCGTCGGTTATGGCTCCCAGGCACATGGCTCGGTCCCAGCAAATTCCGTACTGGTTTTTGAGGTGCAGCTACTGAGTGTCCAATAGCAATGGCTTGACCACTGCGCTTATGCTTGGATAGAGCCAGTAGCTAAGCTACTATAAAACTATGGCAAAAACACATCGTGAACAGCTAGAAGAATCCGTTACGCACTATCAATTGTCGGCCGATTTTGAGAGACACCAAGCGCGTCTGAATCTCGCCTTATTCGGCAGTGGTACGGCCCTCTTTGCCCTCGGCGTTATCGGCACTTTCGGCGGGGTTCCGGAGGTCGGCATACCAGCTATAGCCATGGGTGTCGGCATGGAAGAGGTTGGTCGCCGGGATGCCAAGGCTGGTATTGATAGGGCTATGGAGATGCAGGGAAAAGCCGACGTTCGACAGTATCAACTGGACCATCAGCAGTAGCCGGCTGTGGTCGCGCTTAGCGTTTGCTATGATTAGGGCATGTCAAACGAGCAGCGGACGGAGCCTTTTAGCGACCAACTGGAAGCGTGGCTTAAAGGCAGGCAACCCAAGACACTAGCCAGTTTAGACAAAGTATTTGGTGACAAAAGTTTCGCCATTACTTTTTTAGTATTGATGATTTTCCCGGCCTTGCCGTTACCCACCGGCGGCGTGACACACGTGTTCGAGATAATTGTTATGCTGCTATGTTTGGAAATGGTAGTGGGGCTTCGGACGCCGTGGCTGCCGGAAAAATGGAAACATATGCAGCTGGGCAAAGCGTTGACCGGCAAGGTTATTCCAACCATGTTGCGATGGATCCGCTGGTTCGAAAAGCGTTCCAGTCCCCGCGGCCGCTGGATATTCGGCTTGCCGCTAGCTTCGCGGCTGACCGGCCTGATTGTACTGGTGTTGACACTGGCGGCTTTTTTGGCGCCGCCATTTTCCGGCCTGGACACCCTGCCGGCGCTAGGTGTAGTTATCATAAGCCTGGCGGTTATCCTAGACGACCTCTTGATGCTGGTTATCGGCGCGGTTGTCGGGGCCGTAGGTATTGCCTTGACGGTTCTGCTGGGCGAAGTCATTGTGCAATCGTCACGGCATTTTTTCTAGTTAGATCTGTCCGATTAGCGAAAAACCGCCCTGCCAAAGCGGAGCGGTTTAAGGTATCCGGCCTACTTGAGCAGGGCGAATGTCCGGTAGAAAAGGGGCTGCTAAGTGCGTACCTCCCGCACGTTCGCATTCATTGCCTGCCCGTTAGATCTAGGACTTTTCAATGGATTACCCCCTTTCTATTTTTGAAATGTTAATGCTTATACTGTAACACCCGTTCATTAAAAGTCAATGAAATGTCCTTGCGTACCCCAGGCCAACCTGCTACACTACCTCCGCTAGAAAGAAGCTGCTAAATAACGGTTACGTTAGGTTCTAGGTTTTACAAATAAGCACATGTTAAGAGGAGCAGCTAACTTGGCTTGCCATAGTTACCTCGGACATTAGGAGAGTAATAATAATGGCAACCAAACTATTCGTAGGCTCATTAGCCTGGGCTACAAACGATGACGGCTTGAAGGATTTCTTCAGTGCCGCTGGCACAGTTGTGTCGGCTAACGTCATCACTGACCGCGAGACCAACCGCAGCCGCGGTTTCGGTTTCGTCGAAATGTCTTCTGACGAAGAGGCCAAGAAAGCCGTTGAAGAACTCAACGGCAAAGATCTCGACGGCCGGGCTATCGTTGTAAGCGAAGCCAAGCCCCGCGAAGAGCGCCCGCGCTACTAAAGCGGCGGCGTCCCGAAAGAAAGCAGGTCCTAGGGCCTGCTTTTTCAATTATTAAATTTATGCTTGACCGCCGTTTATTAAACCACTAATCTGAGAACACAATGGCGACACTCGACAAAGCAAAGCAAAAAGCACGACACACGGCAAGAAAAATTGTCACTAAAACGCTGCAACGATCTCATCGCTCAGGCAAGTCTCTAAGGCCTGAGGATGTTGTCACGGCCCGTGAATACATTGCTGGTTATTGGTCAAAAGTTGAGCGTTTCCACCCAAAAGACGATGAAAGTTTGCTTGGTTTGCCCAAGCCGTATCTAGTGCCATCGTACCGTGAAAAAACCGGCTTCGACTACAACGAACTATATTATTGGGATAGCTATTTTATGGTCCAGGGCATGCTCAATCCTGACCATGAAGCGCTGGTTACGGGCATTTTAGAGGATCTGGTATCTCTCTTCCAGCGGTTCAAGGTGATCCCGAACGCTTCACGCACCTATTTAACCGGCCGTTCGCAACCGCCGCTACTGAGCAGTTTTATCTTCGATGTCTACGAGGCCTACAATCCAGGCGCCGATTGGCTGAAGAAAAACATCGAGGTTGCCAAACAGGAATATAAAACTGTCTGGATGGGCATAAAAAAACCTAATGAGCGTAAAGTTTACCAAGGCCTAAGCCGCTATTATGATTTTAATTATCTGCACGATTTGGCCGAGGCCGAAAGCGGCTGGGATATGACGCCGCGTTTCGACCGCCACGCCCTCAATTATCTGCCGGTCGACCTAAATGCCCTGTTGTATAAGTACGAAACCGACTTTGCCAGGGCAGCTAAAATATTAAACGACAAAGAAGAAGCCGGCTATTGGCACGACGCTGCCAAAGAGCGCAAAAAAGCCATGGACAAGCTGATGTGGGACCAGACCCGCGGCATATATTATGACTACAATTACATCAAAGAAAAACGCGGCAGTATCAACAGCCTGGCGGCGTATTTTCCGATGTGGGCCGGTATGGTCACCGACAAACAGGCGGCCGCGCTAGTACGTGCTTTGCGCCGCTTTGAAAATAAGGGCGGCCTAGCTACCACCGACGCTTTGCCGCTGGGCCAGTTCGTGTTGGGCAGCATGCCGACGCAGTGGGCCTATCCCAACGGCTGGGCGCCACTGCACTTCATCGTAGTAAAAGGCTTGGAACGGTATGGCTATCATCATGACGCCCAGCGTATCGCTCAGAAATGGTTGCAAACCAATTCGCAATGGTTCGATAAAAACCATGTATTCCTGGAGAAGTACAACGTCGTAGCTCCGGAAAAACCACCGCTCAAAGGTCTCTATCCCAGCCAAACCGGCTTTGGCTGGACCAATGCCGTCTTCGAGCGCTTTTGCCAAGACTATATTGATAAGGAATGACCAAGCATGACCGAATTACCCCCTAAACCGACTCTGGAAGATTTTCAAAAACTAGTTCGTAAATTGGTAGTTGAGCGCGGCTACAACCAGGAAACAGTCCCAGAAGTTTTGATGCTGTTGATCGAGGAAGTCGGCGAACTGGCCAAAGCCATCCGAAAAATTAACGGCCAGGTCACGCACGCCGATTCCAAAGTCCATCAGGTCGAGGACGAACTGGCGGACTGCCTGTGGCTGCTGGTGGATATCAGCAACCGGCTGGATATTGACCTGGAGGCCGCTTTCCGTGCCAAAGAAACCAAAAACCGAAACCGCAAGCAGGCGCCATGACCGCACGTATTAACTGCCCTTTTTGTAATCCGAAAGGAAGAGTTCTTAAAAGTAATAAAACCGCCCAATTGCTACTGAGCAGTCCCCGAAAAACCAAAGGCCATTTCCTCTCAATGCCAAAACGACACATCGAAAAGCCATGGGAACTTACAAAAGCCGAACTGCAAGATATATTTGAACTTATCTTTTTCGTTGAGCGTAGGATAATAGGTAAACTAGGTGATGGATGTGATGTCAGGCAGCATTACCGACCGTTCATGACACAAAGTCGCCTGAAAGTTGATCATGTGCATTTTCATGTAGTACCACGCTCACTGGATGATCGAATATACAAGATGGCCGAGTATAAAGATACCGATCTTTTTAAACCGCTTGATAATGATGAAGCGGCTGAAGTAGCCAAACTATTGGGATAAAAATTTATTTTTCCCCTTTAAACCGCTACACTATACATCTATGAGCAACTATTACGTAACGACTTCGCTACCTTATGTGAACGGCGAGCCGCATCTTGGCCACGCCATGGAATTCGTTATGGGAGATGTGCTGGCCCGGTACGCCCGCCAGCGCGGTGACACGGTGATCTTTAGCACTGGCACCGATGAGCACGGCGGTAAAATTGCTGAAAAGGCCGCTGAATTAAAGATAACACCCAAAGAACTGGCTGACCAAATGGAGGCCCAGTTCCGTAAGCTGGCCGAGATACTCGCAATCAGCAATGACCGGTTTATACGCACCACCGACCACGGCCATGAGCAGCGCGCCCAGCTTATCTGGCAAGCCCTGAAAAAAGATATTTATAAAGGCAAATATAGCGGCTGGTACTGCACCGGCGATGAAGCGTTTTTTACGGAGGCTGAAGTAAAAGCTAATAACGGCGTCTGCCCCAACCATAACCGGCCCTACGAAAAGGTCCAGGAAGAAAATTACTTTTTCAAACTCAGCAAGTACACGATACCAATCCGCAAAAGTATCGAAAGCGGCGATTTGGCCGTTATTCCCGCCACTAAGCGGAACGAAATTCTGAATATCTTAAAAGACGGCCTGGAAGATATAAGTATCAGTCGCCCCAAAGAAAAGATTAGCTGGGGTGTGCCGGTGCCTGGCGATTCCAAACAGGTAATGTACGTATGGTTCGAGGCGCTTATGAATTACATCACTGTAATCGGCTATCCCGAACAAAAAGAATTCAAGTTGTTCTGGCCGGCGGCTATTCAGATAGTCGGCAAAGATATTGCCCGCTTCCACGCGGCCATTTGGCCGGGCATGCTGCTGGGGCTTGGCCTGGCACTGCCGCGCAAGCTCTACATACACGGTTTCATCAATGTCGACGGCAAAAAAATGAGCAAGAGCCTGGGCAACTATGTTTCGCCGGACGAGATCATCAACAAGTACGGGCCCGATGCTTTCCGCTACTACTTTTTGCGCCACATACCCAGCTACAATGATGGTGATTTTTCCTGGCAGCATTTTGAGGCGGCTTATAATAACGAGCTGGCCGACGAACTGGGCAACGCCGTACAGCGTACAGTCGCCATGATCCAGCGCTACCAGGATGGGATCATTGGCGATATTCCGCCGGCCAAACACGACATCGCCCAATACGAGCAAGCCATAGAAGATTGCCATTTCGACCGGGCGCTGGACGAAGTGTGGGAGCAGGTCCGCGGCCTCAACCAATACATTGACGAAGAAAAACCCTGGGAGATTGCCAAGCAGGACGATGCCGACCATCTGCGCGAAGTTTTGGCCTATCAAACCGGCGCCCTGCTGGAGATTGCCGGACTGCTGGCGCCGTTCCTGCCCGCCACGGCCGCTAAAATCCAAGCCGTGTTCAAAGACGGCCTCGTCCATCCGCTTGAAGAAACACTGTTTCCGAAGCACGATACCAAACCCGCGAAGTCTTGAATTACCATGAAGATAGCCGTAGTTACTTGTTATAAGCACAATGATTATGAACGGGCGCGAGCGCTACGGACGGCGGTTGCCGCCTGTCCGGGTGCAGAGGCGGTGATTGTCCGCAATCGCCATAAAGGATTGTTGCGTTACCCTGAAATAGCCCTGAAATTATGGCGGGTCCGCTGGTTCGAACGCCCTGACGCTTATGTAATCACTTTCCGGGGCTACGAGATATTGCTGCTAATGGCGCTGACCTTTGTCCGCAAACCGGTTATTTTTGACGAGTTGGTGAACTTTACTGAATGGATGGTAGAGCATGGCCGTTTGCGGACGGGCTCAATACCATACCGCCTATTCCGGCGCTGGAACCAATGGATGGTGAAACGCTGCCGGTTTATACTGGCGGACACCGACGCCCACGCCAAACAATCGGCAATACTTAACATGTTAAGTATTAATCGATATAAAGTAATTCCGGTCTGTGCCGACGAAACTATTTTTCATCCCGATGCTGGAGCGGATGGCAGCCAAAGGCCGTTCACGGTGCTCTATTACGGCACCATGGTGGCTTTGCACGGCCTGGATTATGTTTTACAAGCGGCGCTATTGCTCAAAGATAACCCGGATATCCAGTTCCGGTTGATTGTCGGTAAAACGGGGGCGGCAAGGGATTGCGCTAAGGCGGCAGCAGCCGGCGCGCGGCTTAGCCATGAGGGCTGGATGCCGCTCGAGGCGCTGCCGGCGGCCATCCATCAAGCCGGTGTTGTACTGGGCGGGCCGTTTGGCAATACGCCGCAGTCCCAGTCCGTAATCACTGGCAAGACCTACCAGGCGTTGGCTTGCGCCGCGCCGGTACTGATTGGCAAAAACCAAGTAAGCGAAGATTTTAAAGACAAGCAAAACTGCCTGGTAGTATCGCAGGCTAACCCTAGGGCGCTGGCGGAGGCAGTTGTCTGGGCGGCGGCACATCCTAAAGAGCTGGTCCGTATTGGCGTGGCTGGCCGTGACCTTTACGAAACGCGTTTTTCTCAAAAGATTGTCAACGGCCTGGTCCAGGAAATAGTCGAAACATTATGATGGAGCTAGTAGACACGCATTGCCATATACAGTCTGCGGGCTTAGACAAAGGCGAGCGGGCAACCCGCCAGTTATGGGCCAAGGCTCCGGATCTGAGCGGCGATAAAATGGTGGCCGCGGCAAACGCGGACGGCGTAAACAGGTTAATTTGCGTTGGCTGTGATCTGGGAGATAGTCGCTTAGCAGTGGATTTCGTGAAAAATCGCGAAAATTGTTGGGCGTCGGTTGGCATACATCCGCACGAGGCACGGCACTATACGGAAACCGCGAAACTGCAAGAATTCGCTCGCCTGGCTGCCCAGCCCAAGGTCGTAGCGGTTGGTGAATGCGGGCTGGACTATTATTACGGGCATTCGCCGCCGGCCGTCCAGCAGGCAGTATTAAGGTTCCAGATTGAGCTCGCATTGGAACGCGGCCTGCCGGTAGTTTTCCATGTTCGGGAGGCGTTTGATGATTTCTGGCCGGTATTTGACACCTACAAAGGCATGCGCGGCGTGCTGCACAGCTTTACCGATTCTGCTGAAAATCTGCGGGCAGCCTTGGAGCGTGGCCTGCACATAGGCGTTAACGGCATAGCGACGTTTACTAAAAGCTCCGCGCAGCTGGAAGTTTACCGCCAAGTGCCGCCGGAAAAGCTCTTGTTGGAAACAGATGCCCCTTTCTTGACACCCACCCCTTATCGTGGTAGTATCAATGAGCCGAAACGGGTGAGGACAGTGGTGGAATTCTTAGCGAAGTTGCGCGGCGAAGACCGTGAGGTTTTAGCGCGTGTCACGACTGGGAATGCCCGCAAGCTGTTCGGCATCTAAATCTAATAAGGAACAAATGATCATACAGAGAGACAATTCACCAGAACAGCTACCAGGCCGTGAGCAAACACTAGTTCGCAGCGAAGTAGTTGCCGCGAGCGTGGCCGCCGGCCTAACAGCATTATGTACGGAATTCGCGGCTGTTTGGAGCGCGCCAGAACGGTCTTTAAACGCCGCTGGTGAAATCATCGATCATACTTTTATGGAAACCCAGGGGCTGGAAATAGACCCCAGCCAATCTGTTAGCGAAGCCGAACGCCGCGTGATGGAGGCGATTGATGAATTTTCTGCCTAAAATTCTTCCACGTGACGACAAACAACGCGAAGATGAGCTGGAGAGGGAACTGCTAAGCATGGAATCCGAGATTGGTGGACAGTTGTTCGGGCCGGTGCCCAAAGGTCACCGCCGTGATTTTTTTTGCCTGGACCGGCACACCTGGGTGTGGCACGAAGAATGGCTGGAAAATGGCAAACGACAGATGATCACTACCCGTTATGAAGTCCGGCCGAATGGCGTGTTGAAGATTCAGGATGGCCAGGCTTATCAGCGCCTATCGGAGCCGGAAGCCCGTAATCTATATTGGGCGATTAATCTGTATGGCCAGCAAGTCGGCGCTGAATACCAGCGTTTACTACAAGTAGCCTAACGCTATACTGGTAGACGGATGCCCGCTAAATTTATTTACTTAGACCATGCCGCCGCCACGCCGGTTGATCCGGCGGTACTGGAGGCTATGCGGCCCTATTTTACGGAAAATTTTTATAATCCTTCGGCTGTGTATGGACCGGGCCGGCAGGCGCGGGTTGCCCTCGAAGATGCCCGTCGCCAGGTGGCTCATTGGCTGGGCGCCCGGGGCAGTGAAATTATCTTCACGGCTGGCGGCACGGAAGCTAACAATCTGGCTATTCACGGGATAATGCGGCAATTTCCCGGCACTAACGTGGTAGTTAGCGGTATCGAGCATGAGTCGGTACTAGAGCCGGCCCGCCAGTATGAATGCCGCGAAGCTGCAGTAGCTGCCGACGGGCGCGTAGACCTGGAAGATTTGCGGACCAAAATAGACGATAGGACCGTGTTAGTGAGCATTGGTTATGCCAATAACGAAATCGGTACCGTTCAGCCGCTGCGTGAAATCGCCAAGATTATCGATCAAAAACGCCGTAGCCGCGGAGAGGCCAAGTTACCGCTATATTTTCATACTGACGCCTGCCAGGCGGGCAATTACTTGGATCTGCATGCTGCCCGGCTCGGCGTGGATATGATGACGCTGAATGGCGGTAAAATCTATGGGCCCAAGCAGAGCGGCACGATATATGTGAAGGCCGGTACCCATCTGGAACCGTTGATTTTAGGCGGCGGCCAGGAGAGAGGTTTGCGCAGCGGCACGGAAAATGTAGCGGCGGCGGTTGGTTTTGCCGCCGCGCTGGACAAGACCCAGAAGACGCGCCGCGACGAGACCGCCCGGTTGGAAGAACTGCGAAAACAATTCATAAAGCAACTGCAAGAAGCCGTGCCGGAAACAACCGTCAACGGTTCACTAAAGTATCGTTTGCCGAATAATGTCCACGCAACTTTTCCCGGGCACGACAATGAACGCTTGCTTATTCAGCTGGAAGAAGCCGGTATTTTAGCGGCTGCCGGTTCGGCCTGCAGCGCTAGTAACGAGGAGCCGTCGCATGTGCTCAGGGCCATCGGCCTCAGCGACGATGAGGCCCGCGCCAGTCTGCGTTTCACCATGGGCCGCACGACCAACCCGGCAATTATTGATAAAGCCACTCAAATACTTTGCCAGCTTGTTGGTTGACAATACAAATATTGGGTGCATAGTATTACTCATGGAGTCAATTTCCGAAAAGCACAAGAAATTAGAGATAAGTGGCTGGCATCGTTTCCGCCAATGGCTCGGCACAATTGGAACAACCAGCCAGCGGGAGGCGAGCGGAACGGCGAGCAAGGGAGGCGGCGAAGGTCAGGCCAAGCATGTGCCGGCTAATAGTGGCGAGAGCGACGGTATCGACGCAAACAAAATCTTGATGGATGCCTTTATGGAACGTCGAGAGGCAGCAGTTCATGAGGCTGGCCACCCTGAGGGCCGAGTGGTACCGGCCCTAATCCTGGGTGAACAGCGCTACCCCGATCCGTCAATGTGGGGGCCGTCAACTGGTAAGCCCTTGACGGAAGACGAGGACTACGGCAGGGCGATGGAGCTTGATGGCCGACTCGTCGAACTAGCCAAATCCCTCGACAGTCACGACTAGCTCGCGCGCAGACAGCATCTTAACTAGAATCTGACGACCCTAACGGCTCCACCTGCCGATATGTTGTTTCATTACGGTTATGTTTGGAGTATAATTACACTATATTTACAGGTACGCTAAAAATGGTGGGTAAACAAACATGACAACCTGGTGGATTGCAGCAGCGGCACTCGCGGCCATCAACGCCATGGCTTTTATTTGGCTGGCAGTACGGCAGGGTCGTTCCGGCGGTTCCGCAAGGGCTGGGCGTGCCATGACTGATTCACTCGAAAAAGCCGCCAAGCAAGATGTAGAGCGCATCTTTAACGATGAATTCCGTCAGGAATTACGCAATCGCGGCCGGCTGCACTTCGAAAAAATTATCAGTGAAAATGCCATGTTCCTGCAACAGGACTTGCGGCTGACGACTTCCCAGGTTAACGAGTACATGAAAAGTGAGATCACCAAAACGCTCAAAGAGGAGTTCAACAAGTACGAACAATCGATAATGGACGCTAAGAACCTGGCGCTGGAATCGCTGGAAAAAACCAGCGATGCGATCGATGAGCAGAGGAAAGTGCTAACCAAAGAAGTTGAACAAAACCTGCAAGCCGAAAAAGCCCAGCTGTTAAAACAATTTGAAACAAACATGGCCGGAATTATCAATCACTACGTGTTAGCGGCGATTGGCGACCAAATAGACCTGAACGACCAGCTGGAGTATATCTTGGGCGAACTAGAAACCAACAAGAAAGCAATCATTGAGGATATCCAAAATGGCGCATGAAACGGATAAAACCGCGCCGCAAAAACCAAAGCACGGCCAGTTGCCGGCGCCGCTAGCGGGCCCGGTAGAAGTAGGACGGCTGCTTAGGGAGCTCGAAACCCTTGATAACACCCTGCTGGAGCATACCTTGCGCAAACAGGGCGGGAACGCTCAAATGCTCAAATCAAGCCGGCTTATGGAACAGCTGGCCGATCTCAATGGATTGAACTTATTGCAAAAAACTGACCGCGAGCGCCTGCGCCGTTTCCTGGAGGCAGTTTCGCAGCGCGCGCCGGTTTTGCATATTAGTTTCAGCGCTGACCCGTCGCCGGTTTTTATGGAAAAGCTGATGACTTGGCTGAGGAAAGAAATCCACCCCCAGGTACTGGTTACCGTTGGCGTTCAGCCGACTATCGCGGCCGGTTGTATCGTGCGCAGTACCAATAAGTATTTTGACTTTTCTCTGCGTCAGAATTTTATCGCTAAACGGGATCTATTATTACAGCAAATAGGCGGCCGCTTGCCGGACCGTCCGCAAGAGGCCCGTCCATGAGCGACTCGGGCAACCGGCACTTTGACCAACTGGTGAAAGCCGGCAATCCGGTTGGCGAAGTTATCGCTATCGATAAGTTTTTGGTGACTGTCCGCGGTCTGCAGCCTTGCGAGGTACGGGCCTTGGTAATGTTTGAAGACGGCAGCAAAGGGTTTGTTCACCAAGTGCGCGCCGACAGTGTGGTGTTGCTGCATTTGGGAGCGAAAAGCCTCCAGCTGGGCACCGTGGCTGTGGTGCAGCATCCGGAGCTGGTCTGTAAAGTGGGCCGGCAATACGTCGGCAGGGTGGTTTCGGTTAACGGCGACCCTCTCGACGGCAAAGGACCGATAGCGGCTGATACTACGTGGCCGGTTTTCCACGAGGCCCCGCCGCTGCATGAACGCCAGCTTTTAAACGACCAGCTGGAAAGCGGTGTTACGGCTATCGATTCGCTGTTCCCGATTGTGCGCGGCCAGCGTATGGCGCTTATGGGCGATAGCAAGTCGGGTAAGAGCACTTTGGTAACCGAACTAACGATCAACCAGCAAGATACTGACCGGGTGGTGGTCTATTGCTTGATAGCCAAGCGGCGCAGCGACGTCGACATGCTGTTATCGCGCTTGCAGGAAAACGGCGGTCTGAAAAACGCGATTATTATAATATCAACCATCTTTGACTCCTTAATTACCAGTTACATCGCGCCGTATGTGGCTTGCTCGATGGCGGAATACCTATGGCAAAAATGCGGCCAAGACACAATCATCGTCTATGATGATTTAACCAGCCACGCCCACGCCTACCGCGAAGTTTCGTTGCTGGCGGGTGTCAGTCCGGGACGCGACTCATATCCTGGCGATATGTTCCATGCCCACTCCAGCCTGCTGGAACGGGCGGGCCGCCTGGAAAGCACCGGCAAAACCCTAACCAGTATTCCCGTGGTGCACGTTGCTAACGGCGACATTACCGCCTACCTGCCTACTAATATCATGTCTATTACCGATGGCCAATGGATTCTGGATATGGAAACCTTCCGTTCCGGCGTGCGGCCGGCTATCAATATTGGCCTGAGCGTCACCCGTGCCGGCGGGGCCGGACACGGCAAGCGCCAGAAAGAGCTGGCTGCACGGACGCTGAAGATACTGGCTAATTACCGTGAAGCCCAGGAATTTGCTCATTTCGGCGCGGATCTGGCGGCTGAATCCAAACAAGCGCTGGCTACCGGCAAACGTATCCTGACAGTCCTAACCCAGCCGCCCTCCGATAGTTTTTCGCTCCTAGCGCAACAGTTAATGCTGGACCTGGTGCTGGGGCTGGGCGAGGGTGAGGATATCGATATAAGCGCCCTCAAAAAAGACGTAAACCAGGCAGCCGCCACCATAAAGAACGATCAGGATTTTGAGCACGTGCGGGATACCATGAAAACCAAACATGCAATTAAGCTGTCCAACGCGGTACCGGCCGCCGGCAATCCGGTGGCGAACGGAGCACGTCAATGATCAGCCCCCGCGAAATTGCCCGGCAGGAAACATCCATGACTACCCTAGCTGAATTAACCAGCGCCTTTGAAGGTATTGCCAGCATGCGCATTGCCCAGATCAAAAGCCAAGTCCAACAATCTACCAAGTTCTTCAATGAGCTATGGCATATTTACGAACAGCTGCGGGTTAGCGAGGATTTTAGTTTTGGCCGTGAAGAAGCCGGCCAGGTTATCGATAAAGAACTGTATATTATCATAACCGCCGAAGGCGGCTTTAGCGGCGACATTGATCTTAAGCTGGTAGAGCTCGTACTCCAAACTTACGATAAAGATAAGAACGACATAGTCGTTGTCGGCCATCACGGAGCCGTCCAGCTAACCCAGCGCGGTATTGCCTACAAGCGGTATTTCAGGCTGCCGGCTAAAGACCAAAACATTAATGTCGTGCCGCTGGTGCGCCTCATCCAGCAGTATCGGACTACCACGGCTTTTTATCAGGAATACGTTTCGCTGATGTCGCAGGAAGTAAGACGCATGGAGCTTTCTACCGCCGTGCACCAGCGCGGCAAAGCCGCCGCCGGCGCATCCGGCGATATTATTAGCGAACAGAATTATATTTTTGAACCGAGTACTTACGCTGTGGCAGCCCATCTGGAACGGTCCATGATGCAGATTGCTGTCGGCCAGCTCATACTGGATTCCAAACTGGCGCAGTATGCTTCGCGTTTCCGTGCCATGAGCGTCTCTCATGACCGTGCCGACGAATCCAAAAACGAACTGCACCTTAGCTACAACCAAGCCCGCCGGACCATTAAGGACGAACGGCTGAAAGAAATTATTAGCGGCCTCAAGAAGAGCCGGGTGCGGGGGATAGCCTGATGGCTGGCACGGTGACCGCGGTAAAAGAGCTGGTAATACTGGCCCGGTTCGATGACGATCCGCCCGGTATCGGCGAGCTGGTAGAAATTGATAACGGCCGCGGCGCCCAATTGTTAGTGGACCACGTGGAAACCGGCGGCGTGGCAGTCTGTCTGAACGTTCGCGGCGATTTTCAAATTACCAAAGGCATGGTAGCCCGCCGTGCGCACAAAAGTCTGGACGTGCCGATTGGCGAAGCCACCATTGGCCGGATCTTTAACGCTTTAGGCGATCCGCTGGACGGGCTGGAGGCTCCGCCCAAAGATACTCCGCGCAAGGATATTTTCAAATTACCGGCCAGCTCTACCAGCTTCCAGGTTGCCAAACCGGAAATCCTGGAAACCGGTATTAAAGTAATCGATTTCTTCACGCCTTTCGTGAAAGGCCATAAGATTGGTATTATCGGCGGCGCCGGCGTTGGTAAAACGGTGTTAACTATGGAACTCATCAATAACGTGGCTAAAGCCGGCACAGGCCTGTCTTTTTTCGCCGGAATTGGCGAGCGTATCCGCGAGGGCCACGAACTGTACGTGACACTCAAAGATAACGACTTGCTCAAAAACACCTGCCTGTTCTTCGCCCAGATGAACGAAAACCCGGTACAGCGTTCCCTGGTCGGGCTGTCGGCCGCTACAGCCGCCGAATACTTCCGCGATGAGCAGCACAAAGACGTATTGTTCTTTGCCGACAACATGTACCGCTACGTACAGGCGCGGAATGAGCTGGCTACCTTGATGGACGAGGTGCCTAGCGAAGGCGGCTACGAACCGACTATTTTTTCCGACGTAAAGACTTTGCAAGACCGGCTGAGTTCCAACCAGAACGGTTCCATCACCTCGGTCCAAACCATTTACGTACCGGCCGATGACATTAGCGATCCAGCCGTGCAATTTATCCAGCATGAAATGGATTCCATTATCGTACTGAGCCGCAAAGTCGCGGAGCAGGGAATCCGTCCAGCCGTTGACCTGAGTCTGACCACCTCTTCATTATTGACGCCGGAAATAGTTGGCGAGCGTCATTACGTATTGAGTGTCCGGGTGCAGGAATTGTTGCAAAAATACGAATCACTGCGCAATATTATTGCCATAATTGGTGAAAACGAACTCAGTCCGGCTGACCGCGCGGATTATGCCAAAGCCAAAAAATTGATCGCCAACTTCACCCAGAATATGTTTGTGATGACAAAGCAAAACGGTATTCCCGGACAGTTCTTTACCCGCGAAGAAACGTTGAAAAGTATTGAGGAGATTGTGGTATGAGCGACGGCCAGGACGCCGGCCACTCCACGGTTGACGAACAAGGAGTTATCGGCGGCCAATCACCCTCTACCCAGAGCCGGGCCGAGCGGGAACAGGCCCGCGCCGCGCAAGATTTTTCTCATTCCCAAGCCGGTAATAAGTTGAGCATAGGCGTGAAAGTATACTCACCTTTCCGCGATTATTACGATGGCCAGGCTTCCAGCGTATCAGCTGAGAACGACACCGGGCCATTCGATATTTTACCTAAGCACCATAACTTTATTTCCTTGCTTCGGCCCTGCGACCTGATAATTCGTACGGTGCGTGAAGGCGATAAAAAAATTATTATTTCCGGCGGTATCATGCATGTCAAAGCTGACCGCGTAATCGTGTTCCTGGACGTCTAATCTGTTAAAATAAAGGGTCATGGCTAAGAAAGTTTATGTTGGGATGTCCGGCGGCGTGGATTCGTCGGTTACGGCGGCTTTGTTGAAAGACCGCGGCTACGATGTCACGGGCGTTTATATGAAGAATTGGAGTCAGGATTTACCGGGCTTTGTTTGCCCATGGCGCGAAGACTACCAGGACGCTAAACGAGTGGCCGTACAGCTGGGCATTCCGTTCAAAATGTATGATTTTGAGACCGAATACCGCCATAAAGTCGTGGACTATATGCTGTGTGAATACCAGGCCGGCCACACGCCGAACCCGGATATCATGTGCAACCAAGAAGTTAAATTTAAGCTGTT
Organism: Saccharimonadales bacterium (SeqCode); assembly: GCA_035692985.1. Classification (GTDB taxonomy): domain Bacteria; phylum Patescibacteriota; class Saccharimonadia; order Saccharimonadales; family UBA4665; genus JARIHC01. The sequence goes on from DASSHG010000007.1 coordinate 31,279, forward strand.
TTTGGAAACTGCTTTGGAGGATGGCGCTGACTTGATCGCCACTGGCCACTATGCCCGGATTAAAAAGGACCAGCTTTTCGCCGGTCTAGACAAAAACAAAGACCAGTCATATTTTTTGTACCGGGTAACAGAAGACGCCCTGCGAAAAAGCATAATGCCGGTTGGCGAACTGAAAAAGCCAAAAGTCCGCGCGCTAGCTAAGAAACTCGGACTAGCCACCGCCGATAAAAAAGACAGCCAGGGAATCTGTTTCGTCGGCAAGGTCGGTATCAAAGAATTTTTATTAAATAAGCTTGGTTCGCAGCCGGCCGGCCCGATAGTTGACCAGGATGGCCGTGAAATCGGCCGGCACGACGGCGCTATCTTCTACACCATTGGCCAGCGCCACGGTCTGGATGTCGGCGGCGGCCTACCATACTACGTCGGCCGCAAAGACATGAAGGCCAACATAGTTTATGTGACGACCAATCTTGACGATAAAGATTTGTGGACTAAAGAAGTCACGCTGGAAGATGTGCATTGGATTAACGAGAAGCCCAATGAGGAGAAAAAATACCAAGCCCGCCTGCGCTACCGCGGCTCGCTTATTCCGTGTGAGCTAAAAGATAAAAAGCTGGTCCTGGATGAAGAACAACGCGGCATAGCCGCCGGCCAATCCGCCGTGATATATGATGGAGACCGCGTCCTCGGCGGCGGTATCATGACGGGCTAACGATTTGCACTAGCGCACTTCACTATCTTCGGCCCAATAATCCTGAATTTTCTCTGGAATGTTAAGCCTTTAGGACAGCCCGCCACAAGTGATTTCATTCTTTCTTGTTGCTCCTCAAATAACTCCTCATGTTTTTTAAAAGCATCTTCGGTAAGACCACGTAACTTCTCAGTATTTCTACTGTGCCGTTCAAAAAAATCAGCAAGCAGTTCAGTCCCGGAGCTTGATTCGCCAGCAAGAGCAATCGTTATGCTACCCAGGAGAGATTCCCAGTTTTCAGGTGACTCCTCAAATCGTTCCCTGATTTCTTTAAACTGATCATAACTTTCCATTTCATGGACAGTTTGGGCTACCAGGTATTCTTTTGCTATTTGATCCCTCTCAATAGCCTCTAAGCAGTCTGTTATTAGTGGGCATCCTTGACAGCGCTCAGGTATTTCTCCTTTATACATCCTCATCATACGTACTATGACATAATTAATGATACCTTTCAATATCTGTTACAATCTAACAGATGACCACACAGGAAATCCGAAAGGCGTATTTAGATTTTTTTACGGAGCGCGGACACAAAGCGATTCCGCACGCTCAGCTAGTGCCGTACAACGACCCGACGACACTCTTTACCGGCTCCGGTATGCAGCCACTGATTCCATATCTGCTGGGCGAGGATCATCCGGAGGGTGTACGGTTGGTCAATAGCCAAACCTGTTTGCGCGCTCAGGACATTGAAGAAGTCGGCGACAACCGCCACACCACTTTTTTTGAAATGCTTGGCAACTGGTCGCTGGGCGCCTACTTTAAAGAAGATCAAATCCGTTGGTTTTTTGAATTTCTGACTGATGTGGTTGGTTTGGACCCGAACAAATTATATGTCAGCTGTTTCATCGGCAGCGAAAAAGACGGCATCGACAAAGACGAAGAGTCCGCCAAAATCTGGCAAAAAGTCTTCGCCGGGAAGGGCGTCAAAGCTGATATAGCAGACATTGGCAGTCAGGCGGACGGCGACAAAAACGGCATGGGCGATGGCCGTATCTTCTTTTATGACGACGGCGAAAACTGGTGGAGCCGCGGCGGCGGGCTAGATAAAACTCCGGTGGGCGATCCGTGCGGCCCGGACAGTGAAGTATTTTATGATTTCGGTGAAGAGCATCACGATGACAGTTTTGGCGAGCCGCATCCAGCCAGTGATTCCGGCCGCTTTATGGAAATCGGCAACCAGGTCTTCATGCAATATTTACGGACCGAAAGAGGCTTTGAGCCATTAGAAAAAAAGAACGTCGACTTTGGCGGCGGGCTGGAGCGCATCGCGGCCGCGGCCATCAATAATCCGGATGTTTTCAAAATCAGCCTGCTGTGGCCGATTGTGGAAAAGCTGGAGAGCCTCAGCGGCAAGAAATATGACCAATACGCCCAGAGTATGCGCGTGATCGCCGATCACCTGCGTGCTGCCACGTTCCTAGCGGTCGACGGCGTCAAGCCCAGCAACAAAGAGCAGGGTTACGTGATGCGCCGTTTACTGCGCCGCGCTATCCGGTTTGCTTTCGAGCTGGGTATCGAGCAGAACTTTCTGGAGCAGGCTGTGCCGGTTATCACCGATCTCTACCGCGAAGATTTTCCGGAGGTCGCCGCCAAACGCGACGAAGTAATTGCTGTGCTCGTCCGCGAAGAAAAAGTCTTCCGCCAGACCTTGCGCAAAGGCCTCCGGGAATTTAATAAACTGAGCGGTAAAAAATTAAGCGGCGAAATAATCTTCAAGCTTTATGATACCTATGGTTTTCCGGTTGAATTGAGCAAGGAAGAAGCCTATAAACAGGACATCAATTTATCAGACAATGCTGATACGGAATTTGAACGTCTCATGCGCGAACAGCGACAGCGTTCACAAACAGCCAGCAAGGGCACATTCAAGGGCGGACTAGGCGGGCAGACTATGCAGCACAAAAAGTACCATACCGCTACGCATCTTATGTACCAGGCACTGCGTGATGTGCTGGGCGATCATGTGATCCAGCGCGGGTCTAACATTACGGAAGAGCGATTGCGGTTCGACTTCAGCCACCCTCAGAAAGTCACGCCGGAAGAGATTAAGAAAGTCGAAGATATTGTCAACGAGCAAATCGACAAAGATCTGAAAGTCTCGTTCCAGGAATATCCAACCAAGGTGGCCGTAGAAGAGAAAGGCGCGCTCGGCCAGTTCGGTGACCGCTACGGCGACACAGTGAAAGTCTACAAAATGATTGCCGACGGCGCCGACAAGCCATATAGTTTTGAAATCTGCGGCGGGCCACACGTCGACCACACCGCTCAGCTCGCCGAAGATGGCAAACGTTTCAAAATCACCAAAGAAGAATCCAGCTCCGCCGGCATCCGTCGCATCAAAGCAGTGTTAGAGTAGTTTTATGAAACCACAAGATTACCAAGCAAAGCTGAAGTCATACATTCAGACTCTCGATCCGAAAATATTCGGGCTCAGTAGCACAGACAATATTTCGTTGAAACGGCTGAGCGTCGGTCTGCATAACGTGAACTTTCTCATATCATTCAAAGACAGAAAATTTGTTTTACGATTTCACCCGGGCAACAAGCTCGGCCAGGATAAAACTGCCGACGAAGCATCCGGCATGAAACTGTTAAAAGATCTACCCGTACCTGACGTATTGTCCGTCAGTAAACCTGATTTTCTCGACTCCTCGGTCATGATCATAGAATTTGTGGAGGGTTCGCACCAAGATTTTAATGATCTCAGCACCGACAAAGTTAGGGCACTTGCGCGTGTGGTTGCTAAGATTCATAAAATAAAACGGAATGTATTCAGTAAGGCGCTAGGAGCGCCGCCTATCACCGAAGGCAATTACGAAAATTATGTAAAAGCGATATTTGACTCTTCTGTAGTACATCCCCTTAGCTTGATTGACCCAAAACTGTATGATGATTCGTCCGAGATTATCGCGAAGGCTGGCAAGCTGCTGGATTCAGCCTTGGCAGACTTGGCAGAGTCCTTCGTCGGACGTGAGTTTAGTCTTATGCACACCGATATTGGCAGAGATAACGTGCTGTGGGTTGGTAACGACCCTAAAATTATTGATTGGGAAGAAATCACATTCGGCGACCCGGCCGACGAGGTTTCTTATATCTTTGCCATCAATAATCTGAATGAAAAACACCAAAACATTTTTCTCGATGAATATTTAAGTGAACGAACCGATGCTTCACTCAAAACAAGACTACCTATATACACTTTGAAAAACCGATTATTTGACCTTGTTTGGTCCCTGAGCAAATTGCAACAACAAAAATCGGGCCAAGAACCACAGCTTATGCAAAAATCATCGGAACTGTACCAGCAGTTTTATGACGTTCGGCGCGAAGCACTTGCTAATTTGGTCGACGAATCGTAAAAATCACCACATTAGGATAATCTACGCCAGATAACTTTCAGGGTTTCCTCAGTTGTTACTGTGGTAAAATAGTGCATATGCTTCAGAAATTGAAAAGCGTCGGCTCGAGTGCGGCCCAAAGGGCTAAGGCTGGCGCGACCAAAGCCTCGGCGGCCGCCCGCGAGCGAGCCGGCAATAAAGGCGACCAATATCTGGTGGCGCTCGATGTCGGTACTGAATTTGTTAAGGCGCTGGTCGGCCAGCTTCACGATGATGGCACCGTGGATATTATCGGCGAGGGGCGGCAACACCAGGCCCTGACTGATATGCAAGCCGGAGCCATATCTGACATAGCCGCTGTGGTGGAAAACTGCGACAAGGCGCTGACCCAGGCCGAGGAACAGGCCAATGTCAGCGTGCGCACGGCTATCATCGGCATCGCCGGCGAGCTAGTGAAGGGCACCACTACTACTGTGCGCGTGGCACGGCGGCATCCGACCAAACCGTTGGACATCGCCGAAATGGAGAAAATTATCAACTTGGTGCAGGATCGGGCACAGACCAAAGCCAAGGCCCAGCTGGCCTGGGAGCTGGGCGGTAAAACTGTGGAAGTGCGGCTGGTCAACAGTGCTCTAGTGAGTATCGAAATAGATGGCTACCCTGTGACCAACCCCATCGGTTTTCAGGGTAAAGATGTCGTTGTTCAGCTGTATACTGCTTTCGCGCCGATGATTCATATTGGCGCATTGGAAAAGACCGCCCAGGAACTAGACTTGGATTTGTTGGCCGTAGCCGCTGAGCCGTTCGCCGTGGCCCGCGCCGTGATCGGCAATAATCCTGACCAAAACTTGAGCGCCATCCTGATGGACGTTGGCGGCGGCACTACCGATATAGCTGTTATTAACGACGGGGGAGTGCAGGGAACCAAGATGTTCGGTATCGGCGGCCGGGCCTACACGCACGCCGTGGAGCGCGACCTTTCTGTGCCGTTTGAGCAGGCCGAAGAGATGAAAGTCGGTCTCAGCACTAATAAATTACCGGTGCAAAAGAGGCCATCCGTGGAAACAGCGCTCGGCAAGACGGCCGATGTCTGGATTGGCGGCATAGAACTGGCCCTCAGCGAATTTACTAAACTCGACCACCTGCCGCACCGCATGTTCCTGTGCGGCGGCGGTTCGTCTCTAGACCTGTTGATGGATCGTTTAGGAACCGACTGGTACAAAAATCTGCCGTTCACCCGCAAACCCAGTGTCCATCACATTCGGCCCGACCAAGTCGCCGGCATCCGCGATCTTACAGGTAAAGTTACTGACCACACTTTCATTACGGCCATGGGGTTGCTGCGCGTCGGTACCGATACCATGCAGTTTAATGATGGCGGCGGGTCAATCCGCGATAGAATTGATAAAATGTTAAGCGTGTAGAATTAGAATATGGCTGAACCGAAAAAAGATACCATTTACGTAGATATCGATGACGAGATTACCGGTATCATTGACAAGGTGCGCGGCAGCAGCGGCAAAGTCACAGCCTTAGTGCTGCCCAAACGGGCTGGCGTTTTCCAGAGTATCGTCAATATGAAATTGCTCAAACGGGCGGCCAGTGAAGCTGATAAAAACCTGGTGTTAATCACCAGCGAGGCCGGATTACTGCCGCTAGCCGGCGCGGCTGGCATCCACGTGGCCAAAACACTTAGTAGCAAGCCGGAAATTCCGGTAGCGCCCAAACTAGATGATGCCGGCGAAGAGGCGATTGATGAAGCTGGAGAAGTTACTAAAGATACGGCCGGTGAGCAGCCAGTCGGTAAGCTGGCCAGCCAACCGCCCGCCGATAGTGCCGGCGTGGAAACGCTGCAACTTGATGATGACGAACTGCCGGAAGATGCCGCGGCCGACGCCAAGACACCGCTAGCCGGCAAAAAACCGGCCGTAGCCGCCGCTGTTGCTGACAAGGCAGCCAAAGGGCGCGGCAAGGGCAAGTCCGGGAACAAATTCAAAATCCCTAACTTTGGCAAATTCCGCAAGAAGCTTATCTTGGGCGGCATAATCTTATTGCTACTGATAATCGGAATTATCCTGGGCCTTATCATACTGCCCAAAGCCACAGTTAACATTAAGACCGATGCCCAGAATGTGCCCGTCGAGCTTAATTTTAACCTTTCGACTGCCGAAACCCAGCTGGACGATAGCTCCGACACGCCGACTGTTCCAGCCAAACTGGCTAGCGAACAAAAAACCTACTCCCAGCAGGTTCCCACCACCGGCCAAAAGAACCACGGCAACAAAGCCAGCGGCCAGGTAACAGTTACCAATTGCGGCAGCGGCGATACAACTTTGCCAGCTGGTACCGGCTTTAGCTCAAGCGGGAATACTTATATTAGCCAGCAGAGCGTGACAGTTCCGGTCAGTGATTTTCATGGCCGCGATGGCCCATGTCAAAATAACGGGAAAGCTAATGTAACCGTCCAGGCACAAAGCGGCGGCAGCGCCGCCAACCTACCGGCCGGCGCTTCGTTTAGCATCTCCGGCGGTCCTTCAGGGCTGACCGCCCAGGGTAACACAATGTCCGGCGGCACCGACAACATCGTCCAGACGGTTAACCAAAACGACATCAACAACGCCAAGGCCAAAATTGCCACTAACGATAACGTCCAAAAACAGTCCTTGCAAAACGATCTCAAAAAACAGAAATATTTCGCTATTACCTCGACTTTCAGTCCCGGCACCCCCAATGTTACACAGAGTGCCCAGGTGGGTGACGTGGCCAACAATGTCACGGTTACCGAGGTCGTCACTTACACCATGTTCGGTGCCAAAGAGAAAGATCTGAACACACTTGTGGACAATGCGGTTAAAGAACAAGTCGATACATCTAAACAAACTATCCTAAGCCGCGGACTGGATAGCGCTTCCTTCACGGTAAACACCAGTTCCAGTACTAGCGCCCAGTTAGCTTTGCAGACCACGGCGGAGGTCGGTCCAGATTTGGACATTAATTCTATCAAGCAATCAGCCCTGGGTAAAAAACCGGCTGATGTAAAATCGCAAGTTGGGAATAACCCGGACATTACCGACGTAAACGTGAAGCTCAGTCCGTTCTGGGTCAGCTCAGTTCCTAAAAAAGCTAGCAAAGTCACGGTTAAGATAGCGAAACCAACCACCACCAAGAGTACGAATAATGCCAATAACTCCCCGTAATTTTCTGGCGCTGGATGTCGGCGAAAAACGGGTGGGTGTAGCAATAGCGTCGCTGGCGGCACGCTTGCCCCGGCCGCTGACTACCCTCCATCAGGGCAATACTTTCTGGGATGAGCTGCAACAGATTATCGGCACCGAAAATATCGATGAAATCGTGGTTGGCCTGCCGCGCGGCCTGGAGGGCCAATCCACCAGCCAAACTACCGCAACCGAAAGCTTTGTCCGCGAATTACGGAGTGAAGTTAACCTACCGGTTCACCTGCAAGACGAGGCGCTTACTTCTATCCAGGCCGAAACCGAATTGCAATCACGCGGCGCACTGCCCGCCAAAGCTGATATCGACGCTCTGGCAGCTACTTATATTTTGGAAGATTTTCTGGCCAGTTATAATAGAACCAGCGCTACGGAGACAACATGACACATTACAGGCATAGCCGGCGACGCCATCGTATACCAGCCAGGGTTTTGTGGATCCTGGGAGGCTTGGTTGTCCTTTTAGTGTTGGGTGTAATCTTTGTCCGGCACCTGTACACCGCAGATTTACAGCCGGTTAGCAGCAGCCCTAAAAGCCAGATTTTTACCGTAGAGAGCGGTAGCTCAGTTAAAGATATCGCCGATAACCTGGAAAAAGCCCAGCTGGTAAAAAGCGCCTGGGCTTTCCAGCTGTACATCCACAGCAAAGAAGTCAGCAGCGAACTGCAGGCCGGTACTTACGCGCTATCGCCAAACCAAGACGTGCCAACGATTGTCGGCACTCTAACCAAAGGCAAGGTGGCAACCCGGCTGGTGACCATTTTGCCTGGCCGCCGGATCGACCAGGTACGAGCCGACATGATTAACAGTGGCTTTACGCCGGCATCGGTTGATAGCGCGCTGAATAATGTCAGCCAATACGCCGATTTGCCGGTAATGGCCTTCAAGCCGGCCAATGTAGACACCTTGGAGGGACTACTATGGCCCGATTCTTTCCAAAAAGACCCTACCACCGCGCCATCGGTGATTGTCAGGGAGTCGTTGACTGAGACAGGTCAGCATCTCACGCCGGCAACCCAGGCTAATTTCGCAGCCGAAGGCTTGAATACTTATCAAGGCGTAATTCTGGCTTCTATCATCGAACAGGAGGATGGCGGCGGCAAGGCCAGCGACCAGGCCCAGGTGGCCCAGGTATTCCTGAGTCGCCTTAAGTCCAATTCTACGCTTGGTTCTGACGTTACGGCCCGTTATGGATCTATTGAGGCTGGCCAGGCGCCCAGTCTGACCTATGACTCGCCATACAATACCTTAATACATAAGGGCCTGCCCCCGACGCCCATTAGTAGCATTAGCACCAGCAGCCTGAACGCGGCTTCGCATCCGGCCGCCACGAACTGGCTCTATTTTGTGGCTGGCGATAATGGCAACACCTATTTTTCCACCAACCTTCAAGACCATCAGGCCCAGGCCGCCCAGTATTGCCACAAATTGTGTGGCCAATAAGGCCTATTCTTATTTTTTAACAGAGGTCGCTAAAGCATAAAAGACTTGCGCTGTGTGAGGGGTTTGTTATAATTACAGGCAGTAACTTGACAGGGGAGCCCTATCTGGGAATACGACTCGCAAACCCTGTTAAGGTTACTTACTTAAAGGAGCAGCACATCTTAAAGAGATGCACGGAGAGCTAGCATTAGCAACCCTTCTTCATCAATAACAGCCCGTTTAGCCGTACCGCGGACTTCTCCCCGCACGGGTAAATTATCGAGTCACTCGCGCAAGTCGCATCCGTGGCGAATTCGTACTGGCTGGACGCATCGCCACAAACGTTCTTGGCGGATCGGCCTAATAGTTGCCAACGCTGTAGTGCTGGCAGTTATCCTAACTCTGGTATTGCGTAACCAGCATACGGCTATCAGTGCTGCCACGGCGGTTCCGTCTAACGATACCTCAGTAGCCCAAACGGTAGCTAATCCGCTGGACCAGCTGTCGTCAGCCGATATTGCCCAGACAGTAGCACAGGTCAACAGCTTACCGGAGACTACGGCCATTACCAACCAGGCCCAGTCGCAGGCCGCCAATATAGCCATCGCCTCCACTAGCAATAACGTGATTGCTAAGCCCCAGGTAGTTACCGCTTCTCTGCAGTCGCCGGCCGATATCAAAACCTATGTTACCCGGCCGGGTGATACGGTTTCGAGCTTGGCGGCGAAATTCGGCGTGACTTCTGACAGCATTCGCTGGTCGAATAACTTATCAGCCGCCGACGCGCTAAATCCCGGAACTACCCTGCTGATCCCGCCGGTCAACGGGATTGTTTACACGGTTAAGCCCGGCGATACGGCCGCCAGCCTGGCCGTACAGTTCGGCGCTAATGCCGATCAGATCACTGCTTATAATGATGCCGAAATTAATGGCCTGACTCCTGGCCAGCGTATCATCATCCCCGGCGCTGTCCATAATAACTTGGGCGCTACCGGAGATACTATAATGGCTGCCGGCACGAATGGCGGCAACTGGCTTTGGGGAAGCGGGCCTATCTATGGTTACAACGGTTATGATTTCGGCAACTGCACGTGGTACGTCGCTACACAGATACATATACCGGCCAACTGGGGTAATGCTGCTACCTGGGCTTACTATGCCGCGTTAAGTGGCTGGCATGTCAGCACTACGCCGACAGTTGGCGCTATCGCCCAGACTGCCAATGCCGCCGGCGGCTTAGGTCACGTGGCCATCGTTACCGCCGTTAATTCTGACGGGAGCATCCAAATCCGTGACATGAACGGCATTGCCGGTTTTGACAGGGTTGGCTACGGCACCAAATCAGCTTCGGTCTTCCAACACTACATCACCCGATAAATGAGTTTCGTTGATAAAGTAACTATAACTGTCGAGGCAGGCAAGGGCGGCGATGGCAAGCTCAGCTTCCGGCACGAAAAATACGTTGATAAAGGCGGCCCCGACGGCGGCGACGGCGGCGACGGAGGCACGGTTATCCTGCAGGCCAACCGCAATGTCAATACGCTGGCGGCATTCCGCCACAAGAAAGAGTTACGGGCCGAGGCCGGCCGTTCCGGTGACAAACGCCGCAAACATGGACGAAGCGCGCCGCAATTGATTGTTGAGGTACCGATTGGCACCCAAGCTAGCGACAATACAGGCAGTCTACTGGCTGACTTGATAGAAGATGGCCAGCGCGCCGTGATTGCTAAAGGTGGCCGCGGCGGCTTCGGCAACGCGCATTTCGTATCCTCACGCCGTCAAGCACCGAAGTTCGCTGAAAAGGGCGAGTCGGGCGAAAAAACCGAACTCCACCTGGAACTCAAGATGATTGCCGATGTCGGACTGGTCGGCTTGCCAAACGCCGGCAAATCAACATTACTTAGCAAGTTAAGTAATGCCCGGCCGGAAATAGCCGACTATCCATTTACCACGCTCACGCCTAACCTGGGTGTTGTCGATATCGATAAAAATACCAGCGTTTTAGTGGCCGATATCCCCGGTTTAATAGAGGGAGCGGCAGGCGGCAAAGGCCTAGGCCATGACTTTTTGCGCCACATTGAGCGCACCGCGGTCACCCTGCATCTTATCGACAGCTACCACCAAGACGCCGCCAAAGCCTACCAGACAGTACGCGCCGAGCTGGAGGCTTACCAGCCGGAGCTTATTAAACGGCCGGAGGTAGTGGCGCTGACCAAAGTCGAAGGCCTGGATAACGAAATCATTGATGATCTTATGGGCCAGCTGCGCCGGGTGATTGACCCTAAAACACCGTTGTTTGCCATATCAGCGCTGTCCGGCGAAGGTCTGCCGGCACTGCTATTCGCGCTCAAAGACGCCGTCGGAACCATTCGATCCCAACCCAAAGAAGAAACTGAATCCACCGAGCCTGCCATCCTAAAACTGACTGACACCAGCGATGAATGGCATGTCGCCGAACGCGGCGGTACATTCGTGGTCACCGGCAAAAAAATCGAGCGGTTTGCCGACCGTACCGATTTTAACAATGATCACGGCGTGCAGCGCCTACGCGACATCATGCGCCGCCAAGGCATTTTGCACGAACTAGTGCGCCAAGGCATCCAGGCCGGCCAGACCATCCAGGTTGGCCCTGGTGAAAGCCATCGGCTGGTCTATTAAATCGGTGCTAAACTGGTAATAGCTATGGCCGCCAGCTTCTTTTTTTATGACTTGGAAACCTCCGGGTTCAATCCCCGTGGGGCTCGGATTATGCAATTTGGCGGCCAGCGGACGGACATGAATCTGAAACCGGTGGGGAAACCGGTCAATATGCTTATAAAACTGACGCCGGACGTAGTGCCTTCGCCGGACGCCATTATGATAACTGGCATAACGCCTCAGCAAACCTTGGCCGACGGTGCCACTGAAGCCGAATTCCTGAAATTTTTCTACGACGAAGTCGTGCGCCCGGACACCATTTTCACCGGTTTCAACAGTATCCGTTTTGATGATGAATTTATGCGTTTTCTCCATTACCGCAATTTTTACGATGCCTATGAGTGGCAGTGGAAAGACAGCTGCTCGCGCTGGGATCTGCTAGACGCGGTGCGCATGACCCGGGCTCTCCGCCCGGATGGCATAGAGTGGCCGTTCGCGCCGGACGGCAAGCCGGCCAACCGGCTGGAATATCTTACCAAGGTCAACAAGCTCGACCACAGTGATGCCCACGATGCCCTCAGCGACGTGCTGGCCACCATAGAAGTCGCCAAATTAATCCAAAAAAAACAACCAGACCTTTTCAAGTGGCTGCTGGATATCCGGAACAAAAAAAGTGTCGCCCAGTTGGTGGAAGCGGACAACCCTTTCGCATATACATCTGGCAAGTACGGCAGCGAGTACCTGCAGACTACGGCCGCCGTGCGGCTTTGCAAACACCCGGACCAGGCCGCCGCTTTGGTTTACGACCTGCGTTTCGACCCGTCCCCGTTCCTTAAAATGAATGTTGATGAACTCGCCGCTGCCTGGCGGTTCAGCAAGGATCCGGAAGCCATCCGGTTGCCCGTGAAAACACTTAAGTATAACCGCTGTCCGGCCGTGGCCCCGCTCGGCGTCATGAAAGACAAAGCCGTACAAGAACGATTAGCTCTCAATACCGATACTATCATCAAGCACCTTGGTATCCTGCGTAAAAATCAGGCCGAATTCGGCAAAAGAATTTTACAGGCCAAGGCCATGCTTGATGAACAGCAGGAAAGAGCGCAGGCCAGCCTGGTTGATAATGAACTGACGGTGGACGGACGTCTCTACGATGGCTTTATAGGCGCTGCCGACAAATCGGCTATGAGGGCTGTCCGGGCGGCCGCTCCGGACGAGTTAGCAGGGTTGAAAGACTCACTGCAAGATAGCCGCTTAAAAAGTCTGTTACCTCTATATAAAGCGCGGAACTATCCGGAATCGTTAACCGCGGAAGAGCAAATGGCATGGGAAGTTTTTTGTCAAAAGAAACTATTAGCTGGCGGTCATGAAAGTAATCTGGCCCGCTTTTTTGCCCGGTTGGAAGAACTGGCAGCAACCACGCCAAGCGGCCAGCAGAAATATCTGTTAGAAGAACTGAAACTCTACGGCGAATCTATAATCCCCGCAGATGCAGGCGGTTAGCGTGCAGCGGTTCGCGCGGCATGCCTTCTAGATCCTCGTCGAACTGGTGCCACCATCTATCGATAATTTCAATCAAATAATGCTTATAGTGCCGAAAAACGGTGACCAAGCCAATTATAATAATAATCCAGGTCCAAAACCCGATTTGTATGTTGGTCCCCGGAACCAGCCCGAGGACGAGAAATGAATACATGACTCCTCCCTTCTCTTGGACTGCCCCAGCCTATTTTGGGCCGGAGTAGAAATTAACTTTACTTTGTATTATACACCCATTTGTCAAGATGTCAAATAGAGGGTTTTTAAGGCTTATGTTTAGGTATCGATTGCGCTAACAGGCTCGATTTTCTCTTGATTTCCCTGTATAATGTACCGACTTGTCAGGACAAAAAGGGGAGGATAAGTGGCCGATGAGATTGTAGTACAGGGCGCACGTGAGCATAATCTGCAGAATATCGACGTGCGGATTCCGCGTAATAAGTTAGTGGTTATTACCGGTTTGAGTGGCTCCGGCAAATCGAGTCTGGCCTTTGATACCATTTACGCGGAGGGCCAGCGCCGCTATGTGGAGTCGCTGAGTTCGTACGCCCGCCAATTCCTTGGCCTGATGGAAAAACCGGATGTCGACCAGATCGATGGTCTCAGTCCAGCCATTTCGATTGATCAGAAATCAACCTCGCGCAACCCGCGCTCAACGGTTGCCACGGTTACTGAAATTTATGATTATTTGCGCCTATTGTTCGCACGTATCGGCGTTCCGCATTGTCCGGTAGATGGCCAGCCGGTAGTGCGTCAGACGTCGACCGGAATTGTTGACCAGATCGTGACTACCACCAGCGACAGACGGCTGATGATCCTGGCGCCGGTCGTGATTGATAAAAAAGGCGCCTTTGAACACATTCCCGAACAATACCAGCGGGCCGGCTTCGCGCGGGCGCGGGTGGATAGCGTAGTTTACGCGTTAGATGAATTCCCTGAGCTGGATAAGGCCAAGAGGCACCGCATAGAGATTGTGATTGACCGGCTGGTGAACAACCAGGACAGTCGCAGCCGGTTGGTACAATCGGTTGAGCAAGCACTGGACGTGGCCGAAGGCAAAGTGGTGGTTCTGGATGCCGACAAGGACGAGACGTGGTCGTACAGCCTAATGTACGCTTGTCCTAAACACCCGGAAATTAGTATTCCGGAATTGGAGCCGCGCACCTTTAGCTTTAACTCGCCGCACGGCGCCTGTCCGGTCTGCACCGGCCTGGGCAGTCGGCTGGAGGTCGATCCTGAGCTCGTCATACCTAACGGCAAGCTGACTATTGCCGAAGGTGCTATCCGGCCCTACAACCGTATCAACGTTGATAATTGGTATATGAAAAAATTACAGGCCGTGGCCGACCGCTATAAATTCTCCCTGCACGTGCCGACCAGCGAGTTGAGCAAAGACCAGCTAGACAAAATTATGTATGGCACCGGTAACGAAAAATACCGGGTCTCGCTCGGTATGGGCCGGTCGTTTGAAACGACTTACGAGGGTGTGGTGCCGAACCTGGAACGCCGGCACAAGGAAACCGATAGTGATTTTATCCGACGCGACATCGAGCGTTTTATGCAGGAAAAACCATGTCACGCCTGCCAAGGATTGCGCCTAAAGCCGGAAGTGCTGGCGATTACTGTTCAGGATAGGTCGATTATGGATATTTGCCAGCTATCAATCGACCACGCGCTGGCCTGGTTCAAGTCATTAAAACTTAATGACAAAGAGACCAAGATTGCCGACATGATCCTAAAAGAGATCTGTGCCCGGCTGCAATTCTTGCAGGATGTCGGCTTGAATTACCTGAATTTATTGCGCAGCGCCAATACTTTGAGCGGCGGTGAGGCCCAGCGGATCCGGTTGGCTACCCAAATTGGATCCGGCCTGACCGGCGTGTTGTATGTGCTGGATGAACCCAGTATCGGCTTGCACCAGCGTGATAACGCCCGGCTGATCCGTACCCTCAAGCACCTGCGCGACCTCGGCAACACGGTGATAGTAGTGGAGCACGACGAAGAAACTATCCGCACGGCTGATTATGTGCTGGATATTGGCCCTGGCGCCGGCATTCATGGCGGTAAGGTGGTTGCTGCCGGCTCGCCGGCCAAAATAGAGAAGATTAAGAAAAGCGTGACGGCACAGTATCTGGGTGGGACCAGACAAATCGCCGTGCCGAAAAAGCGCCGCCCGGGCAACGGCAAGTCGTTGGTTATCAAGGGCGCCCGGGAGAATAATCTACAGAACGTAACTGTCAATATCCCGCTAGGCAAGCTGGTGGTAGTCAGCGGTGTTAGCGGATCGGGCAAATCCAGCCTGGTCAACGATATCTTAGCTAAAGAATTACTGGCCAGGCTGCACCGCGCCTCAACCGTGCCGGGCAAACACGATGACATAGAAGGCATTAAGCAATTAGACAAAGCCATCATTATCGACCAGTCGCCAATTGGTCGCACGCCGCGGTCCAACCCGGCGACTTACACGGGCTTATTCACGCCGATCCGGGAACTGTTCGCCGGCATGCCGGAGGCCAAGCTGCGCGGCTATGGACCGGGCCGCTTCAGTTTCAATGTCAAAGGTGGCCGCTGTGAAAACTGCGCCGGTGACGGCATCATCAAGATTGAAATGCACTTTTTGCCAGACGTCTATGTGCCCTGCGAAGTCTGCCACGGCAAACGCTACAACCGCGAGGCCCTGGAAATCCATTACAAGGGAAAGACTATCGCCGACGTGCTGGACATGACCTGCGAACAAGCCCTGGAATTTTTCGCCAACCAGCCGGCCATCGCCCGCAAGCTGCAAACCCTGGTCGATGTTGGTTTGGGCTATATTCATCTCGGTCAATCGGCCACGACGTTGAGCGGAGGCGAAGCCCAGCGCATCAAGCTAAGCGCCGAACTATCGCGCCGCCCCACCGGCCGGACGCTCTACATTCTGGATGAGCCAACCACCGGCCTGCATATGGCCGACGTCGATAAGCTGCTGCATGTGCTGCACGCCCTAGTTGACGCCGGCAACAGCATGGTAGTGATCGAGCACAACCTGGACGTCATCAAAAACGCTGATTGGCTGATAGATATGGGGCCGGAAGGCGGCGACGCCGGCGGCCAGATCATCGCCCAAGGCACGCCGGAGCACGTTACCAAAACCGCCAAAAGCTATACTGGCCAATATTTGTCAAAAATGATATAGTATAGTACATGCCGGAGTTTCAACTTACGGAACCGGGAACAGTTAAGTCAATCCCCAGCAAACGCCTGGATCAGCAGATCCGCGCGGCGGTGCTTCAATATGACTGGGACAGCCACCCAATAGGCGACTTATACGACCCGGATGAAGAAAAACCCATGCCAGAGAGCTATGCCTCTGACGATCAGCTTTTGCGAATTATCTTGCTTTGCCGGGCACGCTCTCCCGATTGGCAGAAACCTCTCCAAAAAGCCATAACGCATGCCGACCTGGCGCGTTACCGCGCACGCCGGCCCAGACATATAGTCGCCGAAACACCTCAGGCCGGACAAATCAGAAATGAACTTTATCAAGAGATGGCATCACGGCTGATAGACCCACTTACTTTTAAGCCAATTTATATTAACGGAATGGGTATCAGAAAATTCTCCAGGGAAGTAGCGGACGGCAATATCGTGGTGGAATACAGTTTAGGCTAAGACCGGCGTTTTTCCAGGATTGCTTTTACTATATGATAAACAGTCGGGCCTAAAGTAATCAGCACCACTGCGACCACGGCTAGCACGATGTAGTGGTCCAGGTTTGGAATCTTGGTACCGAACCAGTAGCCAACGAGCGTCACGATGATCGCCCAGGCGGTGTCGCCAACTGCATCGAACAGCACAAACTTGGGATAATCCATCTTGGCCACACCGGCCACCGGCGGCACGAAAGTGCGCACAACCGGCACGAAATGCGCTATCAGCATGGTACGGCTCCCCCAGCGCTCATAAAACTTCTCGGCGCGCTGGACGTATTCTTGACGGAAAATTAATCCATCCGGCTTGCGGAATAACCGGCGGCCGTAATGTTTACCGATGTGGTAGCCGACATTATCGCCGGCAATGGCTGCCAGCGCAACCACTATAATAACGCTCGCTAGGGATAATTTACCCTGGGCCGCGAATACGCCGGCGGTCAAAAGCAAAGTATCGCCAGGGAAGAAAAAGCCGATAAACATGCCGGACTCTCCAAAGATAACGGCCGCTATTAAAAGCAGGCCGCCGGCTTGGATAATGTGTGAAACGTCGAACATCTTATTCAAGATTAGCCGTTTAGAGCGCTGACGTCCAGTTTATCTGTTATAATGTAGGTCAAAGCAAAGGAGACCCAGGATAGTATGTCACAAGATTCTATTAGTTTGACCCTTGAACCGCGCGAAGTGACCGGCAAAGCCGTCAAGCACCTGCGCCGCGATGGTTTTATACCGGCCGTTATCCACGACCATGGTAAGCCGTCAGTAGTCGTGCAGGCTGACGCGCTGGCGCTAATGAAAGTGTGGCATCAGGCCGGCAAACATCATCCGGTAGAGCTTAAAGCCGGCGATCAAAGCTATGTAGCGCTAATAAAAACCGCTGAATTTGACCCTAAGAAAAACCAACTGGCGCACGTAGTTTTTAACGCTGTCGATAAAAACCAAAAGGTCGAAGCCGAAATCCCCGTCCGGCCGCATTATGACGAAGGCAACGAGTCCAGCCCGGCTGAGCGCAACAGCCTGATAGTCCTGACCCAGCTAGAAACTGTCCAAGTAAAAGCCATCGCTACCAAACTGCCTGATTTTCTGGAATATGATGCCGAGAAATTGGTGGAAATCGGCGACCACGTAACAGTGGCTGACCTAACCGCTCCCGAAGGCGTAGAGATTGAAACCGAACCGGAGCACTCCATAGCGACAGTATATGAACCAAGCGCAATAGCCGCCGCCAATGAAGCGGCTGCCGGTGACGCCGAAGAAGGCGAGGAACCTGTTGAAGAAGGTGCCGAGGGCACTGAGGGCGAAACAGCCGAAGGCGGAGAAAGTGCCGAGGGTGGAAACGGTGAGGAAGGACAATCTGGTGAGAGCAAACCGGGCGGCAAAGACCAAAAAGAACCCAAACCTTCATCCGTCGAGGCTGCCAAAGAAGACGCCAAAGCCGAGTCTGCCAACAAATAAACAAATCCAAATGGCCGCATAGTTATTAAAAACCCTCCAATTGTCTACAATGTACTCCCACGTTGATATCGCGTTTACTGGATAAACTAATAGTGGGCAATTGGGGGCATGTGCATAACTTTTTAATAAAGATTTAATAATTTAATTGTTAAATTGTAGACAGGAGATCCGTGTCTATGAAGTTACTGTGCATTGAGGATAATACCGAACTAATCGAAAGTCTGCGTTATTTCTTTGAAACTGAATCTAAAATTGAGAATGCTACCACTGGTAAAGACGGACTGGTCTTGGCTGGCCGCCGCGAGTACGATGCCATTGTATTAGACCTTGGCTTGCCCGATATGTCGGGGCTGGAAGTCTGCCGGAAACTGAGAGAGGCGGATATCCAGTCACCAATCCTGGTTTTGTCTGGCTCTAAGGACAGCGCCACTAAAGTAACTCTTTTTGAAGCCGGCGCCGATGATTACCTGACCAAACCGTTTACCATGGCTGAATTGCGGGCCCGCTTATTCGCCTTGCTACGGCGTACTAATTTTGACAACGACCGGCAGGACCTGTACTTGTTGAAAGTAGGTAACTTAACACTGGATCCGCTAAGTGGCCGCGTAGAGCGCTCCGGCAAACTCATTAAGCTGCGCCGCAAAGAATTCGGTATTTTGGAATATTTAATGCGCAACAGGGATAAAATCGTCACCCGCTCGATGATTATGGACAATGTCTGGGAGCCGAATTGCACGTCATGGGATGGAACAGTCAACGTCCACATAAAACGTCTCCGGGACCAGATTGACCGCCCTTACGGGCACAAGCTTATAAAAACCGCTTACGGCTTGGGCTATACTATCAGTGATAGGTCGTAGCCGCAGATTAAAGCGAGGAGAAAGGAGGTGGGCATGAAAGATATCGTAACGAGCATATTGACAGATGAAAGCGCTCGTGACAGCGCAGCCGTAGAAGGCGCGCTATTACAACGGGCAGCAGCAATTCCATGGTCTAGCGTGGATTTGTAGCAGCAAAAGGCCGGGCAGCGAATCAAAAAACGCTGCCCGGTTCAAACTAACTATTCTGTTCATGAGGCATACATTCTATAACCGGTTCATCAAACCGCTCTCTAAAAATTCTGACCAGGCCGAACGCGAAATCGTGCTCAACTACCTGCTAGTCGGCATATTCGCCCTAGCGGTCATAACCCTGGTGGATACGCTTCTGGCACCAGTTATTTCTGGCGAGTCATTTTATCCGTTGCGATTACTGGCCATGACTATTAATATCGCGATCATAGCCGGACTTTATTTCGTGGCGCGCTACAAACAACTTCACAAAGCCGTCGCTATCACCCTGACGCTATTGATAATAACATCCGGTTATTTTGTAGCCAGCCAATGGGGCGTACTAAATACTAACAGCGTATTGCTATTCAGTCTGGCCGTAGTCATGGCCGGCGTTTTGATAGGTGCCAGGTATTCTTTGTACGCGACCTGCTTTATAGCGGTAGTGCTGGCATATCTCCAAAACGGTGAAGCGGCTGGCCGCCTACATCCCGATCTTAGCTGGCTGACAACAAAACCTACAGCCGGCGACGTAGTGGGCTTCTCGGCTATATTATTCGTTATAGCATGGGTATCATGGCTGTTTAACCGCCAGATGGAACTATCTCTCAAGCGGGCCCAGCGTTCAGAGAAAGCACTGCAGCGGCAAAGGGACTCGCTGGAAGCAAAGGTTGAAAAGAGAGCCCGCCAATTAGAGGCCGCCCAGCTGGAAAAAATGCAGCAGCTGTACCGTTTTGCCGAATTGGGGCAATTAAGTACGGCGCTCTTTCACGACCTTGCCGATCATCTCTCAACAGTAAATTTGGATATAGAAGGCTTAGCGACAGGCGAGCGCCCTGATATTATGCGGCGTATTCAAGAAAATGTGGGTGAAATCAATGCCATAGTCCGGCGGGTACGCAGACAGATCGGGGGCAGGAGCGATGTGGAGGTTTTTGATGTCGTCGGCGAAGTCAAGGAGGTCATTAAAATCCTGGCGCCGGCCGCTGAGCGGGCCGAAGTTGCCGTATCTATTAATATTGATAGGTCAATTGAACCCTCGCTATCATGCAGGGGCGATATAACCCGTTTCCGGCAGGTTATCCTGAATATAATAAGCAATGGTATAGAAGCTTACCCTGCCCCAGGTGCCTCAGCGGCCGGGCGGTCCGTAACCGTTGGGTTAACACGCCAGAGTTCCACTCTATTGATCAGTGTAACTGACCATGGCCGGGGTATCCGGCCGGCTGACCAAACGAAAATATTCGAACCCTTCTACACTACTAAAGAGAAAGGTGTCGGGATCGGCCTTTTCATTGTTAAGCAGGTGCTGGAGAAAGACTTTGGCGGCAGCCTGACGGTTGCCAGCAATAAAACACAAGGCACAACTTTTACTATTAGTTTGCCAAAGAGTTATTATGCCCGCAAAAGCCGTAGTTGACCGTGCCATTTCAACCGGCATGGAATACATAGCCGGCCAACAGCTTCCAAACGGCGGTTTCGCGAGTTTTTCCAGTCCATCGCTCCTACCGTTCAAGCCGGAGATTACCCTTAGGACGACCTTCACCCCGTCATTGATATTGGCCGCTTTAGCCGCGGCCCGAATTCCCGGATCCCAGAAGGTTTGTGGCCGGACGGTAGATTTTTTGCGCGGCCAGGCTGGCGCCCACTGGTCTTTTAATTATTGGGCCAAACGTACAAGAGAGCGCCGTATGCAGCCGTATCCGGACGACCTGGACGATACTTTTTGCGCCTTGGCGGCTTTGTATTCATACGATCCAGCTGTGGTTGGAGCGGGTGTGCTGGCTAAAGCGACCAAACTCTTGCTGGCGACCGAGGTTACGGTTGGCGGTCCGTACCGGACCTGGCTAGTGTCGTCAGACAGCGAACCGGTATGGCGGGATATAGATGTAGCAGTCAACGCTAATGTCGCTTATTTTTTGACGCTGATAGGCAGTCCGTTGCCCAAACTTACCGGTTTTTTGGATGATGCTATTAAACGGAGGCAGCTGGGCTCGCCTTATTATCCGTCAGCCCGCGTGCCGGCATATTATATCGCCCGCGGTTATAACGGAAAGCAGGGCGGCGAATTGATAAAATTTATTAGCGGACTGCTGGACTCGTCTGGCACGGCGCTGGATTTGGCACTTTGCGTCTCGTCGCTGCTGCGTTTGGATCCTGCTGCCTGTCCGGATGATGCAGTGGCCAGTTTACTGCGAATGCAAGCCGCGGACGGCGCCTGGCCGGCAGCCGCTTTTTGCCTGGATCCGGCTATAAAGGGCCAGCCTTATTACAATGGCGCGCCGGCCCTGACTACGGCCTGCGCCCTGGAGGCGCTGGGACTATATCGCCAAACCGGCCAGGCGCCGTCCGCTAAACCGGCTGGTTCCAGTCAGCCAAAACCGCGAGACTCCATATTGGAAATGGGCAAAAGCCAGCTCGAGGGTTTGGCGCCGGATTTGCGGGCCTCCATGCTTTGGTCGCTAGAAGCGATGGCGTCGTCCAGCAACGGCCCGGAAATTATGTATCTGGCCGCCCGTTTTAGACAATCTCTTGCCAAACCGGCCAGGCGCCGTCCACCGGCTAATTTGATACAGACGCTTGGGTTGGCAAATCTATACGGCTGGCTGGCCTATACCATTTATGATGATTTTCTGGACGAAGAGGGCAAACCGGAACTGTTGTCTGTTGCCAATGTCGCTATGCGCCGCTCCTTGGAAAACTATTTCAGCGCGTTGCCGTCCAACCGTAATTTTCACCGGCTGGTCCGCCAGATTTTCGACACAATAGATAGCGCCAATGCCTGGGAACTGGCGCATTGCCGGTTTGAACGCCGGGGCGATTGCCTGGTAGTCGGCCGTTTGCCGGCTTACGGTGATCTCTCTAAGCTGGCCGAGCGCTCCCTTGGCCACGCGCTATCACCGATGGCCGTCCTGGCCGCCGCCGGCACCAGCCCCACCAGCGCCCCCGCCCAGCAGACGCTCCAAGCGTTCCGCCACTACCTTATAGCCCGCCAGCTGAACGATGACGCCCACGACTGGCCGGAAGACCTGCGGAACGGCCATATCACGCCTGTGGTTGCCCGGCTGCTAAAAGACCTAAAGGTCAAACCGGGCGAATATTCTGTGGACATATTGTTAAAAGGCGCCCGTCCACAATTCTGGAATTTCACGTTGCCTGAAATATGCCGGCAGATGCGACGGCACATCAGGCTCAGCCGCCAAGCTCTAAAGCGCTCAGCCGTCTTCCAAACGGAAAATGTTGTCAGCGACCTGCTGAACAGCTTGGAGACTTCCGTGGCGGACACCCTCCATCAACAGGGCCAGGCCAAAACTTTCCTTAAACAATATAATAATCATTACAAAAAAGGAGCTAAATAATGAAAGCCATACTGGCATACAGCCCATTACTGCACACCAAGATCCGCAAGACTATCGCTGCCGAACAGGCTAAGCCGAACCACACCGGCTCTTGGCGGACTGATTTTCTCAAACGCCTGGCGCCCTATGCTACCGGCGGTAAGCTGATACGAGGCAGTCTGGTCTGTTTCAGCTATGAAGCCTTCGCTGGCCAGAAACCTACCCCAGAAATTATTGATGTCGCCATAGCGCTGGAGCTAATCCATAGCGCCTTGCTAATGCACGACGATGTTATGGATAATGATGATTTCCGCCGCGGCCGTCCATCTTTTCACAACCAATACAAAAAAATTGGCCGTCGCCAGGGCCTGGTTGAACCGGAGCGCTTTGGGGCCAATATGGCTATTTGCGCCGCCGACATGTGCCTGTTCTTAGCACAAAGGTTGCTGGCGGATGCACCACTGGCTGTCCACGAACTGTTCGGTGATGTATTGATCGAGGTGTGCGACGGCCAGATGCAGGATATCTATTCCCAGGCCCGCCCCCACGCGCCTTCCAAGCAGGCTATCTATAATCTGATGCGCGCTAAAACGGCGTCTTATACCCTCTCTTTGCCGTTGGCCGTAGGCGCGGCATTAGCTGGCCAACCCCCCGCCACTGTCAATAAGTTGCGGCGCTTAGGTGATGCCGCCGGCACGATCTTTCAGATCCGCGACGACGAGTTAGGAATAATGGGGGACACCAACAAAACCGGCAAACCTGTCGGCGCTGACATCCGGGAGGGTAAAAAGACGTTAATCTACTATTACTTGATGAAAACTTGCGATATCCGTGAAAGACACCGGCTAAGGGAAATATTTGGCAACCCGGACATTGGACTGTCTGACATCGCGGCCGTCCAAAAATTCATTAAACAGCATAATATAACGCGGCTTCTTGGTGTTGAGATCCAGCGCCTGGAAGGCCGGGCGCTGAGGACGCTCGAAACCATTGATTTACCCAACCAATATAAAACCGAGCTCAAATCACTAATAGCTTTTTGCGCTCAACGCCAGGCTTAGGCTTGGTCTAGTGCCAGCGCCATTTACGATTACGTCTCAAAAGAGCATAATAAAAGCTTAGCCCTATGGAAAACTCGCCGTCAGTATCAAACAAAGAAACCATTGAAGAGCAGGCCCATCGCTCGGTAGCGCCCGAGGCTAACCAGCTACACGGGAAAAACCTGCCTCCGGAGCGTATTGGGCACGTGCTAGTCTCGGCCGATATCGAATCTGCTAAGCTGCCCGCTATGTCCAAACCGGAAGCAGTTGCCGCCGTCCATGACCCGGGCTACCGGGCCGCTACCATGGGCCGCCAGGAGTTGCTGGAACTCAGCGAGGAAATCAGCATTGATAACACCACGCTGCGACATATCTATGACACGCACCTGATAGGCGAAAACGGTCTGCGCCGGTTGGTCTACGAACATACCCACGGCGGTAACGTTAAAGAAGCTCTGCATCACGAAATCCTGGAGCATGAAACTGATTTTGAGCGCGACCCGGAATTGCGGCACCAATTGTTGCGCCGGGACCAAGAGCCAGCCAGTTTTAAGCTCGGTGACCTTCTGACCCGGGCCGGTATAAGCGAAGCAGACGGTAGTGTCCAGCCGCTCAATACTAAACTGCCGGCCGCGCACCGCGCTAAGCGTCTCCAGCTGCAAGCCCGCCAGCGCCGGCTACTCGACATCGTTTCTATCAGCATCATCCTTATCTTGTTGATTTTGGTTATACTGCTCGCCATGAGCCGGCGTTAAACGTTATATATAATATATATATATGACCACTAAACTAGAACGCAAACTGGCGGAATTGCCGAAACAGCCCGGCGTCTATTTCCACAAGGACAAAAAAGGGCAGATTATTTATGTTGGCAAAGCGGCGGTCTTGCGCAACCGCGTGCGGCAATATTTCCAGAAATCACGCGGACGCGACCCAAAGACCGAAGCGCTAGTATCGGAAATTGCCGACATCGACTGGCAGGTCGTGGATAGCGAAATCGAAGCCTTATTTTTAGAGGGCGAGCTGATCCGGCGCTACATGCCGCGCTACAACATCCTGCTGCGCGACGACAAGGCGCTAAGCTACATCCGGATTGATTACGACAGCGACTACCCGACAGTTTCTACAACCCGCCGGCCCCTGGACGATGGCGCCCGCTACTTTGGCCCGTATTTCAGTACCATCGGCGTCCGCCAATCTTTGAAATTATTGCGCCGGATTTTCCCATACGCAACCCGTCAGATCGGCGGCCAGAAAAGAGCCACGCTGCATTATCACCTGGGCTTGGATCCCGGGCTGGAGGAACGCAAAACCAGCCTGGAAGATTACCGCGCTAATCTGCGCAAGCTCATGGCGGTCATTCAGGGCAAACGCAAGACCATTGAACGGGAGCTGGAACGTGACATGAAGCGCGCATCCAAGGCCTCCGACTTTGAAAGAGCCGTTAAACTACGCAACCAACTATTTGCTTTGCAAAACCTGAACCGGCAAGTTGTTTTTAGTGACAAAGAATTCCTGGATATCAGCAAAGACCATGCCTTGAACGAATTAGTTAACATGTTAAGTATTAAGCGTTTCCCACAAAGAATCGAGGGATATGACATCAGCCATCAGCAAGGCAGCGACGTGGTAGCCAGCATGGTTGTCTTTACGAACGGTGTCAGCAATAAGTCTGAGTACCGTAAATTCAAAACCAAGTCTAACCGCAACGACGATTTCTTCAATATGAACGAAACGCTTAAACGCCGCCTCAGCGAACGCAATATAAAAGCCTGGGGTAAGCCGGATCTAGTGCTGATTGACGGCGGCAAAGGCCAGCTGGATGCCGCTATCCATGCCCGTGACGAATGCGGCTGCTCCAAAATTCCATTTATCGGTCTGGCCAAGCGCGAAGAGCAGATAGTAGTGGATAAACAGCGGTCAAATGTGACACTTAACATGTCAAGTGTTCAAGAATTGGGCGGGTTTACGACAGAAACCGATGGTTATGTGCTCATAAATATGCCGCACAATACCAATTTAGTGAAGCTTTTGCAGCGCATTCGCGATGAATCGCACCGTTTTGCTGTCAGCTATCATTCTACTCTCAAAACCAAACGCCAAACTGCCAGTTTGCTCGATGACATTCCCGGCATTGGCCCAGCCACCCGCAAAAAACTGTTACGGGAATTTGGCTCCATGCGCGGCATCGCCCAAGCCAGCGAAAAAGAACTCAGTAAAGTCGTAGGCAAAACCAAAGCAAAACAACTGGCAAAATATTTAGCAGGACAATAGCTCTACAGTGGCATCCAATGCAGTTTGCACACATATACCAATATGCGCAGCTTGGTCTGCGCGAGATGATTTTATTTGTGGCTCCCTAAAAGTCTGGTCTTGGAAAGTAAACTCCTCACTTTGCTCATAGGGGTCTAAAGACGACTTCCTTAAAGCGCTTTTTCGACGCTCTTTTTCATAGTTGAGAAAACTGTTTAATGGTCCAGGTTGGTCTGGCGGTACGCAAATCTGTCGACGCACAACCTCCTTGTCTACGGAGTTGCCGTCCGGACCGTATAGTATATCGTAGTGAGAACTGAGTATAACCAATGGCTTTTCAGAAGATTCTGGTAAGCATAACTCCTTGGAGGTAGAATATCCGTATCGGTGAGTTTGGGGCAAACTATTTAAAGCCTCTAGCTCTTGAAAAAAACGCAAAACATCAGGGATTTTGATATATGACTCATCAATACGAGGAACTTTGATCTCATTGCGACCAATAAAATAACCTAGACTCTCTGACACTTCTCGACTCCCGTGTTACCTTATATACACATTCTCCTAACAATAAGATTAGTTTGCAAGCATGAGCGGGAACAAAGTTATGGCTTTGCTATACTTGAAGCCTGATTATGAAGTCGCATTTTAGCAGTAAGTTTTTTACCGGGAACCGGACGCAGCTGAGAGAGGCGCGTGACGGCGGATTGATCGTCGTCGGCGGCAACGGTCTGATGCAGCGCGGTGCCGATAGCGTATATAAGTTCGCGCAAGACGCCAATTTTTGGTATCTGACCGGGATTGACGAACCGGAAATCGTGCTGGTGATGGACGGCGCCGAAGAATATCTGATTTTGTCCGGACAGAGTGATTATCAGAAGACCTTTGACGGCACGGCATCGGAAAGTGAGCTGGCCAAACGGTCTTCTATCAGGAATATTTACGGTAGCCACGAAGGCTGGGAAAAGCTAGCCGCGCGGCTAAAAAAAACCAAGCGGGTAGCTACCATAGCACCCCCGCCGGCCTACATAGACCTTTATGGAATGTATACCAATCCGGCGCGGCCGGCACTGGTAAAGAAGTTGAAGAGTCATTGCAAGAGTTTGAAGGTAGAGGACGCAGCGATCCATTTAGTCCGGCAGCGCGTGATCAAGCAGCCGGAGGAAATCGCGGCCATCCAGGCGGCTATCAATATTACCGTGGCTAGCCTGAGAGACGCGCTCCCAGGGAAATATAAATACGAATACGAGCTGGAGGCGGAGATTGCGGCCGGCTTTCGCAAGCGCGGCGCGGCCGGCCACGCCTTTGAGCCGATCGTGGCTGCCGGCAAGCGGGCCTGTACGCTGCATAACGTGGCTAATGACAGCGCGATCGGCAAAGACGATTTAGTAGTGGTAGATGTCGGTGCCGAGGTCGAACATTATGCCGCCGATATTACGAGAACTGCCAGTTTTGGACGGCCATCGCGCCGGCAACAAGCCGTATATAATGCCGTGCTGGAAGCTCAAAAATTTGCCATCAGTTTGATAAAACCGGGCTTGGAGTTCAAGGATTACCGCCGGCAAACCGACCAGTTTATCGGCGAAAAACTGCGCGAATTGGGCCTTATCAAAACTATCACCGCCAAAAACATCCGCAAATATTATCCGCACTCGATTTCGCATTTTCTGGGGCTGAACGTGCATGATGTGGGCGATTACGCCCAGCCCCTGCAACCCGGTATGGTGCTAACCGTCGAACCGGGCATCTATATTCCAGAAGAGGCAATCGGCGTACGCATTGAGGACGACATACTAATCACTGAAAAAAGCGTTAAAATCTTAAGCGGTAAGTTGCCCCGCGGCCTCGGCTAATCTACAATAGACTTAATGGAACAACAGAAAACACCGCTGGTCCGTTTCCTGATCCGCTGGCTGGTGTGTGGACTGGGACTATGGATTGCCGCCGGTCTGGTGGGCAAAAGCATCAATTACAACAACGGTCTGGAGGCGATAGTTATCGCCGGCCTGCTGTTGGCTGTCCTGAATACCATCCTCAAACCAATCCTCGTTATATTGTCGCTGCCGGCAATTGTGCTGACGCTTGGACTATTCATGATTATTATTAACGGTCTGACCGTTTTTCTGGTCAGCAAATTGTACACCCAGCTGCATGTAACTAATTTCTGGGCGGCGATTTTTGCCGGCATGGTGATCGGTCTGGTAAATTTTTTGGTGGGCGCCATCCTCAAAGAAGTTTGATACAATATAAGCCATGAATATTTATAATTATTTAACCATGGGCTCAATGGCCCTGATGACCTTTTTGATCTTGATACAGACCCGTGGTGCCAGCTTGGGGGCCGGACTGGGCGGCGCGGGAGAGGTCAATACCACCAGGCGCGGCACCGATAAGACAATCTTCCAGATAACTATTATTTGCGGGTTGGTGTTTAGCTTGTCGCTGATAATGAACGCGCTGAGCGGCAAATAACAACCGGGCGCAATGCAAAATGCAACTAAAACTTATCCGGCTGCGATTCCGCCGACGGCTCCGCAGGGGCCAGCAACAGGTAGGCGGCCTGGGCAGTCAAACCGAAAAGCAGCTCGACCGGCATTTCGTAAAACGCCTCGGTAACTTGGCGCCCATCCGGCGGTTCGTGGCAGCCTGGATATTGCTGTTGGTACTATTGATTGCCGGCTTGTTTGTCCAGAACCTCTCGCTGAGCAATTATTTTCAAACACTGCGGCCGGTACCAGGTGGTATTTATAACGAGGGCATCCTCGGCACCTTCACAAATGCCAATCCGATGTATGCCACCAATGACGTCGACACTTCGGTTTCCAAGCTCTTGTTTGCCGGCTTGTTTACCTTTAATGACCAGAACAAGCTGGCGGGCGACCTGGCCAGCGGCTACAAAGTAGACCCGACCGGCACGGTGTATACTGTCCGGCTCAGGCCGCACCTAACCTGGCAGGACGGACAGCCGCTAACCAGCGCGGATGTGGTATTTACTTATCAGGCAATTCAGAATCCCGACGCGCAGTCGCCGCTGCAAAGCAGCTGGCAAAATATAACTGTCACGGCGCCCGATGCCCGCACGGTTGTTTTTAAATTGCCTGGCGCCTTGGCGTCTTTCCCGTCCACCATGACCAATGGGATAGTGCCCAAACACATTTTGGGCAAGGTGCCGGCCGCCGGCCTCCGTTCAGCCGAATTTAATACTGTCCATCCAGTGGGAGCCGGTCCGTTCACTTGGCAGGCTATTCAGGTCGCCGGTGATGATCCCTCGGTTGCCCAGGAACAGATCGCGCTGGTGCCCTTTGCCGGCTACAGCCGCGGTGATCCCAAACTCCGTGAATTTATTGTCCACGCCTACGTATCCAAGGCCAAGCTTACGCAGGCCTTTGAGTCTGGCCGGCTTACGGGCGCCGCCGGCTTTACCACCGTGCCGGAAAACATTAAAAAAAAGCATTCGCTGGAGACGCATAGTTCGCTATTGACAGCCGCCACGATGGTTTTCTTCAAGACCACCGGCGGTGTTTTGTCTGACACGAATGTCCGCCAGGCTGTGGTCGAGGGCACTAACCGGCAAGCAATTATCAAGGGTCTTGGCTATTCCACCCATGCCGTGCGCGAACCGCTATTGTTAGGCCAGCCGGGATATGATCCGTCGCTTGCGCAAGCTGGTTTTGACCCTTCGGCAGCCCGTAAGATATTAGATAGTAACGGCTGGGTAGTTGGCAAAAACGGCGTCCGCGGCAAAAACGGCCAGGCATTATCATTCACGTTAACAGCCGCCGATACGCCTGAATCCCGTTTGGTGACCCGCCAATTGCATGACCAATGGAAAAACATTGGCGTACAGCTCAAGGTGCAGCTGCAAGACAGCACGGATTTTCACAACAGCCTGGTCTATCATAATTATGATGCTGTTTTGTACGGCATATCCATCGGCGCTGACCCGGATGTGTTTGTCTACTGGGATAGCTCGCAGGCCGATATCCATTCTTCCAACCGGCTGAATTTGTCCGAATACAAGAACGTGATTGCCGATAGTTCGCTGGAGGCTGGCCGCAGCCGTTCGGAGCCGGCGCTGCGCGCGGTTAAATACCGGCCCTTCCTGCAAGAGTGGCAAAAAGATTATCCGGCGTTGGGGCTGTACCAGCCACGATTTTTATATTTGACGAACGGTCCGGTCGCCGGCCTGAGCGATCATGCCGTAAATTCGCCGGCCGGCCGTTTTAACAACGTCCAAAATTGGGAAATCCGCGAAGCCAAAGTTACAGAATAGCCGCCGCTTGAGTTTTCCGGCTAAAACAGATACGATATGATGGTTCTTTGACGCGCGGATGTGGCGGAATTGGTAGACGCGCTAGCTTCAGGAGCTAGTGGGCTTCGGCTCGTGGAGGTTCAAGTCCTCTCATCCGCACCAGTTCATACGAGCTGTGTTATCATATCCGTTATAACGCTATGCGAAAAATGAGAGAGGGTATCGCGTAATGAGCAAGGTTGCGCACTATTTGCAGGAACACCTGGTGGGTGAGGTGATGACGAGCACGGATGCCCGCCGTTATTTCGCGACCGACCAGAGTATTTTGCAGTTGGCGCCAGCGCTAATTGCCTATCCGCGTGGCGAAAACGATGTCCGCAAAGCAGCCCGTTTTACTTGGCAACTAGCCGAGCGGGGGCGGGTAATTCCGCTGACTGCCCGCGGCAGCGGCACCGACCAGTCCGGCGCAGCGCTGGGCAGCGGTATCATGCTGGTTTTCCCGGCTCACATGAACCGGGTTTTGGAACTGGACACCAAATCCAATACGGTGACCGTCGAGCCGGGCATCAATTACGGTAAACTGCAGCAAACCCTGCACACGCACGGGCGCTTTTTGCCGCCTTACCCGCCGTCGCTGGAATATTCTACGATCGGCGGCGCTATCGCCAATAACGCCAGCGGTGAAAAGTCCGTGAAATACGGTGACATGCGGGCCAACGTGAAAGGTTTGCGTGTGGTGCTGGCCAATGGCGAGGTGATTGAAACCAGGCGCCTGAACAAACGCGAGCTCAGCAAAAAACTCGGTCTGGCGACTTTTGAAGGCGAGATTTACCGCTCAGTGGATACTTTGCTGGAGGAGCAGCGTCCAGTAGTCGAACGGCTAGAATTAGTTGGTGTTAAGAATAATGCGGGTTACGCCCTGCCGGCCATTAAGCAAAAAGACGGCTCGTTTGATCTGACACCGTTGATTACCGGCAGCCAGGGTACGCTGGGCATCGTAACCGAAGCGGTGCTGAAAACCGAACCGCATAACCCGTCGCCGGTATTGATGATGGCGACTTTTGATAGCTTACAGCAGCTGCAGGACTGCGTTCTGGAGCTGCGTGACCTGCCGGACAGGCCCAGCGCTATCGAGCTAGTCGATGGCGGCTTGCTGGAACAAGTCCAGGCGCTCAATCCGAACCAGCTGGTCGAAATTATCAAACCGCCGTTCCCTTCGGCATTACTTATCGTCGAGTTCGACAACAGCGACCGCCATTTAAAAAGAGCTACTAAAAAAGCCGATGGCATTTTTGAAAAATACGCCAAAAAAGTTGAAGTCGCCACTGGGCCGGAACAGCAGCAGCAATTGCGCAAACTGCGCGAAGCCACCGGCACTCTACTCTCGCATAACGAAGGCTTGCTGCACGCCGTACCGGTTATCGGCGACGGTGCCGTACCGCCCGACCAGTTGCGGGCATATCTGGAAGGCATTTACGATCTTTTGAAGGGTAATAATATTAAGACGGCGGTTTGGGGCCACATCGGTGAAGGCAGCTTGTCTTTCCAGCCCAAGCTGAACCTTGGCCAGGTGGGCGACCGGCAAAAGGTTTTTCGTTTGATGGATGCCTACAACAAACTGGTCTTAAAGCTGGGCGGCAGCATTAGCGCCACTACCGGCGATGGCCGGTTGCGTACGCCCTACCTGGAGACACTGTACGGACCAGAGGGCTATGCCCTGCTGGCTAAGATAAAACAGATCTTTGATCCTTATGGCACGCTGAACCCCGGCGTAAAATTTGGCAGTTCGCTTGACGATATCAAAGAAATGATCCGCACCAACTATGGCCTGGATCATTTATACGACCATTTGCCGCGGTCATAGCTTGAGTTTTCGGTCCAAAACAGATACGATATGATGGTCTAAAGACGCGCGGTCGCGTGGGCGAGTGGCGGAATTGGTAGACGCGCTACCTTGAGGTGGTAGTGGGAGCAATCCTGTGGAGGTTCAAGTCCTCTCTCGCCCACCACACCATAAATGCGCTACAGTAAAGACACGGGTGATTAGCTCAGTTGGCTAGAGCATCTCGTTTACACCGAGAGGGTCGGGGGTTCGAGTCCCTCATCACCCACCAGAATAATGTATAATTAAATTATGTCTCGTAGTAATCCATCAGACATTTATGAAATAGGTATGGGAAGGCGACATAGCCCTATGGAGGTCGGTGAGGCGCGAGACTTTCTTGACAAGCCTTATGCTTTTCTCCGGCCGCTCAGATTACTTAAAATAGCTCGTGGTCTAAGCAATCTACTACATCATGAGGTAGATTATGAAAACGATAACGGTCAACCCTTGGAGCATTTTTTGCCGGAAGAACTTGAAAGACATGCCGAGAGAGGCAGACAAATGGTTGATGAATTTGCTGAGCGGTAGATAGCTGGTCGAGAAACATAACTTTTAAGGTTCTCGCTATTCGCTTTTATCAAAACGGATGTGTCAGGCGCCACCAGGTGGAAGGCTTAGACAAGGTTGTCTGCAGTTTGATGGGTATGGACAAACGGTTGTTAGAGGCTGACTTTGGTGTAGTAACGCTGCCAATGGTCTGCCCGGCGTGATTCTTGGTAGTGATGTTTTGCAAATGGACCTGAGTACTGACCTTGCTGCCGCCCCAGGCGTCGAGCGATAGGTTCTGAGCTGCGGTAGCTGCCACCGGTTTACCCCAGGGCACGCCATATACCGCTACGCCAGCACCCTTTTTTACAGCGGTCACTGGTTTGAAATTGGCCTGGGCGCTTTTAATTAACGGCAGGCTGCTGTTCATAGCTTGCCAGAGTCCGGGGGCGCCAGCCAAGGCTGTCACGATAATTACCGGCTTATTATTGACCGTGATCCGCGAGGCGGACACAAAAACGCCGCCGGCTTGGTCGGTGTTACCAGTTTTGATACCGATAATGCCATCCGTACCCAGCAGCGAATTAACATTTTTGATATTACCGGCTACCGGTATATCACTGGCCGAAGGCTGGCCGACAATCTGGGCCAGAACAGGGTTTTGCATGACCAGCTCGCCAATCCGAACCAGGTCGCGGGCCGTGCTGGTAGTGCTGGGATTGAAACCGCTGGCATCGCTGCCGACATGGGTTTCTACCAGTCCTTTGTCTTCCAGGTACTGGTTGGCGGCCTGATGGTAGTCTTTTAGCGAGCCAAATGCCCAGATTGCCAGACTATCGGCCATATTATTGGCTGAAGGCAGCAGCATGGCTTGCAACATTTGATACTCACTGATTTGCTCGCCGTTCTGGACCCGCACCAGCGAACCGTCCTCGGCTACATAATTGTTATAAATAGCCACGTCGCTGGAGTTCAGCGCAATGCTCGGTCCTGATTGGCCGGTAGATAACGGTTTGGCTGCCAGTACGGTCAGGGCGGTTATTAATTTGGCTGTGCTAGCCGTAGGCGAGGGTTGCTGCTGGCCGTGCGTTTCTAAAATTGAACTGCCGGCAACACCTACGGCAGCCTGGCCTTGGGCCGGCCATTGTAGACTGCCAGCGGAGGCCTTGGCTTGGAGCGCGCTCTGGTTTATAACCGGCTGCACGGCCGGCAAGGCGCGTCCAAGCGTCCAGCCACCGTAAGCTGCCAGTAAAATAATGACGCCCAATGCGTATGGCCACCGCCTTGTCTGCCCCGGCTGTCTCGCTGTATACATAAGCTGTTTATATCATACATCAGTTTCCGGCCGCCTGTTGTATAATGGCTACACTAAAGCAAAGGAGTAAATGATGATCTGGATTATTGTTGCGGTCGTAGTAGTGATAGTGCTGGCAGCGGCATTTATGTATAACGGCCTAGTGCGCCTGAACCAGCGGACCAACGAAGCCTGGAGCGATATCACCGTCCAGCTGAAACGCCGTGCCGACCTGATTCCTAACCTGGTTAACGCGGTTAAGGGTTACGCCAAGCACGAAAAAGGTATTTTTGAAGACGTTGCCAAGGTGCGAGCCGACACGCTGAGCGCCAAAGGCCCGGCAGAGGCCGGCAAGGCCGAGGGCGATTTCCAAAAAACCATGAAGAGCCTGTTCGCCGTAGCTGAAAACTATCCTGACCTGAAAGCCTCGCAGAACTTCCAGCAGCTGCAAGCCGAACTTACCGATACCGAAGACAAAATCCAGGCCTCGCGGCGCTTTTACAACGGCGCGGTGCGCGACTTTAACACTAAGCGCAAAGTTTTTCCGACCAATATTTTCGCCAGTATGCTCGGCTTCAAGCAGGATAAAGAGTTCTTCGAAGTCGGCGAAACCGAATCCGCCAGCATCCAGAATCCGGTCGACGTCAAATTTTAGTCCATGTATTCCGATATAGCCAGCAATAAACGTAAAACCGTCTTTATCATGGCGGTCTTTTTGGCCTTTGTGGCGCTGATTATCTGGCTGTTCAGCAAATATTTGGGCGGCAGCACCGGTGTGTTTTACGGCGGTCTGGCAGGTGCTTTAATCTATGTGGCCATAACCTACTATAGCGGCGCCAAACTGGCGCTGGCCGTCAACCGGGCGCGCGAGATCCAAAAACGTGATAATCCGCGGCTCTACCGCATTGTCGAAAACCTGGCGATTACCGACGGCCTGCCAACGCCGCGGGTTTTTATCATGGACGATCCGGCTCCTAACGCATTCGCTACCGGCCGCGACCCGAAGAGCTCGGCTGTCTGCGTAACATCGGGATTGTTGGATATCATGGATGACCAGGAGCTACAGGGTGTACTGGCCCACGAAATGGGGCACGTCAAAAATTATGATATCCGGGTAGCCATGGTGGCCTTCGCGCTAACGGCGATCATTTCGCTGCTGGCCGATATCATGTTGCGGCTGGTTTGGTTCAGCAATAATGACCGCGATAACAACAACCAGCTGTTTATAATCCTTGGTTTGGTGGCGGCTATCCTGGCGCCGTTCGTAGCGCTACTGATCCAGATGGCAGTTTCACGCCAGCGCGAATATCTGGCCGACGCCACCGGCGCGCTGACTACCCGTTATCCCGAAGGCTTGGCCAGCGCCTTGGAGAAAATCAAAAAGACTGGCAGCGTGGCTAAGCACCAAAATACCGCCACGGCGCACCTGTTTTTTGCTAATCCGCTGAAAAAGGGCAGCTTGACCAGCTTGTTTAGCACCCATCCGCCGCTGGATGACCGTATCAAGCGGCTGCGCGATATGGATACGCACGTTTAGCCAGACTGGATTCATCGTATAATAGACTCTATGGCAAAAAAATCAGGGAAGAAATCCGGGGCCGGCAAGCCCAAAACCGTCATGTCCACTACCAAGCCGGCACTGGCGAAATTACCTAACGTTTGGGAATTGACCAAAACCGTGTGCCGGACGCTCTGGCAAAATAGGAAACTGTTTATTGGCATTACGCTGATATACGGGCTGCTTAACCTGGTGCTGGTGCAGGGGCTGGCCGGCGGCACTGACGTGAACAGTCTGAAACACAGCTTAAGCCAGGCTTTTACAGGCAATCTTGGCTCGTTGGGCTCGGCTCTCAGCGTATTTGTAGTGTTGGTTGGTTCGTCCGGTAACGGTTCCAGCCAGACTGCCGGCGCCTACCAGTTGTCATTAGGTATTATGACCAGCTTGGCGGTTATTTGGGCGTTGCGCCAGGTGCTGGCCAGTACGCCGGTGCGCATCCGCGACGCGTACTACCGCGGCATGTACCCCTTAGTGCCGTTTATTTTGGTGTTGTTGGTAATTGGCTTGCAGCTTCTACCGCTACTGGTTGGCTCGACGCTGTATAACTTGGTGGTCGCCAACGGCATAGCTGTCGGCCTAGCTGAACGGCTAGGGTGGCTGCTGCTGTTCATTCTGGCCGCCGCCTGGAGTATTTACATGATCAGCTCGTCGCTGTTCGCCCTGTATATCGTCACGCTGCCCGATATGACGCCGCTCAAAGCCCTGCGCTCGGCCCGCGACCTGGTGCGCGGCCGCCGGTGGATTATTATCTGGAAACTGATTTGTTTACCAGTAATTTTACTAATAGTGGCGGCAGTTATCATGGTGCCGATTATTATCGGGCTGACTTTTCTGGCCCAGTGGGTTTTCTTCCTGTTGACGATGTTTGCCCTGGTGGCCGTGCATACCTATGCGTATACGCTTTACCGGGAGCTTTTGAATGAGTAGTAAGCCGTCCAGGCAGCAGGCCGAAAAAAGGCTGGCCGAGCTGCGCCAGCTGATGGCTAAATATTCTTACGAATATTACGTGCTTGACCAACCGACTGTCTCGGATGCTGTCTATGACGGGCTGATGCGGGAGTTGAAAAAACTGGAAGCCGATTATCCGGAACTGGTCACGCCGGACAGTCCGACCCAGCGGGTCGGCGGCCAGCCGCTGGACAAATTCACCAAGGTCCGGCATTCCACGAGGATGCTCAGCTTGAACGACGTATTTAGCCGCCAAGACATCGAGGCATGGGTTAAGAGGACTGAAAAGTTAATGCCCGGCCGCCAGCATGAATTTTTTTGCGATATCAAGATGGATGGCCTGGCCTGCGCCCTGGTGTACCAGAACGGCGAACTGATCCAGGCGGTTACACGCGGCGACGGCACGGTTGGCGAGGATGTAACGATGAACGTCCGCACTATCAAGAGCGTGCCGCTGCGGTTCAGGCGCGAAAAAAAGTTTGAAGACTTTTCGCGCGGCCGGACCGAGATCCGCGGCGAGATCATTATGTACAAAAAGGATTTCGAGCGCCTGAACCGCCAGCGCGAGGCGGCCGGACTGCCGGTCTACGCCAATCCGCGCAACCTGAGCGCCGGCAGCATCCGTCAGCTGGACCCCCAGCTGACGGCAGCCCGGCCGCTGCGTTTCAAAGCCTATGACCTGATCCGCGATAATCCCGCCGAGGTGCCAACTCATATGTACGCCTACGAAACTCTGCGGGCGCTGGGTGTTGCCGCTAACCGCGAAGCCCGGGTTTTCAAAACACTGGATGAAGTTATGAAGTTCGTCGACATATGGAACGAGAAACGACACGAGTTGCCATTTAATACCGACGGACTGGTTATTAAAATCAACGACCGTGAGTTGTACGCCGGTCTGGGCGTAGTCGGCAAGAACCCGCGGGCCGCGGTGGCCTATAAATACCCGGCTGAAGAGGCCACGACCATTGTCAAAGATATCGTGATCAGTATTGGCCGGACCGGCGCCGCCACGCCGGTAGCCGTTTTCGACCCGGTGGTGGTGGCTGGTACTACAGTCCAGCATGCCAGCCTGCATAACGCCGATGAAATCGGACGTAAAGACATCCGCACCGGCGACACAGTTGTAATTTTTAAAGCGGGTGACATCATTCCCCAGGTGGAGCATGTCCTCACCGAGCTCCGTCCTAAAACAGCCAAGAAGTTCGATATGGAAAAAGAGCTGGAACGCCAGTATCCAGAGCTAGCTTTTGAGCGCCCCGCCGGTGAAGCCGTCTACAGGGTCAAGGGCGCTACCGGGCCGCTGCTGCTCAAAAAAGGCTTGGAGCACTTTGCCTCCAAGGGCGCGCTGGACATCGATACGCTCGGTGAAAAAAACGTTGTCGCCCTGGTGGATGCCGGCCTAGTCAAAGACGCCGCCGATCTCTACACGTTGGATAAGTCCAAAGTACTGGAGCTAGAACGGTTCGCCGACATATCCGCTCAAAAACTTGTCGATGCCATCGCCGAAAAACGTCAGCCGGAACTGCCGCGCTTCATTTACGGCTTGGGTATCCGGCATGTTGGCACCCAAACCGCCATTGACCTGGCGGAAGCGTTCGGATCGCTGGATAAACTAGCCGCCGCTACGCTCGATGAATTGATGGCTGTGGAAGGCGTCGGCGAGGTGGTGGCGGAATCCATCGTTGGCTGGTTCGCCGATCCGGACAGCCGGGAACTGCTCAATAAATTCGCTAAATTAGGCGTCAGGCCGGTCTATCAATCCCGTGCCAAAGGCCCGTTGCACGGAAAAAATTTTGCCATCACCGGCGCGCTAGAAAGCATGGGCCGTGATCTGGCGGCCGAACGGGTGCGCAAGCTGGGTGGCACCTTTCAGTCTTCGGTGGGCAAAGACACGGATTACCTGGTAGTTGGTGCCAATGTTGGCGAGTCCAAACTCAAAAAAGCCCGTGCCTTCGGCACCAACCAACTCAATGAGCAGGAATTCCTGAAACTTATCCAATGACAACCAACAAAACTACCACGCTTAATTGTTTTTCGCCGCCGGTGATGGCAGCGACTATGATAATCGAAGTGTCGTTGGCGATTTACACGCTGTGGCGTTATAAAATGACCGTGGTTACGCGGCTGGCGGTCATTATGTTGTTGGCTCTGGCAACTTTCCAGTTGGCCGAATATTTTGTCTGCACAGGCTTGGGTTCAATGGCCGCGCCCTGGTCACGCGTCGGGTTTGTGGCTATTACGGCGTTGCCGCCGCTGGGCTTGCATCTTATGCATGCGTTGGCCGGCAAGCCCAGTCGCCGGCTGGTCTATGCCGCTTATGCCGTTATGACGGCCTATATGGCTTTCTTTTTGTTCTCATCCGGCACTTTTACCGGCCACAAATGTACCGGTAATTATGTGATTTTCCAGTTTACGGCTAATGTCACCGGCACTTACAGCGTCTATTATTTTGGCTGGTTGCTAGCTGGCATCGGACTTGGTTTTAAGTGGGCCAACGAGCTAAAAGCCAAAGGCCGCCAAGCGTCCAGACGACTGCAAGCCGTCCAGGGGCTAATCCTGGGCTATCTGGTTTTTTTGGTGCCGGCGGCGCTGTCTATGACAGTTAAGCCGGGTGCCCGACGTGGCGTTCCCAGCGTACTCTGCGGCTTCGCGGTGTTGCTGGCCCTGGTTCTAGTTCTCTACGTTTTGCCACGGGCCACCGATAAACGCGGCGCCAAGCCTTGACAAAAACGCCAAATTAATTATGCTTAATACCAGGTCGTGCGCACTGCGGCGCGTAAAAACAAAAACAAAAAAATATTTGCCCGCCGCCGGGTGGGCGCGCACGAAACATTTATTACATGACGGCAGGTCCCGCCTATGATTAAGTATTTTCACAGAAGCCTAAAAGGCAAAACGCTCCAAGAGGAGACTAAGCCGCTGCGCAGCAGCTGGATCTATGCCGAGGCGCCTAGTGGCAGAGAGATTAAAGACCTGGCTAAGCGGTTTAAGCTTGAGCCCGGTTATCTGGAAGACGCCGTTGACGAGGACGAAATGCCGCGTCTGGAGCACGAAGACGGCCAAACCTATATTTTTGTACGCTACGCGCACCCAACCAAAAATGGCGAGATAGATACGGCGCCGCTGCTGATAATCTTCGGACAGGAGCATGTTATTACCGTTTCGCCGGCCCATCTGCCGGTGCTGGACGCTTTCCGCCGCGGCCGGATAAACGCCGCCACTACCCAGCGGGCCAAGTTGATCCTGCTGATGTTATCCCAGATCAGCGACCAGTACGACATATACCTGAACCAAACCAGCCGCAAGATCAAGGCTATACGTTCGCGGCTGCGCGGCCAGACCGTCACCAACCAAGACTTGATTGACTTCGTGACCATAGAAGACGAGCTTAACGAGTTCCTGGCTTCGCTGCTGCCAAACAATGCCACCTTGCGCCGCCTCTTAGTTGGCCGGCATATCCCGTTATTTGAAGAAGACCAGGATATCGTCGAAGACCTATTGCTCAATAACGAGCAATCCATTGAGGCGATCCGTTCCAACCTGCGTTCCATCAGTAACATCCGCGATGCCTATTCAGCCATTAGCAGCAATAACCTGAACCGTATCATTACCTTGTTGACCTTGGCAACTATTCTGATCGCCCTGCCGAACGTCTTCTTTGGTATGTACGGCATGAACGTTCACTTGCCGTACCAGCGCGCTCACTGGGCATTCGAAACCATTATTGCAATCAACCTGGTGCTGATCATCGCCATCATCGCCTTCGTCCGCAAAAAACGCATCATCTAGGTGTATAATTCCAAGCATGAGCCTACGCCGCCGCGACCCGAACCGTCCGCGCACAGATATGGAGGTTATGGAGGATTTTCGCAAGGCGAAAGACCTGCCCGCTGTATCGAGGGTTGTTGGCGGAACAAGACGGGTTTATTACGAGCACCCGGACAGGGTAAGGGTCATTCATGGCAGGAACCTTCCATTCCAGGCGGTCGGTCGTTTGGCTGCCGAGGCTGAGCGCCGAGGTGTTAGCAAAGATGAGCTGGCTGAAGAACTCGAATTGATTCAAGAACCGGAAGACCGTTCGCTACCGGCGCGGATCGGTGAGCGGGTTATCCAGGCGATAGGCCTCCGATAGCTCGCGCTTTCTTTTTTACCCCTGTTTTGGTAGAATTAGCCTTGTTCTGGAACGTGGGGATATAGCTCAGTTGGCTAGAGCGCTTGTATGGCATACAAGAGGTCCGGGGTTCAAGTCCCCGTATCTCCACCAATTCTTAAAGCTATGACAGAATTTTTGACGCATGATAAATTTTGGGATACGACGGCACCAATTCCGTCATTTGATAAGTTGTCACTACCTAGTGCTTATATTATCCGTCGAATGACCGCCATTGATTTTATTAATATTCCGCACCATCCTTACCCAAAAGTTGATAATTAACGGTTTTTTCTATAAAATACCTCTGTTAATGGCTCTTTAGCTCAGTTGGTAGAGCAGAGGCTTGAAGAGCCTTGTGTCCTCGGTTCGAGTCCGAGAGGAGCCACCAAAAAGATGTCAGCATAGGCTGGCATTTTTCATTATGAACCCGGATACTCCAGAATCTTTAAATCCTATATTATTCTGTGTAATATTTAACTTTCTTACACGTGCACGGTGCTACAATGGGAAGATTAATTAGGGAGGTGCAATGCATTATAAATATAGTTTAGAAAACGGGGTTACTAAAATTAGAAGTAAACTACGGGCGATTAAGCTGATGACGGCATTGAGCGCGACAGGCGTAGTTGCCGCCGCGGCTCTTCCGATAGCCGCGTCTGCCGCGGGCTCTCAAGTGGTCGTTACGCCGACCAATACACAGGGTTGGTCAACGGCTGACACCCGCACGGGCGGAGCCGTAAACTTCGTCGCCGATAGTACCGCGCCGGGCAGTCCGCATACGGGGGCGCTTCAACTGACGACCGATGCGACCACAACGTCTAAAGCCCAGTATCTGCACGATGCGAATACGCCACTTGCTAATGTCACTGACCTAAGCTACTCCACCAAGCAGAACTCTGCTTCATTCGCTGAAGGCGACGCTTCGTACCAGATCCCCGTGGAGTTAAATGGCAGCTCAGGGTTCTCTACTCTAGTCTATGAACCTTACCAGAACCCTACACAAGGGACAGTAACGCCTGGCGTTTGGCAACAATGGGACGTTGACCAGGGATTGTTCTGGTCGAGCAGGACCGTCACGTGTTCCAACGGTACTATAGTTGGCACTGCCGGCGGTCCGGCCACGTACACACTGGCCCAGATAAATTCTATCTGTCCGGACGCGGTGGCTGTAGGTTTTGGCGTAAATGTCGGCTCTAATAACCCCGGCTACGATGTCGAAGCAGACTTAGTAAACTTCAACGGTACTACCTATAACTTTGAACCGTTCCAAACTCCTTCGGACAAGGATGCCTGCAAGAAAGACGGGTACAAGACCCTGACCGACCAAAATGGCCAGCCGTTCAGGAACCAGGGCCAGTGTGTCAGCTGGACCAACGGGCGCGGCCAATAATACAAAAAAGACAGAAGCGGTCTCTGGGAACGCGGGCAAAAGTCCGCGTTCTTGGCATTTCATAGGTGTTTTGCTATAATTCAACCCTGTTACGCGGGTGTAGCTCAGCTGATAGAGCGCTTCCTTGCCAAGGAAGAGGCCACGGGTTTAAGTCCCGTCACCCGCACCAATCATGTTAATCTGTCAAATACGCCCTTGGGCGTATTTTTGCTACCATTAATTTATGAGCGATTCCACCAATTATGAAATAGTTGAGTTCCATGGTCAGCCAGCGTTTCGTGAATGGCTTATGGTTCACGGCACAGACACTGACGGTATTTGGCTCAAAATATATAAGAAAGCTTCAAGTGTAGCCTCCATAACCTACGCCGAAGCATTAGACGAAGCTTTGTGTTTCGGGTGGATTGACGGCCAAAAGAAAAGCTATGATGAACTTTCTTTTTTGCAGAAATTCACGCCTCGGCGACCTAGAAGCATGTGGTCCAAACGAAATATTGAGCATATTAATCGGCTAAAAGAAGCTGGTCAAATAATGCCAGGTGGCCTGTTAGAAGTTGAAAAGGCGCAAGCAGACGGACGCTGGCAGGCGGCCTATGACGCAGCGACAGATATGCAGGCTCCTGACTACTTTTCTAAAGAGCTTAGCAAACACCCGAAAGCCGAGTCATTCTACGCTACCCTCAACAAAGCTAATACCTACGCTATCGCTTGGCGTTTACAAACTGCCAAGACCGAAGCGACCCGCTTGCGCAGGATGGAAAAAATCATTGCAATGCTGGGCGCAGGCAAGAAGTTGCACTAGTAAATAATTTTGATGACGATACTCTGCCAGCTATTGCAATTCCAGGTGCTTGCGTTGGCTCTATGAGTATCCACTCAAAAAGTTTAAGTAGATTCTGTTCGACTGCACCAACCATAAGCGTTTTAACCTCTGAGACAGAGGTCTTTTGCTATACTCATAGCTAATGATTTATATAGACCAAACGAAAGACTCTATACGCGACTGTTTATCACTACCTGTTATTTTGCCGCTTGGTTCGGTTGAGCAGCATGGCGGACACCTCCCTCTATCAACTGACACAGCAACGTCGTCTAAAGTCGTTGAGGAAGCAGAGCAGCACAGTCCAAACACCATGATTACTCTTCCTGTTCAGTGGGTCGGTCATGCAGGTGAGCATATGGCATTCCCTGGAACGCTGTCCATATCGCAGGCGACCCTAGCAAGCTACTTAGAGGATATATTAAGATCACTGGAACATTCAGGATTTAGCAAATTGATCATTGTTAACAGCCATGGTGGTAACGATATATTGCTCGACAAGCTCGTTAGATCTTGGAGCGGCAACATAAAACTTATTATCTACGACGTATGGAGTAAGGAAGCTGATGAGTTGGGTGCTGAATTATTTGGCGGTAGCGACAATCACGCGGGAGATACAGAATCGTCGGTTATGGCTACAATACGTCCAGATTTAGTCAAGAACCAGGTAATTACTAATGGCTATGTTGAGCCTGCGGAAAGCACTAGCGATAGTCCTCTCAACATGTCAGAAAATGGTGTCGATAATTTCAAGCCCGATATTATTATTGACCGAAAGAAAGCAGAGCCAATTCTTGAGCAGATGGTTATTGACTTCATAAGATTCGTAGATAGCGTGTAACTCCCACCTCCTGCTTAAGGGCTTCGGCCTAACAAGTACTTCTGATATGGAATTGCCAGAATTTTACGCCAACGGGCAATTTCATCAGTAATTTTGTGTAAACTTTTACTCACATACAGCACCATTCGAACATTTTGGGCGTTTCGATGTACTTTTTACCTTTAGGGTAGGTATATTCTAAACAGACGTTATAATGAAGCAAGTTATAAGATAACAACCAATTTAAGGAGAGATAGACATGGCTACAGGATACTGCGTTAAATGCAAAGAAAAAGGTGTTGAGCTGTCAGCACCAGAGATTCACCAAACTGCAAAAGGTGGTTTCATGGCCAAAGGGAAGCACGAAAAATGTGGAACAACTGTTTGCGCGATGATGTCTAAAGACAATGCTGAAAAAGCAATAGAAGATGGCGCTACCAAAGCTTACTAAACTTCTATACGATAAAAAAGAATGGTTTTAACTTCGTTAACAATGCAGAGCATTTGCTGGCTAAAACCTTATTAAGTGTCTCTGAGAATAGTTACACTTTTAGCAATAATGCTGCGCCAAGCGTGAGCACTTTGATATGCTTCCCAACTGACCGTATGAGATAATAAGTGTATGGGCAAATTAATATATCTTATATCGACATCGCTAGACGGCTTTGTGGCTGATAAAGACGGTCACTTCGAATGGTCTAAGCCAAGCGAAGAAGTGCATTCTTTCGTAAATGATACTGTGCGTAACGTTGGAACGATTCTAATGGGGCGCAACCTGTACGAGACTATGAAAGTGTGGGACGACATTCCAACCGAAGGTACAGGCGGACCTATGGACGGGCCGAGCCCGGCTATGAATGATTACGCCAAAATTTGGAAAGCCGCAAAGAAAATAGTCTATTCCACTTCGCTGACTGATGCCACGATAGCTAACGCGACGATCGAGCGCTCATTCGACCCGAGCGCCATCCAAAAATTAGTGGCAGAGTCGGATAAAGATTTCGACATTGGTGGCCCGCATTTGGCGGCCGAAGCGATAAAAGCTAACATCATCGACGAGTACCATCAAATCATCGTTCCTATCATGATAGGCAGTGGCAATCCTTGGCTGCCAAAAGACGTTAAATGCAAGTTTAAGCTGGTGGATGTACGAAAGTTTGAAAATGGCTTCGTACATCTTCAGTATGGTAAGATTTGAATCTCTAACTTACTAAAAAT
Source organism: Saccharimonadales bacterium (SeqCode) (assembly GCA_035692985.1). Taxonomy (GTDB): domain Bacteria; phylum Patescibacteriota; class Saccharimonadia; order Saccharimonadales; family UBA4665; genus JARIHC01. The sequence goes on from DASSHG010000007.1 coordinate 75,841, forward strand.
GTAGCCCCCATCCCTCAGTCAGTAGATTTCAGTATTTGCTATTATAGGAGTATGAGAGAAATAGTTGTTATATCAATGATCTCTATAGACGGAATTATGCAGGCTCCGGGCGGACCGGAAGAAGACACCAGCGGCGGCTTTAAATATGGCGGCTGGACCTGGCCATACGCGGACGAGTTTTCCCAAAAGATCTTTGGCGAAGAATTCAGCGCCGAATATGACTTATTGCTGGGCAGAAAGACTTACGACATATGGCGGGATTATTGGCCGAAACAAAAGGGCGTGATAGCCAACCCATTTAATAAAGCTACGAAATATGTTGTCTCGCATCGTGACTCAGACTTAACCTGGGAAAAAACGGTACTGATTGACGGCGACGTACCCGCAAAAATAAAGGAACTTAAGCAGCAAGATGGGCCAATGCTATCAGTGCAGGGTAGCGCCAACATGATCCAGACTTTGCTTAAGAATGATCTAGTTGACGAGCTTTGGCTAAGAATATACCCTGTGACACTTGGCAGCGGCAAGCGTTTATTCGCGGAAGGAACTATCCCTGTAGCGTTTGAACTGACGAAATCCAAAACGTCGCCAAAAGGTGTCATCTTCGCCAATTACAAAAGGGCTGGCGAGGTTAAGACCGGCTCATTCGCTTGACGTAACTACTGTCTGCCAAGCACCCATTTTTGGGAAGGGCTTAGCTTTTTATCCGCGCGGTGGGGGCAACCCATCCAGCAGCAGGGCCGGCGTTTGCCCTCAGCGAGCTCCGTGATCGTCCGCTCTATATGGTTCTTTCTCGTCGCAGGATTTTTTACGGATATAGCCCAGCATATCCACTCGTTGCGTGCCAGCGGTGTAATATCTTCCCATGCCGCCAAGGCCTTGGGGGTAGAAATAAGAGCTTTTCGTAAGTCCGCTGGTAGTTGGTGGACCACGCCGCCGGCAATTTTTTCGTGGGTCATATATTTATACTACACGACTGCTATAATAGTACTAAGAGGAGCTAAAATGGCACTAACCACGATTGATCCGAAAACGGCGCTTATAATTATTGACTTGCAAAAGGGAATCACCCAGTTGCCGACAGCGCACGCCATGGAAAAAGTAGTCGCCAATAGCGCCAAGCTGGCGGAGACTTTCAGGCGGCATAAACTGCCGGTAGTATTGGTTAACGTCACCGGCGGCGCGCCCGGCCGCACCGAAAGCCCAATGCGGGGCGGCGAGCGCCCCAAAGATTGGGCCGAGCTTATTCCCGAACTGAACGAACAGCCTGATGACATCAAAATTACTAAGCAGACGTGGGGCGCGTTCCAGGACACGCCGCTTGATAAACGGCTTAAAGAACTGGGCGTGACACAAGTTGTGCTGGCAGGCGTGGCGACCAGCGCCGGCGTTGAATCTACGGGCCGCTCAGCCCATGAGCACGGTTACCATGTCACGCTGGCGACCGACGCCATGACCGATATGAGTGCTGAGGCTCACCAAAACAGCGTCCAGCGGATTTTCCCGCGGCTCGGCGAAACTGGTACGACACAAGAAATAATCAGTCTGCTTAATAAACTGACCGACTAAAGTGACGGAGCGTATCCGGTTCACCATCCGGCAGACTTTTTTGGCGCTGCGCAGCCGTAACTTCCGGCTGTTTTTTGCCGGCCAGACCATATCAAATACCGGTAATTGGTTGACTAATGTAGCGCTGACCCTACTGATATTGCACCTGACCCATAGCGGCCTGTACGTTGGTCTGCTGGCTGCCTGCCAGTTTGGCCCAATCCTGTTGCTGTCGGTTTGGGGCGGCGCTATAGCCGACCGTTCCAACAAGCGAAATCTTCTGTTCCTTACCCAAGGTTTAGAGATGGCCGAATCAATAGCCTTGGCTGCTCTGGCGTTCATGGGTAATCCTCCAGTGGCGGTACTGTTCGCCGTAGCGACGGTGGGCGGTGTACTCCTGGCTTTCGACAATCCATTACGCCGGTCATTCGTCACCGAAATGGTACCGCCTGAAGATATCCCAAACGCCGTTGTGCTGTATAGCACTATCGTTAATGTGGCGCGCATCATTGGCCCGGCTCTGGCCGGCGCGTTGATTGTATGGCTGGGTTATGGCTGGTGCTTCACGGTAGACGCCATCAGCTATTTAGCCGTTCTGGCCTGTTTGTGGATGATGAGGCCGGCTGAACTAAGGCGCCAGCCGCCCAGGCCGCGGGTCAAAGGTGAAATCCGTGCCGGCTTCCGATATGTGCTATCCGTACCCGTCCTATGGATCACTTTCGCCATGCTAGCCATCATCGGCAGCCTGGCGTATAACTTCACCGTCACCCTGCCGCTATTCGTCACTAAATCACTGCATGGCAGTGCTGGAACTTTTACGCTTATCTACTCAGTCTTTGGTTTTGGCGCCCTGGTCGGCGCCCTGCTGGTGGCCAACCGCAGCCTGGTAAGAACGAGGCATGTGGTTGCCGGTGTCCTGGCGTTGGGTGTGACGATGTTCTTATTGGCCGTCTCGCCAACCATCGCAATCACCTTGCCTATAGCTTTTCTGCTGGGATTGACCAGCATTATTTACATGACCTCCACTACCTCTATAGTACAGGTTGAGGCTAAACCTGCGATGCATGGCCGGGTCCTGGCCTTGCAATCCGTGCTTTTGGTCGGCACGACTCCGATTGGTGGGCCTCTGCTGGGCTGGCTAGCCGATGCGGCTGGCGGCCGGGTGCCGATAATACTTGGCGGTATGGCTTGCCTGGCGGCGGCGGCTTTCGGCTACGTAGCCAATAGCCGCGCTAAGCAGTATTCCTCGTAAATCGTCCCGTAATTATGCCTATGCTTGCAATTTCATGAAGTTGGTGAAAATATAAGATTATGAAAGGCGAAACCGTAAACCCAGAAATTGGCCGCATGTCTTTTGATGAACTTGGAGCGGTAATTGCTGAATATGAATTTGCCGAAGAACCCTACAACCAGGCGCTGTTTGTGAATCGTGGGCACGATGACCCGGACTTTCCGACCATCAGCGGTCAAGATCTGGCTGACTGGAAGAAAGAATTTCCTCGAGTTGATGACACGATTGTGGCGCAATTGAAAGAGAATCACCAAGCAGCCCAAGAGCGAATTGTAGAATCCCTAGGCCTAGAGGATGCCGAGGTAGTCCCCGGTCTGGTGTACGCGTTTAATCAAGAGAAAAATAGACAGAATATCGAACAAGACGACAATATGCCAGATGGACTGTGGAAAGGGCTAGTGATATCTAGCTCTCCGTTCGCCCACGAGCCGTTGGGATATTTACAAGGAATTATTACGATGGCTAAGCTTACGGGCAGATCCTATACAGTCAGTACGGGCTTTAATAATGGCTATGAGGAAGTATCTCCAACAGATTCTATAGAAGATATACTTCCTAAGCTGCAAGAGCTTGGCCTGGTCTTGCCAGACTCAAATAAATACTAACGTACCCTTGATTTTATTGGGAAAAATTGGTATAATTGACACATAAAGTGCTTTAGTTTATTCATTTGAGACCCCAAACACGGTAAAATAAACGTAACATGAAATTTGATCCAAGCAGTCTAGCTAATCTCGGCAATCCGGAACCGGATGGACCAGACGACGATATGGTACTCCTGCTGTTGCAGGTGCCGCGGACCAATGATAAGAAAGAGCTGGCCGCCGAGCAGATGTTCGCTTCGCTGCACGGTCTGCTGGTATTCCCGCCTAAAAAGCGTTTCCAGGGTGAGCGCCGGGTGCGTATCAGCTTTGAGATTGCCGTTCAGAAAAAGCGCATCGGTTTTTACGTCTGCGTGCCGCAATATCTCAAGAACTTTGTGGAAGAGCAGGTGTACGCCCAATATCCGAGCGTCCAGATATCCGAGGTGGAAGATTTTTCTCGGAGTGCGGTGCCGCCATCGGCTTTCCTGGGGGCCGAGCTGAAACTTATCAATAACCAAGCGCTGCCGGTTAAAACTTTTCAGAGCTTTGAGGTCGATCCGCTGGCCGCTATCACCGCCACGCTGGCCAAGTTCGAAGAGGATGAAGAAGCCTGGATTCAGCTGGTCATGCAGCCCGCTCCTAAAAACTGGCATAAGCAGAGCGAGCGTTATATCGGCGGTTTACGAGGAGGGGCGAGCGGATCGGCTCCGGGCGCCGTCCTAAAAGCTATGTGGGGGCCGCCGACAGACGGCAAAGGCGTGGCCGCACCAAAGCTTACCGAATATGACCAAGCCCGCGCTAAAGGCGCCGAAGAAAAAAGCCACAAGCTGGCCTTTGAAACCAGTTTGCGGATTGTCTACCGCGGCAACGTCTCGTCGCACCAGGCGACCTTGCGTATCCAGTCAATCATCGCCAGCTATAAACAATTCAACACTACCTACCTGAACGGTTTTGACCAGGGCCGGATTACGCACGACGCGGCCATGCTGGCGCATTACCAAAACCGTCAGCTGGGTAAAAAACCATTCATGTTGAATATCGAAGAAGTCGCCACGCTTTGCCACTTGCCGCACACTAACGTGGAGACGCCGTATATTTTGTGGGCGCTCAGCCAGACGGCCGAACCGCCAGCCAACCTGCCGATCGTTACCGAAACCAACCGTCAAGAAGTCAGTCCGATTGCCGCTACCAACTTCCGCGGCCAAAATTCATCTTTCGGCTTAAAGCGCGCCGACCGCGGCCGCCACTTGTACATCCTGGGCCAGACCGGCGTCGGTAAATCAGGCCTGTTGGAACTACTGACCATCTCTGACATTCACAGCCCATACGGTTTCGCGGTCATCGATCCGCACGGTGACTACGCGCTCAGCGTGCTCCGGCGCATCCCGGCCGAGCGGGCTAACGACGTCATCTATTTCAACCCTGCCGACACGGAATTCCCGATAGCCTTCAATCCCATGGAAGTCACCGACCCCAAGCTGCGCACTCACACGGCATCCGAGCTGATCGGCGTATTGAAACGGATGTTCGAGTCGTGGGGCCCGCGCCTGGAATATATCTTGCGTTACTGTCTGCTGGCGTTGCTGGAATATCCGGATGCCACCATGCTGGACATTACCCGCATCCTGACTGACAAACCTTTTCGCAAAGAAGTTATGAAACACGTGGCCGATCCGGTGGTCCGTAATTTTTGGAATGTTGAATTCGCTACTTGGAATGATAAGTTCGCCGCCGAAGCCGTGGCGCCAGTGCTGAACAAAGTCGGTGCTTTTACTGCTAATCCGTTGGTACGAAATATTATCGGTCAGCCTAAGAGCAGTTTTAACATCCGCCACATTATGGATGAGCGCAAAATCCTGATAGTGAACTTGAGCCGCGGCCAGGTCGGCGAAGACAATGCCGCATTGCTGGGCGCGTTATTGGTTACCAAAGTCCAGCTGGCCAGCATGAGCCGCGCCGACATCCCGGCCAGCGAGCGCATTCCATTCTATCTGTACGTCGACGAATTCCAACACTTTGCCACGGACAGTTTCGCCACGATTCTCAGCGAGGCCCGTAAATATGCTTTGAATTTGACGGTGGCCAACCAGTACATCGCCCAGATGTCGCAAGACGTCAAAGACGCCGTGTTCGGCAATGTCGGGTCAATGATCGCCTTTCGCATGGGCGCCGATGACGCCCGCAGTATGCTGAGATATTTCGAACCGAAGTTCGAAGAATATGACTTGGTCCACATGAACAACCGCAATATCGTTATCAATATGACGATTGACGGTGAAAAAACGCCGGCTTTCTCAGCCACCACGCTTAATTTGCCGGATCAGCAGTTCGACCAAACGGCCAATATTATCGAGCACTCGCGAGCCGAACACTCTATAACCCGTGCCTCCGCGGAAACTTACATACACCGTCATTATGAGGTAGAGGCTAAATCACCAACCGCTTCAGAGGATAAGCCCAAAGCTCAGCCGAAGCCGAAAGCCGTGCCAAAAACCGCTCCAGCCGGCCACGACCACAGCGGCATGGGCCAAACAGCTGTCGGCTCGCTGGTCGAGATGATCAAACCCAAGCGCCGCCGCCGACGCCGCAACACAAACCGCGCCGACCAACCTCAGAGCCTATCTGACTCCCCAGAATCCACCGAGCACACCATCTTCAAGCGCTAGGCGAACCAATAATTTGTAAAAAGAGCGACGAGGGTGTTTAATAAGTCTATAATTAAACGGAGCAATACTATGGCTGGTGAACGAGCGCCAAACGACGAAGATAAACCATCCTTACGAGAGCGTCCAATCGGCGAAGTTGCTTCCGTGCTTCAAGAAATATTAGGTCAAAGATTGTCAGCTTATGCGATTGGAGAGCCAGACCCTCGGCGCATAGGTGTTTTCGCTCGTGATCATGAAACGCCTGGCGAAGAAGCTGAAGAGTCGCTGCGCGATCTTGCTGAAGTAGTCGACGCTTTAACGGATCAAGAGGTTGACCCCGAAACTATACGGGCCTGGATGATTGGCGACAACCCGTTGCTCGATAATGCGCCCATACAAGCATTTCATACGGGCTCTCATCAAGAGATCGTAAATGCCGCGGAATGTATCGGACGTACTTAATTAAATAAGGTCACAAACCAATTAGCCGAGTAGTTAGGCATTTCTCTGTTAAAATAGTCGTTATGGCACGGTGGCCGAGGAGTTAGGCAAGGGTCTGCAAAACCCTGTACGCCGGTGCAAATCCGGTCCGTGCCTCCACACAATTTCTGGGGCGAGTGGCGGAATTGGTATACGCGACGGACTTAAAATCCGTTGGTTGCATAAACCTTGTGGGTTCAAGTCCCACCTCGCCCACCATTATCGCGCTATAATATAACTTATGCATCTGAAAAAGATTGGCAAGAATTTCCTCTGCCGGCGTCTGGAGCGGCAGATCCGGCAGCTGCGGCAAAAGAATGATTTTACGGTGGTGGCGGTGGCGGGCAGTGTGGGTAAGACCTCTACCAAACTGGCGATAGCTAAGACGCTTGGCGCTAGTCGACGGGTTCGCTGGCAAGATGGCAACTATAATGATCGGCTGACCGTGCCGCTGATTTTTTTCGGCCAGCAAAAACCCAGCCTATACAATCCGTTGGCTTGGCGCAAGATTCTGCGCGAAAACCGTCGCCAGCTTAAAAAACGCTATCCATATGACGTAGTTGTAGTTGAACTCGGCACCGACGCGCCCGGCCAGCTCAAAAAATTCGCCTATTTAGAGCCTGACCTAACTGTATTAACGGCGATTACCGATGAACATATGGCCCAGTTCAAGACTATGAAGACCGTTGCCCAAGAAGAACTTACGCCGCTTAGCTTCTCTAAACGCTCACTGTTAAATGCAGACGATATCCCCGCCAAATACATGCCAGGGGCCGAACACACCAGCTATGGCCTGCTAAACGAGGCTGACTATCGCGTGGCTACCCGCCAGGAACGCGGCCTGCAGGGGCAAAAAATAACTTTCCAGTTAGCAGACGATAAGCAGATATCCGCCGAAGTGGCGGCGCTGGGCAGCCAAGGGGCTAAAATCGCCCTGGCGGCAGTGGCCACGGCCGATATGCTGGGCATATCAGCGGCCGGAATCCAAAAAGGCCTGCGCGCTATCACGCCAACAGCCGGCCGCATGCAAATTTTGGCAGGCAAGCAGGGATCCATAATCATTGATGATACTTGTAATGCTCATCCAATCGCCGTTAAGGCGGTGCTTGACGTACTGTACGCCACCGAGGCCAAGCAGCGAATCGCTATCCTAGGCAGCATGAACGGACTGGGCAATGACAGCGTCCGCCTGCACAATGAAATCGGCGGCTACTGCAATCCAGAAAAGCTTGATTTGGTGGTGACGATCGGCCGCGACGCCGCCGAGAATCTGGCGCCGGTGGCCAAGAACCAGGGCTGCAAGGTGCAAACTTTCCTGAATCCGTACGAAGCGGGGGAATATGTACGTCATCAGCTGGCGCCAGAGACAGTAGTTCTGGCCAAAGGCTCGGAAGACGGCGTGTTTGCCGAAGAAGCCATAAAAATCCTGCTGGCCAACGCCAGCCAATCCCGCAAACTGGTGCGCCAGTCCGACTATTGGCTAAAACGTAAAAAAGCCCAGTTTACGGTAAATAGCTGACAGAGGTATAAACAGGTATAATAAATTCTATGCAGCTCATAGTCGATAAATTGCTCACGCAATACGAATTGTCCGGCGAGGGTAAGCTCATATTGCTGCTGCATGGCTGGAGCCAGACGGCAAAAAACCTTGGCCAGCTCCAAAAAGAGCTTGCCGCCAGCCATCAGGTACTGGCAGTTGATTTGCCCGGATTTGGCGCTACGCAGACTCCCGACGCGGCCTGGGATTTAGATGATTACGCCGAATTTCTAAAAGATCTGCTGCAAAAACTTAATCTGCCCCAGCCCTACGCGGTGATCGGCCACAGCAACGGCGGGGCGTTGGCTGTCCGCGCGGTCAGTTTGGGCGAATTGCGCCCGGACAAACTGGTCTTGCTGGCTGCTTCGGGGGTGCGTACCAACAGCCACGCCAAGCGTCTTATTTTCAAGTTCATAGCCAAGGCGGGCAACGCGGCCACTATTTGGCTGCCCGAGCACCGGCGTGCCGCTTTGCGGAAGCGTCTCTACGGTGCCGCGGGTTCCGACATGTTAACCGCGCCGCACTTGCAGGATACTTTCAAGAAAACGGTCCGCCAAGATGTCCAGGGTGATGCCGCGGCCATCAAAACTCCTACGCTTTTAATATATGCTGCCGATGACCAAGATGTGCCGGTCGCCGACGGCAAACAATATAACAAACTTATTAAAAACTCTCGCCTGGAAGTAATTGAACAGGCCGGCCACTTCGTGCACACTGACCAGCCGGAAAAAGTCACCCAACTTGTAGAGGAATTCCTGGCATGATCCGCGCTCTCATTAGCCCTTATCTTCCAAGTTACCCGGCAACGCTCATTTACATGTTGCAAAATACCGAATACAAAGCTGGGCCCTATTTGCAGTGGTACTGGCGGACGCAAAACTTCACGACCGTGATGCAGCGCCGCGGCCTGGACCGGACCAAGCCTGCCCGTTTATTGTTGTCCGCGTTATGGTGCGGCATAACCGTTGAAGTACTGGCAGGCCTTGTATTGATTTACCTTGGCGGTTGGCAGGATCTGGCGGGTGGTATTGTTCTGGGGCTGGCGCTAATTATTGCCTATCCTGTCGTCTGGGCCCATTTGTTAGTGTTGCCGCTGGTGGCAGGCCGGGAGTTGAGTACGCGGCCGCAACGGCAGCGTCTTATCCAGCAATCGGAAATCATCTTCCGCCAGCATCCCGGCACCAAGATCGCCGTTGCTGGCAGCTATGGTAAAACCACCATGAAAGAGTTGCTGACAGCTGTGCTTAGCGAAGGTAAAAAAGTGACCGCCACGCCGGCTAACAAAAATGTGGCTATTAGCCATGTCCAATTTGCCAAACAGCTGGATGGCGACGAAGATATCTTAATCATAGAATACGGTGAAGGCGCGCCGGGTGACGTTGCCCGTTTTGCCAGCACGACCCATCCTACGCACGCCGTGATTACCGGCCTGGCGCCGGCCCACCTGGATCAATATAAAACTTTGCAGGCGGCAGGGGAGGACATATTTTCAGTAGCGGGATTTGTCCCGGCCAAGCACCTGTATGTTAACGGGGATTCGCCGGACGCCCGGCCTTTTTTAAAAAATTCGTACCAGTTGTTTAGCGGATCAGGCTCGCTGGGCTGGAAAACCAGCCGCGTTGACATCCAATTAACCGGCACCAGCTTCACGCTTAAAAAGGGCCGGCAAGAAATTGCCTTGCATAGCGGCCTGGTCGGCCGTCACCAGGTTGGTTTCCTGGCGTTCGCGGCGGCACTGGCTTTGGAGCTGGGGCTGACCCCCGGGCAGGTTTCGGATGGGCTCGCTAAAACGCGGCCTGTCGAACACCGCATGCAGCCGTATCGTCTAGGCGGCGCCTGGATCGTGGATGATACCTATAACGGTAACCTGGAAGGTATCCGGGCCGGTACCGGACTGCTCAAAGAAATAAAAGCCAAGCGCAAAATCTATGTTACCCCAGGATTGGTAGACCAGGGGGCGGAGACCGAACAGATTCACCGCGAAGCCGGCCGTCTCATAGCCGCCGCCCGGCCGGATATAGTAGTATTGATGCGCAATTCCGTCACCGGATTCATCCGCGAAGGCCTTGAGACAGGTAAGTTTAAGGGCGAAATTCGCACGGAGGATAACCCGCTTGAGTTTTATACCAATCTCGCTCACTTCGTAGCCAGCGGCGACTTAGTAGTCATGCAAAACGACTGGACTGATAACTACGCCTAAAGTCGCGCATTGAAATTGCCTGCTTAAATCGCGATAATAGAGACCATGGAAACCATTGCAGTTATTTTCGGCGGCCGTTCGGCCGAGCACGACGTCTCAATCGTCACAGCCCTGGCCAGTGTTATCAAGCCGTTGCAACTAACTAAGAAATACCGAGTAGAAGCGGTCTATATCGCTAAAGATGGCACCTGGTACTGGGGTAATGAGCTAAAAAATATCCGATTGTTTACTTCTGGTAAGATCCAGGATTATATGCGCCGCAACCAGCCGGCCAGCGTGCAGTTCAACGGCGGCATGATGCTATTAAAAGCCGGTAACCTGTCTAGGAAATCACGCAAAATCGATATAGTTTTTCCGGCCATGCACGGAACTTATGGTGAAGACGGGGCGCTGATGGGCTTGTTGGACATGGCTGGTATCCCGTACGTTGGCTGCGGCCTCAGCGCGTCGGCGGTCGCCATGGATAAAGTCCTGGCCAAACAGGTTGCGGCCGCGAACGGCATACCAGTCGCCAAATTTTTGGCTTTTTCCCGGGCCGGGCTGGAACAAGGGCTCGAAAAAACCACCCATGCCATCACAAAAAACCTCAAATACCCGTTGTTTATCAAGCCGGCGCATCTTGGCTCTAGCATCGGTATCAGCCAGGCCAACGACGACAAAGAGTTGCGCAACGGCTTAGAGGTGGCGGCTCATTACGACGACAAAGTACTCGTCGAAGAGGCTGTCCAAAATCTTATAGAAGTTACTTTGCCGATTATGGGAAATGATACGCCGCAACCTGCCTTATTAGAGCGTCCGCTGACCCAGGCCGAAGACTTTTTTGACTTTGACACCAAATATTTACAAGGCGGTAAAAAAGGCAAAGGCAAGACGGGCGGCAAAGGCGCCCAGGGCTACAGCCAAATTCCCGCCGACCTTCCCAAACCCTTATATGCCAAGGCTGAAAAAACGGGCCTGGCCGCATACGCCGCTCTTGGCTGCAGCGGCATAGCGCGGGTGGATATGCTCATTAACAGCAAAACCCAGGAAGTTTACTTTAACGAGGTCAACCCGCTGCCTGGCGGCCTGTACGCCCATAACTGGAACAAAGCAGGGGTTAGCAATGTAGAGCTCGTGCAGAAGCTGGTTGAGCTGGCTAAAGAACGCCACGCGGCGCGGCAAGCACTGGCTACCAGTTTTAGCACCAACTACTTGCAGCAGTTCTAAAAACAGCCGGCTGTGCAAACCGCTCATGCTTGCATGCTTACAGTTCGGACTAGCTTGTAACAGATAGAAACTGTTAAGATAATAATAATGCAACGCTACAACCCGAAAGACATCGAACCCAAGTGGCAGAAAATCTGGCAAGAAAGTGGTGTCTATATCGCTAACCTCAAAAGTGGTAAGCCCAAGTACATCGCCATGAGCATGTTCAATTATCCAAGTGGCGCCGGTATCCACATCGGCCATGCCATGACCTACACCATCAGTGACGTTAAAGCCCGCTTTAAACGACAGCAGGGTTACGAAAGTTATCATCCGGTTGGCTGGGACGCTTTTGGCCTGCCAGCCGAAAACTACGCTATTAAAGCTGGTGTGTCACCGCAGGAAATTATGGCCACTATCATACCCAACTATCATAAACAATACCGGGCAATGGGCTGGAGTAACGACTGGGAGAAAGAAATTGCCACTCACCTGCCGGAATACTACAAATGGACGCAGTGGATCTTTGCGCAGATGTACAAGCATGGACTAGCCTACCAAGACGTCCGAATGCAGTGGTGGTGCACTATTGACAACACGGTATTGGCCAATGAGCAAGTGATTGACGGCAAGTGTTGGCGTCATGACGGCCCCGACGATCCGCTAGCCGAAAAACGCGAAGTAAAACAATGGTTCTTTAAAATTACCAATTACGCTGATGAGTTGCTAGAGGCAACCGATGGCCTGGATTGGACGGAAAGCGTCAAACTGGCCCAAAAGAACTGGATTGGTAAAAGTAAGGGCGCGGAGATTGATTTCGAGCTTGATTTTGGCGACGAAGAGATTAATTCACGTAGAGATGAAGATGGCAAAAAAGCGCACATTGCTGTATTTACTACGCGCCCAGATACTATTTACGGAGCAACTTATCTTGTGTTGGCTCCCGAGCACAAATGGGTCCAGCTGGCCTTAGAGCACAAGACTGTTCTGAAAAATAATGGCCAAATAGAGCGTTACGTCCAGGAAGCTGGTCGTAAAACAGAGGTTCAACGCCAGGAGACTAAAGGCAAGACTGGCGTGAAACTTGAGGGTATTGAGGCGATCAATCCCGCGAATGGCCAGAAAATTCCTATGTTTGTGGCTGATTATGTGCTCGAGGGCTATGGCACAGGCGCCATCATGGCAGTGCCTGCCCACGACGAACGTGACTACGAATTTGCTCAAAAATTTGATTTACCAATTGTGCGCGTAATTGAAAATGATGCGCCGGACAATGAGTGCACATCAGATGAAGGTGTCATGATTAACTCCGCCTCATTTAACGGTCAAAGTTCGGCGGAAGCCCGTGAGAATATAGTGAAAAGTTTGGTTGAGCAGCATAAAGCAACAGAAAAAATTAATTATAAAATGCGCGACTGGAGTATTAGCAGACAACGGTATTGGGGTGCGCCGATTCCGATTATCAACTGCCCTAAATGCGGACCGCAACTGGTGCCTGACGATCAATTGCCGGTGGCGTTGCCGGAACTAACCGACTTCCAGCCAAGCGGTGACGGCCGCAGCGCGCTGGGTCGGGCCAAAGACTGGCTCAAAGTTGATTGTCCAAAGTGCGGCGGTCCGGGTGAACGCGAAACTGACACGCTGGATACCTATATCTGTAGCAGTTGGTACATGTACCGCTATTTCGATCCCCGCAACCAGGAAAAGATTTTCGATGATAAGTTGGTGAAGAACTGGGAGCCGATCGATTTCTACAACGGCGCCGATCACGCCACCGCCCATCTGTTATATGCCCGATTTATTGCCCATTTCTTCCATAAAGTCGGCCTGGTCAACGAGCCGGAGCCATTCAAGCAATTTCTGTTCAACGGCAAAGTCACCGCCCAGGACGGCCAGATGTTCAGCAAAAGTAAGGGCAATGGCGTTGATCCGCTGGAAGTTATCAATAGCGGTTATGGCGCTGATGCTCTGCGCACCTATCTGATGTTCGCCGCACCGCTGGAGTTGTGGGCTCGCTGGGACCCACAAGGTGTTCCTGGCGCTCATCGCTTCCTGAGTCGGCTGTGGACCATCATACAGGAGTATCAGGAAACGGCTCCGGTTAACTTAACTGACGGACAGAAAAGGGATTTGTTGCGGGCAACCAATAAGATGATCAAAAAAGTAACCGAAGACATTGAAGAAAATCGCTACAATACCGCTATTGCCAGTCTCATGGAGTGTATTAACACATTATATAAACTTAAGATCGTAGGCTTCGGTAAAAGCGATATTTGGCAACAGGCACTAGAGAATATCACGGTTTGCGTAGCACCATTCGCGCCGCATATTGCTGATGAGCTTTGGCAACAACTGGGCCACAGCTCAACCGTTCATATTGACAGCTGGCCGAAGTACGACGAAAAATATCTGACCCAAGACACCGTAACGGTCGTTATCCAGGTCAATGGCAAGCTACGCGGGCAGATAGAGGTCGCGGCCGGAGCCGATGAAGCAGCGGTCGTCAAAGCTGCCAAAGCCCACAAAAAAGCCGCCAGTTATCTGGACGGCAAAGACACCCGCAAGACCATTTACGTGCCCGGCCGGCTGGTCAACTTCGTCATTTAGTGCTAATATAAGGCCAAGTTTTGTCAATATAAGGAAAGGTATAGCTTTCTCAGCATGGGACAACCCAAAAAGCGAACTCCCTCGCGTAAAACCGGCACTCGCCGCAGTCATCTACGGCTTAAATTAGCCCGTAAGGTTAACGCCAAATCACCGGTTAAGGTCCGCACAACGGTGCGCGAAAGCGGCAAAGCCGCCTAGGCAGGCGTCCGCGAGCAGTAAGGAATTAACAATATGGCTTCCAACCGACATCTCGGTCGCATCATAGCCCTGCAGACATTGTATGAGCAGGAGCTGCGCATTGATGCCAATGACAAAACTTTTGATGTCGATAAGGTGTTAGCGCGGAATGTAGCCCGCTACCAGGAAATGCTGGATGACGTCGAGTTCGTCAACCAGCTGGTAGCCGGCGTCATTAAGCAGGCGCCGGAACTGGACGCCAAGCTGCAACCGGTAGCACCGGAATGGCCGATTGAGCAAATCGCCCGCATGGACCGCCTAATCCTCAGGATTGGCTTGTATGAGCTGGAAAACGAGGATGACGTGCCGCCTAAGGTGGTCATTAATGAGGCCGTCGAGCTGGCCAAAGCCTTCGGCGGCGATAACTCATCCAAGTTTGTCAACGGCGTCCTCGGCACATTACTGCGCGAAAAAGAAGCCGCCGCCAAAACCCCCGCAGCTAAAAAACCTACAGCCAAGCCTAAGAAAACCAAGTAAAGGTAATTAATATGTCAGTCAAACGTCCGAAACCAATGAAAGGTATCAAAAAACTGGTCCACAAACGCAGGCCGGTGATTGATGAAGTGGTCCGCGAAACCACTGCCGGCGGCGTGGTGTTCCGCCACAACAAGCAGGGCGGCCTGGAAATACTGCTTATCCAGGATGCCAAAAACCGCTGGACTATCCCTAAGGGCCACGTTGAACCCGGCGAAGAACCCGGTGCCACGGCCGAGCGTGAAATCCGCGAAGAAACCGGCCTGCACGACATGGAGGTTTTCAGCTGGTTGGGCAAGGTCAACTTCCGTTACCGCCGTGAGCACACCCTGGTGCTGATGACCATGCATATCTATCTGGTGGAAGGCCAGGGTGATACCAACAAACTACACCCCGAAGATTGGCTTAACGACATTAAATGGCTGCCGGCCAACGACGCTATCGATAAAATCGCCTACGACGATATCGGCAAACTGATACTAATTGGTATGAAGAAAATCCGGACAGGGAAACTATAAATCATGGACATATCCACCTATAAAATTTTCGCCAAAGATAAACTAAAGACGGAGTTTAGCGATGTCAACCTGCTGGTCACGGCTTTCACGCATCGCTCATACCTGAACGAACATCGCAAAAGCGTGCGTGAACATAACGAGCGGCTGGAATTCCTGGGGGATGCTGTGCTGGAGCTGATCGTCACGGAATACCTATACGGCAATTACGACGAGCCAGAAGGTATTCTGACCAACTGGCGCAGCAGTCTGGTGCGCACCGAAAGCATCAGCGCCGCCGCCCACAAATACGAATTCGAACCGCTGCTCCGCCTAAGCCGCGGCGAAAAACAGGGTAGCCAGCGTGCCCGCGCCCAGATCCTGGCCAATACTTACGAAGCTGTGGTCGGCGCGATTTATCTGGATCAGGGCTACGATGCCGCCAAAAAATTTATAACCGCCAGCATCCTGAGTACTTTTGACGACATTCTGGCCAGCGGCTCCTGGATGGACTCCAAGTCGCAACTACAAGAGCTGGCCCAGAGCCAAGAAAACGCCACGCCGGTTTATAAAGTGATTAGCGAAGAAGGCCCAGACCACGACAAAACTTTTACGGTCGGCGTCTACGTGAATGCCAACCTCAAGGGCCAAGGCACCGGCCCTAGCAAACAGCACGCCCAGCAACAGGCTGCCGAAAAAGCATTGTCGGCTTATAAAGAAAATTGACAGAACTGAAAAAATTGTTAATATAAATAGCCAGTAACACTGGTAACAAAGAAACATGCTCAGCAGCGTCAAAAGCAACCTCAAAGTTAAACATCTATTATTTGCCCTAGCCATCTTGGTGGCCACTACATACCTATTTACCGCTGCCCTAAATCTGGCTGCCCATAAAAAAGCCAATGCCGGAGGATTCTCTCCATACAATGCAACCATTACCCCGTCAACCACAACGGCTACCGTCGGACAAACTGTAACAATTACCGTTCGTAGCTGGGACTATAAATGTGCCCAAACCGGTTATTCCTCTACGACATCGTCCTATTGTAATTCATATGGCGGGGTTGCAGGTACGGAAGGAACCTGGGGAAGCTCAACTATTACGGCATCTGGTGGCGGCACCACGCTTTCTACCACTTTGCTCCAAACGGGCGGCGGCCCTCCCAACCCGGGATCTTTTACTCTTAACGCATCGACTGCCGGTTCTAAAACAGTCACTCTTTATGATCCGTGGAAAGCCAATCTCGGCTCAGTCACCATAAATTACTTTAACGCAGCTTCTGCTACTGTATCAGCTTCTGGCTCTGTCTCTGGTTCCGGTTCAAGACACGCCTCCAGCACCTCCAACGTCGCCGCGACGGCAGACGGTCAGAAGCCGGCGCCTGCTGTAGCGAATCCGGAGATTACTCAAATCAAGATTGGCAGCCAAACTGTTTCTACTGCTAAACCGGTAGTGGTCAAGGTGGGTCAACCGCTAACCTTATCGGGTAAGACGGTTGCCAACGGCATTGTGACACTCTATATCCACTCAAAAGAGAGGACGGTGACCACCAAGGCTGACAAAGACGGCATATGGAAATATACGATCAGCCAGTTGCCGGTCGGTAGCCATAGTATTGAAGCACAAGTAATGGACCCCAAAACTAAACAGCAATCCGCGAAAACTTCGTTGCTGAACTTTGCGATTAAACCATCTAAGAGTGCTGCAACCACGAAACCGATAAAGAACAACTTTAGCCCCTGGAGTATGATTATTTTCCCAGCCATCCTTGCAGCGGCGATATTAACGGCCGCTTTTTTTGGCTGGCGACGCTATGGCCGCAAGAAGCCGGCAGATGCTTCCCTCGGAGCAGACGCTGCCATCCCCGCGCCTGAACCATCTACGCCTGAACCCCCTGCTAGCGACGGTAGTACGAATCCAGACAATACGTAAAACCTATTGTTACTGAAATGTCAAAACTATAATTTGATTGACAACAGGGGCGCTTATCTGTAGAATAGCAAGGATTGTCTTTAGTAACTCTAAGTAAGAGGCAGAAAAGAGTTTTAATCGAAATATGTTAGCTATTCGCATGCAACGCACCGGCCGCAAAGGCCACGCCATGTTCCGCGTGGTGGTTCAGGATTCGCGGCGTACCCCGACCAGTGGCAAAATCGTTGCCCAGCTTGGCAGCTATGACCCTCACGCCAAAACCGTGACCCTGGATAAGGAAAAAGCCGCTTTCTACCTGGAACACGGCGCCCAGCCGTCTGACCGGGCAGTTTTGCTGTTACAAAAAGAGGGCGTAAAGTTACCAAAGTGGGCACAAAAACCTGCCAAGCGCGAAAGCAAGGTCCGCAATCCCGAAAAGCGCCGCAGTACCCGGCCGGACGAGCCGGAGACACCGGCTGAGGAGTCGCAAGCCGAAGAAAAGCCAGCCGAAGCGCCACAGGTCGAGGAAAAACCCGCAGAGGAAAATGAAGAAAAGCTTTCTGAATCCGCCGAAGAAGAGCAACCCGAAGCCGAAGAAAAACCGGCCGAATAACCACGGAAAATCTTACAATGCCGCGGCGGCGGTTTGCTATAATTAATCCCATAAACCAGTTCTAACGGAGGGTCTGTCATATGAGTGAAATCGATCAGCAATTTATAGAATTTGTCGTAAAGTCCTTAGTCGGGAAACCGGATGCCGTCCAGGTCAAGCGCACGATTGACGAAAAAGGCGTTTTGCTGGAGCTAACCGTAGACCCCGAAGACTTGGGCCGTGTGATCGGCAAGCGCGGTGCTACCGCTCAGTCTTTGCGCACCCTGCTGCGTGCGCTCGGCACCAAGAATGACGCCCGCTATAATTTAAAGATTATCGATAACGGCGTGCCTAAGCCCGATCGGGCTCCGGCCGAACCCAAAAAAGAAGCCGAAAAAGTAGAAGATATTGAGAGCGAAGTTCCAGCCGAAGAGCCGGAAGCCGACGCCGAAGAAGAAACGACTGAAGAGGGAATGGCAAGCTCCGAGGAAGAAGAAAAGACCAGCGACCGTCTGGCCGAAACCCGCAAGGAATTGGCCGACCTGGACGACCTGGACGTTTAAACCTTGGTAGCTGTGTCGGAGTGCTGTATACTAGCGTCTAGTCGAAAGACCTAAACAAACACCAAAGCTCGCCTAAAGAGTCATATAAATTGAGAGCTTTATGTGTATAAAAGACCGGCAATCGCCGGCTCTTTTATTTTGTTAGAATATATGTAGATGAAAATTCAGATAATTACACTGTTTCCGGAAATGTTCGAAGGCGTGCTGGGCAGCAGCATGCTTTGGAAAGCGCAAAATCGTGGAATCGTCGAATATGAAATTATCAATTTGCGCGATTTCGGGCTGGGTGCCCATAAACGTGTCGATGATATGCCTTACGGCGGCGGTGACGGCATGCTTCTCAAGCCAGAGCCGGTTGTGGCTGCTATCGAAAGAGCCAAAAACACCATGCCGCAAGCAAAAGTTATCCTGCCGACGCCCCGTGGCAAAATATACAAGCAATCCGACGCTAAACGGTTGGCGGCGGCCAGCCAAGACCTTATAATCGTCTGTCCGCGCTACGAGGGTTATGACGAACGCATCACTAAATGGGTAGACGAACAGTACTGTATTGGCAATTACGTGCTGACTGGCGGCGAATTGCCGGCTATGGTTATCACGGATTCAGTCGTACGCCTGTTGCCAGGCGTATTGGGCGGTGAAACCTCGGCCGAAATCGAATCATTTCAAGATAATGATGAAAATATTGAGTTCCCCCAGTACACACGGCCCGAAGAATTCCAGGACCTAAAGGTGCCGGATATTCTGCTCAGCGGCAATCACGCCCAGATCGAGGCCTGGCGCAAAGACCGCAGTAAGCCGGCCAACGGCTAAGCTTATATACCGCCCAGATCCGTCTCAGCCTGCTCGCGGGTTGAAGTACTCAGTGGTGATTCCTTCAAAAAGAACGTAACGATGAATGCACCGACCGCGAATGGAATGCCTATCAGGAACACATCAGCGAAAGCTTGGGCGAAAGCTGTCAGTATAACGTGGACTTCCGCCGGTGGCAGGTGCTGCAAGCCGGTTGCGCTGCTGCCCAGGCTTTTGGCGACTGAGGTGCCTGTGCTGCCCGGCAAGGCCTGCTGCAAATGTACCGACAGACGGTTAATCAGGATGGCTCCGAATATCGCCGCGCCCAGCGAACTGCCGATGCTGCGGAAAAAGGTCACCGACGATGTGGCCGTTCCCAGGTCCTTGCGCTCAACGCCGTTCTGGACGGCCAGTGTCATAACCGGCATCACCATGCCTACGCCCAGACCGAGTATCACCATCCAACCGCCAATGACAACTCGGTTAGTGGCGATAGCTATGTGGCTGAATAAGAAGAAACTGATAATTAAGAGCAACGTACCAGCAATAGGAAAAATACGGTAGCGCCCCCATTTCGATATCAGCCGGCCGGAAGTCAATGAGCCACCAACCACGCCCAGCACTAACGGCAACAACATCAGGCCGGACTTGGTGGCTGAATCGCCGCGTACGAGCTGTTGGTACTCAGGTATAAAGATAATGGCGCCAAACATTACCACGCCGACCAGCAGGCTCAGCAATACCGATACGCTAAAAATTTCATTTCTAAACAGCCGCATGGGAATAATCGGTTCTTTGGCATAATGCTCCCGCACGATGAACAGCCCGGCGGCAACCAGGCTGGTGACGAATAGACCAATCACCTGTACCGATCCCCACGGATAGTCCACGCCGCCCCAGACCGTGGCCAGTAGCAGCGAAACGACGCTTAAAGCGAGTAGACCGGCGCCAGCGTAATCGACTTTATGTTCGGTACGGCGCACTGGCAGGTGCAAGCGGGTGGCGATGGCCGCTAAAGCAATCACGCCTATCGGCAAATTTACGTAAAACACCCAGCGCCAGCTGAGGTGGTCAGTCAGCAGTCCGCCCAGCAGCGGGCCGATAACGCTGGCAATCGCGAAAACGCCGCCAAAATAGCCCTGGTAGCGGCCACGCTGGCGCGGCGGAATGACATCGCCAACGATAGCCAGCACCAAGGTCATCAGGCCGCCGGCGCCAATGCCCTGCAGGCCGCGGAAAAATATCAGCTGCGTCATATTCTGGCTAAGACCGCAGAGCGCCGAGCCGACTAAGAAAATAATAATCGCGCTTTGGAAGATTTTTTTACGGCCGTACATATCGCTGATCTTACCGTACAGAGGGGTCGATACGGCGCTGGTCAGCAGGTAAGCCGTGGCCACCCAGGAATATTTATTAAGTCCGTGTAGGTCGCTGGCTATCTTTGGCAGGGCGGTAGAAACAATTGTCTGGTCCAGCGCTGCCAGCAACATAGCCAGCATCAGGGCGCTCATTACCACCATAATTTCGCCGTGGCTGCGCTCACCGTTATTGCTGCCAGACAAGTTAGACACGAACAGTCTTCTCCTGATGCGAAGCCGTCGCCATATTATCGCTGAAACGTCCGAACAGCGTAACGAACTGGCGCCGCTCGGCCGGCTTCCACTGGCGCAAAGCTTCGGCGGTAATGTCGCGTTGGGCTTTCCATAACTTAGTGGTGGTGCTGCGGCCGAGACTGGTGAGGTGCAAGTCAATTGCCCGGCGGTCAGTCTTGTCGGGTACGCGGCGTAAATAGCCGGCCCGCTCTAATTGCTGTGTTTTGCGGGTAACAAAAGGCGCTTCAATACCCAAATGGTCGGCCAGGTCCTGGACACGGCAGGGCATCGGGGCATTAAGCAGCATTTTAAGGATAATCGCCGAAGAGCGGTCAATAGTTACGCCGGAGCGTACAGCGACACGCGTCCAATTTTGCGGGCGCTTCATCGTCTGAAAAAATTGCCGCATGGCATTTTCCAGCGTCTCCAAGTCAGTTTCTAACGAATCCATGCCCCTATTATAAATGATTACCTAAGTTAAGTAAATAATAAATTAATTTTTAAAGGTGGATGGTCACGTCATGACAATTTGTAAATAAATGTTATAAGCCGTTTAAGACACCGTTGACTACGGTTTGGATCAGCCCGCTTTTACTACCCGAAACGCCGGAACCAGACGGAGCGGAAATATTGCCGCCGGATATGATATTTTTTGCTGATGAGCTACCGGCGGCTTGCGGCGAGGCGGTGGGGCCGCCGACGGAATGGTTACTTACGGAATTATCACCGGCGGAAACGGCAGGGGGTAGTGTCGGCAAGTCAGTCTTGGCCATGGGCAGCGGAGCGAGCTGTTTGACTGAAGGGGACTCGGAGGTTGGTGTTTTCTTATGGGCTGAGGAGTCCGAGCTGGCTGAACGGGTCTCGGTGGAACCGACCGGATGAACCATAAATAAACCAAAACAAAAAACTGCTATCAACAACAAGGGGGCGCCTATCATAATCTTGCGTATTTCGTCTCCTTGTTGTATTTTTAGCGTGTGGCGATCCAAACAAAACCCTCTTTCTTGGTTTTCTTATAACTACCAAATTATAGCACTACTATTACATTAAGCTGTTAATAATTTCACAAGATAATTATTTGGCATTTTTGCAAAGCCGCAGGGTGACGCGGAATTCGGTTCCAGCGGTAGCAGAACTGGTGAGAGTAATAGTGCCGCCAAAGTCGTCCTCAACGCACTGCTTGACCGTTGATAAGCCGATCCCCGTGCCGCTGATAGCCCGCGGCTGTTTAGTGGTGTAAAACGGCTCGAACAAACAGGGCAGTTGTCCGGCCGTGATCCCCTTCCCCCAGTCCTTCACCCGTATGTCCAGCCATTTACTATCCGCTGACACGATAACCTGAATAAGCGGCGCGAAGTTTTTAGTGTCCGTGTCTTGATAGGAATCCAAAGCGTTAACTATCAGGTTGGATATGATTCTCTGGAACTTGATCGGATCGCCAACCAGCTGGTAATTGGCCGGCACGCGGAAACGGAGGCTGATACCTTGGCGGCGCGCCAGCGGCTGCAGGATCTGCTTTACCTGGTTGAGTTCGCGCTTGATGTAAAAGCTGGCGGTGCGGTCTTGCTGCCTTATCTGCTGGCGCGCCGCCTCTATGTAGCGCTCTAAAACCCGGATACTACGGCGGGCGTGCCTGATACTGGGCAGTCCGCGCTGCTCCTCTTGCTCCAGGTGGAGGATGGCTGCGGTCAGAGGGCTGCTCATATCATGAATTAAGCCGGCGCTGAGCCGACCGACTTCGGCGAATCGCTGCAATTCATTGATACGTTCCATATTAATTTCCGCGACTACGTGAGGCAGGACCGGCGAATTTACAATCAGCTCAATCACGGCTCCAGCTCCTCCGGCTTTGCGCTGAGGGGTTCAGTGGCTACAATTTTATAACCTAGGCCATGAACGGTACGGATTAGCTGCCGGTCAAACGGCCGGTCAACTTTGTCGCGCAAGTGCTTAATGTGCACGTCTATAGTGTTGGTCCACGGCTTTTCGTTGCCCTGCCAAGCGTAGTTGCCCAAAATAGTCCGGCTGACGACCGTGCCGGAGTGCAGCATTAAACACTCCAGGAGTAAAAACTCTTTCCGGCGCAAACGGATCGACTGGCCGGCGCGTTGTACCCGGTGTTTCGACCTGTCAAGCGTCAATCGGCCGACCACTATGCGCTCAGCCCCGGCTCCCGGCCGCCGGCCCCGTCGCTGTAAGACGCGCAAGCGGGCTTTTAACTCGCCCAGGCTAAAAGGCTTGGTCAAATAATCATCGGCGCCGGCATCCAGCAAACGGATCTTATCCATAACTTTATTTTGGCCGGTCAGAATAAGAACCGGCGTATTAAGACCGTCTTCACGCAATTTCTGGCAAATCTCCAGGCCGTTCATATCCGGCAGGTTAAGGTCTAAGACAATCAGACTGTATTTACCACTCCGGGCTTGCTCGAATCCAGCCTTGCCGGTAGCTGCCAGCGTGACCGAATAGGCCGGCGCCAGAACATGGCACAAGGCGTCGGCGATCTCGCGATCGTCTTCTATAAGCAGTAATTTCGTGGTGTTACCATTTCGCACCCCGATATTATTACCAGATGATTCTTAACTTTTTATTAACTTTTTGCCAAAAAAGCAAATATCACTCATAAATTTAATTTATAATTAAGAAACGCACTGGACTTACGATTTTTTAGCCGGAACCTTGCCGCCCTCTTGGCGGGCTTTGCTAAGACCGATAGCTACGGCTTGCTTGCGGCTGGTGACCTTTTTGCCGCTCTGGCCGCTTTTGAGTTCGCCGCGCTCGTATTCTTTCATAGCCTGATGGACTTTTTTTTGGGCCTTCGGGCCGTATTTGCGTTCAGCCATTATTATGCCGTTCCCATCATGCTGATCAACGCCTCGTTAAAGGCCGGTACGTCATCGGGTTTGCGGCTGGTGATGAGATTGCCGTCTACCACGACTTCTTCGTCTACCCAATCGGCGCCGGCGTCGCGCATATCATCCTGGATAGTAAAGAAACTCGTCAATTTGCGGCCTTTTGCCAGTCCGGCACTGGCCAGCACCCAGGGCGCGTGGCAAATTACGGCCAGCGGCTTGCCGGCCTCCGTGATTTTACGAACCCAGTCGCGGGCTTTGCTCTGCATGCGCAGCTGGTCGGCATTAATGGCGCCGCCCGGCAACACCAGGGCATCGTAATCGTCGATGTTGGCTTCGTCGAGCGTCTTGTCAATCGGAAACTCGGTGCCTTTATCGACGTGCTTCATGGATTGCACATGCCCGTCTTCCGGCTCGGCGGCAATTATTTCTACGCTGGCGCCGGCGTCTTTAAGGGCTTTCATCGGCCCGGTAAACTCATCCTCTTCAAAATAATTATCTACTAAAATTGCCACTTTTTTACCTGATAAATCCGTCATATACCCTCCTTGCTTTAACGGGTCTTATTGTGGCAGAGGGATCGCCGCGGCAGCAGTAAAATTTGTCACATGCCAGTCCGGCCCGGTTTGGACACGCCCGAAACCTGGACCGGCGTGCCGTGATAGCAGCCAACAGTGTAAGGATATTCCAGAGTGGCGTCATAGTGGTAGACAGCGGTCTCTTTGCCATTCCAGGTGACCTGGCTTATCCGGCCGTGGCACACGTCTAAGTCAGCGTTAGTTGGCAAATTGCCCTTGGCATCTCGCTCTACATAAATGCCGTAGCCGTCATTGGCGTAGCCGACCAACGTGGATGAACCTTTGGCGCCGCCGCGCAGGCAGACCGGTATATCGTGGTAATGGTACATTTCCTGGCCGCTGGGGTGGCCGTTGCAACTGTCTTGGACTTCGTGGGCGACGGCGTCCCGCCCGCCATCATCCAGCGCATTGAACAGGGTCACGCCATTATTGAGCACGCCGATTGGCCCTAAGCCGGTACAGTTTGGAGTAGCTGCGGCCGCCGGGTTCAATGGTAATTCGTAAGTTAATGACTGGGTGCCGATGCTGTTCGGGTTGCGGTCGTACTGGTATGCGGGGTCGGTTTTAGCGATGGGGAAGATGCCGGTAGTGTAGCCTTTGGGCAAGTCGTTGGTGGTGATGACCCGTTCGCTACCGCTAGTTTTTTCGCTGTGGTCCGCGGCCGGCCAGGTGACGGCTCCTTCCACGGCGGTTTTCGTTTGCGAATCCCATGTATTGTTGGCGCTATTGATCCATGGGCCGGCGTGCTGGGCGCCGCCGCCCCGGAAACTGGTAGTGCAGGAATCGACATAGCCGGTCTTCGGCGCTGTGGAAACTTTGCCGTCGCCAAGCGGAAGGGCTGCCGAGTCAACAGATCCTTTCCAGTGATTGGGGTTAGTGGACAGTTTGGCCGTAGCGTTGCTTTTAACAGCCGGTTGGGGAGATTTTTTGAGCATGCCGTAGGCAATGACCCCGGCTCCAACCAGAACTGCCACCACTAGGATAATAAGCAGGGCGCGGTACCGCCGCCAAAACGATGGCCCCGACGGCTGGATTGGCTGCAGGTCTGGCAAGACGGGGTGTTGCTCGCTCTCCATACCCACATGATAGTAATACGCGAGATAATATTCAACAGGCTTGACTCCCCTGCCCGCCCGTAGTATCATTTAACCAAATGGTTGAATATTCATTACGATTAGATTCGGTTTTTGGCTCGCTGGCTGACCCTACCCGCCGCGATATCCTGCGCCGTGTCGCCCGCTCCGAACTCACCGTCAGCCAAATTTCCTCGCCGTATGATATGTCATTGGCGGCAGTTTCCAAACATCTTAAAATATTGGAGCAGGCCAAACTGGTCATCAAGCGCCGCCGCGGCAAGCAGCAGTTGGTCCGCGCCGCACCGCAGACGCTTGGCGAAGCCGAAAAATATCTTGAAAGCTATCGCCGTCTCTGGGAAGATCGTTTTGACGC
Source organism: Saccharimonadales bacterium (SeqCode) (assembly GCA_035692985.1). Classification (GTDB taxonomy): domain Bacteria; phylum Patescibacteriota; class Saccharimonadia; order Saccharimonadales; family UBA4665; genus JARIHC01. The sequence continues at coordinate 101,453 of DASSHG010000007.1, forward strand.
GCTGGACGAACTACTAAATAAGGAGAAAAAGTATGACCGGCAATGAACTTGTCATAGAACGAATTATCAATGCTCCAATAGAGCGGGTCTGGAGAGCTCTCACAAGCCAGGAAGATCTGAAACAATGGCTGCCATTCTTTTCCGGATTTAAGCCGGAGGTAGGCACCAAGCTGAAATTTAAGCTAGGCAAAGATCCCGATCATCAGTACGTACATCTCTGTGAGGTCAAGGAAGTGGAGGAAAACAGCAGACTGGTCTACAGCTGGCGTTACGAAGGTTACCCCGGCTATTCCAATGTTATCTTTGAACTGTCTCCGGCAGGGAATAGTGCGACGACGAAGCTTAAGCTGACGCATGAAATAACCGCACCCTTCCCCGCCGATAATCCTGATTTTTCAGGAGAGGGCTTCAAGGAAGGCTGGACTTACACGGCTGACGGACTCAAGGAATTCGTAGAAAGTAATTAATTAAGGAGGAACATCATGGCAAAAACTAAATTCGAAGTCGACAAAGATAATCTCGAGGTTCGCATCACCAGGGTCTACAATGCCACGCCGCAGCGGCTATGGCGGGCTTATACTGACCCGGAAGAAGTCGCGCAGTGGTGGCGCAATACTACGATCGATAAGTTTGAACTGAAGGTTGGCGGCGCGTGGCGGTTTGTGGACCATGGCAAGAACGGCGACGAGGAACACGGCTTCCACGGTGAATTTAAAGAAATTGATGAGCCGCGCAAAATCGTCCGCACCTTTGAGTACGAGCCGTGGGCTGGCCACGTCATGACCGAATCAGTTATTTTTGAGCCGCAAGGCGAGAGCCAAACACTGGTGACCACCGTATCCAAATACGCCAACCTAGACGATCTGGAAGGCATGGTGCAGAGCGGTATGGAGAAAGGCGCCACCGCCGGCTTGGAGCGGATCGCCGCGCTGGTCGAGCAGTAGAAGATAACCCTAAGGCTTTGTGGTAAAGTAGGACGTATGCTTTACGACGCCGGCGGCTGGGGGGGGGGCAGCACTTATACTGCTAGCTTATTTCTTAGTCTCAACAAAAAGATTACAGCCGACTTCCGAGCACTTTCAGCTACTTAATTTATTCGGGGCTATCGGCATCGTCGTTAACTCGCTTCATTATCACGCTCTTCCGTCGGCCGGCCTGAATGCGGTTTGGACGCTTATTGCCATTTACGGACTTGTGAAATTCTTTAGGAAAAGCACCGACTGAAATTAATGTAATATATTACCTTTGATACTGACACGGGCTGTGGCAGAATTGAAATAGTTTAGTAAGTAAAGGAGGGCATATGAGTGACGTATTATTGGATCCGTATCTATATTTCAAGGGCCAGGCCCGGGAGGCCATGGAGTTTTATAAAAGTGTTTTCGGCGGCGAGCTGACGGTGCAGACCTATGCTGACGCACCCGGAATGGGCGAGGACGCCGGCAAAAAAGATTGGTTGATGCATGCCCGGCTGGAAGGCGGCGACGCCAAGTTGTTTGCCAGCGATACGGATAAAGCCAGCCCGACGGCCGCCAAAATTGACCTCTGCCTGGGCGGAACGGACGAGCATCGGATGCGTGAAATTTTTGAAAAATTGAGCGCCGGCGGCAAGGTTAATTCGCCGCTCAAAAAAGAGTTCTGGGGCGATACGTTTGGCTCGCTAATTGATAAATATGGCGTCAATTGGATGATGAATATCGGCGCCGCTACAACCGCCCCGAACGAGTAAGTAACTTTACAGCGCGCTGCCGGGTATCGCGGTATGCTCTAAAGGTATTAAAAGATCAGAGGAGGACGCTATGGCAAACACCCAATCATTACCGCGGATAGATAGTTTTATGCATTTAGTCGAGGTTGCCGGTCCATTCCCGATCACCGCGTGGGAGGTGGCGGAAATGGCCCGCCGCTATGGCTTTGAGGAAGATACCCAGCATTTCATAGAGTTATTCCCAGAAGATGAAGTGTTTGAGAGCAGGGAAGACCTGGCAACCCGCAGCGAAGAACTAATTATGCTGATGCGCGAAGAGGCAAGGATGGACGAAGAGGGGCCGCTAAGCTCGCAGGATTAGGAACAGCCAACTTTTCCTTAGCGATTATCTCCAAAGTCTACTTCGGACGAGAGAACTGATCTAAGCATTGATAAGCCGCCTACTGTAACTAAAAGGAAAGCTTCGCGCGTGGTCAATGGGTACATTGTTTCGTCGTCGGTTGACATATACATATCTTCTCTCATAGCTGCGAGCTTAAAGGTAAAATCCTGCGGCTGCACTATGCCAGCATTGTGGGCCGCGCCTGTTTGGTGCCATGCCCGGACAACAAAAACAGGCTCGTCTATTGCTGCCGGAGTTATTTCAATATCGGACGGATCGCGCAGAGCTGTTTTGCCAAACCTGTTATATGCCCTGTCATTTACAGCAGTCACCAGTTTATCAGCCAGACCGCCTAATTCATTATCTATGCCATCAAGCGCGGGCTCGTTAAATCTCACAGAAGTCATAGAAAGCTATTATATACGAATATGTAGTATAATGCAATATCTGGCTGGGGATGCAGGATTCGAACCTGCGATCACGGGACCAGAACCCGTTGCCTTACCGCTTGGCTAATCCCCACTACAGGGGTTGATTATAGCGGAGCCAGCCACTATTTACCAGAATTGACATAGATCATTGACGTGTTGACACATTTGTGATAATATAGTCGCGAAGAGGTCCAATTGTGGACTTTTTTGTTTGTGCGCAATACTGCGCTTAACAATTCGAGGGAGTGTAATATCTCCATGACTAAAACGATGAAAGCCAGGCTAAGTGTCCTGGGTATCGCGGCTGCACTGATGCTCGTTTGCATCATCGTCGCCGTGAGCGTCACCGGAGCCTACTTCAGTGAAACGAAGCAAGGCGAAATCAACGGCAGCATCGGTTCGATCCATATCCACACCTCTGGAGGCAACGGGGCAAACGGGTTGAAATTCAACTTCAGCCACCTCTTGCCGGGAGAACCGCAAACCGCTACGGTGGAATACCAGAACACCGGAGCTAACCCGCAGGACGTCTGGGTCGTGTTCAACAACGCGGAAGCGTTGCACGCGCTCAACAACCTTGGCACCTACGGTGAAGTCACGCTAAGCAACAGTGGTGGAACCGTGTTCCACTCGGCCAACCTGAACGATAACAAACCGCCGGCCTCTGGCACGTGCGGACCGTTTTCGGAATCAGGTTGTTGGCCGCTCCAAAAGCAGTACTTGGTTAGCTCAAACGTCCAACCGGGCGCTGGAAGCTATTTCAAGTTCACGTTCGCTTACGCGAGCAAGTTCTCGGACTCCTCGCAAGAGGGCGACGCTTGGAACCTCTACCCGCCGGAATCGGCCACGCCTGAAGGCAATGGTCTTCCGTACCAGGTAGTTGCCACCCAGGTCGGTCAGGAACCGTAGCACCAGCAGTACCGCAGTAACAAAAGACTCTGTGGGGGCGCCGCACCTTGCGCAAAACGCATATGTGCGGTGCCCCCTCCGGAGCTCCATCCTACACAAGAAGGAGTAATTGCGATGAAATGGCTGAAACCGAGCTTGTTGGTCTTGGCGTTCGTTGTGATGGTGCCGGTGGCCGCGCTCATTCTTGTTGAGACCCACCTACTGCCATACAAAGTGTTTGTCGTACACACCGGCTCCATGACCCCGGACATCCCGTCCAAGAGCGCGGTGATAGTGGAAGAACACCAGTACCATGTAGGACAAGTGATTTCCTTTAAGATTCATGGTGAAGTCGTGACCCATCGTCTAGTGGCAATCAACCCCAACGGTACGATTACCACCAAAGGTGATGCTAACCGCACCGCTGATCCGTGGCATCCACCAACCTCCAACATCATTGGAAGTGTCGTGGCCGCGCCGCACCTGGTCGGATTTTACTTGACTTACGTCAAGAACCCGATCGGCATAGTTTCTATCTTCCTCGGGCTAATATGCCTGTGGTTGATTTTCGATCTATGGTTCATGGCTGGGCAGTTGGATAAAAATCCGGCTGACAAAGCCCTACCATCAAAGTCATGAATGAGAAAGCGCCCCCTCAAACCGCCCCAGCGGACAGCCCGTAAACCCTGGCCAGTATTGGCAGGCGTGAAAAGGGAACCCGTTTGGGGATCCAGCCGTGCGAAAAGCTAAGATTGTCGAGAGACGAGTCGCAGCGAAGCTATCAGCTTCACTCCTCCACTCCAATCTTCATTAACCGCACGGCTTTTTCATATCTATAGGTTTAAAACGTGCTACAATAAATTTGTTAACAACTTGAATATAAAGAGTGCGGCGAGAGAACTAGCTCGTTGACCCGCCAGCAACCTGCCGGATTCCCGGTGTTGGTGCTCCATCTAGCCCGCCTGTTGGACGGGAAGATATGCGCATCGTTCATGTCCTTTCTTGCCAACCAGGCAGAAAGGATATTTTTATGTCAAAACAAGTAACCAGGTTCGCCAGCGAGTCGGTTTGCGCCGGGCATCCGGATAAGGTGGCCGACCAGATCAGCGATGCTATTTTAGATGCCGTGTTGGAGCAAGATCCGCATGGCCGCACGGCCGTGGAGACGCTGGTGGCACATGATCGGATCGTGCTGGCTGGCGAGATAAACACCACAGCCAAGATAGACGTTAAAAAAATTGCCCGCGAACAAGTTCAGCGGCTTGGTTACGTAGAGCCAAAATGGGGGTTCAGCTACAAATCGCCAGTATCCAACCATTTGCACCAACAGTCTGGCGAGATTGCCGTCGGCGTCGACGATTTTGGTGCCGGCGACCAGGGGTTAATGTTCGGCTACGCTTGCCGCGAGACACCGGAGCTAATGCCTGCACCGATTGTGCTGGCCCACGGATTGACTCGCTCGTTGGATGAAGCCCGTGAGTCCGGACAATTGCCGCACCTCCGACCGGACGGCAAAGCCCAGGTAGTGGTGCGCTACGAAAACGGTAAGCCGGCGGCCGTGGAACACGTCACCATAGCCGTGCCGCATAATGAAAACATTTCACTGGAGCGGATCCGTGAGGATATATACGCCGGTATCATCACGCCGGTCCTGAAAAAATACGGTTATAGCGTGTCGGCGCGGAATATCGTAGTCAACGGCACTGGAGTGTGGCATACGCCTGGCCCGGCGTCCGATGCCGGCCTGACCGGGCGCAAGATTGTGGTTGACGGCTATGGCGGCTATGCCCGGGTCGGTGGCGGCGCGTTCAGCGGCAAGGATCCCAGCAAAGTCGACCGCTCCGGCGCTTACGCTGCCCGCTACCTGGCGAAAAATATTGTTACCGCGGGGTTGGCCGACAGGGCAGAGGTGGCGCTGGCCTATTACATTGGAGCCAAAGCGCCGGTCAATTTTACGGTCGAAACGTTTGGCAGTGCTAAGAAATCTCAAACTGTGATTGATAATTTTGCCCGTAAGCTGCTGACGCCATCGGTTAAAGAAATTGTAGAAAAACTGAACCTGCGCCGGCCGATTTATCTGCCGACTGCCGCTTACGGTCACTTTGGCCGCGCCGGCGTGCCATGGGAAGATATCACCTAGAATTTATCGCCGTGGCAGCAAAACAAGCGATAAGCGGTATAACCGTCATATATTTAACTTGAATTTAATACCAAGGGTATATAATGGCACACATTATGGAAACCGCGCCCGACGAATCAGAGGAACCTGAATCTGATGCCTATCCCGACGAGGCCATTACCACGCCGGAACCCAAGCCCTGGATGAGGGTAAGAGTTAAGTTCATACCAGCCAGTCCGCGTGAGCCGTTGCCATCTTCAGGCGATATCGCGGCGCCGGAAGACGATGCATGACAATATGCCGCATACAGCGATGGCAGCTACGAAATATAGGGCGCTGGTCCAGTGGTAGGTCTGGCGTAAAATGGCTTCGGACTGGAAATAGTTGAAAGGGAAGATTTTGCTTGGTCCGTGCAGCCAGTGGACGGTGCCGGCTAGGGAACTGAGGATATAGCCGCCAAAACCAATCAGGGTGGCTATGCCTATGGCGGCGCCGCGGGCCCGGCCGGTAGCGGCCAGCAAAAAGGCGATGGCACCGGTACAGAATGCCAGCAAAAAACAATTGAGGCTGGCCAAGGCGACCGACGATGAGGGTACGCCGTCCAATCCGAAAATCCGGGCGCACACCACTACCGTGACCATGGCAACCAGCGAAACCGTTGCCAGGGCCAGCGTGCCGGCCGTCGCCTTGGCCAGCAGCAGCCGGCCGCGTGATACCGGTCGGGCCAGCAACATCTCAATAGTAAGGTTTTGCTCTTCGCGGGCAATCAGCGAAGCGCCTAGACTAACGGCCAACATAGTCAATAATAATGGCAGAAGCAGAAAGAATATCTGACTGTTCAGGTAGCCGACCGGCGAAAAAAAGTCGGCGCTTCCGCCAAATAAACCTAGTGCCGCCTTGGGCAGGCTGCTGAAACTTTGCTCCAGCGCGCTGCCGGCGGTTTTAAAGCTCGGGTAAAACACCAATGTTATAAAGATAAAACTAGCCACGCCTACCGACCACCATAAAGTACTCCAGCGGCGCTGCCACAGGGTCCAGCGCGTAACCGGTTTCATTTCCAGCCTCCATTCTGCTTATAAAATCGCAAAAAGATTTCTTCCAAATCCAGATTCTGGGTGTCCAATTTGAGGATATCGTGTCGGGCCAGTTCCACAAATAACGGCTTCAGTTCGCCGTGGATATGCAAAGTTACCGAATTGCCATGGTGGCTATTCAGCTCAATGCCCTTGATTTTCTTTAGCGCGCTTACCGGCGCCGCGTCTTTAAAGATAACGTCAAAGGTTTGCGAGGCTTCACTGGCCAGTTCGGCGATTGACCGCTCGGCAATCAATCGCCCCTCACGGATAATGCCCACCCGGTCACACATCTTCTGGACCTCTCCCAATATGTGGCTGCTGCTAAAAATGGCCGCGCCGCGCTGTTTGCTCTCGGTCAATAACTCGTAAAATTCTTCTTGCATCAGCGGGTCCAGGCCGGAAGTCGGTTCGTCCAGGATTACGACGTCCGGCTGGTGCATAAAAGCTTGGACAATGCCGATTTTTTGGCGGTTACCACGGCTCAGCTCGCCTAGCGGCTTGTGCGGTTCTGCCCGAAAACGCTTGATCAACTCCTGCCGGTATGCCCGGCTGACGGCTGGCAGGAGGTCTTCCATGTATTCCAGGAATTGCGCGCCAGTCATTTTGGGATACATCGCCAGATCGCCCGACAAATAACCGATTCGCCGCTTAATGTCCACGCTATCTTTGATGATATCCTGGCCCATGATCGCGGCCTTGCCGCTGGTCGGCTGGATAAAATTGAGCAGGGTACGGATGGTGGTGCTCTTGCCGGCACCGTTAGGGCCGAGAAAACCGTAGACCTCGCCGGCTTTCACCTGGATTGTTAGGTCGTGTAGGGCGTCGACCTTAGTCCCGCGGTAACGCTTAGTCAGATTTTGGCAATCGATAGCTATGTCGCCGCTTTGCATACGCATTAGTATACAATAATAAGACATGGCGATAATGATTAAACGTATATATGAAGAGCCGGCTACGCAGGATGGCTACCGCGTACTTGTCGACAGATTATGGCCGCGCGGAGTCAGCAAAGAAAGGGCCGCGCTGGATAAGTGGCTTAAAGACGTGGCTCCATCGCCTGAATTACGTGCCTGGTTCGGGCACCGTCCGGAGCGGTTCAAGGAATTTAGCGCCCGCTATGAAACCGAACTGGAATCCAACCCCGCCGTTAAAGAATTACAGTCAATCATCCGTGATAACAAAAACGTAACGTTACTCTACGCAGCACACGATCCGGCAGTGAACCACGCCGCCGTACTGCTCGCATACCTTAGCTGAAAAAATCAACATCCTTAAGCTCGTCAGGCAAAAAGCCTTTGGGGTGCTTGAAACCGGCTTGCCATTTGGTGCCTTTACCGTATCCGAGATCTTTCATGAGTTTGGTCGGCGCGTTGCGTAGTTGCAGGGGCACCGGCAGGTCAGGATGTTGCTGGGCGGCGGCCAGGGCTGCGTTCATGGCGCTCGTGATTCCACGTGATTTCGGAGCTTTGGCTAGCACGGTAGCACAGTGGAACAAATTGTACTGCGCTTCCGGCATACCAATGCGCTCTACAGCCAGAAAGGTAGAGACAGCCAGATTGAGTGCCGCCGGCGCGGCCATGCCGATGTCCTCACTGGCGAAAACAACCATCCGGCGGGCCACGAATTTGGGGTCTTCGCCGGCCTGTAACATGCGCGCCATGTAGTACAGTGCCGCCGTAGCATCGCCTCCGCGCATCGATTTTATGAACGCGCTGATGACGTTGTAATGATTTTCACCCTTTTTGTCGTAACCGGGAACTTTGCTCTGGGCGGCGGTCTCGACAATCTGCTGGGTGATGGTTTTTTTGCCGGCCAGTTGCTGGGCCAGCTCCAGGTTGCCGAGCGCCACACGGGCGTCGCCGCCAGACAGCTCAGCTATTAAATCAACACTTTTGGCAGGCAGTTTCTTGATTGATAACTTTTCGGCTTTGGCGGTCTGCTTGATGATTTTGACGATCTCGTCTTTGCTGAGCGGCTCCAGCACCAATACCCGCGAACGGCTAAGCAAAGGATTAATTACCTCAAAGCTCGGATTTTCAGTGGTAGCGCCAATGAGCGTAACTACGCCGCTCTCGACGTGCGGCAAAAAAGCGTCTTGCTGGGCTTTATTGAAGCGGTGGATTTCGTCGACGAACAGAATGGTCTGCATGCCGAGGCGCTGGTTCTGGCCCGCATGCTCAATTACTTTCATGACATCGGCTTTGCCGGCTGTTACAGCGCTGAGTTCCACGAATTCCGCGCCAGTCTCGCGGGCGATGATCCGCGCCAAAGTGGTTTTGCCGCTGCCCGGCGGCCCCCACAGAATCAGGCTGGCGGGCTGTTTGCTGGCAATCATCTCGTGAATAATCTTGCCGGTTCCGACCAGATGCTCCTGACCGACAATATCGTCCAGTTTTTCCGGCCTACGCCGCTCCGCCAAAGGTCGAGTGTCCATATCCTCTAGTATACTCCGTAATGGATGGTGGGGTGTTGACACTCCATACGTATCGTGCTAATGTATGGGTAATTGTTTTTAATTGAATCCAGAGTCTGTACGGAAAGCTAGATTACTCGATTTCATTACCAGCAATCGGAGTAACTAGTTCAGATAAAGGATTCTTTTTTTAATGTCCTCATACAAATATTCAGTTTATAATTCTGCCAAACGTAACCGGCCCGGGCGGGGCCGCGGTCAAAACGCTGGCGGCAAACGGCGCGGCCAATATATCAATCCGGCCCGTTTCGTGGCGGCCGCTAAGCCGGCACCGGTTAACGAGCAGGCGATCAAACATAATTTTGACGATTTCGATATCGACTCGCGGCTTAAAGCTAACCTGGCTAGTAAAGGCTTTGTGACGCCTTCGCCTATCCAGGACCAATCTATCCCGCTGGCTTTAGGCGGCCACGACGTCATTGGCTTGGCCAATACCGGCACCGGTAAAACGGCCGCTTTCGCGGTGCCCGTTCTGCAGGCTTTATTCGGCCGTCAGCAGGCCAAGGCCTTAATAGTAGCGCCAACCCGTGAGCTGGCCCAACAGATTGAACAGGAATTCCGCAGCATCGGCAAAGGCGGCAATTTTAGCGGAGCGCTGCTGATTGGCGGCACCGGCATGGGTCCGCAGCTGCGCGATTTGCGCCGCCGCCCGCGGCTGGTTATCGGCACTCCCGGCCGTATTAAAGACCACATTGAGCGCGGTACGCTGAAGCTCGAAAGTTTTAACATTGTGGTTCTTGACGAGGTCGACCGCATGCTGGATATGGGTTTCGTGAATGATGTACGGTCTATCCTGGACCGCTTGGCGCCGCAGCGGCAATCATTGTTTTTCTCGGCTACCATGGATCCGCGTGTCCAAGGTCTCATCCGGACTTTTGCTAAAGATCCGCAAACCGTTTCCGTGCAGAGCGGCGAGAGCAGCGACCACGTCAACCAAGACGTCGTGCGTTACAGCGGCACCCATGACAAAATGGACAAACTTCATGACATTTTAATTAAGCAAGAAGTAGCCAAGGTGATTGTTTTTGATGAAACCCAGCGCAGCGTGGAACGGCTCGGTAAAGAGTTAGTAGCCCGCGGTTTTCCGGCCGATTCAATCCACGGCGGCAAAACCCAAGGCCAGCGCAAGCGTGCCCTGCAAGGATTTAAAGACAGCCAAACAACTGTTTTGGTGGCCACTGACGTGGCGGCCCGCGGCATCGACGTGGCCGATATTACGCATGTCATTAACTATTCATTGCCGCAATCTTACCAAGATTACACGCACCGCATTGGCCGCGCTGGCCGAGCTGGCCGTGTGGGGCACGCCTTGACGTTTGTCCAACGCTAACAATCAAACGGAACAACAGATGAAAATTACCCAGGACCCGGAGAAGATACGCAACATAGCTATTATTGCCCACGTAGACCACGGTAAGACAACCTTGGTGGACGGGCTGATGAAGCAATCGCAGACTTTCCGCGACAACCAGGCCGAAATGAGCCAGGACTTGATTATGGATAGCGGCGACCAGGAAAAAGAGCGGGGGATTACCATCACGGCCAAGGTCACGGCCGTCCAGCACGACGATTACCGCGTCAATATAATCGATACGCCCGGCCACGCCGATTTCTCCGGCGAGGTGGAGCGCACCCTAAACCTGGCCGATGGCTGCTTGTTGATCGTCGACGCCCAGGAAGGCCCCATGCCGCAGACCAAGTTCGTACTTGGCAAGGCGCTGGCGGCCGAGCTAAAGCCAATCGTCATTATTAATAAGATAGATAAAACCGGTTCGCGGATTGCCCAGGTCGAAGACGAACTAGCCGACTTATTCCTAGAGCTAGCCGTACATGAAGAACAGCTGCACTATCCGGTTTATTACGCGGTCGGGCGGGCTGGCAAAGCCTGGGACACGGTACCGGCTGATCCCGAAGCCGCCGGCGATCTGGAGCCGATCTTCGCCGCCATCACTAAACACGTACCGCCGCCGACCGTAGAACTGGATAAACCTTTCCAAATGCTGGTAACAGCCCTGGCCCACGACTCATTCAAGGGCAAATACGCTATTGGCCGCATCACCCGCGGCCGCGTAAAGCCGGGCGACCAGATCACTATATGTAAAAAGGACAACGTTCAGTCCAAAGCCCGCATCGACAATGTCTTTATGAGCCACGGCGTGGCCAAGGTGGAAGTTAAAGAAGGTATCGCCGGCGATATCGTCCAGCTAACCGGCATTGCCGAAGCCCAAATTGGCGACACGGTAGCCGACGCCGACCAACCGGAAGCCCTGCCCACTATCGAGGTCGAGGCACCGACTCTACGTATCTACTTAGGCCCTAACACCAGCCCGTTCAAGGGCTTAGAGGGCCAGTTCAGCACCTCGCGCCAGATTAGCGAGCGCCTGCAAAAAGAACTAGAGACCAA
>DASSHG010000008.1:0-27971 GCA_035692985.1 Saccharimonadales bacterium (SeqCode)
AACTAGAGACCAACGTAGGCCTAAAGGTAGCTGATGACGGCATCGGTTTCACGGTATCCGGCCGCGGCGAACTGCACCTGGGCGTGCTAATAGAAACCATGCGCCGCGAAGGTTATGAGTTTGAGGTCGGCCGCCCGCAAGTGGTCACGCACGAAGAAAACGGCCAAACGGTTGAGCCGATAGAAGAAGTTATCATAGAGGTGCCGGCCGAGCACGTAGGCGCCGTACAAATGGAGCTGGGCCAGCGCCGGGCCACCCTCCAAGAACAGTTCGCTAGCCCCAAGGGCGTCACCAAACTGATTTACGAAATGCCGACCCGCGCCCTGTTGGGTATGCGCAACACCCTGCTGACCAACACCAAAGGCACCATCGTGATGAGTTCCCTAACGGTTGGCTACGAACCGGTCGCACCGGCTCTGCAGCAACTGCGCAACGGCGTGCTAATCGCCTTCGAAGCCGGCACTACCACCCCTTACTCCCTGCAAACGGCCGAAGCCCGCGGTACCATCTACGTAGACCCGGCCGAAAAGGTTTACGCCGGCCAGATTATAGGCCTAAACAGCCGCCAAGAGGACATGGAAATCAACGTCTGCAAAGCCAAACACCTGACCAATATGCGAAGCTCCAGCTCTGATGGCGTAGTCCAACTGACCCCGGCGACTATCTTTAGCCTGGAAGAATGCCTGGATTTCATAGAAAACGACGAACTGCTAGAAGTCACGCCGAAGAACTTACGGTTGCGCAAAAAAGAGCTCGATCCGAAACTGCGCAAGCGCCAGAATAATAGCTAGATAACCCGCTCGATTTTAGTAATGCGCCCCTCGTGGTTCGTTACAACAGCCTTGATGGTTTTGATGTCGGCTTTGACTACGGTCATATCGTCTTTAAGCTGAGCGAGGTCACTCGGCACATGCGCCATAGACTGCTGGCCTTCTAGCACCGTTTTAATGTCGTCACGGATTTCTTCCAGCAGAGCACCCTCGTAATGATTGGTATTGTTTTTGTCACTCATAGCGGACTAATTATACCGCCGCCTGCTTCTTACGGCCAAGACAATCTGGTCGAGTTTCAGATTTTTTTAATATTCTCTACCCCGAGAATAATTAAATAATATTCATTTCGTTATTTCAAAAAAGTATAGAGGGATGATATCGTGGGGTTTATAAATATGAGGTTTTTATGAAGTATCTTTCTTTTGAAATAACCAATTTCAAGGCTATTAAGAGTACCAAGATCGATTTGACCAGAGATCAGCTCGTACTGCTCCTTGGCATAAACGAATCGGGCAAGACTAGTATATTAGAGGCGATAGAGGCGTTTGATTATACAAACGATGCTGAACCGGCAAGCTACAACTCGATTAGAAATAAGAAAGAGCTCAATAGCGAAGCAAAAGTAAGTACTACAATGGCGCTCGAGAGTAGCGACATATCGGTTATCTCAGAAATTCTTACCGGTATGCTTGTTTCGCCTGCGGCTTCAGAGCAGCCTGAGGGTGCAGCGCAAGAACCCAAAGCGATTAATGGAGTGCTTCTTTCCTCTGACGATAAGATTACAATCACCCGAGTTTTTTCATTCGCTAACGCCGTATTTGTTAAGGAAGTTTACAATGTGGATCCCGCGACACTAACAAAAATCAACAATACGCTAACCCCTGAACAAATTGATAAATTTTGCAGGGAACTATTAAATAAAACCCCTCTGATAATCTATTTCGAAGACTTTAAAGATAAAATACCTGACTACATCAGTACTCAAAAAGACGACCCTACCTATAACCAGGATTGGGTGAGTACACTAGAGGGGCTTTTTTATCATGCAGACAAGAAAGTCAACCTAGAGCAGTTTGAAGCTATAGAAAACGTTAACGCTCGTGATACGGCATTGAATAAAGTCAATAACGCCCTGAATAAACAGTTCACCAATAGATGGAACACTAAACTCAAAGGTACAAAGACTGTGCATAGAGTTGACGTTCAATATGACCCGGTCAAAAAACAATTCAAATTCACGGCTGTAGGAAAAGACAAGGAAACCGTCTTCGATATAGATGAAAGAAGTAAAGGGGCTGCTTGGTACCTCACCTTTCTGCTAAAAACAGAGTTCAGAAAAAAACGACTCAATCTAGATCACGGGCAAACGCTTTATTTAATTGATGAGCCGGGGTCTAACCTACACTCTACTGCGCAGGCTAACATGGTCCACGATTTTAGAACTCTATCAACGGATTCAATAGTCGTTTACACAACGCACAGCCAACATCTTATAGACAAAGCGAATCTATCCAACGTATACATAGTGAAGATTGTAGGTTCTAGCGTTCACGCTGAACGTTTCCAGGATTACGTATTAGGTAAAAAGATTAACACTACCTTTTACCAGCCGATTATAGACGCCCTAGAGGTACAACCTTTCTCGCTGGAGTTTAATTGGAAAAAGGCTGTACTGGTTGAAGGAGTATCAGATTATGCTGCGATTAGACTCATGCTTGAGTCAGTTCTCGACAAGAAATCAGATTTCGTTATTATGCCGGGAACAAGTGCTAGCAACCTAGACACCCTTATCTCTCTCCATATTGGCTGGGGTGCGAAGCTAATGACCTTACTTGATTACGATGAAGAAGGAAGGACTCAGCAGGCTCGCTACAAGGAAAAATTTCCCATGCTTGAGTCAAAAATCCATACCTACAAAGACACTAAACTATCCCCCGAGACTGACTTAGAGCTCGAAGGACTTTTTGGTGAGTCAGACAAAGATGAGCTTCTTAGGCTGGCAAAAATAAACAAGGCAGGCGAAAAAGTAAAAAAGAAGGAACTACAAAACGCCCTGTACATAGTCAGCAATAACCCTGAGATGGCCAAAAAGTATAAACGTAAAGTATCGACAAAGACCAAAGAAAATTTCCAAATAATTTATAGACACATAGCAAAAACCCTTAGATAGCTTAGGTCATAAAAACCGTAGGTATGTATATGTATGTGTCTAGTCGGTGGCGATCGATTGCCGCTTGCTTAACATAAATATGCTTAGCAATATCAATTATTTATTAAAAAAGTACTGAAAAGATTCTATAGGCAATAACACCAGTGCTACAATATAGACTATATGTCAGAGGGTAACAATGTGACCGAAAAGATTAAAACGACCTCAAAAAAGGTTACTAAAAAACCATATTTTAAAGACGGAGACTTCGTACTTTACCGAGACAACTCCATTGAGTTTCTAAAACAATTACCGGCAAATAGCATTGACGTAATCTTCGCCGATCCGCCCTACAATTTATCGAATGGCGGCTTTACTGTCCATGCCGGCAAACGAGTTAGCGTCAATAAGGGTAGCTGGGATAAAAGTAAGGGCGTAGATGAAGACCTTGAATTTCACGTTAGCTGGATCAAGCAGTGCTATCGTGTACTGAAGCCGAACGGAACAATATGGGTAAGCGGTACGTACCACTCTATTTATCAGTGCGGTTACGCATTACAGCTACTTGGCTATAAAATTCTGAACGACGTAACTTGGTTTAAGCCAAATGCCTCACCAAACTTAAGTGGCCGGTACTTTACGGCCAGTCATGAAACTTTGCTCTGGGCTAGAAAAGATCCAAAAGGCAAACACACTTTTAATTATCAAGACATGAAGAATGGTGCATGGCATGAGAACGACTTCATAAAGAAAGACGGTAAACAAATGCGAAGTGTCTGGGCTATTGGTACGCCAAAAAAGGAAGAAAAGAAATTTGGCAAACACCCCACGCAGAAACCAATGGCTCTGTTAGAGCGAATCATACTGGCCTCGACTAATAAGGGAGATTTGATTCTCGATCCATTTACTGGCAGCTCAACCACAGGTCTTGCCGCCACCAAGCACCAACGCAAGTTTGTCGGTATTGATTTGGATAAAGACTACCTTGATTTATCAGTAAAGCGATATCAAACAATGAATGAAAGTCTAATTTAATGGCCAGCTCTTTTGCGTGGCAGAAAATTTTTAACGACTACAAGATTCTTGATCACGACTTCAGAAGTAAACCATTTTATTTGTCAGCGGCTCAAATTAAGGCGGCTACCAGATCATTTAACTCAGTGGCGGAAAGAGAAGTTCGTATTCTTTGCAAACAAGACAGTCGGCGAGATCGTCCAAAGGTGTTTACGGATAGTAATTTATTTATTCTACCTGTGAAGAATGGCGAATATGCGATTGTCCAAGGTGACGGCTACGTGGACATACCAGATATTTCCTCAGAGCCTATTACGTATGACTCCAAACTAGACTTCCATTTAGACACCGCAGTTATTGGTAACTCAGAGATGCAACATCTAGATATGGCGTATGCATCGAGCTTAATCCGAACATTCATGGAAGATTCCACACTGGTACTGACTATACGAGGACGAAAGTATACACCTGAGTTTAGTTTTCTTGTTAATAGCCAAAAAGTTCAAGTTAAAGGCGTTCAGACGGAAGTTGACGCAGGCTATGAGGGCCGAGATAAAGTTGTTCTTATTGAGGCAAAATCATCAAGCTCAAAAGACACCATAATTCGCCAGATGTTTTACCCATTTAAACAGTGGCAAACTAGCACAAAAAAAGAAGTATTTACATTGTTTTTTGAACGAGATCTGAAAAATAACACATACAACATTTGGCAATTTGGTTTCAGTGACGAAAATGACTACAACAGCATAAAACTTCTAAAATCTTGCCGCTACAAGCTAGTTCACAAAAATTTTGAAGAGAAGCCTACTATTGGGTAAGAGCAAGCTACCGACAATAAGGCTGGCCACGTAGTAGATAAAATTTTGATAAGCGGTATTTATTCAGCCAAAGAGTTAAGGAAATCATTATATCGTCCGATAAACTGATTATATGATCTGTTTCGTCTCTCAACTAGATTGAGGTTACAACTCTTTGCGAGCTTTCTTCTTGCTATCGGTGGGGTTAGCTCGGTATCACCGGCTTTATTAGAGAGCGCGTTAAGACGATCCTTGGGCGGTAGGTTAGCGAAAGGAACTGGTTGTTCACCCGCTATTCCAAACACACGTTTTACTGCATTCTCATCAGCCAATAACCATGCTTCCATGTGAGGGTCGGGAATCCCTACGATAGACCTCAGGAGATACGCACCATTAACGGCACCTATTTCTTGTTGGATATATTCTAACTTATCATAATCTCCCTTATCTCTGTCTGCAAAATAGAAAGCCATATCTACATCACCACTATCGAAGTTTTTCTTGGTCCTTATTCTGAGCGCCACCTTACTGAGAGGCCCATTGAATGGCTTACTAAGCTCTTCATTGTATATGAGAGAACAACCTCTAGAAACAGCATGACGCTCAAGAATAATCTTCAATGAAATATCAGTGTTACCTTCTCTCATCAAGGAATACCTGAGGCTCGGCACTTTTATATAACCCCGAAGTCTATAAGTTCTTTTGCGGTGGGCTCTCTGCCTAGTTCTTCTTTCACCATAGGAATATCGACAACTTCAACTAACCGACGATAACATGAATGGCCGCGCTCATCTTTTGAGCAAAATATAACGTCACTGGCCGATATGTTAGTTAGTATCTCTCCGCTATGTGTAGTGAATAAGAGCTGCACGTTTAATTTTACGGAGAGATGCTTAAGCACTTCCATTAAAGTTTTTATTCTTCCATAATGTTGGCCATTTTCAATTTCCTCACCGATCACACAAGATGAACCTTCTGCGTCAAAAAGAGCAAATATAAGCTGGATTATTCTAAGATTACCGTCTGACAAACCGCTCAACGTATATGACAGGTCGCCAATATCTTTATCGCCCCAATATACTAAGAACCTCTCTCTTGCTTTGCTCTCGTCCTCGCTCTGCTGGCCAGAACCACTGGGAGGGGGGATGCTAGTTACTTTAGGTTCTTCGAATTCTGGGATAATTTGCTTAATTATATGGACGGCTTTATTAAATTGCTCTTTCTTGTTCTGATGCAGGGAGACAACCAAACCGTCTAAGTTGGACAGATCAAGTGAGTCTCTCTTGTGGAGACGCACTCTGTAAGGATGGGGGGATCTTTCAAACCACAATACTTTGAACGAGGAAATCATCGACGCGACCTTAGAAGCGAATTTATTCTCATAGTTCGCCAAAGCAAGCTCACCTCTTTTTATCCCAAGAGGTATTTCACTCAACTTGTGTGAGTTTTCTGTTCTTGCCGCGAAGTTATCGTTTTTTCGTACGTAAACTTCATTAAACTCATTGTTCTCCCACAGTGCTAATTTTTCATCGCTAATAACAAGTCCATTACTTGCGAGTGTAATTGTGTATGTAAATTCGTAACGTTTGCCTGCCCGGTCCTTTAAATATAGCGCTATTGAAGTGCTAGAACTACTTGAATCCTGTGTAAATAACTCAATGCTAAATGGCGCAATCTCAGAAACGGCGACCTCTAAATCTTCTCCTGCAGCTAACTTCCTAGTTAGCTCGATTGCCGACAAAAGATTTGTTTTTCCAACACCGTTTTTACCAATGACAAAGTTAACTTCACCGAACTTTAAATCCGGCAGGTCGTAAATACTCTTAAAATTGTGTAATTTAATTCCCGTGATCATAATTAAAGTATACCGACACTCGCCGCTCCAGCACAATTAAATCGTCACAATTTTCATTAACTAGAGTTAAAATTATACGACTGCTATACTTTACATCTGATGAGCAAGAAGTTTAGTTTCAAGATTGGTAAAGAACAGGGTGGCGGTACGCTGGTGCGGACCGGTGTGATCAGTACGCCGCATGGCGATATCAAGACGCCGGCGTTCGTCGTGGTCGGCACGCAGGCCACCGTGAAGGCGATGACGCCGGAGCAGGTAGCGGCCGTGCATGGGCAGGCCGTGCTGGCTAACGCTTATCATTTGTATCTGCGGCCGGGGCACAAGCTGGTGGAGAAGGCTGGCGGGCTGGGGAAGTTTATGAACTGGTCGGGGCCGACATTTACCGATAGCGGCGGGTTCCAGGTTTTAAGTCTGGGCAGCGGCTTTAAAAAGGTTATTGATATGAAGGGCCAAGACCTAGATGAGTCGCCGCTGGCCGATCCTAAAGAGCGCCTAGTGGTGGTCGATGACGACGGCGTAACGTTTTATTCGCACCTAGATGGATCCAAACACCGCTTTACTCCGGAGCATTCCATGCAGGTCCAGCACGCCATTGGCGCTGATATCATGTTTGCTTTTGATGAACTGACGTCGCTGGTGGATTCGTATGAATACCAGGTGGAATCACTGGAACGGACGCACCAGTGGGCCCGGCGCTGTCTGCGCGAGCTGGAAAAACTGCGCAAAGGCCAGCCGGAGCGCAATTACCAGGCGCTGTTTGGCGTTATACAGGGCGCGCAGTACGAAGATTTGCGCCGCCAGGCCGGCCAATTTATGGGCGCTCTGCCGTTTGACGGTTACGGTATAGGCGGGGCCATAGAAAAGGATAAGATTGGCGACATAATCCGCTGGGTCAACGAGGAACTGCCGGCTGATAAGCCCAAACACATGCTGGGCATATCCGAGCCGGATGATATCTTTGCGGCCATAGAAAACGGCGTGGATACTTTTGACTGCGTATCACCGACCCGGGTGGCCAGAAACGGCGCTTTTTACACCTATGAGGGCCGGCGCAACATTGCCGGCGCGGCGTACAAGCAAGACTTCGCGCCACTATTAGCAGATTGCGAATGCTACACTTGCGCCAATTACACCCGTGCCTACATCCAGCACCTGTATAAGGCCAAGGAATTGCTATCTGCCACGCTGATGTCCATCCACAATGAGCATTTTATTATAAAACTAGTCGATGATATCCGCGCCAGTATCGAAGACGGCAGTTTCGCCGGGCTCAAAAAGTCCTGGCTCAAGCGTTACTATTCCAGGGATTAGCGTTCGTTTTCTAGCAGGACTGCCGAGTCTATCGGCGCTCGCACTGGCATCGGCGTGTTTTCTCGCCTCGACTCTATATAATCTTCCAAGCTATAAAGGGCCTTATATGTAGATACGACAAAAATAAGGGACATTAATGCGAATTCTTTTAAATCTCGAGAGCCTATGCCATGTTCGATATGGTCAATGACGGCAAATCCACTACCAAAGGCCTTCATATACCATATGCCCATCAAAGATTGCGGAACGTTTTGAAACTCGCCGCGGGGTTGCTGTTCAACCTCGGACTGCGAAGGGCTGGGCGCAGCATCCATATACATAGACTGACTACTTTAACACGGAACAACATCTGTGTCAAGCTAATGCCGGCCGGCGCGCAATGGCCGGCGACGGTCGGTTTCGTCTTCGATTTCGTGGCCGACGATCTCTTCAATTAAATCTTCAATAGTCACTACGCCGACAATATCGTCGTCGCGCTCTATCGGGATGAGGTGTGTGCCGGTGGTGATGAACCTGCGGAACATCGTATCTAACGCTGTCATTGAACCCACCAGCTGTACCGGGTGCAGTGTCATGTCATCGACACGGTATTTATTGTGGTCGAAATCCACATCCACCAGGTCTTTCATCAGTAAAATGCCGTAGGTACGGGTCAGCTTGGCATTAAAAACGGGTATCCGGCTAAAGCCTTGCTCTTTGATTTCGTCGATTTTTTCATCTGTCAGCTCGGTGCCCGGGGTCAGCCAGTAAGTATGCTGGACGTCGGTCATGATGTCGCGGACGCGTTTTTCGGACAGTTGGAGGGCGCCGCGGATAATTTCCACTTCATCGTCATCCAGTTCGCTCTCAGTGGTACCGAGATGTTCGGCAATCATCAGGCCGAGTTCGCTACGGCTCTGCAGCTGCGGGTGCTCGCGCGGAAATAGGTCATCCAGCAAGAGCTGGAGCGGGCGGCTAACTATGTAGGTGACGGCGATCATTGCTTTCAAAAGCGGCGCGAAACGGCTGGACCACAGCAAAGGATTGCGTGAAAAAAGCGCCTGCGGCATGATCTCGCCAAAAATTACGATCAGCAGGGTAGCCAGCAGTCCGGCCAGCCAGCCGTTGAGCCGTTGTTCTAGCACCAGCGAAGTGGCGCTAACGGCAGCCACATTGACCAATAAGATACTGGCCAGCGTCAGATGAGTGCGCTGGCGCAGCGGCAAAACACGCCGGGCCTGGCGGTTGCCCAGCTTGGCCTTGCGCCTCAGCTCTTCCGGGTTCAGCGACATGACGGCGATGTTCAGCCCGGAGCAGATGGCCGAGAACATCACCAAAAAAAATACTTCTACGGCCAGGAGACTGATATTCATGTTGGTTTTATTTCCGTGTTTATTGGCTGGGCGGCTGCTAGCGACATTTCTATATCTATTGTACCGCACTATAATAAGAACGATGAAAGACTTATTTGACGTCTTGTGGCACCGCGCGCTTAAGCGGCCGTACCATCTGGCTAAACCGCTTGATGTTGGTTCTGGCCAGCCGGTAGTCCTGCTGCATGGCATCGGCCGGACCGGCCAGACCTGGCAGCACGTTACGGAGTTGCTCGCCGCCCGGCCGTATCGTTTGGTTGCCTTTGATTTGCTGGGTTTTGGCGCCTCGCCCAAGCCGGATTGGCCGGCATATGATATTGACGACCACGTCCGCGCGGTAATCGCCAGCATAGATAAATTGCGGCTGGACCGGCCAGCAGTGCTAGTTGGCCACTCTATGGGCTGTTTGGTGGCGGTGCGGCTGGCCCGCCTGCGGCCGGACTTGGTGCGGCATTTGGTTTTATATGAAATGCCGTTGTATGAAGGCCTGCCCGAAAAACGCCGCTACCGTGCCCAGCTGGCTATCTATAACCGCTTGTACAGCCGGATTTTACGTTTCCAGCCAAGTTTTGACCCGGTTAACGCCCGTCTGGCTGAGCGGCTCGCCCGTCGGATTACCGGTTTCGAAGTCGATCAGGACACCTGGCAGCCATTCGTGAAAAGCCTGGAACACACTATTATGAGGCAAACGGCCGCTGATGATATTAAGCACGTTGGCGTGCCGATGGACGTAATTTATGGAACCTACGACATGCTGGTTATCCGCGGCAAGGCCAAGCGCATCTTTGGCGAAGACAGTCCGGTAACGGCCCATAAAATCCGCGAGCGGCATGTGATCTCCGCCAAGGCCAGCCGTTTTATTGTCGGGCGGATTCTGGCCGCCGGAGACCCGTCATGAGCGATGACTTGACCAGGCAACTATCCGTACCGGCCGAGGTCGCTGCGCCCCGTTTGCTCGGTTGCCGGTTGGTGCGCCAGGCGGATGGCCAATTATTAAGCGGCCGGATTGTCGAAACCGAGGCCTACAGCCAGGACGATGTGGCCAGCCATAGTTACCGCGGCGAAACGCCGCGCACCAAAGTCATGTTCGGCCCGGCCGGCTTCCTGTACGTTTATTTTACTTACGGCATGCACTATTGCTGCAACCTCGTGACCGGTCCGCCAGGACACGGCTCAGCGGTCTTAATCAGGGCGCTGGAACCGCTGGCGGGCCAAGAAGTAATGAGCCAAAACCGCCGCGGCCAGAACGGCGAGGCGCTAACCAATGGCCCGGCCAAGTTATGCCAGGCGCTGGGGATAGAAAAATCTCTCAACGGACACGATCTGCACCGGCAGCCGATCCAGTTATTATTGGAGCCGCCTGTCGCCCAAACTGATATCGTACAGACTACCCGCATCGGCATCAGCCGCGGCCAGGACGTGCCCTGGCGCTTTTACATCAAGGGCAATCCGTACGTTTCCAAAGCTTAAAATGTGTGCGCAAAATCACATTGCATTTTTTGCCGCGGAAGCATACGCTGAAACCGGAAGTGTGAGGCTTCCACTTGACCCGGACGTATTTCGTTCCGGGTCTTTAAGTTTGTCGTGGTAGGATGGCTCTATGCTACGTTACTTCGCTTTTTCCAGTCTGCTGACCCTGGCTGCTATATTGGTAGCTTTGCTCGGCATCGATGCCGGCGCGGCTTTAACGGTGATCGTACTGATTGCCATCGAAATTGCCTTTAGTTTCGACAACGCTGTTATTAACGCCAAAATCCTGGACCGGTTGTCTAATTTGTGGCAACAACTGTTTCTGACTATCGGCATGGTCTTCGCCATCTTGGGCATGCGTTTCGTGTTCCCGATTTTAATTATAATGGTCACCGCCGGCCTGTCTTGGAGTCAGGTATTTAACACAGCACTGCACGACCCGCACCAATATGCCCGCTACCTTGAAGCCGCCCGTGTGAGTATCGCCGCGTTCGGGGGCAGCTTTTTGTTGCTGCTCACCCTGTATTTCTTTATTGACGGCGGTGAACGCCGGGTGCTGTGGCTGCGCTGGATTGAGCGGCCTCTGCAGCGGATTGGCGGCACGGTCTGGGTGCCGCCGCTGGCGGCGGCTGTCATCGTAGTGGTCTTATCGTTTTTTGCCGGCGGTGAAAGTGGTACTGTGCTGCGGGCCGGCCTTGCCGGAACAGTGCTCTACGCTGCTATCAAATTGTTGATTGACGGACTGGACAAGCTGGCGCCCAAGGAGCAAAAAACCTACACCGGCTGGCCGGCTTTTCTGGCTTTTATGTATCTCCAGCTGCTAGACGCCAGTTTCAGCTTCGACGGCGTGCTTGGCGCCTTCGCTATTACCGATAAGGTATTGTTGATTGCCCTTGGTCTCGGTGTCGGCGCATTTTGGGTGCGCAGCCTGACAGTTTTCATGGTCCGCCGCGGCACACTTGATGTCTATCGTTACCTGGAACACGGCGCCCACTACGCTATTTTTGTGCTGGCAGCCGCTTTGCTGACCAGTGTTTTTTATGAAGTTCCGGACGCTATCACGGGCATTGTAGGCTTAGGTATTATCGGCTCGTCGTTCGTGGCCTCACGCCAGGCGCTGAAGGCCCGCGCAGCGCGCGCATAACCCCTGGATTTCCAGCTGGTGGCTTTGCATCTGAAAGTTTTTGATTCGTGTGATCTGGCGCAACTCGTGCTCCAGGCCGGCAGTTTCATCGAACGAAATAACCCGGCCGCAGCGCAGGCAGGTCATATGATGGTGGTGATGGCTGAAGGTGTCGCTGAGTTCCAATTTATATTTCCAGCCGATCTGCAGCCGCTGGACAATGCCCAGTTGCTCAAACAAGGCCACGGTGCGGTAGACTGTAGCACGGTCGATACTGGTGCAGGCGGCTACTAATTGCTGCATGGTTTGAGGCTCGTGGCCGCGCAGCGCCAAAAACACAGCCCGCCGCGGTTTGGTCAGACTTTGACCGCGTTGTTTTAAGTGCTTTTGCAACTGTGATTGCGAGGAGTCCATGCCGCAAATATATCACAAATTGCGACAAATTTGCAATTGATTTAAACTCCGGTGTAGAATCGGGGTATGATTGTCTTTCTTTTGACTGTCGCTGCTTCGGCCGCGGCGCTAGTAGGCGGCTATACGGCTATTAAGAGCCAAAAATGGCTAAGTACGGCTTTGGCGCTGACTGCCGGCCTGGTTCTGGGCTTGGTAATGTTCGACTTGCTGCCGGAAATCTTTGACATCGTCCAGTCTGAGAGACTCGATCCGGTCTGGCCAATGATCGCCATGACCGGCGGTTTTTTGTTGTTCCACGTATTTGAAAAATTCGTGCCCGTGCATGAGGCCACCGAACAGGAATACGGCCCGCACCGTCATCCAAGGCTCGGGGTGGCCAGAGCGGTGGCGCTGAGTGGGCACAGCTTCTTGGACGGCCTGAGTATAGGGGTAGCTTTCCAGGTTAGTCCGGCGGTTGGCTTGGCGGTGGCGCTAGCCGTTATCGGCCACCGTTTTGCGGATGGTTTTGATACCACCACCTTTATGCTATTCCATAAAAACCAGTTGGGACATATTAAAAGATGGCTGGCGGTGGTCGTGCTTATGCCTATAGCCGGCGGCCTGGCCAGTCTGACTTTTTCGTTGTCCGAAAGCGTTTTGGCCATTTATCTGGGTTTTTTCGCGGGGCTTATTTTGTATATCAGTGCCAGTAACCTATTGCCGCAGGCCCACAGCAAACAGTCCGGCTACCGGGGCTTTGGTCTGACTGTCCTGGGCGCCGCTTTTATGTTGGTGATTACCCGTTTTGTTTAACCAGGCAGGCCAGAGTGGTATAATGTACCTGTCACTATAAAAATATATACAGTCAAAAAATAATAAAAACACATAAAATGGCGGCGTACCTATGAAATCTTCATCGCTCCAGGGTAAAACCGTGCGGCCAGGCCTGATGGCCTATTCTTTCTATCGTTCCGATCGGCACCCGCCCGCCCGCCGCGCACTTGCACGTCCGAAGTACAAGTTCCGCCACAAGAGCTTATTTATGAGCCTGTTGATAGTCGGTGCGGTGGCTTTTGGCTGCGTGATAGCCGCCCGGGCCTTCCAGTCTT
Source organism: Saccharimonadales bacterium (SeqCode) (assembly GCA_035692985.1). GTDB lineage: Bacteria > Patescibacteriota > Saccharimonadia > Saccharimonadales > UBA4665 > JARIHC01. Next base: position 13,347 of record DASSHG010000008.1, read on the forward strand.
ATCAGCAGAACTCATCCAGTCCGGCGGCGCAGGCCGTGGCAGACGGACCTAAGCAATGCGCCGCTAACTCATTCGATAAGCAGCTTATCGTTAGCGTCAGCGAGCGGCACATGTGGGCATGCCAGCTCCACAAAGTGGTCTATGACACGCCGGTGGTCACCGGCATGGAATTTTTACCGGCCGATCTAACGCCGCGCGGTACATATCATATTTATGCCAAGCAGACCGATACCACGCTGACCGGTACAGACAGCACCGGCAGCTGGAGCGACACGGTGCATTACTGGATGCCATTCCTCCAAAACCAGAACGGTACTTACGGCTTCCACGATGCTACCTGGCGCGCCAACAGCGATTTCGGCAACATCGACCCTAATTCCAAGAACGCCTCGCACGGCTGCGTGGAACTGCCCCTGAACGCCTCGCACTGGATTTACGACTGGGCACCGGTCGGCACTACAGTGACAGTTAGGGATTAACCTTTGCTAGAATAGAAGCATGTTAATCGCGATAATTATTTTGGGGGTTTTGGTGTTGGCGCTGCTTGGCGCGGTGCTCTTTATGATATTTCGCCACCCAAAAAATGATTCAGACAGCGCGCTCCTACTCAAAGCCGACATGACCGAGCTGACCAAGTCGATGGGCGACCTCAAAGATGGCCTGCAAAAGCAATTGACCGAACAAATGGGCCGCAGCAATAAGCAGATGAGCGCCCAGTTCCAGGCCAGCGCTAAAATCATAGCTGACGTCACACAGAAACTTACGGAGCTGGATAAGACCAATAAGAACGTCGGTGACATCGCCGGTGAGCTCAAGACACTGCAGAGCGTTCTGCAGAACCCCAAGCAGCGTGGGGTGGTCGGCGAATATTACCTCAAGCAGATTTTGGAAAACGTTTTGCCGCCGGGTACATTCGAACTGCAATATAAGCTTGGCGAGGGCCTGGTGGTAGATGCCGTGGTCAAGCTGGATGACAAACTGCTGCCATTGGACAGCAAGTTTCCGTTGGAAAATTACAACCGTCTGCTGGAAGCTAAAGAATCGGAGCGTTCCGGGTTGACGCGGGCTTTCAAAGAAGATGTCAAAAAGCGCATCGACGAAACCTCGAAGTACATTAAGCCGGGCAGGGGCACCTTGGACCAAGCGCTGATGTTTATCCCAAGCGAGGCGATTTACTACGACCTGCTGGCCAACAAGGTCGGCGTCGGTAATATTTCCAGCCGCAACCTCATGCAATACGCCGTCGAGAAAAAGGTGACCATAGTAGGCCCGAGCACGCTGAGCGCCATGCTGCAGACTATCGCCCAAGGCCTGCGCTCCATCGAAATCCATAAAGATACCGAGAAAATCCGCAAAAATATCGAGCGGCTAAGCAAGCATTTGGTGGCGCATAACGGTTATATGCAAAGGCTCGGTAGTAGTTTAGGCACGACCGTCGGCCACTTCAACAATACTTATAAGGAACTCGGCAAGATTGACCGCGATATAGTCAAGATTACTGACACTTCGCCCAATGTGGAGCCGCAATTACTCGAAAAGCCCCAGGTAGATGACTGATTACTTCGCTTTGAGTAAATCTATGGTCAAGGCGGCGGTCCAGGAAAAGTCGGCGACGCCGGCCGGCGAAGCATCTACCGGATCGAAGTACTCGTAAAAGCCAGATTTCTTGACCATTTCCAGCGTGCTTTCACGCAGCGCCGCGGCGTGGTCCTTGAAACCGTAGCGCTCCAGACCGTCAATTATCAGCCAATTCATATTTACCCAGGTTGGGCCTTGCCAGTAGCGCTTGCGCTGAAACCAGAACGAATTCAGCGGCACGCTCGGTACTGGATAGGCCGGCCCGAAAGAATGTTCGTTTTCCAGTAGGCGCACTAGCTTGGCGGCGCGGTCCTTGTCTATATGGCCGGCGTAAAGTGGCAATAATGTGGCGATAGACGGTGTCTTGAGCAGGTTGTGGGTGATGAAATCCCGCGAGTAATACTGCGCCGAATACATATCCCACAACTCTTCAAAGGCCTGTTCGGTCTTTTTCATGTTTTCGTCCAGCTCCGGTGGCAATTCTTCTTTTAGGCCCTTGGCAATTTCGCGCAGGTGCGTATTGGCGCGGATAAGTATGCTGTTAAACGATAAGTCCTCGATCGCGAACAATGAATGGTCCAGAATCTTATTGATATCATAACGTTTACGACGTAAGCGGCGCTGGGTGTCCACCAGCATCAGCGACTCAATGGTAGAAAAGCGCTCGTCTATCAGCACGCTTTTGGTGTCGCGCCGGAACAAGTTCAGGACGCGGTCAAAGTGGGTTTTTTCAATCAGGCGAATCCATAACGGCATTAGGTGGTCGTGCATTTCGTCCATCCAGGGCGGCGTGTTGTCCAGGCCGGTTTCCCAGGGGTGAATCAGTAGAATCAAGCCCTCGTTATGCGGGTCGCGCTCTTTATATAGCCATTCGTGATATTTCATTAGAGCCGGGTAAACCATGCGGTACCACAGCCGCCGCTCCGGCCATTCCAGTTTTTTGCCAACCTGTACTACGGCCTCGGCCAACATCGGCGGCTGGGTGATACCGGTGGTTGTGACATCACTGGGCGCAAACGGGTTCAGCCAACTGCGCCAGACGGTGCGATCAAAGTGATACTGCGGGTCATCACGGAAAATGATGTTCGGCAGCATGCCGTTTTCCCACTGGCCGCGCAACAGACTGAGCAGCTCCATCTTGGCCCGTTCAACGTCCAGGTGCCGTAGCCCGATGGCGATGAAACAGCTGTCCCATAGCCACTGGTGAGGATACAATTTATGCGCCGGTTGGGTGTAGTTGCCGCGGTCGTTCATTTTTAACACTTCGGCGGCTTGCTGGGCTAAATCCGGCTGCTTTGGCATACGCTTTAGTATAGCGCACCGCCGAACCGTTTATGCTTGCAAACAACCCCTTTTAACTTACTATAAATAGAACAAGGAACAATTACCGAGGAGCGCGCTAATGGGAGAGCTAGCATATTTGCCCGACGTCGATAAGCCGCCTATTTTCGTAAGTGCTGGCATCATAAAAACGGAAGATCAAATTGAACGATTTGCCGGTGTCCACCACATAGCGGCTCAAATAATCGGTTCATTTTCAGAAGAAGAGTGGGGCGGAAATGACCCAAGCGGTAACAAAACCGTGTTTTGGTGGGAGGAGAAAGAACAGGCTGCGTACAATGCAGTAGGGCTACGTAATCCTGGACGTGAAGCCGCGAGCGAATATCTGCCAAGAGCAATCCAAAAACTACACTCCGTAGGCCAGATGGCGTTAATTTCTGTCACATCGCTAGCTCAAGAAGACCCCCAAGAAGTTCTGCCAAGACTTGCCGAATGGGCGCTTGATATGGGTGCGGATGGAGTTGAGCTTGATGGTAGTTGCCCAAACCACGGGGCTCTCTTGTGTGAAGATATTGTCGCCACGCACGAAATAACGGCTGCTGTTCGTGAGCGTGTTGGCGACCAGCCCTACATCTCCATTAAGTTTGCGAGCCTGCCTGATTACACCATTGAGCAATATAAGCAAGACACCCGCTTGCCTGTTGACGCTATTACCCTGATTAATGCCATTCGCCAGCAATCGCCCCTCAATCCTCAGACCGGCTCCAAGCGCATAGAAGTCAATGACGGATATGCTGGCAAGAGCGGGCCTGCTATCGCCGATAAAGCACGCAATAATCTCATGTCTTGGTCTTTTAATCTTAGCGGCGACCTACCGTCGCTATGGGGTCCAGGCTATCAGTTATGGTCAGTTGGCGGAGTAGACAACGGACAAGAAATTTTCAATAGGGTTCACGACATGGGGGCATATATGGTGGGCGCGGCGCAAGCTTTTTATCGAACCAAAAATCCGCAAGCTTTAGCGCAACAATGGGCTAAAGAATATAACGAAGCCCTAATGCCGGCCGGCTAGGCTGCCGGGTCGGTGGGCGGCCCGGTCTCGGGCAAGACAACTGGTAATTCCGGTGCTGTCGGTTCGCTATACACGGTGTCCATCAAACTGAGCTGGCCGGTCTTAGCTATCAGAAAATGATTCAACGGCATACCGCCAGAGACTTCTGCCGGCGGTTGATCAAGACTACGCATGACTCCTCCCAAAGTTTTTATGTTGCGTCTACATTTTTAGTGTACGCCGATTAGTGCCGGATATATTTGTGCAATCCACAACACGCTTGTGTAAAAATGAAACGCCAGTCTATATTTTTAGCGCCTAGCTTCGGTGACTGGTATACTTGTCCATAGATATGAGCTATAAAAATTCCCGCGTAGCCGAGACTGCCGAACTGCTCAAGAAACGGCTGGCTGAACTGGATGATAAAGGCCGGATTTTGCGGGCCGTGGAACTACGTGCGCTATTTGATGAGCTTAAGACTTTGCCGCCCGAGGAGCGGGCTGGTTTTGGGCAAGAAGTGAATGCCTTGCGACAGGAGCTACAAGCGGCGGTCCGCGAATCGCAGGACCAAACCGAACAATTGCCGCCGATTGATATAACGGCACCATTCGATGTCAACACGTCGGACGACCAGAAACCGCGCTTATTGCCAAGCGAACAAGGCAGCCGGCATCCGCTGATGACCGAGCTGGAGCAAGTCCTAAACATCTTTTACCGCATGGGTTTCACTGCCGTCGAGTCGCGCGAAATCGATGACGACTTTAACATGTTCGGCGCCCTGAATTTTCCGGAAGGCCACCCGGCCCGCGACGATTATGATACTTTCATGACCGTCCAGAAAGACAAAAACGGTAAGCCGTTTATCGCGCCGGCCCATACCAGTACCATGCAAAACCGCGTGCTCAAGCAGCTCAAGCCGAACCTTTCCGCTGGCCAGCCGATCGCCGCCGTCATTCCCGGCCGCGTTTTCCGCAACGAAGACCTGGACGCCCGCCACGAGCACACTTTCTACCAGCTGGAAGGCATTTATGTCGACAAAGGCGTCAATGCCGGCCATCTGATTGCCACGCTCAAGACGTTCCTACAGGAATATTACAGCAAGGAGTTGGATGTCATGACCCAGCCATTTTACTTCCCGTTCACTGAACCGTCGTTCGAATTCGCCCTGAGCTGTCCGTTCTGCGATAAAAAAGGTTGTCACATTTGCAGCCAGACCGGCTGGATTGAGCTCCTGGGCTGCGGCATGATCCATCCCAACGTGCTCAAAGCGGCCGATATTGATCCGGCCGAATACACTGGTTTTGCCTGGGGCGGCGGCATCGACCGGTTGGTGATGATGAAATACGGCATCGAAGATGTCCGCCACTTCGAATCCGGTAAACTAGATTTCTTGGGGCAATTTTCATGAAAATCGTCACCAATATATCTGTTGCCGAGCTTAAAAAGATGTCTGAGAAGATGTTTGAGAGCATGGTCAAAGCCGACGTGGATCTGGCCAAGAAAATCATCATTGTTGATATGGGCATGCATGCCGACGGCGAAGCGCAGCTACTGGAAGACGGCTCCAAGCAAAAAGATTTGTGGGGAATCAACTTGCATCCTGACAAATACGGCACTCCCGAATTCGTAGAGTTTGACTCGATGATTAACATGAAACCAAGCCAGGGCAACCCGTCACGGAGTGTACTGGATGAAAAGCTCCGGGCTGAAATTACCGCGCTCGTACAAGGAGTGGTCCATGAGTAAATATGTTTTCGACAAGCAGCGCTGGGCTGCTATGACCATGTTTGAACAAATGGGTAATATAGGCGCCGAGGTTGGCCGTGCGCTAGCCGCTAAAACCAGCAGTGACAAACCGGCTATGAATGGTGCGCTCTACAGGGGCTTGGATTTAATAGATTATACTGCCCAGCTGTGGGCGACTCAAAAGTCACCCCGAACACGGGAATTACTGCGCGCGCGTGAGCTGTTCGTAGAATCCATCACTACGGGCAAAGAAGATATGGACCTTGAAGACTACTTCATGCAATACGCCCTAGCGGCCCGGAGGCACCGATGAAACACGGCAAGCAAAACTCCTTGAGGCAATTTTCATGAAAGAGGTGAAATTTTAATGAGAAAAAAAATCGAAACCATACCTTTATATAAAATGGTTATACAGGTAGTTGATTATGCGGATCGTGTTACAGCAGATCTTCCAGAAGAAGAAAAATGGGGAATAGGCAGCAAGCTACGCTCGCGTGCATTCGACGCTACATCCGATATTGCCGAAGCTTACGGATCAATAGATCCCCGGGACGTAAAGTGGAGTTTTGGTATGAGCCGGCGTGATTTATTCAGCTTAAAAAACTCGCTAAAAATTGCCCACCAACGGGATTATGTAAAAGTTGATCCCTCGGTGATGGTCACGATAGATAAAATTATTGAAGAAATCGACAAAGAGGTTGAACTTGCTGGCGAGAACATCCCAAAATGGTTTAAGGAAATGGAACCGCCACTCAAGAAGGGCAAGAAGTGAAAGTCAGCGTAAATTGGCTCAAACAGTTTTTAGATTTTGAATTGCCGCCGGTTGACGAGTTGGCGGATAAGATTGGCGTGCAATTGGGCGCGGTTGAGGAAGTGGTTGACCTGGGTGCGAAATATCAGGGAATCATTGTCGCGAAGGTCGTTAAGGTTGAAAAGCATCCGGATGCCGATAAACTGCACATCTGCCAGATTGACACTGGCAAGGGCGATCTAGTCCAGGTGGTCTGCGGTGCGCCGAATGTATACGAGGGAATGTTGGCGGCATGGTTGCCGCCAGGAACGACTGTACCAAGCACGACCGGCAAAGAACCCTTCAAACTAGAGGCGCGTGAGCTGCGCGGCGTCATGAGCAATGGCATGTTGGCCAGTCCAAAAGAATTAGCCCTGGGCGATAGCCACGAGGGTCTCCTGGAAATCGACAAAAATGCCAAACCGGGCGATGATTTCGCGGCGGCCTTCAAACTCGACGACCACATCATCGACATTGAGAATAAAATGTTCACCCACCGGCCGGACTGCTTCGGCGCTCTCGGCGTGGCCCGCGAGATCGCCGGTATTCTAGGCAAACCATTCAAAAGTCCTGATTGGTACACGCCGACTCCTGAACTGCCAAACATTGAGGGCGAAGAGCTCAAGCTGACCATCAAGAATGAACTGCCGGAGTTGGTGCCACGGTTCACGGCCGTCGTTATGAATGATGTCAAAGTCGGGCCCAGTCCTGTTTGGCTGCAGGTAGCCTTAACGAAAGTTGGCCAGAAACCAATCAATAACATCGTCGACTTGACGAATTTCTATATGTTGGTGACCGGCCAGCCATTGCACGCTTATGATTATGACAAGGTCAAAGAGCTGAGCGGCGGCGAGGCGACGATCGTTGTTCGCCAGCCGAAATCCGGTGAGAAAATCAAGCTGTTGAACGGCAAAGAGATTGAGCCTCGCGCCGAAACCATAATGATCGCCACCGACAAACAGCTGATCGGCGTTGGCGGCGTGATGGGCGGCACCGAGACGGAAGTCGACGAGAATACCAAAAACATCATCTTGGAATGCGCCAATTTTGATATGTATTCCATTCGCCGCACTTCTATGACGCATGGTCTGTTTACTGACGCCGTGACCCGTTTCACCAAAGGCCAGAGTCCGCTCCAGTGCGCCGCGGTTTCAGCTAAGACGGTCAGCGACATCCAGAAATTGGCTGGCGGCAAGGTTGCCAGCGAGACGATTGATGACGACCATTCTGACAAGCAAGCCAAGACCGTTAAGGTAACGGCTGATTTTATAAACCAGCGCCTGGGCGAAAGACTGCCGGCTACTGAAATGAAAAAATTACTGGAAAATGTCGAGTTTGGGGTTGAGTTGGAAGCCGAGGGACTAACGGTAACGGCGCCATTTTGGCGAACCGATATCGAAATTCCGGAAGACCTTGTAGAAGAAGTCGGTCGCCTGTATGGCTACGACCATTTGCCGCTGGAGTTGCCGAAACGTGACCTAACACCGGCACGCAAAGACCCGCTATTGGAGTTGAAATCCCAGATTCGCGCGCAGCTCGCCAAAGCCGGTGCTAACGAGGTGCTGACCTATAGCTTCGTCCACGGCGGACTGCTGGAGAAAGCCGGCCAAGACATGGCGAATGCTTTCCAAATCGCCAACGCGCTCAGCCCTGACCTGCAATACTACCGCGTCAGCCTGATGCCCAGCCTGCTCGAAAAAGTTCACTCCAACATAAAAGCCGGACACGACGAGTTCGCGCTGTTTGAAATCGGCAAGGCCCACCTTATTAAGCAACTTGACGAGGATGGCTTGCCACGCGAAGACGAACTGACGGCGCTGGTCGTGGCTGCCGCCGATAAGCTCAAGAAACCTGGTCCCGCCTATTATGAAGCCCGCAAATATCTGACTAATCTTGCTCCGGGCACGCTGACTTTCAAGCCGGTGCCTGACTCTATGCGCGAATACGATATCACCAAACCGTATGATATGAACCGGGCCGTTTTCATTTATGCGGGGGAGACATTCCTGGGCATTGTTGGTGAGTTCCGGCCGGCTGTACGCAGGGAACTGAAACTGCCCAAGTATTGCGCCGGTTTCGAGCTCGACACCACCGCCATGCACGATATCGTAACAGACTCTAATAATTACGTGGCGCTGCCGCGGTTCCCGAAAGTCACCCAAGACATCACCCTTAAAGTGCCGGCGGATCTGACCTATCAGGACCTATTTGGTTTCGTGTTGGACGAGGTGCAAAAATCGCAGCCGAAAAATAGCTTTAGCGAACTTGTTCCGCGTGACATCTTTCAACGAAACTCAGACAAAGATCACAAACAGATTACTTTCCGTCTTGAAGTTGCTAGCTATGACCGCACGCTAACTGATACAGAAGTCAATAAGTTGCTTGATAATGTGGCCGCAGCGGCTCACAAAAAACTCGGCGCCGAACGGATTTAGGATGACCGACATGGTGCCGCTAAGACCCAAGCGCCATACGGCCCGCGGCATCGTGGTGCACGAGGGGCAGATATTGTTAATGGAACGGTGGCGGCCGGGCCTGCACTACTTCTCTATTCCCGGCGGCGGCATTGAGTCGGGCGAAACGCCAGAGCAGACCGCAGCGCGTGAAATCAAAGAAGAAACATCCATCGCGGTGAAAGTAAAAAATCAGGTGCTAGAGATGCGCGATGGCGAGTTCTCGCACAAGATCTATCTCTGTGAATATGTGAGCGGCGAGCCGCATCTGCCAGCGGGCGCGCCGGAAGCTGGGTACGGTTCTGAAAACCGTTTCAAGCCTAGCTGGGTTCCGCTGGAGCGATTGCCGGATCTACCATTTGTATATTGGCAGCCACTTAAACAGCAACTGATAAATGGCTTAGAAAACGGCTTTCCGGACCAGGCAAGGATTGTCAGCGCCCATCCGCCAAGGTAAAATAGCTGTAATGACTAAAACCAACTGGGAGATTAGTTAATTATGGCGCGCAAGCGGGAGCGGCTGTTCGCTGGTTTTTTCGCGGCTTTGTTTTTGATTACCTCGTCGGCATTGGCTATAGTGGTTATTTACACCATGGCAACCCAGAATAAAAAACCCGCTGACAGCAGCCAGCAGCAAACCCAGCAACCCAAAAACCAATTAACCGGCACGCAGCTGCCCGGTTTCGCGCCAACCAGTACGCCGTTAACCCAGCTACAGGCCACCGACACCAAACCGGGTACCGGCGCCACCGTCAAAGCCGGCGATACGGTCACCGTCGATTATGAAGGCGCGGTCATGAGTACCGGCAAGATATTTGACGCCTCAGCCGACCACGGCGGGCCGCAGCCCCTTTCACTTAGCCAGGTGATTGCCGGCTGGTCGCAAGGTATTCCGGGTATGAAAGTCGGCGGCACCCGCCGCTTGCTAATACCGGCCGCCCTGGCTTACGGGCCGCAACCGCCGCAAGGTTCCGGCATACCGGCTAACGCCGATCTGGTGTTCGACGTTACCGTCCAAAAAATCGGCAAATAGGAGCCAAGTGGGGTAAAAAGCACAATATATAGCGTCTTGATTTTACCGCAAGCGCTATATATAATCTTAGGCATAGCCAGAATCATTCTGCTAGCCGCACTTACACGAGTGCACAATAAAAACCATAAGTAAAAGTCGGAAAGTGGGCAGGTCGTTCTTCGGGAAAAGAACGGTCCGGGTAGCTTGCTCTCTCCGAATAAAACCAAAGCATCCATACGGAGGGGATCAAAATGGTCAAAAACATCACAATCTTCACAAGCAACACCTGCGCTTACTGCCAGATGGTCAAAAAATATCTCGGCGCCAAAGGTATGAGTTACGACGAAGTTAACATTGACGAGCATCCTCATCGTCAGGCTGAAGCCATGCAGATGAGCGGTGCCACCACCGTGCCGGTCACCGTGGTTACTAAAGGTGACGACAGCCGGGAAGTTGTCGTTGGCTACAACTTAGCTAAATTAGCTCCGGCATTGGTCTAATTTTCGCGGCGCCTGAACTAGCGTATGAGCGACACCAAAACCTCTGAACACGATGTAGTGATTATTGGCGCCGGTCCAGCCGCGCTGACGGCGGCTATTTATACGACACGCGAGGATATTGAGACGTTGCTGTTTGAGCGCGGTGTGGTCGGCGGCTTAGCAGCTGTAACTGACAAGATTGATAACTATCCCGGCTTCCCCGAAGGCGTTGAAGGCCTGAAGCTGGCTGGCGACCTGCAAAAGCAGGCCGAACGGTTCGGGGCGGTGATTGAGCTGGGCGAAGTCAGCGCCATCGAAGACCAGGGTGACTGGAAATTACTCAAGACGACCGAGGGTGACATGAAAGCCCGTGCCGTACTTATAGCCACTGGCAGCGATTATAAAAAGATCGGCGTGCCCGGTGAAGAGGAATTTTACGCCCGCGGCGTGCACTACTGTGCGACCTGCGATGGTGCTTTTTACCGCGACAAGCGTCTGGTGGTGGTCGGCGGCGGCAACTCGGCCTTCCAGGAGGCATTATTTTTGACTCGCTTTGCTTCGCACATTGATTTACTGGTGCGCTCCACCGTCAAAGCCAGCGACGTGCTGGAAGATGAGATGCAGAAATTTGTTGACGATGGCAAAGTGACAGTACACTTGAACACCACGACGGATGAGATTGTCGGCAAAGACAAAGCAGTGACCAAAGTCATCGGCACCAAAGACGGCGAAAAAGTTGAGTTTGAGACGGACGGCGTGTTCGTGTTTGTCGGCCTCAAGCCTAATTCGCAGTTCTTGAAAGACTCGCCCGTCAAGCTGGATGACATCGGTTTCGTGAAAACCAACCAAGATTTAGAAACGGCTATGCCAGGTGTGTTCGCGGCTGGCGATATCCGCTCCGGCGCCACCATGCAGATCGCTAGCGCTGCCGGCGAGGGAGCCACCGCCGCGCTCAAAATCCGCGAATACCTGGAAGGCCGCCCTCACCCCGTGCAGAACTAGTTGTGCTTGCACGATTGCCGATAACGGCGTTACATTGTTAGTATGAGCAATAGTTCCAAACAAACCGTCGAACAATTACTGTCTCTGGCCGACGTCAAAATTGATGGACGCCGGGCTTTCGATATCAAAGTCAACGACGAGCGGCTTTACGACCGAGTGTTACGACATGGCACGCTGGGTCTGGGCGAGGCCTACATGGACGGCTGGTGGGAGGCTAAGCGCGTAGACGAGCTGATCAGCCGGCTGTTAACGGCTAACTTGCGCGACAAGGCCAAAATCAGCCCGTCGATGGCTTTAAATTTCGCTACAGGCTACGTATTAAACCGCCAGTCGGTTAAACGGGCTCGGCATAATGCCGCCCATCACTACAACATTGGCAATGACCTATATGAGCGCATGTTAGATAAACGAATGATTTACAGTTGCGGCTACTGGCGGAATGCCAAAACATTAGATGAAGCCCAAACCGCCAAGCTCGACCTGGTTTGCCGCAAATTGCATTTGAAAAAAGGCATGAAACTGCTTGACATCGGCTGTGGCTGGGGCGGTTTCGCCGAGTACGCCGCCCGTCAGTACGGTGTGGTTGTCACCGGCATCTCACCGGCCGCCGAACAGGTCAAACTGGCCAAAAAACGCACCAAGGGCCTGCCGGTCACCATTTTGCAAAAAGATTACCGTCACATGACCGGCTCGTTTGACCGTATTGTTTCCATAGGCATGCTGGAACATGTCGGGCCTAAAAACTACGGCGCCTTTTTTAAGCGCTGCCACCGGCTACTAAAAGACGGCGGCATCATGCTGCATCACACCATCGGCAGCAACCGCTCGACGCGGGCCACCGAACCCTGGATCGATAAATATATTTTTCCGGGCGGAGTCATCCCGGCGATTGCCCAAATAGCCGGCGCGGTCGAAAAACGGCTCATCGTAGAAGATATCCATAATTTCGGCCCATACTACGACCGGACACTGATGGCCTGGCACGCTAATTTTGTAAAACACTATCCGGAGATCAGCGACCATTATGACGAACGCTTTTACCGCATGTGGAACTATTATTTGTTATCTTGCGCCGGGGCTTTCCGGGCCCGCCATCTGCAACTCTGGCAAATCGTGATGCGCAAGATCGAAACCGCCGATGTCTACGAAGCGGTGCGGTAAGCACTAAATGGCGTCGTAGTTGGGGAATTCGTCGCTGACAATTTGATTTTTCGCTATGCCGGCTTTATGCAAATCCTTAGCTAGAGCCTGGACCATCGGCTCGGGTCCGGATATGTAAACCAGCGTATCTTCGGTAGGTTTCTCTAAGCCTAGGATTAGCTCAGCGCTCAGCTGGCCGCGCTCACCGCCCCAGGAATCAGACGGCTCGCCAACCACTATGGTCGGCTCCACGCCGGCCTCACGGAAAGTATCTTGAAAAACGATTTCGTCTTCATTGCGCACGCCATAGAGCAGCTTGATGGGTCGTTCCTCGACGGTGTCGGATAACCATTTCAGCATGCTATGAAATGGCGTAACACCAATGCCGCCGGCGACGAAGACCAGAGGAGTTTGGATAAGTTTGGGCAGGACGAAGTCGCCCATCGGCTCGGCCGCTTCCAGTATGGTGCCGGGCTTCAGGCCAAACAAAGCCTTTTTAAACGAGCTGCTTTTATCGTCGCCAGCGTATTTGGTAGTGATGGTCAAAAATTCGTCGGTCGGTGAAGATGACAGCGTGAACCACCGCTTGGTGCCACGCTTATCGTGGTGCTGGTGCGGAATGTGCAGCTCGGTATATTGGCCGGCCGTGTAGTGCACCGCTTGTTCTGGCTTGAAATAAAACGTCCGAATGTTCTCGGCTTCCGGCTCAGAACGTATAAAAGTCACTTGCATATGTATAGTATAACTTATTTTTCAAAGCGGTTGGGATAATCGGTGATGACACCTGCCAAGCCCCACTTGGCCCAGCGTCGCGCTTTGGCCGGATTGTTCAAGGTGTATGCGTATAGCTGCTTGTCGCTGTTTTTGAAACCGCGGATGAAACCCCACCACAGCCACCGCTGGTTCATAAAAACTTTCTTGGTGCCGAGCTGGCGCATTCGCCGCGATGCCCGTACCCCTGACCACTTTTCGATGACTATTTTTTCAGTTTCCGGCAAAGCTGACTGGAGTTCCAGTAGTGTTTTTTGGCTGGAGGAGGCCAGACTGATATCGTCCCGTTTAGTTTTCTTCAGAATCGCGACCACCGGCTTGACTGGTTCGTCCGGCTTGACCTCTATGACGAGCGGCGTCTTAGAGTCGATAGCCAGCGCGGCCTCCAGGGTGGCCAGGTCGGGCTTATGCGCCCGCAATTCTTCATATTCGGTGCCGCTGATCTTAATTTTTACGCCGTTGGCGTTGGTGATTTCCGGATTATGGTGCAAAATCACGACACCATCCCTCGTAACTCGTACATCGAACTCCAGCATGTCGACGTGATGCTCCAGCCCTTTTCGCAGACTGGCGATGGTATTTTCCGGAGCCAGACCTTTGGAGCCGCGGTGGCCAATTATTTTCATCTTAAAGATAGTGTACAATATTCTCATGGCTGATTTTAACCAAGTTCTAACACCGGGCGATTATCGAGACGGCAAGGTCAACACCGTGGTGGAGATTCCGCAGGGCAGCACCCTGAAGATTGAGTGGGACCGCAAGCGGGCTGCTTTCGTGCTGGACCGCGTGGAACCGGCTATCTACGCTAAACCGGTCAATTACGGTTTCATACCGCAGACCCTAGACGAAGACGGCGATGAGCTGGACACCCTGGTGGTCTGTGCTGAGCCGATCCCGACCGGCGTCTGGCTAGAGGCTAAAGTTATCGGTGTGCTTAATTTCGAAGATGATGGCGATATGGACTATAAAATCGTCGTCGTACCGGTTGATGACCGCAACACCGGCGATCATATCAGACATTTGCGTGATTTGGGCGGCCGTTGGCAGCAGCAGATCGAGGAGCACTTCAAGCACTACAAAGACCTGAAAAAGCCCGGCTCAACCAAAGTGCTCGGCTGGGGCGACAACGAAGAAGCCAAAAAGGTCATCGCCGAGTCCATCGAACGATATCAAAAGCAGTAATATGCTGTCAGATATTTTAGGGCGTTATCTAAAGTTTTATTCTGAGGAGAGTGGCAATTTTGCTTTATTGCAAAAACAACTAAATAACAAAGATGCGTTAAATGACCGGCGTAATTTTAACGGACACATAACTGCCAGTG
>DASSHG010000009.1:0-276746 GCA_035692985.1 Saccharimonadales bacterium (SeqCode)
TCGGCTTCAAAAATCAAAGCTCCGCCAATATCTCCGCGATACTCATGAACCTCTTGAGCTGATATGGTAATTCCACCTTCTACGGGCAGAGCAGCCTCGGCTTTTAACAACTGTAACCATTCAGCGAAAGCCTTAAAATGAGCTTCCTTTTCAGCTTCAGGGACGGTATCGCCAGTATGGTGTGATACCAATAGAAACTTCATATAACCTCTCCTTTCTGCTCCAAACCCTCAGCTATTAATTTAATCTTTTGCAGCCTGATGTCCCACAGTGCTGCGGCATTAGAAAGTTCTTGGGCGGCCGTACCAATGCCCGCCGGCTCGACGGCGAATCGGACTTCTTTACCGGTTCGTCGCTCCCGAACTAATCCAGCATTTTTCAAGACCATCATGTGCTTACTAACGGCTTGGCGGCTGAAGGGCACCTCGCCGGCCAGCTTACTTGATGAGGCTTCACCCTTGACTAACAAGATATCGATCAGTTTACGGCGGCTTGGTTCGGCTATTGCAAACCAGATATTTTCGTTAAATGTAATTGCCTGCATTGCTGTTTCTCTAGTGCCCTTCGGCGCATTGCTTAATTCGCTCTGCAAAGTGACCCCAGCCAGAGGCATGTTTGCCAAATAGGCTTTTCTTTTGCTCGTCGCTGAATAGCTGTTCACCAAAACAACTTTCTGTTAGTTGAAGCTTCGTAACCCCATCTTCTTCCGAAAGCCTAAATTCAACCAAGGTTTTTTGACTTACACTGCGTGCTTCTTCATCAGGCGAAACCCAGGAAAATGAAAAATACTTGGGTTCATCAATGTCAATGACTTCCATTGGACATTCGCCAAACTTTTCCCAGCTAACCGTGCCTCTACCGCCCACTCTCAAATCTAGGTCGGCTTTATCGCCGAACCATTGCCCAGGGTCGGTTACGACCTTCCAAACAGTGCTCATTGTTGCATTGATAGTAATCTCGCGCTCGATTTTATTTTCCATTTGCCAGCTCCTTTTTACTTATGCAACTAATTGTTGCACATAGAAAATATTATGCAACCTTTGGTTGCGTTAATTACAGCATTTTATTTGGTCAGATTTGCAATATGTAAGTGTTGGCTACCTTGAGTAATGGTTGCTACAGCGTCCACGATGGCCCTCCAAGCGTAAGCATTGTGATATAGTTGGGTCATGCATTATCTGGGGCTGCGCCACAAATATGAGCGCCGGCAAACTGGCAAAAAACAGACAGAGACACCCTACACCGTTTTCCTGGATAAACTCACTTTTGTAGTCGGCGTAATCGGCCCGTTTACCGTGCTGCCGCAAACTTACAGCATCTTCACCAACAAGTCGGCTGCCGGAGTTTCGCTGGCAACGTGGACACTGATATTTATCGTGACTTTTCCGTGGATTTTGTACGGTTTAGCCCACAAAGAGAAAAACATCATCGTCAGCTTTATTTTGTGGGAGGTGGTCAACCTCAGTGTGGTTATCGGCGTACTCTTATACGGTTAAGACTAAAGCAAGACGTATTTCGCGTAATAGAAACTGAAACCATTTTGGTGGCGCGGTTCGCCCTTTTCTACCAGTCTGAAATCTTTTTCGTATTCCGGAAAGAACTGGTCACAGCCAAAGTCGGCATCGATATGCGTTAAATACAGTTCGTCGGCCTTGCCAGCCTCAATAACTTGCGCGAACACATTCGCACCCCCGATAACCCAAAGCTCTTTGCCCTGAAAATCTTTTAGAAAGCTGTTGAGGTCGTGGATTAGTTCGGCTCTGTCAATTGGTGTCTTGTCGCGGGTCAGAATGAAATTTTGACGGTCCGGCATCGGCTTTTGGATGGTCTTGAAAGTCGTACTACCCATAAGCACATTGCCGCCGTGGCTGCGGGTTTGTTCGTCATAATATTTTTCATCTTCGGGTATATACCAGGGCAGAACGCCTCCTTTGGCGAGTCCGCGTTTCCGGTCAATGGCAGCTATCAGTCTGATCATGAGGACTATTATCGAGGATTTCGTGCCGCATGTAAACGTCGTCTCTGTTAAGATTAGTAAGTGTTCGTGCGCCCTTAGCTCAGTGGATTAGAGCGTCTGTCTTCGGAACAGAAAGTCGTAGGTTCGAATCCTACAGGGCGCACCACATTTGCTTGCGCCTGGCCTGATTTTCTTATATAGTAAGGTTAATATGAACCCTTATGAAAAGTTGCAGCTTGAACCCCAACCTGGAGTAATACTTGAGGAGCCTATTGACTATGGCCTAGATGATGCGCAGCTCCAGGCTTTACCGCCCGACGCCAGGGTCGCGGTGGTCGTTGTCAGCGAGGCTATGCAAAGAACTTTTGATAGCCATGAAGACATCAATAACCTGTTAGCCGCTGAAACCGGTTTTGACGATGAAACGCTGCGCGGCGCATTAACATCCTTGAGGGGCCATAGGGGTCTTGAGGGTATGCGCATAGATAGAACTGATGGATTACGATTATTATTGACTGCCACTGGGTTGGAAAAACTTAACAAGCAAGTTGAGAAAATTAAGAGCGAAACCGACGGCAAAGACAGCTCCTAGTTGGCAGTTTTGTAGCGCCGGGCCAGTAAATTTAGCGTCCTATCTGTTATAATCATTCTGACATGGACAAACATCAAAACATGAAAAGCGACTCGGCATTGGATCCTGACGCGCGGTTCTTGCTGGCCAACGAACGGACGTTTTTGGCGTGGGTACGCACTGCTTTGGCGGTCTTGATTGGTGGTATTGCCCTGACCCAGCTCGGCCATGATTCGACAGCCGAGGGTGTCGTTGGCATGACAGTGATAGTACTGGGCGGTTTCATGTCATTGGTGGGGTACTTGAGATTTCACGCGGCTGACCGGGCTATCCGCGAGGGTAACTTGCCGGAGGTCGGTCATGAGCCGTTGATACAAACCGCCAGCATCGGTGTAGTCGCTGCCGCTCTGGTTGCCACCCATCTGCTTGGCATTTGGTAAACTATAGTTTGTGCAAGTTTGTGCGCGCGTAGCTCAGCTGGATAGAGCGTTGGTTTCCGGTACCAAAGGCCGGGGGTTCGAATCCCTTCGCGCGCGCCAATTTAATTATTACTAGGCTTGGGCGGTGGCAATAATTTATTAGCGCCATATTTTGCTTGCAGCAGTGCCAGCTGCAATGTCCGGGACACTTGTTCAGCTTGCGCCAGGCTCATGCCGACGCGGGCCACCGGCGCCACTTGGGATTTACTAGTTGCCTGGGTGAATGTTAGGGTCACACCGGCCGGATCAATAGCAACGTTCAGACCGTCGCTATACATCGTCCGGGTATCGACCGCTAAGAGCATAACCACCTTATTGCCGCCGGGGATAGCGCTTTCCGATTGTATTTGCTCGGGAGCTGCATCTTCATACTCAGCCAATTCCCATAGTTGTACGGCCTGCTGTTCCTGGACACCGTAATGACTGATAAGGAGTAGCAAAATGTCTTCGGAGGGGCGTTCTTGGCCAGATTCAATCTTTTCCAGTGTTTGCTCGTCAATCTCAACCGCGCCCGAAACTTCTGGCACGCTTTGCTGTAGCTGCTCGCGGACGTATTTCAGGTGTCTTCCCAAAGTGATAAACGGTGCTCGCTCACTCATGTTTTATATACTACGCCCTCCGCGGGCCTATGCGCAAGCCTGTATAATGAAACGATAATGAAACCTCAGCAAAATGTCAGTTTAGCGGATTATTCTACCATGGGGCTGGGTGGCGCGGCGGCTTACCTGCTCGAAGTACGCGACCGGATGGTAGTACCGGAAGCCTATGCTTGGGCCCGCTCGCGCGCTTTGCCCGTTTTGATGATTGGCGGCGGCAGCAACATCGTCTGGCGAGACGAGGGATTCTCCGGCCTGGTGCTGATCAACAAGATCGAGCGGTTCGAGACTTATGATGAAGACGAAACCAATGCCTTTTTAACCATTGGAGCTGGCGAAAATTGGGATAAGGTTGTGGAACGCGGTGTAACGGCTGGATTAACCGGCATAGAAGCTTTGAGCCTGATCCCCGGCACGGCTGGCGCCACGCCTGTGCAGAACGTCGGTGCCTACGGCCAAGAGATTTCCGATGTGTTGGTGTCCGTGGAAGCATTTGATACAAAGGCCGGCGACTTTGTAACCGTACCGGCGGCCGACTGCGGTTTCGGCTACCGGACCAGTCGTTTCAAAACGACTGATCATGGCAGGTTTTTTATTACTGCCCTGACCCTGCACCTGACCAAAGGCAATCCTCTGCCGCCATTCTACGCGGCGGTCCAGGGGTATTTTGATAAGCACGGCATTACTGATTACACACCGGCCAGCCTGCGGGAAGCCGTGGTAAACATCCGGACTAAGAAACTGCCCGATCCGGCGGTAGTGCACAATACCGGCTCGTTCTTTGCTAATCCTGTCGTTGAGGAATCCGCCCTTCACCGCTTGCAAGAAACTTATACTAGTGTTCCCTACTGGGAGACCAAGCAAGCCGGCAAAGTTAAAATCAGCGCCGCCTGGATGATTGACCAAGCCGGTTTGAAAGACGTTCACGACGAGGCGACCGGCATGGCCACCTGGCCGACCCAGCCGCTGGTACTAATTAACGAGCACGCGCGTTCAACGGCTGACTTGCTGACTTTCAGACAAAAAATTATTGATACGATCCGATCAGAATTTGGAATCACACTAGAGCAGGAACCAGAGCTACTGCCCTAATTTTAGGGCTAAGCAGCAATTTATACAGACCGTTCAATCCTGCGCCACTCAATGTCATTCAGAATGCCCTGATATCCAAAATTATGCAGCTTGAAAAATATCTTCGGCTGGACTTCTCGGCTCTCAGGATCCTGTTCGGGAGTAATTCCGGGCACCGCTAACGAAAAGTGAACTGGCTCAAAATGTTGGTGCAGTCTTCTTATATCAGAAGCATCCAGGGGTGTGTTTACATCTCCTTGGCTGTTTGAGTCATAACTAACGTGCTTGAGCTCGCTGTCTTCGCTAAGTCCTTCGATGACAATTCCTGAATCAATAACAGCGATGAGTGCCCGTTCATACAGCGACCTTGCTCCTTCCGCAACAGTGCGGTCTGCTAATGCGCTGTGTCCCAGCCCTATATACATTTCCTTAAGAGCGTCCATATTGCCCTCGAAAATATCTGCTTCAGCTGTAGCAACTTCTCCGATAGTAGACATAGTATCCTCCTGCTTGCTTATATATTACTATTGCATGATCACACTTCAAGGACAACTGTTATTTATCGCTGGGCAGCGGAAATTTGAGGGCGAATTGCTTCACTTCATTACTTAACATGTTAAGTGTTTTCTCATTATCCCTGTTATCTATGGCTTGTTTCATCCATTCGGCGATAGTTTCCATATCTTTTTCGCGCAGGCCACGAGTGGTGATAGCAGGCGTACCTAGCCGGATGCCGCTGGGTCTAAACGGCGGCAGCGGATCATCCGCAATGGCATTTTTATTAAGCGTTAGGTTGATTTTATCCAACGCTGTTTCGGCTACGTTTCCGTCTATGCCAAAGCTGCTATGTACGTCCGCTAGGATCAGGTGGTTGCTGGTGCCGCCGGTGACCAGTTTGAAGTCACGCGCCTGCAAAGCGTCGGCCAGAGTTTTAGCGTTGGCAACAATCTGCTTGGCGTAGGTCTTGAACTCCGGCTTGAGCGCTTCGCCGAAGGCCACGGCTTTGGCAGCAATGATGTGCTCGTGCGGACCGCCCTGCATACCGGGAAAAACCGCGCGGTCAATCAAGGTGGGAATGTTTTCCAGCGTTTTGTCTGGTTTTTTAAGCGGATTGCTGACGGTGCCGCGGCTCAAAATCAAGCCGCCGCGAGGACCGCGCAAAGTTTTGTGCGTGGTGGTAGTAATCACGTGGAAACCGTCGTCAAACGGGTTGCGCGCCACGCCGCCGACGATCAGACCGGCGATGTGCGCCATGTCGGCCATCAGCAAACACTCGTCGCCGACCTCGCGGCCAATTTCAGCGAATTTGGCGTAATCCAGCTCACGCGGATAGGCGCTAAAACCGGCTAAGATAATTTTGGGCTTGTGCTTGCGGGCCAGTTCGCGCAGTTCGTCGTAATCAATCTCGCCGGTGGCCGGGTCTTTCATCTTGTAGCGGATGAAATTGTATAGTTTGGCGGAGCGCGTCACCGGAGCGCCGTGCGTTAGGTGGCCGCCGTGGCCCAGATCCATCGCCAAAACCGTGTCGCCTGGCTCCAGCCAGGCGCTATAAACCGCCTCGTTGGCCGGCGCACCGGAATGCGGCTGGACATTGGCGTGGTCGGCTTTAAAAAGCTTCTTGGCGCGATCAATAGCCAGCTGCTCAACCTTATCGGTGTTCTGCTGGCCGCCGTAGTAGCGCTTGCCTGGGTAGCCTTCGGAGTATTTGTTGGTAAAGACGCTGCCCATAGCGTCTAGAACGTCACGGCTGACGTAGTTCTCGGATGGAATCAGCTCTAGACCCTCGCGCTGACGCTGCTCTTCGTCGGCAATAAGTTGTGCTACCACCTTGTCAATCATGGTATTATTGTAGCAGTTCAGCAAAAATAAAAATCGCTCGGAAAATATATTGCTCATTAATATCATTTATGATATATTTACCTCACTATGGCGGATACTAATCACAAAATCGGCCAACTAATAGCTCAAATAAGGCAAGAAAGAGGCTTTACCCAGGCCGAATTTGCCCGGCGGCTGAATACTTCGCAATCGGCCGTGAACCGGATTGAGCACGGACGGCAGAACCTGAGCCTGGAAACACTGGGCCGAATCAGCGACGTACTTAATAAATCACTTATAAACCTGAATGAGGGAGCAATCAACCTGCGGATAGAGGGCGGGCACGAGCTGCACGGTTCGATCGCCCTCAAAACCAGCAAAAATGCCGCGGTTGCCCTGCTCTGTGCCAGCTTGCTGAACTACGGTGTGACACGTTTTAAGGCGTTTCCGCGCATAGAGGAAGTAAACCGGATTATAGAGGTGCTGGAGAGTATAGGCGTGCAGGTCAAGTGGCTCACGGGCAATGATATCGAAATCCGTCGGCCCGCTAAATTGCAATTGGATAAACTCAATGTGGACGCCGCCCGCAAAACCCGCAGCGTGCTGATGTTGATCGGCCCCCTGATGCACGATTATAAAGATTTTAAAATTCCCTATGCCGGCGGCTGTGAGTTGGGGCGCCGGACAGTCGAGCCGCATCTTTTCGCACTGGAAGAATTCGGCGTCGATATTACGGCACACACTGGCAATTACCAGGTTTCGGTGAATAAGAAAACACCGGATGAAATGGTGCTCTACGAAACCGGCAACACGGTCACTAATAACGTCTTGATGGCCGCCGCACGCACCACGGGCACCACGACAGTCCAGGCCGCCAGCGGTGATTATATGGTGCAGGACCTCTGTTATTTCTTGCAAAAGCTAGGTGTAGAGATTGAGGGCACCGGCACACCGTTCCTAAAAATCCGCGGTCTCAATAAAATTAAAAAGAATGTCACGTTCGCGCCTAGCGAAGACCCGATCGAGGCGATGTTCTTTACCTCGGCTGCCGTGACTACAAATTCCAAGATCACTATTGAGCGCGTGCCGTACAAATGGATCGGCCTGGAACTTTTGAAGCTTAAGAAAATGGGCGTGACCTACCGTCTAGGCGAGCCGTACAAAGCCGGCAACGACAAGACCGATCTGGCAGACCTGACGATTGAAAAGCGCCAGGGCGACCTGAAAGCACTCAACGAAAAACTGCACCCTAACCTATTCCCCGGCCTCAATCCGGACAATTTACCCTATTTTGTGCCGATTGCTGCCGTGGCCCGCGGCCGCACCCTCATCCACGACTGGATGTACGAAAACCGTGCCATTTATTACACCGAGATGACCAAGGTCGGGGCTACTGTCGAGCTAGCGGATCCGCACCGCATCTACATTATCGGACCGACTAAGTTCAAAGCGGCCGACGTTGTCTGCCCACCGGCGCTGCGTCCCGCCAGCTTACTGCTAATCGGCATGCTCGCCGCCAAAGGCACCAGCATGCTGCGCAACGTCTACACTATCAATCGCGGCTATGAAGACCTGGCCGCTCGCCTCAACAGCCTCGGCGCCAAGATTACCGTATTGCACGAGATATAAAGATTATGCGACCACTGGCTCTGCTGCCAGCTCACTGAAATATTCGCTGATTACTTCTGTCATGTGCTGGCTGGGAATAGCAACGTCTTTGCCAGACAGGTCTCTCATCATGCTTAAATTTCCTAAGGCTCTGCCCAGAGTTGCTACTCTCATATCAACAAACTGAGGATAATCTTCAGGTTTATGAGAATACGGCCTCACCAGACCTAATGACAGCATGCCTGCGCCAACGTAGTTCCAGAAACGAAGCCCTTCAAGGCTACTAAAGCGAACGGCATCACCGAATGCCCATCTTTCGTCATGCGTATCAAATCTCACTCGCGCTTTGTTACCCTCGTCAAGTGATTCGATATCCATGACAATAATTATATCATGCTGGTACCCCTCACGGGAGCACTTTCCAAAAACGGAACCGCCAATCAGCTCGCACGCCTGAACGCGCTCCGCAAGAAGCTGCTCCGGGAAGCCGCCAAAGCGCCCAAGCTTCCGACACCTCCCCCACCACGCCGCATTGGCGAAATCTCCGGGGCCATCAACGAAGTCTTGACCAACGCGTGCGAGCCGCTGCATGCCGCCGAAATCCATCACGCAGTCGAGCGCCTGCTTGGCCGCTCCGTCAACTACCGCTCCGTCAAAGGCTGTCTGTCCGAGGGAGCGGCGCACCGCCCACCGCGATTTGAGCGCATCAGCTACGGGCGATACCGGCTAGCAGCAAACGCAGGACTGGCCTCGGCGAACCGCCGCCGAGATCGGGGGAGACAAACCTAGAACGGAATATCCTGACTATCGTCTTCGTGTGCCTCAGCTCCGGCGCCGTCGTCTTGTGGAACCGTTTCAGAACCACCGTTGCCATCGCTCTCAAGCACCTCATCAGATTCCTGACCAAACAGAATTCGCAGCCGTCGCAATACCTCGTCATAGGTGATTACCGTCAAACTGAATAGCCCTTGTCGGAAATGGTTGAACGAGTCCTGCTGACGCTGATCAAGAGAGTCGAGCATTCCGCAGATGAGCACGCCCTTTGGATGCACGCGATTCAGCCCCGCGAAGCCGAGTCCAAGCGTATGACTGAAATTGTCAATGGCGACTGCTATCTGATTCCGCACTTGAACAATCCCACCCGAAAGATCGGCATGGATACTGTAGCTCTCATTTGGCAATCCAGAGCCAACATCTCCACGGTAGATCGAGCCGACAAGCCCAGCCGACGGAGTCTTGATGTCCACTACAGAAAAGCTCTTGGTGCTTGCATCTGAGGCGAGAAAGTCCGTCGCCACACCACCTTTACCCTGACGCCCAAGCGGAAGCTTTCCCCCGAGATAAACCTCATCCCCAAGTATAAACACGGATGCTGAAAAGACTGCTTGGAGAATCCACGGATTACTAGAGAAGAACTCGTGCCAGAAGGGCTCATCCCCCCGATGGCTTTGGAGGGCTGCTTCAAGCTCGTCTATGACAGCCTCACGATCAAGTTGTATCTTCGCAATCGCAAGACGAGAAGCAAGGTCAGGGTCTTTTTCGGTCAGCGCCTTCCAAAACTCTTGCGAATAGCCATGATCCAGCATCTCTTGAATAGCCTGGGATTTGGTACTGTCGTCAACGATCAGCACCTCCTCCTTCTTTGCGACAACGAAGTTGGCGTCCCCGTATTGAACACCCTGCCCCTGGACGCGATATAGATGGGTCAGCTTCTCGAACAGCCGAGTCGTCGCCTCGGTGTCAAGCTCAATCGCCACACCACAGTCGGCAGGGACTTTGGTGAAGTTGACCTCATTCACATCCTTCCATGAACCGTCTTGGCCGATCTTTTGTCGGATGATTTCCCCTCGCACCCCGCCGGAATGAAGCCCAGGTCGAAACACCGTGCGAGTTCGAGCCGTGGTACTCAGCACGATGTCATCCGCCGTGGCGTAACCACGCTTAACGTAGTGCGTCTTAATCTCGTCTGCCAAGTTACCTCCTAAGGTGAACGCGCCGGACAGCGGCCCGGCAGCCACACACGTAGTCTACGCCCAATGAGATAGTCGTGACAAGCGCTACACGGTCGGCCAGGCAGAGACGGCGTCGCTGCACCTACCTAGCCACCAGCGCCTATGCCAAAAAACACGGCAACGATCAGAACGAGTCCCGCAACAATGATGAAAACATTAATCGCCGTAGTATCAGCGAGAACGATCACCTAGATTTCTCCTTCCTCGGGCGACTCTAGTCGATGATTGGCGTAAGCCACGCCGAAGCGTCGGAGAAATTGACGGGCTCAGTTCGAGAGTCAGCTCGTAGCTTGTTGAGGCGAACACGACGCTGGTTCTTGCCATCAAGATTGAAACGATCCTCAATGACCTCTCGCGTGGCTTTGAGGCCCTCGGTAATCTGGAAATCCTCATCGAAAAGAACCACGACAACTGAGTCGTACTCGTCCTCGCTAATGGGCGATAAGACGGTGGGCGTGGAGTCCGGCGTTTCGCGACGGGACTTGACCTGGATTCGCTCGCCAGACGGGGTCTTCACGTCCCATCCCTTCTGACTAAAGGAAGCCCGCTCGCCCTTGAAGTGGTCGCAGACAATCGCCTCAGCGATATCCCCCACAGGGTTATTATTGGTGCGGATAACTCCGAGAGCACGAAGCTGGCGCATAATCGCAACCCAGTCGCTTAATAGCTCACATTTATCCTTGCTACTTGCGTCGTAGGCCACGCCTTATCTGCTCCACCCCGACGGCTACGTCTTCGGACGTTCGCCAGCCTCTTCACGAAGCATTTCAATTTCCCGTCGCACTCCATTCAGTAAGTCCCAAGTGTACTCATCGTCTTCGGTCTTGATCTGAGCAGCAAGCTGACGGACAACCTCCTCAAGATTCCGCAGAGCGTTGAGTATCGTTGTTGAGGTCATCTAGCCCTGGTTTTCGTCTGCGAGCTGGCGTGCAGTAAGCCCAACTACGAGGGCAAGGAAGGCAGCTGCATCAGCTTGCCTCTCAGCCGCTGCCACGACCGATCCAGTGGCCTCGCCCTCTGGTACCTGTAAATGCAAGGGAATTGCAGCACGATGCGCTTCCATGCCTTCCCAAAAAGCTCGCTGCGCATCATCACCCATACCGACCGATTCCCGAAGGGCTCGTAGCTGATCGGTCGTTTTCTCGCCGCCCGTGAAGCTCTGCTCGATCGCTTCACGCACCGTGATCTCACCGGCCTCGGCTTGCGCCAAAAGCTCGTCGCTAACTGGCTCAAGCGTCACGAAGTCTCCCCAGCGTCTGAACGCCTCTCTGACCTCCTCTGGGCCGATCTCCGCCACCGAGCGAAGCCTACCGCCTGTCCGCTAGCTCCTGACGATCTGCGAAACGCGCTGATGGCTCATGCCCATCACCTGGGCGATGGCCTTCATCGGCAGACCGTCCTTGTAGGCGGCGCGAACGGCTTCGTCCCGCTCCTCGCGGAGCCGCTCGGCCGCCTTCTCCAGCTCGCCTTGACGACGGGCATAGTCCTTGGCAAAGGCCTTTAGGCGGGTTTTGGCCTGCGGTGCATGGCGTTTGGGACGGGCGATACAGAGGATGCTCTGCGGTATTCCTGCTAGTCGGTTAGCATGAAGTCCTACGCAGGGAGAGGCGGCCGCCTCATCCGACCTCGATTCACAAGGAGGCGTCGTTGCCAAGCCGAGTCCGACTTTCCACCAGCCGCGTGGCAGTTCTGATCGGAGCCGTCCTCTTGCTCCTGCCCACGTCAACGCTTGCAGCCAGCGCCGGGGGCAAGCACCGTCGTCACGCTCATCCCCAGGTGTCCTGGACGCTGCCGCATGTAGTGAGCGAAGGCCAAACGATTCCATTTACCTGGAAGGCCACCGGCCACCTTGGCCCCAACTACCGCCTCGTCGTCCAGCGGCCGGTGGGTACCGCCCATACCTGGAAAACCATGCTGAGACTGAAAACCCGTAAGGGCTCAGCCGAGCTGCCAGGACAAAAGCTTGGCACCTACCGCTTCCGACTGGCAGCGCTCCGAGGACACCTGGTGCTGGCCCAGAAAGTCCTCGGCATCGATGCGTTCGGTCAAGTGCCGTTCTCGGTGCTGCTGCGCAATGGCTACCTGACTACTGGACACCTGGAAAACGGCGTCTATGCCACGCCATCAAGCAGCTTTCCCTATGTCGGGGGAGCCTACGTTGGAGACCATGGACGACCGAACACGGTCTTTTCGGTGAACCACAACCGGTGCTCGGCAGTCCACGTTGGCTTCGTGCTCGGTGAAACGCCCGGCGAAGGCTATAGCTACCCCGCATCAATCTACGGTGTCGTTACGCTGGTACAGCAGTCCCGTGATCCGGTTGCATCGGAAGTGCCCTTCAATGGCATCGGCTCGGTAGACGCGGAACTTGTGCCTGGTCAGACCTGGTCCCTGCTGGTTGAAGAAAACAACCGGGAAGGCAAGCTAGGGTCGCCGACCGTCTACTTCAATGGCTACGCCATCTGCGACAGCACGGAATCGTTCTTCTCGTAAAGCGCCAGGGTGGAGCGGGCGTCTCAACTTCGTTGATACTCCGATCTGTGCATACTTCACCCTCTAATGGCGGACGGAGCGAATAGAGCCGCAGAACTGCTTCAGCAAGCCTATGCGAGCGGAGAGCTTTCTGAGGAGTCCTCACAGGCTCTGATCGCGGCTGGAGACGTTGGTCGGGAGGTCGGCTACGCGCTCGGTGGGGGCGGCCACGGTGACGAATTGTTGCTTGTCACTATCCTTGCCGACGATTCAGGGTCTATCTCAGTCATTCCGGGCGGTGCGGAGGCGGTTCGCCAGGGTCACAACCACTGCCTTGACGCGCTCGACACCGAACAGGGAGCCGAAGCGCTCGTCCACACGCGCTATCTGAATGCCGGCAGCTTGTCCCCCTATCGAGGTCTAGCTACTGCCACGCGCCTTAGCGCCGAGAACTTTAATCCCGTAGCCGGTCATACGCCGCTCTACAGGCAATCCGTTCTCACGCTAGGTGCCGTCATGGCGAAGGTTCAAGAGCAGAAGGCCGAGGGGCGGCTTGTCAGGGCTTTCACGCTCATCATTACCGACGGCGGCGACAATGCATCGGGCCAGGTAAGCGCCCAGCATGTGAACTTCCTCGTCCGCGACATGCTGGACTTCTCAGACGATTACATCGTCGCCGGTATGGGCATCGGTCAACGCGCCACATTCCAGCCCATCTTTCGCGCGATGGGAATCCCGGAGGGTTGGATTCTCACCGCCGATGCCTTGCCAGAGGAGATAAGCAAGCTGTTCCGCAAAATCGCGCAATCCCTCCAGCTTGCGGCAAGCGGCGAGGCTGGCTGGCTTCAACTGGAGGCCGGACCGCCCTGAGATGGTGGCGATTGACGCCCATCGCCGGTTTCCTCCTCCTGTGGCCAGCAGCGAGCCAGCTCCTGGTCGGCATCCGGACCGGCATAAATGCCAAGACCGGGCTTGTGGGCTAATGGCCGCTCTTCGTCCAAGTCGAAAGCGTGGCCAGTGTAGACATTTTTCGAACCAAAGAAGTTTTCGACACTGTCAATTCGCGATAGGTGGGTCGCATCTGCTCGATCTTCCTGATTTTCTAAAAAGACAAAGCCCTTCGCCGCATATTCCGGCCAATTGTCTTCGGTAATAATGTCACGCCGTACCCGCACGAAGTTGGGGTCGCTATCAGCGGTTGGCTGCTGGGCTGAGGATTCACTCATATATTACATCCTGTTTACATACCCAGCGTACGCCCCCCTCCCGTGTAAGTCCAGAGGGTGATGCAATGCCCGACGATGCATCACTGGACTTCTTCAAGCTGCTTGGGGTCGGGCGCGATGCCTCCGACCAAGAAATCAAGAAAGCGCACAAACGGCTGGTCCGGAAGTACCACTCAGATACTGGCGGCGCGACAGCGAACGACGAGAAGTTCATGAAAATACAGGCGGCATATGAGACGCTTAAAGATCCCTACAAGCGAGCAGAACACGAAGCCGAGCTAGGAAAACAGGAGCAAGCGAAGATGCGTCGCCGCGAGCAAGCACGGCGGCGCCGAGCCCGCGCCCCAACGGAAGACGCGACGAATATCTTCGGGGAACACATCCGTGATTCCCACTCCAATACTGGACCGGGCGTGTCGTCTCGGCCACCACACGCCGCGAGCCCACCCCCAAGAGCATCACCAGCCCCTCCGCCGCCAGGCTCTACCAACCGGCCGAAGCCGTCACCGACCCCAGCGCCATCTTACCCGCCTCCGATGAGATGGTACGAGTATTTCCTCGCGGATTCCGTATCCGGAAAACTCCTCGCGCTGTTCGCATCAGCGGGACTGACGACTGCGGTCATTCTCATCCCCCATGCGGTGGCTACCGGCATAGAAGCGGGGGCATCTCAAGATCACAATTTTCTCGCGGCGCTTGTACTTCTCGCGGCCGGGCTCGCGGGCGGTATCGGGGGAATCTTTGGAATACTCCTGACGGCATACTGTTTCTTCTCCCTTATCGCTGTGACCCTACGGGAGATAGGCAGCGCCTTGCGTCAGACGCCGTAAGTGTCGGCCTCCTCACCGGATAGTCGATAGAAGTCCGCCACCCGATACCAGTCCTCATCAATGAGGCCGATGAATTCATCGGCTGCTCGTTGCCAACGGTGGTAATCGCAGTCGCACTCTCCGCCGTCCGGCTCTAGGCAGTTCGCCCACCGGAGCCATACCCCCATCAGCTCTTGGCGTCGCTCACCAGCCTCGACCAAGAGATTTCCAAAGCCGTCCAACTCCTCATGCGGCGCATCAGCCAGCAACGTCCGGAGCCAGGAGCTGTCGGTCTCGCCTAGCGGCGCAAGAAGCTGGAGCTGGTAAATAGCGTCGGCCGCGGCGATCTCGCAGTCCATCTCCGCCAGCAGCCACAGGCCGCCTTGCTCATCCACGAAACGCTGCAAGGCCAGCTCAAACCTAGCCCACTGCCAGGTGATGTTGGCCAGGCGGTCAGAGACGGCGTGCCGGTCCTCCTCCTCGGCCGCCAGGTATCCCCTGAGCACCACCAGGTCATTTCTCATGCCAGCTACCGGTGTCCAGATGCGCCGGTAGCTACGGTGTTGCTCCAGCCAGTCGATGCCCAGGCCGGACTGCTCCGGCGTGCGCTCGGCTTCCATTCGGTGCCGGTGTCGCAAGCGGTAAGCGCTGTCAGCCGCACACAACTCGTCGGCAACCGCTTCGAGCAGCAATGGCTCGCGCTCCTTGCGGAAATGTTCCTGCGAGACGTGCAGGGCTCCGGCGGCTTGCCGTCGCCGCTCCTTGAGCAAGGAGCCACGAGTACCCGTAGCCAGGCCCAGCAAGATAGAGGCTGGCCCATTGCTACCGCCATCCAACCGCTGCGCGGCCTCCACGATCAGGGTATGGGCAGCCACCGCGAGATCGGTGTCTTGCTCGCTAGCTGACTTAGCTTTCACGAGCGCCAAGCCCAGGACCGTCGAGCAGGCCCGTAGGCCCTCGGTCGTGACGCCGCCGCGCAGCAAGTCTCCCAGCTCAGCGGCCAGCTCATCAGGTGACGGGATAGCTGCCTCGTTCATCAAGTTCCCCACTAAAGCACCGGGAAGCCCCCACTTGCTTCCTCGACGATGCGGTCGTGAACAAACCGACCGTCTTTCTCATCGTCGCCATCGTAACCCTGAGCTTCTTGGTCTCGGCTGGACCGGCGCTGGTGGCTCTCGCTAACGCTGCCGTTCCACTCGTCCTGGTCGTCGGCGTGGTGGTCGTGGCGCTACGGCTCGTCTTTTTCCACACCCGACGCTGGTGATGGCAGGTGGAGATTTCAAGTTGTGCATTCCACGCCTTGACCGGCCAACTGAAGCAGGCGGACAATGGAGGGTTACGTCTGAACCTGAGTTCCTCGCCCTCATCCCCGAAAACGTGACCTTCAAGAACTAAATGAAGGGAGGTATCACCATGCCAAGAAAACGAAAACCGACCAGGCAGGTCCGGGTCCGCGACATACCGCTGTCTGAGATTGACGAGACGAAGGTCGCCCTGGCGTTCTGGCTGATGGCCAAGCGCCTCATTGACGAACAGGACGCCGAAAGCGAATCGGTAGCGCCGTGACCCACAAGAAGCTGGACTGGTTTCAGCTTCAGTTTCCGCAGGGAGTTGAGACAGACCACCTGCTGGCTGGCCTGTCGTCGTTCTCCGGCGTCCCGTTCCGCGCCCGCATCGTCCTCGACCTGACCGCCACGGCGGAAGGCATCAAGCACTTGCTGGGCGTAACGCCCAAAGACACCGGCACCGTCACCGCCGCGCTGCGCGCCGCCATGCCGAGTCTGCGCCTGGCTCACGTCGAAGCGCCACCGCGCCCACCACGCCGCTGGCTGTGGCAGACAGCGCCCCGCGTCGCCAGCCTGCGTAGTGAGGAGCCAATCGCCATTGCCGCCGCTCTCTTGTCCAGCCTGTTCCCGCTGGACGGTGATGAGGCTGTCCGTCTCACCTGGACGCTGCGCTCCTGGCCACGGCCGCCGTTGCCAGTCGGCCGCTATGACGCCCAGGACGGACGAGAAAGGGTAGTGCGCGCCAAGCTGAGCCTGCCGGGCCTTGCCGCCTACGGCGAGCTGTCAACTGTCGCCAAAACGCCAGCCCGCCGTGCCGAGCTGACTCAGCGCACCGCCTCGGCCCTATGGAGCCTCAGCACTCCCTTTGGTCGCTTGGCCGTTGACCCATACTGGCTCGGACAAGTAGCCCGCCTGCTTGGCCTGCGCGGCCGTTACCTGAGCGCTCCAGAGCTGGCCGCCGTCATCGGCTGGCCGGTCGGCAGTCCCGACCTACCAGGCCTGGAGCTGGGCGCGGCCAAGCGGCTGGTGCCCGCCGCCAGCCTGCCCGAAGACGGCCGGGTTCTCGGTGTAAGCGACTTCGCCGGAATCACCCGACCGGTTGCTATCTCCGCCACCGCCTCGACGCGCGGGCTGTACGTCCTCGGCCCCACCGGCACCGGTAAGACCAATCTACTCAAGAACCTCATCCGCGATGACCTCGAGCAGGGCCGGGGCCTGGTGGTCGTGGAGACCAACGGCGATCTCATCCAAGAGCTGTGCGATGTCATCCCGCCGGAGCGTGTGAATGACGTAGTGCTGCTCGACCCGACCGACCGCGACAGCGCCGTCGGCTTCAACCCCCTCGCCAGCGGTTCCGAGCCCTCCCTGATCGCCGACCAGCTCTCTGAGCTGTTCCAGCGGCTCTGGGAGGCGTTCTGGGGACCGCGCACCGCCCAGCTGACCCACATGGGCTTGCTAACCCTGGCGCGCCGTCCTGGTTCCACGCTACTCGACCTGCCGCGCCTCTACCTTGACTCCGCTTTCCGCGAGAAGGTGTTGGCCGACCTGGACGATCCTCTCGGCCTCGGCCCGGACTGGCAGTGGTTCGAGAACCTGCCGACCCGCGAACAGGCCAACGTCGTCGCCCCCCTGCTCAACAAGGTGCGCGCCTTCACCGCGCGTCCGGCCATCCGCGCCATCGTCGGCCAGCCGAAGCCGCGCCTCACCATGCACCAGATCATCGAGCAGAAAAAGGTGCTGCTCGTCCACCTGCCAAAGGGCCTGATCGGCTCCGAGACCGCACAACTGCTCGGCTGTCTCGTCCTCACAGCCGTTTGGCAGGCCGCCGCCGAACGGGCCGCCTTGCCGCCGAGCCAGCGCCACCCGGTCTCGCTCTACGTCGATGAGGTACAGGACTTCGCCTCGGCCCCGGTGCCCTGGGACGAGATGTTCGCCCAGGGGCGCAAGTACGGGCTGGCTCTGACCGCCGCCCATCAGAACCTTGAGCAACTGCCGAAGGAGCTGAGGGAGGTTGTGCTGGCCAATGCCCGTTCAAAGGCGGTGTTCGCCCTCAGCGCCACGGACGCGAGGACTATGGAGCGGCTGTTTGAGCCCGCCCTGACAGCCGCCGACCTGCAAGCCCTTGACGCTTACTCGGTCGCCGCCCTGGTGGCACTGGACAATGGCAGCGCCGCCCGGCCGGTGACGCTGA
Source organism: Saccharimonadales bacterium (SeqCode) (assembly GCA_035692985.1). Classification (GTDB taxonomy): domain Bacteria; phylum Patescibacteriota; class Saccharimonadia; order Saccharimonadales; family UBA4665; genus JARIHC01. Next base: position 18,097 of record DASSHG010000009.1, read on the forward strand.
CCACGCCGCCGCCCGTGAAGTCACTGGGCAGCAGGGCGCAGGTCCGCGCGACCTCGCACCAACATTACGCCCGCCCGCGAGCTGAGATCGAGGCCGAACTGCGCCGAGGCGTAACTCCAAGGCGACCCAAAACGCCAGTCGGCCGCAAGCCCCGGAGGGCGTCATGAGCGCGCCGCTCGCCCGTCCGGTCGCGTCGAGCAGACCGCCGCTCATTCCAGCTCTCAAAGCCCCAACCCGGCCCATTTCGCTAACGACTGATTACGGAAAACGAGGTTGGCAATGAGCGCCCGCTACGTCACGGCAGCGGCACTGCGGAAGCTGGCCGCCCAGCTCACCGAGCGGGACCACGAACTCGTCCAGACGGTCTGCGTCCTGCGCTTCGTGTCCGGCTCCCAGCTTCAACGGATGCACTTCACGGACGCCGAAGGCGACGACGCCAACGCCCGCACCGCTCGCCGGGCTCTACTGCGCCTCGTCAGCCTGGGCGTGCTGGAGCGTCTGCCACGCCAGGTCGGAGGCGTCCGCGCCGGGAGTGCTGGATTCGTCTACCGGCTTGGCCGTGCCGGTCAGCGCCTGGCCGTCGAGCGGGGCTGGTCGTCGAACAGCCGCCGCCAGTGGCAGTCGCACGTACCGGGCAGGTTGTTCCTCGACCACGCCCTCCAGGTTGCTGAACTGCACACGCTGATCGTGGAAGCCGACCGCGCCGGGCTGGTCGAGTTGCTGTGGCTGGAGGCAGAGCCCGCCTGCTGGCGGTCCTACGGCCAGCGCGCCACTCTCAAGCCGGACAGCCATGTCCGGCTGGGCATCGGTGACTACGAGGACAGCTACATGATTGAGGTGGACATGGGAACCGAGAGCAGCCGGACGCTGGAGCGCAAGCTGGGCGACTACCTGACCTACGAAGCCAGCGGGCGCGAGCAGGCCGAGCACGGCGTCTTCCCCAAGACGCTCTGGCTGGTGCCGGACGCAGAGCGGGCGAGGGTCATCGAGAGCTGCATCGAGCGGCTGCCGCGCTCAGCGCATCGGCTGTTCGCCGTCAACCAGTTCAAGGACGTGATCGCGGCCGTCGCGACCCCTGAACCAGCGGACAAAGGCTAGGAACGACTTGTTCCTGCAAGTAAAATAGAAGGAATAGAGAGGAGGGATATGAACCAAGAACAACCAACTAAACGCGCCGTCATCTACCTGCGCGTGTCGTCGGCCCAGCAGGCCGACAAGGACTTCGACGCCGAGGGCTTCTCCATCCCCGGCCAACGCGAAGCCTGCACCCGCGAGGCCGACAAGCTCGGCGCTGAGATAGCTGATGAATACATCGACCGGGGCGAGTCCGCCAAGACCGCCCGCCGACCGGCGCTCCGGGCAATGCTCGACCGACTAGGGCGCAGCGACATTGACTACGTGATCGTCCACAAGGTGGACCGCCTGGCAAGGAACCGCGCCGACGACATCGAGATCGTCATGACCATCCGCAAAGCCGGAGCCCAGCTCGTCTCCGTCACCGAGAACATCGACGAGACGCCCTCGGGCCTGCTGATGCACGGCATCATGTCGTCAATCGCCGAGTTCTACAGCCGCAACCTGGCGGCTGAGGTCATGAAGGGGACGACGCAGAAGGCCAAGAGCGGGGGCACGCCGTTCCGTGCACCGGTCGGCTATCTGCACGACCGCCTGACGGTCGATGGCCGCGAGGTCCGCACCGTGGTTCTCGACCCGGAGCGCGCCCCGTTGATCCGCGAAGCCTTCAAGCTCTACACCACCGGCGACTACTCGCTTGCCGAGCTGGCGGCGATCATGGAGGAACGCGGCCTGCGCTCCCGCCCGACCCGCAAGTACTCGTCCCGCGCCCTCAAAGTCAAGGATCTGCACGCCATCCTGCGCAACTCCTACTACGTAGGCGTCGTCACCTACAACGGCAAGACCTATCCCGGTCGACACGAGCCGCTGGTGGACGAGGCGACGTTTGAGGAAGTTGGGGAGCTACTGACTTCCAAGCGCGTCAGCGGCGAACGCCCCTGGCGGCACTTCCACTACCTGCGCGGTTCCATTTACTGCGGCGAGTGCCGCCGACGCCTGATCTACAGCCGCGCCAAAGGCAAGGGCGGCGAGTACGAGTACTTCGTCTGCGGGGGTCGCCAGCACGGCAACTGCAAACAGCGCAGCCACCGCGTGGAAGCAGTCGAGGCAGCCGTAGAGAACGCCTACGCCGACAAGGAGCTGAACGACGAGCAGCGCGAGAAAGTCCGGCAGGCGATCCAGTCTCAGGTAGACGCCCTGACGCTCTTGTCCGCCGAGAAGGTGGCCGAGGGCGAAACGAAACTCGCCGAGCTTGAGAGGCAGGAACGGAAGCTCCTGACCGCCCACTACGCCGACCAGATATCCGAGGCGCTGTTCGCCGAGGAGCAGAAACGGATCAAACGGGAGCGCGTCGGTGCCGAAAAGCGCATCGACAGCCTGAGCGTCGATCACGAACAAGCCATGCAGACGCTCGACCTGGCACTCGCCCTGACGGACGACACCCAGCGGGCCTATCTGCAAGCTGGGCCGCAAGAACGGCGGCTACTGAACCAGGGGCTCTCAGACCGATTCGAGATACGGGACGAGGAAGTCGTCTGCGACCACCGAGCCGAGCCCTTCGGCCAGCTCCGCAAGCTCGGCAAGGGCTGGGACGGCAGCGAAGCCGCCACCAAAGCCAAAACCCTCGCCTCTGCTGAGAGAGACGAGGGTTTGAACGTCGCAAGCTTGGTACCCCGGGTAGGATTCGAACCTACGACCTATGGGTTAGAACTCCATTGCTCTATCCAGCTGAGCTACCGGGGCTTGGGGTGTTACGTGGTGCGGGATGGCGGAATCGAACCGCCAGCTCTAGCTTGGAAGGCTAGCGTATTAGCCGTTATACAAATCCCGCATAACAGAGGTGATTATATCATACATGCTACAATCACAGCATGATAAGTGACTTTGCTTTCCTGGGCTTCGGCCCACTTATGAGCACAGTGGTCATCTTGGTTTTGCTGATTATTTTCGCGTTTGAAATTTGGATGTTCGTCAGCGCTATCACCAATAAAGTCATTGCCGGTACCGCCAAAATCTGGTGGATCGTGGGGATGGTGCTGATACACCCAATCGTGGCCATTATCTATTACTTTACCGACTATAAAAAAGAAGGCAGATAATGGCCGCTCAACGATCCGACCCAGATAAAATTACCGAGATATCCACCGAGGCTCTGCACAGGCTGATCCAACAGCGGGACAGCGCCTTTAAGCGCCTGCCCCTCCTCTTTACTTTGCTGGGCGCATTCGGGCTAATGGCAACGTTTTACGGATTCCAGCACATCATTAATAAGATTCCCGTACTGGCTGACAACCCCCTAATCACTCTCTGCGTAGGTTTGTTAACCCTTCTATTGACGGGTACTTTATACAAGAAACTTGGCTGATGGTAAACCTGTTGTTCTGCGTTATTGCTTCTTAAAGGTGTCTGCTATATGCTGAGGATAGATTAAGCGTAAGGATTATCCATGGCAAAAATACAAAGAAAAGTTATTGATAAGGTTTTCATCATGCTCGGCGTCTGTGCTACGGCAGTGTTGCTGGTAGTCGGCGGATTGGCCTGGTATGGTTATTCGTTCACTCATAAACAAGTAAAAGACGAGCTGTCGTCGCAAAAGATTTACTTTCCACTGAAAGGCAGCGCGGCGTTTAGCCCGGCTGAGTTCCCCGATCTTCAGAAATACGCCGGACAGCAAGTGGATACCGGCATCAAAGCCAAGGCTTACGCCAACGATTTCATTGGCCGGCACATAAAAAAGATTGCCGATGGACAAACCTACTCCCAGGTCAGCACGGCGGCCCAGGCCGACCCAACCAACGCCACTTTGCAACAAGAAAAAAGCACCCTGTTCCAGGGTGAGACCCTGCGCGGTCTGCTACTGAACGCCTACGCGTTCGATACACTGGGCATGATTTCGTACTACGTGGCAATCACCGCTTTTATTGGCGCGATTATTTTTGCCCTGCTGGTGTTGGCAGGTTTGGGACACCTCAAACGCCTGGGGTAATATGCAGCCGGCTATCCGCATCAAAAATCTTTCCGTAATTCTGGGCGGACACTTTAAGGCGCTCAAAGATGTCAGCGTTGACCTGCCGGCCGGTCAGGTGATTGGTTTTATCGGGCCAAGCGGGGCCGGTAAAACGACGTTGATCCGCTCAATTATTGGACGACAGTCTATAACCGGAGGATCAATAGATGTGCTGGGAATACCGGCTGGTTCGGCCAAATTGCGGCCTGAAATCGGCTATATGCCGCAGGCTCCGGCCGCCTATTTCGATCTGACCGTACGCCAAAACCTCCGTTATTTCGCAAAAATGAGGGGTAAAAGCAGCGGCAGCGTTGAATCCGTAATTAAGGAAGTCGGGCTGGATAAGCAAGCCAACCAGCTGGTATCGACACTATCGGGCGGACAAAAATCCCGCGTTTCTCTGGCCATTGCCCTACTGGGCGAACCGAAGTTACTGGCTCTAGATGAACCGACGGTCGGGGTGGATCCGGTGCTACGACAACAATTGTGGCAACTTTTCCGCAAACTGACCGATAGCGGCTCAACGCTGATAGTCAGCAGCCATGTCATGGACGAGGCCAGCCGCTGCGACCAGCTGCTGTTAATCCGCGAGGGCTCAATCCTGGCTTACGGAACTCCCGTCGAGTTAAAAAAGCAGACTGGCACGCATTCCGTTGAAGACAGTTTTTTGACGCTGGTGGAGGGTAAGAAATGAGTCCCGCTAAAACCAGTGCTACGGCCGCCCGGGTAATCCGCCAATTATCGCACGACCCCCGTTCATTGGCGCTGCTTTTCATAGTACCACCGGCGCTAATCACCATACTCAAGTACGTTTTCCAGGATGCGCCGCAGACCTTTGACTACATTGCGCCGATGCTGCTCGGCATTTTTCCTTTGGTGATAATGTTTCTGGTAACCTCCATTGCCACGCTGCGCGAACGCACCAGCGGCACGCTCGACCGGCTGATGGTTACGCCGGTGGCGAAGATAGATTTCATATTCGGTTACGCGATAGCTTTTTCGCTGGTGGCATTGATCCAGGCCTCGATAACTTGCTTCGTTATGCTTGGACTCTTGCAAGTAACGGTGCTAGGCGGAACCCTGCCGGCTTTGATTAGCGCCGTGCTAGCGGCTTTCCTGGGTACATCCATCGGCTTGTTCACAAGCGCTTTCGCTAACAGCGAGTTCCAGGCTATCCAATTCATGCCGGCTTTCGTTTTTCCCCAGCTATTGGTTTGCGGATTGTTCGTGGCCCGCGACCAGATGGCCCGGCCGCTGCAGTGGTTTGCCGACATTATGCCGCTGACTTATAGTGTTGATGCTATGAAACAGGTAACTAAGCAAAGTGCTTGGACCGGTACGCTATCGCGTGATTTGCTGGTGGTGGTTGGTTTTGGGATTGTAGCCCTGGTACTTGGCTCCATTACTATTCGACGCCAGGAGTAGCACGGCGTGATTAATATCGCTTGTGTTTTTATATTTTAGGCAGATAATGAGAAATGTGCTAGAACACAAAAATTCTGGCATGATAAATACACAAAGGTGAAACCAAATGAAGGGTTTAGAAGAACTCTCTCGTAAGGCTCAGGTTGAAACGGGCGTGTTTGTACATGAGCTTGGCGCTTTCGTCATAGACGAGACGACCAGGTTAGTCTTGCGCGAACCTATCGAGCTAGGCTGGGTCCTGGAGAAATCAGCGGCAGTCGTACCTCTGCCAGCTCCTGCCCACGCGCTGGAACCCATGGCGGCATAAGCGGTCATAAAAACTTGTCATTTTGGCAATGGTTGTTTATTTTTATATTTTTAGCGTTTGTAAAGTAATCAGTTTTTGCGTATAATCACCTCTGTTTATGGTGGCTGTAGCTCAGTTGGTTAGAGCGTCGGATTGTGGTTCCGAAGGCCGTGGGTTCGAGACCCATCAGCCACCCCAGATTATTAGTGATGATACTCGTGGACGATAGCATGGCCTTTGCCACGGGCAAGCAAGTAGCGGTTGACCGGCGTTGCAAAGATGAAAGCCACGAACAGGGCCAGCGTCAGGCTCCACCAGAATAGCAACGTGCCCGGACCAGCGGCTAAGGCGCCGGGAACCAGCAAGATTACGGCAGTATCGACAATTTCCATGGTGACTATCGACATGGTATCCGAAGCCAGAGCTATCCGGCCGGCTCGTTTAAATGGCAACCCGCTCCGCAGTAAAGGCCGCATTGTCATAAGATAACCGAAGAAGAAAGCCAGCGGAATAGTCAGGCATTCGGTGGCCAAGTTGCTCCAATTCAACCCCGAGCCGATAACGCTGCCCAGTACTTCGCCAATAGCGCAACCGCTCAGGCAATGCAGGGTGGCCATGATGGCTAGTTTTGTAAGTGCCATAGCTTCCATTATAATCGGAAGAACGATTAAACTAGGAATTCATGAAACGCGTACTGCATTTTTTGTGCCATTATAAGCTGTTTAGCTTAGCCGTATTGACTATCGTGGCTGGCCTAGTGCTGCAATTTAGCGGTCACCAGACTATCGCAAAATGGCTGATAAGTGTCGTTTCGATCGGGGAGGTCTTGCCGCTGGCCTGGAACATGTGGCAGGATATCCGGTCCGGCCGGTATGGAATTGATATCTTAGCGGCGACTGCCATCATCGCTTCAGTAGTTCTCGGACAGTATTGGGCGGCCATAGTGATTGTGCTAATGCTGACTGGCGGTGAGGCGCTGGAAGATTTTGCCCATCACCGCGCCCAGACGGAGCTAGATGAACTGCTCAAGCACGCGCCGCAAAAAGCCCGTATGTTGCGCAAAGGCAAAATTACGGAAGTGCCGGTAAGCGAGCTAAAAGTTGGCGATAAGATTATCATTAACGCCGGTGATCTAGTGCCGGCCGATGCCGTAGTGCTAGAAGGGTCGGCTAATTTTGACGAATCGTCTTTGACCGGTGAAAGCCTGCCCCAGTCCAAATCGACTAAAGACGATTTGCTTAGCGGCGCTATTAACCTGGACGGCGCAGTGACAGCCAAGGTGACCGCCGCGGCCAAGGATAGCCAATACCAGCAGATCATTAAACTGGTACGCAGTGCCGCCGGCAGCCAGGCGCCGTTCGTCCGGTTGGCCGACCGTTATAGTATCCCTTTTACGCTCGTGGCCTATGCTATCGCCGGGTCAGTTTGGGCCTATACTGGCCAGCCTATTCGTTTCCTGGAGGTGATTGTAGTGGCTACGCCTTGCCCATTATTGTTGGCAGCCCCAATCGCGCTAATCAGCGGGATGGCTAGAGCCAGTAAGTACGGTATCATCGTCAAGACCGGGTCAGCGCTGGAACGGCTGGCCGAAGCCCGGTCCATGGCTTTTGATAAGACCGGTACGCTGACCCGAGGCAATCTGACGGTCGGCGACATCAGCGTCTACGGCCAATACACGAAAGATGAAGTTTTGGGTTTGGCGGCAAGCTTAGAACAAGGTTCTAATCATTTAATCGCCCGCGCCATTATTGCCGGTGCCCAAGACCGGGGACTTAAAACTAAAAAAGCCAAGCACGTCCGTGAAGTGCCGGGTCTGGGTTTATCATCTGCCGTAAAAGGTAAAGAGGTGCTGGTTGGACGCCTGAGCTTCCTAGAAAAAAATAGTATTAAAATGCCACCCAGGTTTCATCAAGGTAACTCGCAGCAGAGCGTGGTTTATGTAGCTATGGATGGCAAGCTGGCTGGCATTATCAGCCTAAAGGATGAGTTGCGGCCGGAAACCGCCGATACATTGGCACGGCTGCGCGAGTTGGGTATCCGCGAGACTCTCATGGTTACCGGTGATAACAAGGCGACCGCTCAGGCTATAGCCAACCAGCTCGGTATCAGTCACGTACACGCCGAGGCCTTGCCCGCCGAAAAACTACACATCCTGGATGAGATTAAGCAGCGCCCCATCGCTTTCGTGGGCGACGGCGTCAATGACGCGCCAATCCTGACGGCCGCGGATATTGGAATCGCCCTGGGCGCCCGCGGCTCGACCGCCGCCAGCGAGTCAGCGGATATGGTTATTATGCTGGATGATCTGGGCCGGGTGCCCGTGGCGGTAGCAGTGGCTAAACAAACCTTCCGGATAGCCCGGCAAAGTATTTTAATCGGTATCGGTCTGAGTGTGATGCTGATGCTTGTTTTTGCTACCGGTAAATTTTCACCCCTGACTGGCGCCGTAGTCCAGGAAGGCGTAGATATATTCGTAATTTTCAACGCTTTGCGTGCTCATATGATTACTACGTAAGAAATCGCAGCGCGCCTGCCACTAGCACCGGTACCAGCAGATTATCCAAGCCGGCCACGCCGACATTTTCTACCGCGCTGGTAACTACTGAAAGATCAAAGATGAAAATCGCGGTCAGGTGCTGGCTGCTCTTGTACGAAAAGCCAGCTAAGATAGCCGCCGAAACTACCAGGAAAGTTAGCGTACCCAAGATGCTCTTGGCATGTCCAAACACTATGTACCGGAAACGCTGGCCGTAGCGTGTACCGATAACGGCCGCGAAACCGTCCGCCAGGCTCATTTGCAGAAGCGCCGCCGCGTAAATCCATTTGTCGTGAGTGATAAACGTGACGGCGCCTACGGCTAGCGCGAAAAACAATTCTCCCCAAGTCGGCCGTTGCACGGTATGGATAGCCCGGAAAACGCGTAAGTATTTTGATACGCCGACCACCAGCAAAAAGGCTACACTTAGCAACCGGATCTCATTCCAGCTTAGGAAAAACGGCCAAAATGCCACGAACGTGCCCACAGAAATGTGGACGAACTTGCGCGTGAATTCAGTGTGCAGCCTTTGTTTGCGCCACCAAAGCTCACCAATTACCAACAATAAAAAAACTACCAGGCAAGTCGCGAGAATTCTCATGCTTTGATTGTACAGCAAAATTGGTCGGGGATGCGGGATTTGAACCCACGACCTCCGCGTCCCGAACGCGGCGCGCTACCAGGCTGCGCTAATCCCCGAAACTATCGTCATTGTAATGGTCGGGGAGACAGGATTTGAACCTGCGACCCCGCGCTCCCAAAGCGCGTGCGCTACCGGACTGCGCCACTCCCCGACATATAAATACAGAGGTGATTATATCAGAAAACTTGTCGAATTTGCTCAATAGAATTGGCTAGGCCGTTTTTGTTGGCGTTAACGAGCACGGCGTTGAATTGTTTTGGGCCTTTGGTTTCTAAAATGTTGCGGGTTGGTTTGCCGTCGCGCCAGCGAGGGATAACACTGTCAAATGTGATACCCAATGAGGCGTCCAGCGCGCCGCACATACCGACGTCGGTGACATGTGCCGTACCACCCGGCAGTACTCGCACGTCGGCCGTCGGCACGTGCCAATGGTCACCGGCCACCAACGTGGCCCGGCCATCCAGGTAGTGCCCGATGACGACTTTTTCGCTACTGAAGTCGCCATGCAGATTCACGACGATTGCCTTTTTCTCGACATCTTTTTGGTCTTCCAAAATCCTGTCGATGATTTGCAACGGGTTATCTATCGGTTTATCGGCATCTTTACCAACGATTTGTCCTAGCAAACTGACAACCAGTACACCGTCAATATATTTCCAGCCGAGCCCTGGCGTGCCATCCGGATAGTTGGCCGGCCGGATGATTGGTTGCTTGGGATCGCTCATGGCGGGAATGATATCTTCGCGGTGCAAGCTCCAGTTGCCACCGGTGCAAAAATCCACGCCGGCTTTCCGTAACCTTTTGAAATCCGCCAATGTTATCCCCTTGCCCTCGCTGACATTCTCGGCCTGCGCGATGACCAGGTCAATTTTCTTATCTTTACGGAGCCCGGGTAAGACCTTCTCAACCGTCTCGATGCCCATCTCGCCCATCACATCACCAACATAGAGAATGCTCATAGAGGTGTTTTACTTAGCGAACTCTATGGCGCGGGTTTCGCGGATGACGTTCACTTTGATGGTACCGGGATATTGCATGGTGGACTCAATCTTAGTGGCAATGTCGCGGGCCAATTTGATGGCGCTGAGGTCGTCAATCGATTGCGGCTTAACAAAAACCCTGACTTCGCGGCCGGCGCTGATGGCGTACGATTTCTCGATGCCCTTGAAACCATTGGCGACATTTTCCAGGTCACGCATACGGTCTCCGAAATTCTCGGCCGAGATATTGCGGGCGCCCGGGCGGGCAGCACTAATAGCATCAACCGTGCGGACAACTAAAGCCTCCACGGTCGTGGCCTCGACGTCATCGTGGTGCTGTTCGGCAGCCAGCGCGACCTCTTCCGGTGCACCGTATTTGCGCAGGATCTCGCCGGAAATATGGTGATGCTTGCCTTCCATCTTGTGTGTCAGCGCCTTGCCGATATCGTGGACTAAGGCAGCGTATTTAGCCGTTTTGATGTCAGCGCCGACTTCCTCGGCGATCACCGCCGAGATGTGCGCCATTTCGGTAGAGTGCTTCAAGACGTTCTGGCCATAGCTGGTGCGGTATTTTAGCTCGCCCAGCAGTTGCAAAATTTCTTTCGGAATGCCCACTACGCCGACTTCGCGGGCAGCGTCTTCACCAGCCCGGACAACATCTTTCTCAACTTGCTTTTGGGCCTTGGCGACAACTTCTTCAATCCGGCCCGGATGAATCCGGCCGTCTTTTATGAGCATTTCCATGGCCTGGCGGGCTACCTCGCGGCGCACCGGATCAAAGCTGCTCAAAACTATGTAGCCAGGCGTATCATCAACCATGATATCGACGCCGGTCGCCCGTTGCAGGGCCTGAATATTGCGGCCTTCCTTGCCGATAATCCGGCCTTTCATTTCATCATCTTCCAGTTTAATGCTGGTAACTGTGCGTTCGGCCGTAACCTCGCTGGCCATACGCTCCATGGCGGTGGTGATAATGACGGCTGCCTTTTCTTCGGCATTATCCCGGGCTTCGTTCTGCATTTTTTCAACCAGTCCAAGCAGGTCGTTTTTGATATCGCGTTCGGTCATTTGCATAAGCTTGTCGGCGGCATCAGCCTTGGAAAGCTTGGCGATTTTCTCCAGCTTGTCTTGTTGTTTACCACGGATCTCGCGGATTTCGTTTTTCAGTTCGTCAACCTCGTCTTCGCTTTTGCGAAGTTTCTCGCCGCGCTTGTCGAGCTCGTCGAGTTTTTTGTCCAGAGCCTCTTCGCGCGTTATCAGGCGTTTCTCCAGGTCCTTCAATTCCCGGCGCCGGGACTGCTCTTCTTTACGCGTTTCTTCAACGGCTTTGTTGGCTTCTTCGCGGGCTTGTTCCACCAGCTTTTCAGCCTCTTTTTTAGCCTTTTGGAGTTCTTTTTTAGCTTTTTCTTCTGCCGAGCCGACACGCTGTTTATTGATTGCCACATTGGCACCAAAACCAGCAGCCAGCCCAACTATAGCGAGCAATACTGCTAACATACTAGGTCCTTTCTATCTGCAGACCGGCGGTTCAAACAATCGCTATCACGTCTCTAGCCTGATAAAACCAATCTGTAAGTTCGAATTAATTTAGGGTTTGTGAGGATCTGCAACTCTCAAAACGTGGCAATTCCTACCTTTAATATACGCCGCGCGGGCAGCCCTGGTCAATGTTTCGGCTTGGTTATATGCGGCGGGGAGCCATACTCAGGTATTACAAGTTTGTCGTTTTTGCCGGCCCGTAATTCCTTGATTGACACTTGAATCCAGTTAGTGCCGGTTGCGCCAATAATTGGAATTGTTAGACTGTCGGCCAATGCGTTGGCCACGGTGACACCGATACGCAAGCCGGTAAAACTGCCCGGACCTTTAAAAACCGCTATGGCATTCAGGCCGTTTAATGAGCAGTCTTGGGATTCAAGCAATTCCTTTATCTTAATGTGGATTGTTTCAGCCAGTTGCCGGTGCGCCTGCCAAACTTCATAAGCTAATTGCCGGTCATCGTTAAACAAGCCGATTTCGGCCTCTGGTTTATCGGTACGGATGGTTAGTATTAGCATAATATTCGTTAAATATTCTCCAAAAGATGTTCGAGGTGCTCAGGATAGGTAAAAACCAGGGTGCGGCTATTAGCGTCTTGCCCGTGAGACAATATCTTAATATTTATTCGTTGCCGAGGCAGCACGCCTTCCACGATATCACCCCATTCCACCACCACTACAGCCTTGGGATCGGCCAGCACCTCAGTTAGTTCATCACGCATAATTCCCGGCTCGGCCAGACGATAAAAGTCAAAATGGTACAAAGTTAGGCCTTTGGCCTTAGCATGGTATTCGTTACGTAGCGTGAAACTCGGACTGCGGACCGCGTCACGGCTACCCATGCCGCGGGCCAGGCCGCACACAAAGGTGGTTTTGCCGCCGCCTAAATCGCTGGCCAGCTCTATCACTTCGCCGCCCTGCAATTCCCGACCGACCTTTCCTGACAGCCACACAGTATCGTCAGGGCTACCTGACATGATTTGCCGTTTATTCATCCTGCCTACAATTTACCACGCGGCGGAAACGTGCCGTAAGGAACGACCGGCCTGTTGCGATAAATTGAAACGATGCATGTCAAGGGAGAGGACATTCGCCGTCACTATTTCGCCGCACCGGTTTGTGATTGCACTTTATCCGCCGCATAGCATAGAGCGGATTGTACTGGGCGCCTGTCGCGATCCGCAAGCAGTAGCGTTTTGGAAGTGTCTCAAACATTAAATAAGTTAAGAAATTGCGGTAAATACTTCGGGCTCTAACCCGAAAGCTATATACTATAAGCATGTTGCAGTTGAGCGCCTCTTTGTTGAATAAAGCCGTGCTGTCACTCCGGACAGGTACTCCAGTGGCGGCCATTTTGGGTCCGGTCATCAATCCCGACAACTTAAAGATTGAGGGATTTTACTGCCAGGACAGTATCGACAAAAAAGAACTCATTTTGCTTTCCCAAGATATCCGCGACATGTTGCCTAACGGCTACGTGGTGAACGACCACGACGTATTATCCGAGCCGGAAGAATTAGTCCGGCTGAAAGAGGTGCTGGCGCTGCGTTTTGATCTGATTGGCAAACAGGTCGTGACGGTTGACGGTCAAAAGGTCGGCAAGGTTAGCGATTACGCCGCCGAAACAGGTACGATGGCGGTTCAGAAAATTTATGTAGCCCAATCAATATTAAAAAATTTTACGGGCGGATCTTTGAGTATAGACCGCTCCCAGATCCAAGAGATCACGCCGCGGCGCATCGTTATTAGTGAACTTTTGAAGAAAAGCCCGGCTACGGCGCCGGCGGCTATAGCTTAATCGTCATCCGTTAGCGCCGCTTTGATATCGTGATAGTTGAAGCCTTGCCGCGCCAGGTATTGCATTAATTTTTGATCGTCCTGATATTTGGTTTGGCGGCGTTTGCGCCCAATGGTAGCTTGCAGGGCGGTTTGTTCGTCTGCGTGTTCCGAACCGAGGGCCTGTTCAATAATATCCGGCGAAATACGTTTTTTGCGAAGCTCAAGCGTGAGCTTGCGGCGTGAAGTAGGCTTGAGCAGTCGGCGGTCATTAACGAATGCCTGGGCAAATTTTTCATCGTCAACCAAGCCGATAATACTTAACTTGTTAAGTATTATTTCTATCTGGGGTAGGGGAGTTTTTTTGCGTTGTAGGTAGAATTCGATCTCCCATTTCGACCGCGGCCTGAGGGCGATATAGCGCAGCGTTTGGTTGTAGATTTTGTCGTCTTCGGAAAGTTTCTTGAACTCTTTCAGTTGCCCTGCTGTCAATACGTCGCCTGACGCTAATTTGCTTTCCAGCAACGCCGCCTCGCTCAACGAAAACGCGTATTTGCCATCAACAAAAATCGAATAGCGGTCTGTTCTTTTTATCTGCTGTTTTATGCTTGTAATTTTCATTACTCAAGTTGAAGCATCAGCTGTAAACCATTTTAGGTCATCTACTCCTTGGCGGCTTCGATAGCGGCGGCGCGGACTTTTTTGGCCAGCTCGCTCAGGACTTTGGGATTTTCTTCGAGATATTTTTTGGTGGCCTCGCGGCCCTGGCCGATTTTCTCGCCGTTATAGGCGTACCAGGCTCCGGATTTTTCAACGATTTCGGCGGCGGCAGCCAGATCCAGGACGTCGCCCGGAATGCTTATGCCTCGGTTGTACATAATGTCGAACTCAGCTTGGCGGAAAGGCGGCGCGACCTTGTTTTTGACAACTTTGACGCGCGTTCGGTTGCCAACCACTTCCTCGCCCTGTTTAATTTGGCCGATGCGCCGGATATCCATACGCACTGATGAATAGAATTTCAAAGCATTGCCGCCAGTGGTCGTTTCCGGGTTACCGAACATTACACCAATCTTCATGCGAATCTGGTTAATGAAAATGACTGTAGCTTTGCTGCGGCTAATAACACCGGTCAGCTTGCGCAACGCCTGGCTCATGAGGCGAGCTTGCAAACCGGGCAGACTGTCGCCCATATCGCCCTCGATCTCAGACCGTGGCACGAGGGCTGCCACTGAATCGACAACGATTATATCCACGGCGTTGGAGCGGACCAGCGTTTCGGTAATTTCCAGGGCTTGTTCGCCATTGTCGGGTTGCGATAACAACAAATTGTCGGTATCAACGCCAATGCGTTTAGCGTAGGCCGGATCCAGGGCATGCTCGGCGTCGATGAAAGCCGCCGTGCCGCCGCTGCGCTGTACCTCGGCGATAGCGTGCAGTGTTAAGGTCGTCTTGCCGGAGCTTTCCGGGCCATAAACTTCGATGACGCGGCCACGCGGGATGCCCCCGCCCAAAGCCAAATCAAGACTCAAAGCACCGGTCGGAATGGTTTCCACGTTAGTGGTATGGGCTTCTCCTAATTTCATGATAGAACCCTTGCCAAACTGTTTTTCGATAGTTTCTACGGCCAAACCAAGTGCCTTGGCCTTGGCCTTGCCCTCGCTGGCGCTATTCTTAGCGGCTTTGTCTTTAGCTGTTTCTTTGATCGTTTTGCTGTCTGCCATGAACCCTCCTGGCGTTTATTGTTGCCTTTTCTTTACTAATATTTTAGCACTATAAAGCCCGCCTGTCGCTTTAGTAAATTGCTAGCGCTTAGTTTGTCCTGAAATTTTAATGACTAATTAATATTAATGACAGCTGGAGTCTAGTAAGCGTAACTGGTATGATAACTGTAGTATGAAAATAAAAAATGGTGGGGCCGGCATATGCGTATAGACGATTCCCTGCTTGAGAAGTTTCTGCTGGATGGCAAGCGTGCCAGTCAAGAAAAAATTGCCGGGCTGCGCCAGCAGGCGGCCGATGAGAAAAAGCCATTGCAAGACCTGGTGCTCCAGAATAATTTGCTGAGCGAAAAAGACCTGACCAAACTCTACGCCGATGAGATTGAAGTGCCTTTCGTGGAGCTCAATCCGCAGGAAATCAAGCACGATGCCATGCAGTTGTTGCCGGAGCGGATTGCCCGCCAGTATAACGCCATTGTTTTTGACACCGATAAAAGCGGGATCAAGCTGGTGGCCATGGAGGATCCGGACGATATCCAGGCGCTGAACTTCTTGCACAAACAGCTGGGCAGCAACCTAAAGATTTATATAACTCCACGCAGCCAGTTGCAGACCGCGCTGGACCAGTACAGGGACAACATTAGCAGCGAGTTGACTAAAGTTATCGCTGATGACACCGACGCCGAAGATAGCGGTGACATCGATGAACAAGATGTCGCCGAAGATTCGCCGATTGCCCAGACCGTAAATATTATCATTGAATACGGCGTTAAGGCGGGAGCCAGCGACATCCATATCGAGCCGCGCGAAAACGACGTGGTGGTGCGTTACCGGATTGACGGCTTGCTGCGCGAAGCCAACAAGTTGCCCCGCAAATTGCTCGGCGCCCTGATCAGCCGTATCAAAATTCTCAGCAACCTGAAGATCGACGAGCACCGGGCGCCGCAAGACGGGCGCTTTAAAGTCAACTTTAACGGCCAGGTATATGCCCTGCGCGTTTCAACATTACCAATTTTGGACGGTGAAAAAGTCGCCATCCGGTTGCTGAACGAGTCCAGCAAACCGGCATCTTTTACGGAACTTGGTTTTTGGGGCGCCGCGCTGGAAGATTTACAGCACGCCATAGTCCAGCCTCACGGCATGGTACTGGTAACCGGGCCAACCGGCTCCGGCAAGTCGACAACTTTGTTTAGCGTGTTGACTTCGCTGAATACTCCGAACGTAAATATCTCGACCGTGGAAGACCCTATTGAGTACCACATAGTCGGTGCTAACCAAACGCAAGTCAATCCGGTGGCCGGCATGACATTCGGCAGCGGCCTACGTGCCCTTTTGCGGCAGGATCCGAACATCATCATGGTCGGCGAAATCCGTGATAAAGAAACGGCCGATTTGGCAGTGCAAGCCGCCCTGACCGGCCATTTGGTCTTTAGCACGCTGCACACTAACAATGCCGCGACCTGCCTGCCGCGTTTGCTGGATATGGGCGTGGAGCCGTTCCTGATTGCCAGCACGGTGCGTGTCATCATTGCCCAGCGGCTGGTGCGTCGGCTATGCGGCGATTGCCGCGAAAGTTTTACGCCTGATACTACCTCCCTAAAGCAACTCGACAAATCATTCCGTCTAAGCGATAACGGCGGTTTCGAAAAACTTCACAAGCTGGAAGAATCGGCCCTGCAAGGTGGTATAGGTAAAGCTACCGCGGCCGGCAACGCTGAAGCCGACAAGTTAAGCAGTACTGAATCCACTATCACCCGGCTGTGGCGTCCGCACGATGGCGGCTGTGAGAACTGCAACCATAGCGGCTATAAAGGACGTATTGGCATTTATGAAGTCTTAAATAATTCTGAGAATATCCAAAAAATGATTGTCGGCAGCAGCACCAGCGAGGACATCCAGCGGACTGCCATTGCCAGCGGCATGATTACTATGCACTTGGACGGCCTGGTTAAAGCCCTGCGCGGGCAGACTAGCGTGGAAGAGGTTTTGCGCGTGACAGTGGAGGAATAAGGAATACCAATAATGCAGTTTACCTACAAGGCGCTCAATATAGACGGCAAGACTGTCACCGGCACGGCCGAGGCCACATCCAAACAGGCCCTGTTGGCGCTATTACGCCGGCAAGGTGTCCGGCCAATGCTAATAGAACCCAAAAAGGAAAAAAAGTGGTTCAGTAGTCTGTTCGGACCGTCCAAAAAAATTAAATCGTCCGATTTGGTTATTTTTACTCGGCAACTATCGACAATGGTTTCGGCCGGCGTACCGTTGGCCCGTTCTTTGGCCGCTCTTCAAAGTGATGCCGCCAGTCCGTATATGCGCCAAGTGCTGGCCGGAGTTACTAAAGACGTCGAGAGCGGCCTGCCGCTGGGCGCGGCCTTCGCTAAATATCCAACGGTGTTTTCTGACGTTTACGTAAATATGGTGAAAGCCGGCGAAGAAGGCGGTATCCTGGATAAAATCCTGAAGCGGCTGGCCTTACAGGTCGAGCTAGACGCTAGCATACGCAAGAAAATACGGAGCGCCATGATGTATCCGATGGTGATCCTAACGATTACTATCGTGGCCTTTTTCGGCATTATGCTGTTTATCGTGCCAAAACTGGGTAAATTACTGACCGGCCTGGGCGGCCCCAACGCCAAGCTGCCCGTCTATACGCAGGTCCTGCTGAGTATAAGCAATTTTTGTTCCAGGCCGACTATCCTGGCCCATACCCATCTGCCGCTAATCTCCAAAACCCCTAATTTGATCTTGTTGCTTATTCTGGCGGCTATCGGCGCCGTGTACCTGGGGCGCTATATCCGGACACCAAAAGGCAGATATCGTTTTGACGACCTGATGCTGCGGTTGCCGGTGATAAAAGTTATTGTACTGAAAACCGCCATAGCCCGTTTCGCGCGGACTTTCGCGGCATTAATGGGCGCCGGCGTGAGCGTTCTGGATTCCTTGGATGTTACCGGCGCGGCTATTGGCAACAAGGTCATTGAAGAAGAGTTGAGAGCGGCGGCCAAGGAAGTCCAGAGCGGCAAACAGCTTAGCGAGCCGCTGGGCCGCAGCAAGCACTTTCCGCCGATCGTAGCCCAAATGCTAATGGTCGGCGAAGAAACTGGCCAGATCGACACGGTACTGGTCAAGATAGCTGATTTTTACGAGGAAGAGGTCCAGGTGCTGATTGACGGTATGGCCGCCATAATCGAACCAGTGATGATTATATTTCTGGGTGCCGGTGTCGGCCTGATTGCCGCCTCGGTAATGGGTCCCATAGCCAATCTGAGCAAAAACATCGGTAATTAGTTTTTCCACAGAACGGTTGACGTTATACCGTTTATGTTTATAATCATACCCAGATACTTGGACTTGCTATAATTAAGGCGCGTCCAAAGATCAATAATCAAAATAATAACAAATTTAGGAAGGGTGGGTCCTTAAATGATCTCTCTCAAGAAACGAAACCTTAACAACAAGGGTTTTACTATCGTCGAACTCTTGATCGTAATTGTCGTCATCGGCATTTTGGCGCTGCTAGTTATAACTACATACAGCGGCATTCAGGCCAAAGCGCGCAACGCTAAACGCCAGACTGATATCCAGTCTATACAGACACAGCTGGAAGCTTTCTTCAGCCAGAACGGCTACTATCCGAACTTGGGTGATATGAACGATTCCACCTGGTTGGACACTAATATGAAGAGTCTGGACCAGACCGCTTTGACTGACCCGTCAAATCCGAGCGATAGCAAGACGCTGGCCGATACCCCGACCGACAAGCAGTACTCTTACCAAGTTACAAAGTCTGACGGCACGAGCTGCGAAGGCGCTACCCCCGCGGACACCGCCTGCGCCAAGTACACCTTGACCGCTAAGTACGAAGGCACCGTAAACGGTCAAACCGAGTACCAGAAGTCGAACCTCGACTAAGGAACGAGCGACTCTCCCGCTCAAAAGACCTCCGGACAACCGGAGGTCTTTTACTAAGCGGTTAATTATTCCTATAATAAAGCATGAGCATGATAAAAGATGAGCCGGCCGGTTTCACGATAGTAGAGTTATTGGTAGCCATAGCTGTGATCGGTATAGCGATTGGTTCGCTCACCAGCCTGTTTATTAGCATCCGGAATATCCAGCAGCAGACTATCTATGCCGACACTGCCACCCGGGCCGCCCAGCGTGAAATCGAAACACTGCGCAACGACAACTACGCCTCTTTGACGCCCGGCCAATCAATTGATTTTACTTCCCAGCTGACCGGCAGCCTGCCGCCCGGCAGCAGCGGTTCGGTCCAGGTCAGCCAGCCAGCCACCGACCTGAGGCGTGTGGATGTAACCGTCACCTATACGGCTGACGGGAAACAGCACAACACTACCCTAAGCTCCTTAATTGGCGTGATTGGAATAACCCAATGAAGCGGCTTGATGGTGGCGGTTTTACGCTCGTTGAAGCCCTAGTGTCATTGGTGGTGACGACAGCAGTAGTCTTGGTGCTGACCAATTATATGCTTGGCAACGTCCAGCAAAGCACTACCGACCTGAGCCGTGATACGATTATAAAAGAAACTGAGCAGGGTCTGGATCTGGCCGCTAACGACATCCGTGTCAGCGCCAACGCCGACGACAATAACCGCTGGCCGGACGCCAACAGCCCCGGCGGTGCCGCCAACCAATACGGCTGGCAATCCAATGGTTCTACCCTGGTGCTGGCTACCGCCGCCACGGACCAATCGGGCAATGTTATTTTCTCTGATGCCGCCAATTACATAACCGCAAAAAATAATGTTGTGTACTACGTGCAAAATAGCACATTATACAAGCGGGTGATCGCGGCGCCGGCGGCGGGTAATGCCGCCGTTACGACCTGTCCGGCTGCCAGCGCTAGCAGCTCCTGTCCGGCTGACAAAGAGCTGCTACACAACGTAAGTGATTTTAGTGTTACCTATTTGAATGGCCAAAACCAATCGGTCTCCCCAACTGACGCGCGTTCCATAGAGCTGCACGTAACGGTCACTAAGAAAGTATTCGGCCAGCCGGTAAACGCCGATTACACGACAAGGATGGTATTCCGCAATGATTAAGCAACACGATCAAGATAGCCAGAGCGGGCTAATACTCATTAGCGTTATTATTGCTATCAGCGCGCTGATGATAGTGGGGTTCGCGCTGGTGAGTTCCAGCACCAGCCAGTATTTGTTAACCAGCCAGAGCACCTATCGTGCTAACGCTCTGTTAGCGGCCGAAGCCGGCATTGAGCAGTCCTTGCAGCAACTAAACAGCAACGATAACTTCAGCGGCTACCCTACGGCCCAGCAATTTTTTGACGATACCGACCAGGGCTTGGGTACCTATACCGCCACCGTCACAAACGACCCCCATAACGCCAACGCGCGGGTTATTACCTCTACCGGCAAAGTCTATCGCTACCATAACACCAGCTCGCCGGTCAGTACCCGGATAGTCCGGGTCACAGCCGTAGGCACCAGCTCACAGGGATATTCCGTGTATTCAGGACCGGGCGGCTTGATACTGGGCGGCAGCGCGGCGATTACCAACTCTTCGGTCTACGTTAACGGTACGATTTCGCTATCCGGCACCGCTAAAATCGGTACCGCCAGCCAGCCGCTGACGGTAAATGTCGCCAATCAGGCCTGCCCCGCCGGTAACGACCCCGGTCCGACTTACCCGCAAGTCTGTACCTCCAGCCAACCTATAAGCCTAGCTTACAGCACTAATATATACGGAACTGTCTGCGCTACCGGCCAGACCAGCACAGGACCAAACAATAATATCCAGGGAGGCAATGGCGGTGCCGGCCTGAAGCCGGGCTGCACCGCTCCAGCCGTTAGCACGCCAACCTATGACCGCAATGCCCAAATCGGTGCTGTCACCACAACTAGTGCCGGCAATAACAATACCTATGTGTGTGACTCCTGGCCGTTTGACCGCACTTGGCCGGCCAACTTAGAATTAACCGGCAACGTCAGCGTCGGCAACAGTTGCAACTTAGTAGTTAAAGGCAATGTTTATATAACCGGCAATCTGGACATCAGTGGCGCGGCGCGCATCACCGTGGACGATAGTGCCGGCACAACCCGACCGGTAATTATCGTCGACGGCACCATAACGGTTGGCGGGTCGGCCCAATTGATCACCAACTCGTCCGGTACCGGCATTGAGTTCATCAGTTTTAAGAGTACCGCCAGCTGCAGCCCCAATTGCACCAGCCTAAGCGGCAGCGACCTGAAAACATCATCCAGCACCCAAACAGTCAGCATTGGCGGCGCGGCCAGCCTGCCTGGTATGGTGTTTGACGCCTATTGGGGGAAGATTAAGGTAGCTGGCAGCGGCAACATCGGTTCGGCGATTGGCCAGACTGTTGATATGAGCGGCGCCGGTACGGTAACTTTTGGCACTACATTATCGTCCGGAGCCCGCACCTGGACTATCAGTAGCTATCAGGAACTGTACCCGAACCAGCTTTAACGGTATAATTATTAGACAGACGAGGTCTGGGTGGGCAGCCATGAAAACGATTACACAATACAAAATTTTATCTGATGTCAAAATAACTATTCTATGAATATGACAAAGAGCGCGGCTTTTTTTCATGATAAACCATTGTTTGGACTGGAGATCGGTCACGGATCAATGAAAGTCATGCAAGTGGGCGCTAATCTGTCTCCAGCCAGCGCCAAGTCCGCTCCCGCGGCACGGCGCCTGATTGGCTACGGAGCCACGACTTTTGACACGGCATCGCAAAAAGACGGTGTTATCGTCCAGCCGGAAATTGTGGCCAAAGCCGCGTTGGAGCTGTTTCGAAACCGTCTGGTCGGTGATATAACTACCCGCCGCGTGGCGATCGCCATACCAGCTTACCGGACCTTTACCAGGTCATTGCGCTTACCAAAACTTAAGCCTAAAGAGCTCAGCGAAGCTGTCCAGTTGGAGGCAGAACAGTATATACCGCTGCCGCTGGAAGAGCTTTATTTAGATTACGATGTCATCGGGCAGATAGGTGATTCTATGGAATTGTTCGCCGTGGCTACGCCGCGCAATATCGTTGATTCATACCTGGATTTGGCCCAAATTCTCGGTCTGGAAACAGTTTTGATAGAGCCCACCTTGAGCTCGCTCGGAAGACTTTTCTCTCTCGACAGCCAGCATGATATACCGGCTATTATTATTAATCTGGGGTCGGTTTCGTCGGATATCAGTATCTTTGATGGCCGCATACTAATAACTGGCACGGTTCAGGGCGGCGGCGAAGATTTTACCCGTTCAATTAAAGAAAAACTGGATGTCAGCCTGCAAGAAGCGGCGTTGATAAAAACCCGCTACGGCCTGGGCGTCAGCAAAAAACAAGTCGCTATTAAAGAAGCCTTGGAACCAATTTTGCAGGAAATTGTCAAAGAGATCCGCCGCATGGTGCGTTATTATAGCGAACGCTACGGCTTAAAACGGCCTATCGAACAGGTCGTTACGCTTGGCGGCGGCGCCAACATGCCAGGGCTTGACGAATATCTAACGGAAACTTTACATTTGGCCGTACGCCATAGCGAACCCTGGCAATATTTGGATTTTAAAGGCTTGCAGCCGCCCGGTGTATCGGACCGCCCGATGTATTCTACCGCGGCCGGCCTGAGCTTGGCGCGGCCACACGAGGTTTTCGGCAATGATTAACCTGCTACCTCCGGAAATCAAAGAAAATTACCGGTATGGACGCCGCAATGTCAGCCTGCGCAAGTGGGCTGTCGGTTGTTTAGCTGCTCTGGTTGGCCTGGGCATTATAACGACTTACGGGCTGCTGGTCCTGCAACAATCAACGAATCATTACAACCACAAGATCGCCGCTTCAAAAGCCCTATTCAAAAAAGAAGATTTCACGGGCACCCAGGCGCACGTCCAGGATATAAGCAATAGCTTTAAACTAGTGGTGAAAGTTTTGGGCAAAGAGGTGCTGTTCTCACAGCTTATCAAACAAATCGGCGCTAGTATGCCGGCTAACGCTAACCTGACAGGCCTGGATATCAGTAGCGTGCAAGGCGGATTAGATATAACGGCGAACGCAATTGACTATAAGACCGCGACCCAAGTCCAGGTCAACCTGTCGGACCCGGCTAATAAAATATTCGACAAAGCGGATATAGTAAATATCACTTGCAATGATGCCACAAACTCAAGCTACCCATGCCAAGTAACCATCCGTGCCCTCTTTGCTAAGAATAATCCCTTCCTGTTCATTAACAATAAGACGGGGCAACCATGAACGTAAGCAGCAAGCAGGTATATTGGGGTCTGTTGGTTTTAATTGCTCTGTTGCTGTTAGCATTACCGGTAAGCGCTTACAAAATTAACGGCTTACTAGCTTCACGGGCCCAGGTACAGCTGAAAGCCAAAAGCGAGGCTTTAGACCAGGAACAGAATAGTTTTGAGATAGCTCAACAAAATATCAAGAAATATGCCGGCCTGGAGAAAATCGCCCAGGCGATTGTACCGCAAGATAAAAGCCAGGCCGAAGCCGTACGTGAAATTGTCAACATAGCAGACCAGAATGGCATTGCTATAGGGTCGCTTTCTTTTCCGCCTTCGTCGCTTGGCAGTACCTCCGGAGCTGGCACCAGTTCCAGCAATAGCTCCGCGAGTTCCGCGGCGTCGGCTTCCAGCCCCGCCGCTAATGCCAGCAGTTCGCAGAACAAACTTTCACAACTGACGTCCGTAAGCGGCATACCTGGAGTTTACCAACTGCCAATTACGGTCACTAGCGATTCTAAAAAACCAATCCAGTATAATCAGTTAATTAATTTCTTGGGCGACCTGGAGCATAACCGCCGTACGGCCCAGGTTAATTCTATTAGTATTAGTCCCGTGGGAAATGGTAAATACCTGACTTTTGTTATTGTATTAAATGAGTATATTAAGCCATGAAAAGCAACACGCCAAACGCCCGGTTAGAAGATATAAGCAGGCAATTTAGCGCCTTAATGATAAGGTTGCGGCGTTACCGTCTGGAACTGTTCCTAGTATTCGTTATCTGCATATACGGCCTGGTAATCTGGCGGATCAATACAATGTTAACAGCCCAGCCAACCCCCGAAGCGGTCACCAGTCAAGTTAAAGCCAACGGCATTCCCCAGATCGACCCCGCAGTTGTCCAACAGCTGCAAAACCTCCGTGATAATAGCGTTAACGTGCAGGTGCTATTTGACCAGGGGCGCAATAACCCGTTCCAGTAATTATTGTGGGGCAGCGTCCGGAAACACTGGCGGAGCGCTATATGGTTCCTGTTTGCCCCCATGGTGAGCCTGCTCAAAGGCTTCCCTGGCAGCCAGGATTTTTTGGGCGTAGTAATTAGAGTTGGGACAATACGGAAAAACGAACTTACTGCGCTCACCGGCCGTTTCCACCCTAAGCGTACCGTATCTAAATAATTGGGCCGGTATGCCGGTTTGTTCGGCAGTAACATCTTCCAGGTTACCCAACGAAAGCTGTGAAGATTGCCTGCTGAATAAGCTGGTCTGCGTAATTTGCGTTAGGCTGTCGCTGGTCACTACCCAGCTATTACCCCAATAAACCTTGTTAGCAATGAACACGAAAGCCAGGACTATACCGGCAATCACCAGGAAAATAAGGCTGCTGATTGTCATGACTGGTCCGCGGTGGTCAGAATCAATGCCCGGCGCTACAACAAATGCCAGCACGGCAAACACCAAAAGCAAAATGCCACCCATACTGTAAACACCGAACATACCGATAGGATGACGCTTTATCTCACAGATAGTTTGTTCGCCGGGTTGCGTAACCTCCAGGGGATTGTGGATTTGCGGCAGCTGTGTCAATTGTGGCGATGGTTGAGACGGTGGTTGCGGATTGGCGTCTTGGGGGTTCATAACTGTCTCATTATAACAACGATGGCTGTTGTTTGTCGTTCTTTGGCCGCCTGTTTAGGTGTTTGTAAGCCCGCGGCGTTGCCTTGCGGCCCCGCGGCGTACGTTCCAATAATCCAATTTGCAACAAATACGGCTCATAAAAATCTTCCAGCGTGCCACGCTCTTCAGCTGTCAGGGCAGCCAGTGTTTCTACCCCAACCGGGCCACCGTCATAGTTGTCGATAATGGCCGTTAGCAACATCCTGTCGGCGGCGTCCAGGCCAAGTTCGTCAATATCGAGCAGCTCCAGGGCCTTGTGGCCCAGCGGCACGTCAATTATGCCATCGCCATTGACGTCGGCGTAATCGCGCACCCGTTTTAGTAAGCGGTTAGCGATGCGCGGGGTCAGGCGGGAGCGTTTGGCCAGTTCAGCGGCGGCTTTCTTATCTATTTTGACGCCTAGTATCTTGGCAGCCCGCTCGATGATCTGTTGGACCTCTTCGGGTTTGTAGAATTCCAGACGGTGGATCATGCCGAAACGATCGCGCAAAGGCGCGGCCAGCGAGCCAGTGCGGGTAGTGGCGCCAATAATTGTAAATTTTGGTAAATCCAGCCTTAGGGAGCGCGCGCTTGGACCCTTGCCCAGCATAATATCCAGCTTGAAATCCTCCATGGCGCTATACAGCACTTCTTCGACGTTGCGGTTCAAGCGGTGGATTTCGTCTATAAATAAGATGTCGCCGTCTTGGAGATTAGTCATCAGGCTGGCTAAGTCGCCGGCCCGCTCGACAGCCGGCCCGGATGTTACCCTGATCTGCGCGCCCATTTCATTGGCGATGACATTAGCCAGCGTCGTTTTGCCGAGGCCTGGCGGGCCGTGCAGCAGCACATGATCGATCGGTTCGCCGCGTTTTTTTGCGGCTTTTATAGACAGCTGCAAATTCTTTTTGAGCCGCTCCTGGCCGATGTAATTGGCAAAATCCCGCGGCCGCAGCGTAACTTCTATCTTCTGTTCTTCCGGCTCCTCCGGCTCCGCTCCGGCATTTACGATACGGTCAATCATTTAGCCGCCTTAAGATTAACGATAATTTCTGATACTTCCATGGTTTTTGGCAAATCCAGTAGCTGCTTAATAAACTTTGCAACGTCTTGAACGTTCATTTGATTGTTATCATCTTCTGGCCCGAACGCGGCTGGAAATAAACTTACGACGCGGGACGGGTATTCTTTTAGCGCGAGGCGCAGATCAGCACTGAATCCACGCAAAGCCCACTTGGACGCGCTATATGCCGGAGCGCCAGTTGAGGTATTGATTGCCGCTATAGAAGAAATATTCACAATATCCGTACCGTCTTTTTTAATCCGGTCGATAAGCTCGGATTCCAACAACATAGGCGCCTTGGCATGAATCGCCATGTTAAGTTCAATTTCTTCCTCGGAAATTTTTCCTAGTGGCGCGGCGTTATATAAGCCAGCGGCACTGATAATCGCTTCCAGGGGTTCGTTGATTGATTCTATATCTTTGGCTGCTGATGTTACCTCTCCGCCGACAAGAAAATCGCATGAAATGTTATGATCGGCCTCAGGATTCTTATGCCGCGCAATGCTAACTACGGTTTTGTTGTCAGCTTTGAACAGTTTTACCAGCTCTTGCCCGAGCCGGCCACTGCCACCGGTAATAACAATCACTTGGAAACTCCTTTCAAAGCCTGTTTGATGCGGTCTTCGGTCGGTAATTTGGCGTCGATTTTCTGCAATGCGGCGGCGGCATCGGCGGTAGTGTAGCCCAGAGCAACCAGCGCCTCCACGGCCTCGTCTTTCATTAATCTTTCGTCCGATTGCAGCATGCCGGTTGATTCCAAGTCCACGCCGACTAGGCCGACCTTATCCTTTAGATCCACAACCACACGCTCGGCTACTCGTTTGCCGACACCTGGAGCCTGCTGGATAAATTTCACGTCGCCGGCGGCAATAGCCTGGCGTACATCTGTCGCGGAACCAATGCTTAACATGTTAAGTGCCATTTTAGGCCCCACGCCATTAACGCCTAGCAACTGTTCAAACAAGTTTTTAATATCGCGGCTTAGAAACCCGAACAAATCGTGCGACTGCTCGCGGATGTGTTCGTAAATGTAAGCTTTTACCTGCTCGCCATTAACCAGCTTGCCGTGGTCTTCGGCCGTCACGTATACGCCATAGCCGGTACCCTGAACCTCGACCACTACCATGTCCGACAGTTTTTCCTGGACTACACCAGTAAGCGTTGCAATCATTAGCTATATTATCTCATAAGGCGGCGCCCGAGGCTACGCCGTAAAAAACCGCCAACACAGTAAGGATAATGCTGGCGGTTTGATTACGTTGCGGCAAAAATTAGACTGCCGGGTCGGCTGGAGGACCAGCCGGCGGTTCAACAGGTGTAACCGGAGCTTCCGGAGCACCTGGCTCTGGAACCGGTGACGGACCGGGGTCCGGTGCTGGTGTCGGGTCGGGTGCCGGAGGCGGCGTGACGCCGGGATCGTTAGCCGGCGGAGTTGGATCTGTTGGGGGCATGGGAGAGTCTCCTTATTTTTATTGTTTAATATGACCTCTTAACTGTAACACAAGAAAGCTTTAGCGCAAATGCTTTGTCATGCTATGCGTGATAGCGGCAGCCAGGGCGTCGGCGCAGTCATCCGGCGTGGGCACGGTTTTAAGTTTCAAAATTACCCGCACCATCTCTTGGATCTGTTTCTTTTCGGCCCGGCCATATCCAGTCAGAGCCTGTTTTATTTGCAGTGGCGTATATTCATAAATTTCCAGTCCGGCCTGCTGGCCAGCTAGTAGTACCACTCCGCGGGCCTGGGCGACCGTCATAGCGGTAGTCACATTTTGGGCGAAATAGAGCTTTTCTACCGACATAACCGTTGGCTTGGATTGGGCAATTATGTCTGATACTTCTTCGAAAATTGTCTGCAGCCGTACCGCATCGTCTTCTTTAGCCGGTGTCCGGATCACGCCAGCATCCACTAACTGTGCAGTATTGTTGTCGGCCTCAATCACCCCGAAACCGAGGATGCCAGTGCCAGGGTCAATACCTAGGATTCTCATGGCTGCTTCAGCAGTTCCTCGGGAATATCGAAGTTTACGTGCGTGTTGGTGATTTCGTCGATGTCTTCCAGGGCGTCCATCAGGCGCATGATTTTGGCAGCGGTGGAAGCATCGCTGACTTCTACGGTGTTTTTTGGCACGTAAGTCAGTTCGGCGGATTCAATTTTGAGGCCGCTTTTGTCCAGGGCTTCGCGAACTTTCATCAGCTCTTTCGGGTCGGTGTAAATCAGTGATTCGCCGTCTTCTTCCTGCACGTCATCGGCGCCAGCTTCCAGAGCTTGCAAGAGCATCTCGTCGCCAGTTTCCTTTACGCGGATCATACCGCGTCGATCAAACTGAAAAACCACGGCGCCTTTCTCGGCGATGTTGCCGCCATGCTTGGAAAAGGCCAGTCGGACGTCGGGATATGTGCGGTTAATGTTATCTGTGGCGCACTCCGCCAGGATGGCCACGCCGCCCGGGCCATAACCTTCGTACAAAACTTCCTGCATCTGCGCGGCATCTTTGTCTTTGGCCCGATCAATTGAGCGCTGGATGTTGGCAGCCGGCATATTGGCAGACTTGGCGTTGTCGATCGCCATGCGCAGGGCAAAGTTGCTTTCCGGATCGATGCCGCCACGGGCGGCCACGGCGATGGCGTTGCCCAGTTTGGTAAATACCGCACCGCGAGCCGCGTCCTTAGCCGCTTTCTGCCGTTTGATAGTTGACCATTTACTGTGTCCGCTCATTTTCTATCTGTTATTTTAGCAGATTTTGGATGTTTTGTCTGCGGAGCATCCTGGCCTTGAGCCTCTCCCAACCTATCGAAAGCTCTGGGTGCCATTCGTATAGAATGTAGACGCCGGCGGCAGCCACTACCGCGGCAATCGCGTACCAATGCTGACCAGCAGCCCTGGCAGCGGTTTTGATGTCGTGAATAGCTGTTATTTTGGGTTGGATTTTGCGGCATCGGCCAGTGTCAGGGTTTCGCTTCTGTCCAGCCTTGCAAGGTTTTTGGCTTTTTGCGGCGCCCAGCACAGAGCGACACCGGTTAGTAGCTGGATTCCGTTCCTGACCCTGCTTGCATGGAGTTGCTGTTTTGACAATTGCTGTAATTGATTTGCAGCGGCCAGTGTCAGGGTTGCGCTCTTGGCCCGGCTTGCAGACCGCCGGCACAGCGGTGGCCGTGGCTATAGCACGGCAACGATTGGTTTCAGGATTACGTTCTTGATTGACGGCACAGGGTTTTAGCGATGGAGCAGCCATTGCGGGCGCGGTAAGTACCACTAAGGGAAAATAATTTGGTCCGGCCGGTTGGGGCGAGCTGGTCCACTGCCAGTCAGCGCCGTCAAAGGCCCAGGCCTGGCCGGTTTTACTGTCGGTGCTGGCATCAGGATATTCTATAACCGGCTGGTAAGTTTGCGCGCCGTAAGCGTCTTCCAGCCATACATAGCCGCCCGTCTGGGTCAGGCCCAAGGCCGAACCGTCATTTTTGGTATTGACCAATTGGTACTGACCAGGTGCCAGATCGCCACTTAGACTAATCGTGTTGCTGGACGAGGTTTTCAAGCCGCCATAACTAGTACGCAAGCGGTAGTTTACCAGGTCTATCGTGGTACCAGAGCCATTGAATAATTTTACGTAATCATCGCACAGCAAGCTGGTATCGGTCGGCGAACAGCTAAGCGAACGGGGCAGCAACTCAACGATTTGCAGACCAGCAGTATCTGGTGGCGGTTGGTATAACGGCGTGCTGTAGAGTCCGGCCGTACCGGTCGCGAGCAAATTATAGTCCGCTGCGAAAGTACCAGTGACACTTAGCGATGACTTGCCGCGCTGCTTATGCTGGGCCCAGTTGTTGGCCGTTAATGTACCCGGCAAGAAAGTGATATTCTGCCAGTTAGTGCCGTCAGCACCTAGCAACTGTATTGCGGACAGCTGCGCCGAAACGCAACCCGCTAAAAAATCATCCGGAACCGAAAAATGGGCTTCTGTTGCGTCACCGTTGGGAGCACCCCGCTCAAAGCTAAAGTAAGATTTGGGCAGTAGCCAGCCCGCCGGTGCCGTCGCCGAATAGGTACGATCCACGCATCCGGCCGCCAAATCATGCACGGTGAACCGCAGCTGGGCGCCGGTTAGCTGCACCGGCGCGTCGGATTGGTTATATAGTTCGGCGAACTCCAACATACTGCTGCCACCAAAAGTAGTAATCAATACATCCGGCTGGCTGCTAGCCGGCGTGGAGGCCGGCGGCTGGACAGTGCTATCAACCGCTTGGGCGGAAATTGGAGTGATGACCGGCATCACCACGCTCACGGTTATAACAACCAAGCTGATAATTTTTTTCATAATTGCTACCTCTCCTTTCTGTTAATCTACTATTGGGATTTGCATTGTGACGCGGCAGCCGAGATCCTGTCAAACTTCCATTAAAATTTAATGATATTCTTCGCCAACTAGGCTTCCGGTTCGGAAATCATAACCAATTTTACGTTTTAGCCGCCAGATAAACAGCAGTATCGCAGCGTATGCCAGCACCATGCCGCGCGCGTCCAGACGGGCCACGGCGCCGGCGCCCGGAGCACCCGCCATCCAGACCGTCACTTTGCTTGTATAGCTGAGCAGCACAGAGGCTGGCCAACCCGCCCAATGGGTCGCGGCTGCCGGCAGGAACATGCCCGCCGCGCCGGCCACAGTCGCAGCCAGCATAGTAAGCGGCATAAACGGCAATACCAGCAAGTTGGCTGGCAAACCATATATCGAATATTGCTGGAAGGCGAAAGCCATAAGCGGCGTGGTGACGATTTGTACCGCTAGAGTGTCGACAATAATCTGCTTGATCTCACCGTGGTGTTCCTCGCCCCAAAACCAGCGCTTGAGCATCGGCCCCAGCACAATCAGACCGCCGTACGCCACAAAAGTCATATACCAGCCGACATCTCCCCAGACAAACGCTGGATCAATAAACGCCGTGGTAGCAGCCGCCACCGACAGCAAAACCACAGGGTGTGGCCAACGGCCGTAATACCAAGTGGCCAAGCTCAAACTGGTCACTATAGCAGTCCGCGCCATTGGTGCCACGAACCCGGCAACCAGCGTTAACCCAAAAAGCATTCCTCCTGCCGCCAACATAGCCAACCGCTTGGAAATACGCAGGCAAAGCCGGCGTATCAAACGCACTAAAATAGTCACATTGTAGCCGCCGGCAATTACCAGATGTATCAATCCAACCAATTGCAGTTGCTTGATCAGGATGTCCGGCACCAGGTTATGCTGGCCGGTCAAATAACCAATCCCTAAAGCCGCTTCTTGCTGCGGTACGGTTCGCTCCAAACCGGTATCAAACGCGTCGCGCACGCTTCGTGATGGATCACCGCCAGGCGGCCGGATGGCACTCGTTAGTTTGGCGAACGACATGCTGGCAGCATAACTGCCGAAGCCAGGCCGCAGCTCGCCCGATAATTCAATCTGGTCCCCACGCTTTAAAGACAGCCCCGTTGAAGAGCTAGCCCACACTTGGCCGCCCAAACGGGTTTGGCCAATCCGTACGTCTCGCAATCTTAGGCCGGCTTGACCGCTTTTGACAGTTATGTCGTCGGCAATGGTGCCATGCAGCTGCACTGTTTGGCCTATAAAA
This sequence comes from Saccharimonadales bacterium (SeqCode), assembly GCA_035692985.1. GTDB lineage: Bacteria > Patescibacteriota > Saccharimonadia > Saccharimonadales > UBA4665 > JARIHC01. Next base: position 49,639 of record DASSHG010000009.1, read on the forward strand.
ACCCGGTAATTAGATGTTTCTGCCAGCCGGTTTTCACCGCGCCACAAACCCAGCACCAAGCCGGCGGCAATTGCTATGAACACTAGCGCGACCGTGGGCGACCGTTTCATAACGACAACCGCTAGCAATAAACCTCCGGCGATAGCCGGCTGAGTGCCAGCAAATAGAGGCTTGCGGAACGTAGCCGCCAAAATAATTCCGGCCATCAAGGCAGCCGAAAACCACGTCAAAAGCCAGGATACATGCAGCGGCCGCCGCCAAATGCCCAACAACATTGGCCCTGATTATCGTCCATGCCCACCCGATAAACAAAAGAGAGTGCCAAAGACATTAAATAATTTAATTTCCTACGGTTGGCACTACTTGGTCCGGGCATAAATCCAGCACTTTTACCATAGCTTTGTGCTCCGCGGCCGTTACCCATAAACGATACTTCCGTTTCACAGCTATCTGCCGGGCCACATAACGGCATTCATAATTCACATTCGGCGGCAGCCAGGCAGCCGCGTCGCCATCACCCTTTTGCTCATTGGACGGCCCATCGACCGCTAACAGTTCCAGCGGATCGTTATACAGTTGCTCGCGCTGGCTTTTAGAAAGTTGCTGGGCGCCGGTTTGCCACGAATCTGAGACAGCCACCACGTGGTCAATCTGTACCGCCGCGGACGTATTCGGGCCGCGTACGAAATGAATAGCCTTGCCCGTATATGGATCATTCAGGGTACCGGCCATAACCGTACAATCCGCTGGCGAGCGGTAGTACACGCCAATCATATCCCTGGCCAAAATTTTGTCGCGGATAGTACACGTATCCACCTTAGCCCAGCCGTCGCTAAATTGCTGGCGGTTGTAGCCGGTCTTCGAGGCCGGCGGCCGGACCGCCAGCCCGCTCAGAACCGTCATCGCCAAAGACAGCTTCTGGTTCGCCGGCACCGATACGGTCTGGTGCGACTGCCGCCAATCCGCCGCCATCAAACCGCCAACTACCATGGCAGCAATCAGCACGATCGTCATACTGCGCCGCAACCGCCATTTTCCGATCGGTTTCATATCCGGCATTTTACCAGCGCCGGCAATGAATGTTTTACAACTTTAAGGAAAGCTTAATGAAATTTCGCTTATTTTTACTTGTTTTTATCAGCTTTTAGGATATCTGTGATCGCCTATAAAAGCCTGAGCAGAAAATACTATGACAGGAATGCTTAAGAAACCTGTAAGGTATTGCGGCAGAGTTGTGACTTCACCGGGCTTAAATACATCGTGAAAAAACAGTAAATCTACGAAGAGGAATCCAAGGATGAGCACAGCACTGATTATCTTTTTCATATATTTATTGTACTACGTAAGACAAATACTTATGAGTGGTCTGGAGGGCCCAGTGGGACTCGAACCCACGACACCCTGCTTAAAAGGCAGGTGCTCTAACCAGCTGAGCTATGGGCCCGCACTTTAAGTGGCGGGAGGCCGGTAAATTAACTCCTTACATTATCTGTAATTCAGCCAAAAAGTCAATCTAGCTCTTGTGCTTACGATGTTTGGACCAGCCGCCCGCGTGCGGACGCTGCATCCAGAGAACCACCAAACAAACCACGGCACTCAGGCCGATAATCACGTTTTGGGCTTGCTGGGCTTGCCACCACAGATTAGAAGCAATTATATTATGCGACAAATTTGGTGACAGCAGCGGAACTACCAGTAAAGCTCCCAACAGCCCGACGCCAGCTGCCGGTAAAAGATTCATGGCCAAGCGGACGCTATCACTAACTGTGCGGATCATAAAAAACGCTGTCAGCACTGCCGGCAACAGCAATAAAGCCAGCTTAATATTACCGTTTGTGGTCGTGACCACAGTGGTGGTGTGCGACGACGAAAAAGTGGTCAGCCAAGTGCTGGCATCACTGGCCACGAACTGCACCAACACATTGCCTAAGCAGAGGCTCAAAAAAACCAAAGCAGCGTTGATGCGCAGCACCATCAGCAAAACGGCAGGAACCAGGACGATGGCGGCAAGTGTAAGTTCAGGCGACATATGATTAAACTATACCATGAGCGCTATGGCCAGGATATGTGTTGCTGGGCGTGCAGCACACGCGTATAGGCCAAATAAATCACTGCGCCAAGAATGATTAGGATAAGGATCAGCATAGGGATAAACCCAGATTGGTTAAGTTGTCGTTTTAAATCCACAATAAGCATAATTATTAACGAAATGTTACGTTTGCGCAAGGCATATACCGCTTAAACTTGCTTTGCTTAATTTATTATGATATAATACTACCATGACATCTCCCGATCTAACCCCGCCAGAAGTAGACGACCATTATTTGGCCACCCATGACCACCTGACCGGCTTGCTGAACCGGCGCGGGATGGACGAGCAACTGGATATTTTTTTGGAAGAGTATCCAGGCCATTTCGCCGCGCTTATGGTAGATCTGGATGAGCTGAAAAAGACCAACGCCCAGCAAGGATATGATAATGGGAGCGAACTTGTAAAACATGCCGCCCTGACGTTACAGGTTGCTACCAGACACCATGATGAAGAGCGTGAAGCTAAAGACAATCTTCGCAAAAAAGAATTTCATGACGACGTTTTATCTATTAGCCGCCATTCTCAGGAGGCGCGCATGGGTGGCGATGAATTCCTCTTGCTTCTCCCCTGCGTCGATACCCCCGAGAAACTGGCAATTGTCGGTGAGCGGGTCCGGCAAAAACTGAAAGTGGAAAGTATACGCGCGTCTGTCGGAGGCGCGGTCCATCAAAGACCCATGCAGCCCTCTGAACTGCTTAGCCTTGCCGATTTCGCCATGCGAGCAGATAAGGAAAAACGCAAACTTGGCCGCTATACTCCGGAACAGCATGAGGCTGTGTTGTATATTGGCTCCATAGCGTCAGACCACAATATTGATCCATTTGATATTTCTTCTTTGCTGATTGCGCTTGAGCACCGCGGCCAGAAATAAAAAAAGCGTTTTATGCTTTCTTATGCTTTATCAAAATCAGCCAGTAGCTCTTTTTGACGCTTGCTAAGTTTAGCCGGCACATCGACCAAGATGGTCACGATCTGGGCGCCCCGGCTGTTGCCTTTTAGATGAGGCACGCCGTGGCCGCTGAGTTTGAAGTCCGAGCCGGGCTGGGTGCCAGCCGGTACTTTCATAAGTACCGGTCCGTCGACGGTCTGCACTTCTATTTCCGCGCCTAGAGCTGCCTCTACCATACCGATATGTTCTTCGCTTAAGATTAAATCGCCCTCGCGGGTGAAGTGTTTATGCGGTTTGACGCGGACATTCACATACAGGTCGCCCTTGGGTCCGTTAGCGATAGCTTCGCCGTGTTCGCGCAGGCGGATGGTTGCGCCGTCGTCAATACCAGCCGGGATTTTCAGTTGGACTGTCTGCTTTTTGGTTTGCGTGCCCTGGCCCTTGCAAACAGTACATGCTTTTTCCGGCACCTTGCCGGCGCCATGGCACTTTGGGCAAATTGCCGCCTGCTGGATATTGCCAAATATGGTCCGCGATACGGTTACCACTTGGCCGGAGCCGCCGCACTGGTCGCAGGTCTTTAGCTCGTGGCCCGGCTCCACGGTGGTGCCTTTGCAATGTTCGCAGGTGTCATCGAGGTTCAGCGTTAAGTCGACTTCAGTACCAAAAACAGCCTGCTCAAAACTGATTTCCACATTGGCTTCTACGTCGCGACCGCGGGTCTGGCGGCGCTGGCCCTGCGGCTGGCCGCCGCCAAAGAAACTGCTGAAGATATCGCCCAGGCCCAGATCGCCGAAGTCAAAGTTTACATTCTGGCCCCCTGCGCCGCCGAATGGATTGCCGCCGCCAAACGGGTTGCCGCTGGCACCACCTACCCCGGCGTGGCCGAACTGGTCGTAACGCTTGCGTTTCTCTGTGTCCTTAAGAACTTCGTAGGCCTCGTTAATTTCTTTGAACTTTTCTTCATTGCCGCCGCGGTCCGGATGGTGCTCGATAGCCGCCCGACGAAAAGATTTTTTAATCTCGTCCGCCGAGGCGTCTTTCTTTACCCCCAAAACTTCGTAATAATCGCGCTTAGCCATTGGACGCTCCCTGGCGTATCGCTGTTTCAGCCAGAATAAGCACATCTTCGCAACGATTTAGCGGCACGTTGCAGGCATTGGCCAAATACTTTCTGAGCGCCTTCCTGCAGTCTCTCTCTACTGAGGGGTCATTAAAATTGCACTCCGCAAAAACACCTAGCACATCCTGCACTATAAGACTACCGGAGGCATCAGCAACCAGCACGTCTGCTTCGTGCCTTTTTTCCATGTCCCTCCATATGGGATCTTCTGCAGTGATTCTTCTAGCTCTACTCATCGTTATATTCTATCAATCTTTAGGTTGTGTCGCTTGGCGCGCGGCGTTCTCTAGCCAACCATGACCTGATTATATCTATAAAGCCAAGCATATCTTCCGCGTTCGGTGTGGTTGTACCTAGTTTGGCCTGCTCCATCATATCATCACGCAGCCACTCTAAAAGTTCTCGAGGAACCAGGGCTTCGCGATCATGCTCCAGATATAGATCCAGCTCCTTGGTGTCAAATACCCGCAACTTAGTTTTGTCTGGCTCTATAAACGCTAAATATATCTTGGTGTCTGCGGTTTCTTGATAGTCATTGCCGTCGATAGCCATGAACGAATACTGGCTTGGTTCACCCTCTTGTGGGGGATTATGTATCAACTGGTATTGGAGGTCGCGGCTTACCGAGCCAAAGATAACACTCAGGTGTTCATAGCGCGAGGTTTGGTCCAGTTCACCTAACGGAGCCCAGGGGCCCTCATGAGGCAGCTCGCCGGGATCAGCTGGTGGCCGCTCCTCCATTGACTATTTGTCTTCCTTGTCTTTGTCGTCGACAACTTCGCCTTCCACGGCTTCGTCCTTTTTGCCATCTTTGTCGTCAGAGTCGCTTTCAGACTTAGACTCATCAGCCGAGGCTTGCTCGTACATCTTGCTGCCGATTGGCATCAGTTTGTCGTTCAGTTCCTTGGTGGCGTTTTCCAGAGCCTCTTTGTCGGCCTTCTCGTCGGCCACGACTTTCTTGGCAGCCTCTACGGCTTCGTCCAGAATCTTCTTGTCATCGTCGCTCAGTTTGTCGCCGTTGTCGTTCTTGAGCTTTTCGGCCTGGTAAACAGCGCTGTCCAGCAAGTTGTGGGCTTCTACCAACTCTTTCTTGGTTTTGTCTTCGTCGGCGTGAGCTTCGGCGTCTTTGGCCATCTTCTCAACTTCTGTCTTATCTAGGTTGCCCGAACCGCTGATGGTAATGCTCTGTTCTTTGCCGGAACCTTTGTCTTTGGCGGTGACGTTTAGGATGCCGTTGGCGTCGATATTGAAGGTGACTTCAATCTGCGGAACGCCGCGCGGTGCCGGTGGGATGCCGTCCAATATGAAGCGGCCGAGTGATTTGTTGCCTTCTATCATGTCGCGCTCGCCTTGGGCCACATGGACTTCCACTTGCGGCTGGTTGTCGGCGGCGGTTGAGAAGACTTCTGATTTGCTGGTCGGGATGGTGGTGTTGCGCTCGATCAACTTGGTCATGACACCACCCATAGTCTCGATGCCGAGACTCAGTGGCGTTACGTCCAGCAGCAGCACGTCTTTGACGTCGCCCTGCAGAACACCACCCTGTATAGCCGCGCCAATAGCTACGACTTCGTCCGGGTTAACGCCTTTCATAGGGTCTTTGCCGAAGATGCCTTTGACCTTTTCCTGAACGGCCGGCATGCGGGTCATGCCACCGACTAAAACGACGGCGTCGATGTCGCTGGCCTTAAGGCTGGCGTCTTTCAATGCTTTTTCGCACGGAGCGGCCGTCTTGTCGATCAGCTCGGCCACCAGACTTTCCAGCTTGGCGCGGGTCAGTTTATGCTCAAAGTGTTTAGGCCCTTCGGCATCAGCCGTTAGAAATGGCAGGTTTACATCAACCTCTTGCGCTGTCGAAAGTTCGATCTTGGCCTTTTCGGCTTCGTCACGCAGCCGTTGCATGGCAGCTTTATCGTCAGTGATGTCGATACCGTGTTCTTTTTTGAACTCATCGGCAAAGTAGTTGATGACCACGCGGTCAAAGTCGGCGCCGCCGAGGTGAGTGTCACCATTGGTAGACTTAACTTCAAAAACGCCGTCGCCCAGTTCCAAAATAGAGACATCGAACGTACCGCCGCCAAGATCATAGACGGCGATTTTCTCGTCTTTTTTGCCTTCTTTATCGAGACCATAGGCCAGTGCAGCAGCTGTCGGCTCATTAATGATGCGCTTGACTTCCAAACCGGCGATCTTGCCGGCGTCTTTGGTGGCTTGGCGCTGGGAATCATCAAAGTAGGCCGGCACGGTAATAACGGCTTCAGTAACTTTCCCGCCGAGGAAACTTTCGGCATCACTCTTGAGCTTGCCGAGAATCATGGCGCTAACTTCTTCCGGACTGTACTCTTTGTCGCCCATCTTTACTTTGGTGCTAGTGCCGCTTTTGACGATCTCGTAGCCCATCAATTTAAGGTCGCGCTGAACTTCTTTATCGCTGAACTTGCGGCCAATCAGGCGCTTAACTTCATAGATAGTGTTTTTGCTATTGGTAACCTGCTGGCGCCGGGCCACTTGGCCGACTAGCCGTTCGCCGTTTTTATTGACAGCCACGACAGACGGCGTGGTGCGGTTGCCCTCGCTGTTAGCTATAATTTCCGGTTTGCCGCTTTGCATGACGGCCATGGCCGAGTTAGTGGTACCAAGGTCAATTCCGATTATCTTGCTCATGAATACATACCCTTTCTTTAATTAGCAGACTTATATTACTGATGTCAGTGTAGTAAATTAGCACTCTCGTGTCAAGAGTGCCAAATGTAGTTCTTTTGTCTACAGCCAATAATTAAAAGAATTCGTTTGTAAATCCGCTCTCCAGTCGTTCCCGAGCCGCTACCGATCCAATCTGTTTCTCCAGAATATAAGATTTCAGCAAAACCTCGTCAGCTTCTTTTCTCTCTTCTGCTCTTCTACCTAGATATGACAATAGCCCCTCGCCTTTCTCAATATGACTCGGAACAAAAGCGTCCCTATAAGTACTGGCTATGTCTGCGACGGCCAACCTGAACATTTTCTGCCCTATTAAAAACCTATCGGTTAGTGTGGTGGTTTTATCTTGTCGTTCCATGCAATTAGTTTTTAACTTTCACCATGGCGTGGCGGATGACTTCGTCGCCGAGTTTGTAGCCGGCCTGGAGCTCTTCGGATACGATTTCGTGTTCGCCGTCACCTTCTTCCATGCCGACCGCTTCGTGCAAGTGCGGATCAAACGGCTGGCCGACCGTTTTGATACGCTCCACGCCCATGTCGGCCAGGGTTTTTTCGAATTGTTTGACTACACCCTGGACGCCCTTTATATAGTCATCGTCTTTGAGATTGGCCGGTACGTGCTTGAGCGCCCGCTCGAAATTGTCAATTACTGGTAACAGATCATGGATGACATTTGCTTTGGCGGCGCTGCGCAGCCGCGCGATTTCTTCTTCGTGCCGGCGGCGCAGGTTGAGAGCGTCGGCCCGTTCGCGCTTGAGTGCGTCAGTCAATTCTTCAATTTGATCGTTATTAGTCGCTGGTTTGCCGCTTTTTGGCTTAGTCATTAGAGTTCCTCCCGTCCGACAAAACGTGGTTCATGATTATAAAATCGGTGTTTTTACAGATAGCTATCCTGGCCAGCATGCTAATCTGCCGGTCGTCAATATCTTTACCGATACCTTCATCATAAAGGTCGTCTATGTAATCATTGGCTTCTTTGATGGCGTCTTTTTGGCCGTAAATAGTAGTTGTGGACTTGTCGTGGCCTAGTTCAATTGTGAAGGTATCGGCGGCATCATAAAAAATTTTATAAATTACGGCGTGTTCAGCCGCCAGATTCTCAGTCATACAACACCTCCTCTAATTCCTGACCGGCGCGGGAGACCAGGGCCATAACGTCACGGTAGCTTTGGCGGGTCGGACCGAGCGTGCCTATGTAGCTGCGATCGGAAAAAGGACTGCGGAAACGGCTGATTACCAGGCTGGCGCCGGCCGTACGGCCCACCGGGTTTTCGTGGCCTATATATACGCTGAGAGGTTCGTTGGGCGCGGCCTCGCGCAGCCATGGTTCGAGATTATCGAGCAGTTGCGCGATTTGTTGTACCTGGGCGCCGCCAACAAATTCCGGCTGGCCGAAGAGGTTGCTTAGGCCGCTCATATATAACTGGTTGCCGATGGTCGCCAGGCCAAGGTTATGAGTAAGTTCGACTAGAGTATCGACGGCATTGCGGATCATGCGCTCCGGCGCGCCGGCTTGTTGCACGCGGGCTGCCAAAGCTTTCTCGGCCCGTCCTGCCGGCAATTTTTTACCTTCCGGTTCGTTTAAATTATTAACATAAAAGCGATAGCCTTTATCCGTCGGCACGCGGCCGGCGCTGGTATGCGGCTGGGTAATGTAGCCGTGGCGCTCCAATTCGGCCATTTCGGCGCGGATAGTAGCCGAGCTGACATTAAAAAGCTTGGCCAGCAAAGTAGAGCCGACCGGGCTGGCTACCTCGGCGTACTGTTCGACTATGGCACTTAAGATACTCTGTTGGCGCTGCGTCATATGCCTGCATTTTATAATCTTAGCACTCTGACGTCAAGAGTGCTAACAGGCCAATCTAGTTAAGTTTTGCCAGCAAATCCTGGGCCAGGGCTCGGGCAGTTTCGGACTCACGACCGGGGGGTGCGCCGTGAGCGATGGTGTCGGCGGTCTCGACTGCCCGGTCGAGGTCGTCGTTGATGACGAATCGGAAGTAATCTTTTTGGAGGGCTTCGTGGAGTTCTGTCTTGGCGGTCTGCATGCGGCGGCGAATATCTTCGTGTTCTATGACGCCCTCATAACGGCTTTTCAGACGCTGTTGCCAGACTTCGTAACTTGGTGGCAATACGAACAGCGCTTGCACGCTATCAGTAATGGTTTCATATTCGGCTACGCCTTGCACTTCTATGTCGGTCAAGGCGATTTTGTGCTCATCATGAGCGCGTTGAATTTCGGCGGCGCTGGTGCCGTAGACGTTGCCGCTATACATCTTGGCCTCCACGAAAGCGCCATCATCTAGCATTTTTTCGGCGTCAGCTAAGTTTATAAAATGATACTCGCGGCCATCTTGCTCTAGTATCCCCTGGTTTTCCCGGGGCCGGCGCGTAGTGTGCGAGACAATGTGATGATAGCGGCGGGTTTTTAGCAATTGGTGCTTGATGCTGTCTTTGCCGGCACCAGAAACGCCTACCAACAATAAAATCGGGGTGTTTTGAACTAATTCAATAGTGGCGGCCGAGGGCTTGTAGTCCTGTAGTTTTTGTTTCAGACCCGCCGCCTGCGCGGAATCTTCCATTGCCTTATTATAAACCGTGCCATGCTTTCCCCGCAAGTGCAAATATTAACTAGATGATGAGTAGGGTCTGGGAACGTAATGGCTAATGCCGTAAATCATGGATGGGACAACCAGCCAACCTACTGCTAGAGCAGCCAGTAACCCGAGCTTGGGCTGAAGAAGCCAAACTATTAGGAAAAACGTAAAAAGTGCCAGGAAGTTTCGAATCTGTTCAGTTATAAGCACCGGGAGTTGCTCGCGCATTATATAGACAGTGAAGATTCCGTTGAATGGAAAAGTTATAGCCGCTCCAAATATAAGACCTTTTATGCCGATTATCGAGTATGCCAATACAAAAATAATTGATCCTCTTATTATGTAATCTTTGCCTTTTAAATTTACTTGAACCTTGCGGTAATGCTTTTGATGTAATTTGATCGGTTTCACTATATATATGAGCCAGCAGACAACAAGAATAAAATACCCGATCAGAAATGGTACGTTAACGATGAATCTATTGAGCGTACCGAGTCCAACATAAAGGGCTACGCTGATAATAATCGCCGGTATTATATGGATTTTTAATTTCTTGTGTAGCAACCAGGTCACAGTCATGAATGTCAATACAAGCAGCAATCCTACCAAGTAAGTGATGTTTACGTTTCCTCCTGTTCCAAACAATAGAATAGTTATAGGAATTGGCAGACTATAAATAGCCGCTCTGAGCTTTGGCGAAGAAACCGATGATATTAGCAATATACTGATTGTAATTGCGGTTGCTAATATGACTTCTTCCATCAATCCTTCCTTTTTAGCATGACAGTGAAAGCCTCGGCTGGAATGTCGACTTTGCCGAATTTTTTGAGGCGTTTTTTGCCTTTGGCCTGTTTGGCCAATTGTTTCTTTTTGCGGGAGACGTCGCCGCCGTACAGGCCGGATGTGACGTCTTTGCGGTAAGCGCTGAGATCTTCGCGGGCGATGAATTTGCCGCCGATAGCCGCCTGCAAAGCAACTTTGAAATTCTGCCGCGGAATGACGTCTTTGAGTTTTTCGACCGTTTCGCGGCCTAGCTTTTGGGCCTCGCTGCGGTGGGCCATGACGCTCAGCGCGCCGACAATCTCACCGGCCACGTAAAAATCGACCCGTACTAAATCTTCTGGCCGGTAATCGGCCAATTCGTAATTGAATGACCCGTAACCGCTGGTCAGGCTTTTGAGCTGGTCGTAAAAATCTGTCAATAGATTGGCCAGCGGCGCCTCAAAACTTATGACCGCTCTTTTGTCGACATAGCTAATGTTCTTTTGCTGGCCGCGCTTGGCACTGATAAGCTGGATGACCGGTCCGACGTAATCCTGCGGCACAATGATTTCACCGTTAATCCATGGCTCATGGATTTCTTTGATTTTGGCGGGATCGGGCAGATCGGCGGCGCTTTTTATATCCAGGTCCGCGTCGCCCAATAAGACGACGTGATAGTCAGTCGACGGGTTGGTGACGATAAGTTCCAGGTTATATTCGCGCTCCAGCCGCTCGCGGATAATGTCCATGTGCAACAAGCCGAGGAAACCGACTCGCACGCCGAAACCCAGCACCGGTGAATTTTCCGGCGCGAACCTGAGCGCCGAATCGCTCAGGCTGAGTTTTTCGACGGCATCTTTTAGGAGCTGGTAATTTTCGCTGCTATCCGGGAAAAAGCCGGCATAGACGAACGGCTGGACGTCTTTATAGCCCGGTAATGGTATGGCGGCAGTATGGGCGTTTAAAGTAATCGTATCACCCACTTTTGCCTCTCTCGTGCTCTTGAGATTAGTTACGATGTAACCGATTTCACCCGCGCCCAATGATTTCTCGGCAGTCATTTCCGGCGTTAGCGCACCGACTTCTAATGCTAGGCCGCTAGCGTTGGTGGCCATCATTTTAATCTGTGTGTTTTTATCTATCGCGCCGTCAAAAACCCGCACATATAGAATGACGCCGCGGTAATCATCGTAATATGAATCGAAAATTAGCGCCCTGGTCTCTGTCTTTTCCGATTTTTTAGGCGCGGGAACTTTATCAATGACGGCTTGCAGAACCGCTTCGACGTTCTGGCCGGTTTTGGCCGAGATCTCGATGATATCTTGGCGCTCACAGCCGAGCAAGCTAACGATCTCGGCGCTCACCCGCTCCGTGTCAGCAGCCGGCAGATCAATCTTGTTAAGCACCGGTATGATAGTCAGATTAGCGTCCATGGCTAAATACACATTGGCCAGCGTCTGCGCCTGGATGCCCTGCGTAGCATCCACCACCAGCAGCGCGCCTTCGCAGGCTTGCAAACTGCGCGACACTTCGTAGCTGAAATCCACGTGGCCGGGCGTATCAATCAGGTTCAGCTCGTAGCCATCATGGCGCATTCGCACCGGCGCCAGCTTGATAGTAATGCCTTTTTCACGTTCCAGCTCCATCTTGTCTAGAAGCTGGGCTTTCATGTCGCGCTTCTGCACGGTGCCAGTCAGCTCGAGCAACCTGTCGGCCAGCGTCGACTTACCGTGGTCAATATGAGCAATGATACAAAAATTGCGTATGTGGTTCTGAGTCATTCGTTCCAGTATAACAGAGGTGCGGTAATGAGCTTGCTTTTTAAAAAATTTGATGAATAATATACTGTATGTCAGAACTTACGACAGATACTGGCCAAGCCGCGTCCCCCGGCACAAGATTAATGCACCTTTACCATGATTTATGGCGCGCCAATAATACAATAGAGTCAAATGGCGACATTCTACGGGGCTCCCTTGATGATGCTGTGGGTACATTTATAAACACCGGGCTAAACAACGAAAGAGTCCAATCTGGCCATATTACTCTAGAAGAGTTAGCCAAATTAGGTAAAACTGCGCTTGAAACGTATAGTGCCCGCCAGGTAGCTGAGTCTGAAAGTATGGAAGCAGAACACAGAAAAGATACGGTAATAAAATCTATTAGCGAGGTGTGCGCCGAGCTAGTTGGCAGCACCGTACACGTAGAGGCTATCGACAAGCCAGGATCCATTAAGCCCATCCTATATAGGTCAAGCCCTTGGAATAGAGACAAGTGGGCACCTCAAGCAAGCGGTTTATTAGCCCGTTCACGATCATATGAACGACTTAGGTTACTGCCTAGAGGTTTCTTGAGTAGCCTGCGTGGTAGTGATTACGTCGTAGGGCCTTTCTTCGATAGCGACGGTGATCAAATAGTAGAGCTTACGATTGAAGCTTAGTCTTTCCCCTCAATCATTTCCAGGATGCTGACATATTGGCCGGGCGTAATGACCAGATGGTCAAGCAGTTCGATGCCGAGAACTTTGCCGGCAGCGATTAACTGTTCGGTGATATGAATGTCGGGCGTGGTCGGTTCCAGCTGGCCGGATGGGTGATTGTGCGCCAGGATGATCGCCACGGCACCGCGTTCAATCGCCGGCTGGAAAACCTCGCGCGGATGCACTACGTTGGAAGTCAAGCTGCCGATAGAGATTACCTCGTCGTGTACAACCCGGTAGCGGCTATTTAGGTATAGGCCGCGCAGCTGCTCTTTTTGGTTGGTTCCGATCTCCTTAAGGTATTGGTAGGCTTGTTTGGCGTTGCGGACGTGGACCGGCCGACCCGATGTTTGGCGGGCATAAAAACGCCGCCCCAGCTCCAGGCTGGCAACTATCTGGCAGGCTTTGTTCAGGGAAATTTCCGCGGTCTGGCTAAGGCGCTGTGGGTTGAACTCGCTGGCAATCGCCTTTTCGCCGTATTCGCGCAGAGTGCGGCGGGCCATAGCTAAAACATCTTCGTTGCGGTTGCCTACGCCCCATAAGATAGCTACCAGCTCGGCAACTGAAAGGTTGGTCGCGCCGCTGTGCAGCATGCGCTCGCGTGGCCGTTCGTCTTCGGGCAGGTCTTTGACGCGCAGTACATACTGCGGATCAGTTTCGGTAAAAACCAGGTCATGGTCTGTGACGGCATAATCAGTGCTGGTTTTCACAAGTGTCTGTGGCATAGCCCTAATTATACCTCCCTCTACCCCAAAAAATATTAAATCTTTGTTAAATAAGACAAAATTACAATCCCAGCTTGATTGGTTTCAGGATAATTTTACGCAGCCGGTTAAAGAGCGGTTTGACCTCATCCAGGCCGAACAGCGCCGATACGCCAATATGAACGCCGAAAGTAACAGCGGCTATAAGCAGTAACTTGGAACCCAGCTCAAAAATACCTTTATCCTTAATGCCGAGCGGATATAGCGATATCATAACGAAAGCGGCGACCACGCTAAAGCCGGTTACCGACACAATACGCCAGACACCGCCCCAGAAACGGACATCAAACAGCTTGGGGTCGCGTACCAGCATGATGATTGACAGCACAAAAACTTCTAGCGCGGCAACGATTGACTGAGCCAGTGCCAGACCGGCTACGCCGTAAGCGCGAGGCCGGGACAAGCTAATCGCCAGGAATACGTTCAGAGCGATAACAAATAGCGAAACAACCAGCGGGGTAATAGTGTCTTTTTGGGCATAATACCAGCGCGAAATCAGCGAATATAATATGCGGAAGAAGATGGCCGCCGCGAGAAAACCAAAGATGGTGGCGATCTGGTTGTTGCCGTTAGTATAAATCAAGCGAGCCAGGTAGCCGCGGGCGAAGTAGCAAACCGTCACCAGCGGCGCGCTAATCCAAATCATAGCCCGTAGGACCGTTAAGAAATCTTTTCGGAATAGATCCGGCCGGTGCTGGCTGAGCCGCGCATTAAGCCGCGGGAAAGCCGCCGTGGAAATAGCCGTGCCAATGAGTAAAATCGGTGCCGTGCTCAAAATATAGGCATTGCTCCAATAGGTTATACTGCCCGATCCCAGACCGCTGGCAATATGTGTCTCAACTACGTTTTCAACCTGGTCCATGCCCTGGTCCAGCGAGCGCGGAGGCAAGTTGCGCAGCACGGTGTGGAATTCACGGCTTTTCCACATAATGTTCGGCCGCCAATTAAAACTGGTGCCCCACAAGCCGCAAGCCACTATTATCAACTGCAAAACGGCGCCAATCAGGGCGCCTACGCCCAAACCAACCAACCCAATATTGTCCTTGAAAATAAAGATACTCATAATGATCGACAGGTTGTAAAACAGCGGTGCGATGGCAAAGAAGAAAAAGCGCCCCATAGTTTGCTGGACACTGGTCAGGATTCCGGAAATAGTAAATAGCAACGGGTTAAGAGCCAGGAAGCGCATAATGGTGGCCGCAGTATGCAGCTGCGTCGGCGACAAGCCTGGCGCCACGATATGCTTAATAAGCGGTTCGGCAAAAATCAGGATGATAACTGCTACCACTGCCATGATGATAGCCAGCAGGTTCAGCAGCGAGTCAGCCAGCTCCCAGGCGCTGCGCCGGCCAATACGATGCAGCCGGTCTGATAAAACAGGCATGAAAGCCACGCCCAAAGCACCGGCCGCCAACGTGAAAAAGAAAAAATCCGGAATGGTGAAAGCGGCGAAATAGGCATCGGTGCTTTGCGGTCCGGTGGTTGGGAAGTTAGCATTTACCAGCTTGGTGCGCAAGAAACCCAGCAATTGGCCGGCAAAAGCCGTCGACATTAGCAATAAAGCGGCATTGCTGATGTTGATGCGCGGCTTCTTTTTTATCGGCGCGGTCGGGCTATTCATTGTTCAATTCACCCTATAGTATAAAGCAGCCGGTGGTGAGATAACAGGGCAATTATAGCTATTAATACAAGCTGGCGCCGGCAGGCATTTTGGAGCCTTTGAGGGTTTCCAGGACTTCGTCGGCGTTGACGGTTTCTTTTTCCAGCAGCCTGTCTTTGAGTTTTTCGAGATGTGACAGGTTGGCTTTTATAACGGTGCGGGCGCGGGTAGCCGCTTCCGTGATCAGTGACTCTACTTCGTCATCGATGGCTTTGGCCGTTTCGTCGGAGTAGTCGCGTTCGTGAATGAGCTTGTCGATCATCATGCCGTCATCGGTCTTGAAGACCTGGTCGCGCAGTTTCTGGCCCATGCCCTGGTTGACAATCATATCGCGGGCTACTTCGGCGGCATGTTGCAAGTCGTTGCTGGCGCCGGTGGTTATGCGGTCTTTGCCCAGCACCACTTCCTCGGCGATGCGGCCGCCGAGGCCGCGGGCCAGCATATCTTTGAATTGTATGAGCGAAACGAACACCCTGTCTTCGGGCGGGATGAACCAGGTTACACCGCCGGCGGCACCGCGCGGAATAATAGTCACTTTGTGCACCGGATCGCTATCCGGCAATACGTGGCCCACCAAAGCATGTCCGGCTTCGTGGTAGGCGGTTGTTAGCTTATCGGCCTCGGTCATAACTTTGCTCTTGCGTTCCGGACCAATGGCGACGCGCTCAAAAGCGTCGGTTACGTCATGCTCGGTGATTTCATTATGCGAGTTGCGGGCGGCGATGATGGCTGACTCATTGGCTATGTTGGCTAGGTCGGCGCCGGATGAGCCGGCGGCTTTGGCGGCCAGAGAATCGAGGTCGACTTTTTTGCTAAGCGGCTTTTTGGCAAAATGGACCTTCAGGATGGCTTCGCGGTCTTTGCGGTCCGGCAGACTGATGTTAACCCGGCGGTCAAACCGGCCGGGTCGCAACAGCGCCGGGTCAAGCACGTCAGACCGGTTAGTGGCGGCTAAGACAATAACGTTTTGGCCCTGTTCAAAACCGTCCATCTCTACCAGGATCTGGTTCAGTGTTTGTTCGCGCTCGTCGTGTCCGCCACCCATGCCGGAACCGCGGCGACGGCCAACGGCATCAATTTCATCAACGAAAATAATACATGGGGCGTTCTTTTTGGCTTTGGCGAACAGGTCGCGCACCCGGCTGGCACCGACGCCGACGAACATTTCCACGAACTCAGAACCGGAAATACTAAAGAATGGCACATTGGCCTCGCCGGCGGCGGCCCGGGCTAGCATGGTCTTGCCAGTGCCCGGCGGGCCGACCAGCAACACGCCTTTGGGAATCCGGGCGCCCATACTGGCGAATTTTTTAGGAAATTTAAGGAATTCAACGACTTCTTCCAAATCTTGCTTGGCCTCAGCGCTGCCGGCAATCTCTTTAAATGTCATTTTATCTTTTTCGTTGCCGTAGAGGCGGGCCCGGCTTTTGCCGAAACTCAGCGCCTGGTTGCCCTGGCCCTGGGCGCTCCGCAGCATGTAATAAAGAATGCCGCCGATTAACAGCACCGGTACGATAGCCTCGGCCAAGCCGAGCCAAGTAGAGTTACTGCTGGAGGCGGGCTTGTACGAAACAGAGACTTTGGAAGTATTGAAACCCTGCTCTTTCAAGCTGGAGTTAGTGTCCACATAGGTCTTTAGGGTAGCGCGGCTCTCGCCTTTCGGTGTAATATCTAGCTCGTTATTGCTGACTACTATTTTGCTGTACTTACCGGCGTTGGTATCAGCGATTGCCTGGCTGGCGGAAATAGTCTTTAGCGAACTGGGTTGGTTCACTGCCGCCACAATCACCAGACCGAATAATATAATCAGCGCGATAAAACCCGCATTTTTCATGCCGCGATTATTGCCCTTGGTTGGCTTACGATTGGGCCGTAAGGATTTTTTATCCATGGCTAAGATTATACCCTCGCATGTAAATTTTTCCTAGCGCTCTGCCACGACGAGTGCCAAACTATCGTGCTGGGCTTTCATAATGGCCCCTCCCGCCACATCGAATTGCCGGTCAGTCGGCCCTGTCTTAGCGGCTACTACTAGCCTCTCCAGCGTCCTGCGATCAAAGTCGCGGATGTCATGCTGGCGCAACCACGCAGCCATAACCTCCAGTGACACTTGATGCGGCAGTTGGTTAAACCACAGCTTATCTATGAGTTGGCCACTGATTTGCTGTCCTAAAAATATGTCGAGTTCGTTATTATTATCCCGCGCTTGTTCCAAAAGTTTTAAAAAAGCTTGCCTATTTTGTTCGTCAAAACGCGGCACAAGATTGTGGCGGATGTAATTCCGCAAATAAGTCCGGTCTGTATTGGTGCTGTCTTCGCGCCACTCTAAGCCATGCCGATGAGCATAGGCAATGAGGTCCTTTTTAGGTACTTTGAGCAGCGGCCGTTTTAGGCCTGGCCGGTCACCAAGAGCGCTCAAACCTTTCCGGCCGGTTCCGCGCAACAGATTAATAATGGCTGTTTCCAGAACGTCATCCTGGTGATGGGCAGTGATAATTGCATGGGCCCCATACTTATGCTGGATTTTTTTTAGGAAGTCATAACGGGCCTGCCGGGCTGCGGCCTCGCTGGCACCGGCTCCCAGCCGGCCTTCGGCGCACTCAAACGGTACATCGTAATTCCGTGTCAAAGACTCCGCGAACCACTTGTCTTGGGTTGAATCACTCCGCATGCCATGGTCAAAATGCGCCACCACGAGGTCTACATTAGGCAACCCGCATAGCAAATCCAGCAAAACCACCGAATCCACGCCGCCTGATACGGCAACTACATACTTGCCCGGCTCCAGCTTAATATCCATCCAGTATAATTATAGTGTGAAACAGCTCTACTTCATACGCCACGGCGAAAGCGAGTTCAATGCCGCCCATGTCTGGAACGGTTCATCGGACACGCCGCTGACGCCCAAAGGCCGCGAACAGGCCAAACTGGCGGGACAAAGGGCTCGCCAGCAAGGTCTGGCGTTCGATGTTATTATCAGCTCGCCGCTCTCACGAGCTCACGATACAGCTAAACACGTGGCTTCCGAACTAGACTATCCCCATGACAAGATTATCCTCAGCGACCACTTTATAGAACGCGATTTTGGCAATCTGGAAGGCCGCAAAGACCTGGTGGCCGGCACTAAATATTTCATAGACGAGTCAGCCATAGACCCTTACGATGGCGTGGAACGGTTGCAAGACCTACAGAAACGCATGGATGATTTCCTAGCTTACCTGCATAGTCTGCCGCACGACACGATTCTGGTAGTTGGCCACGGCGGCTCCGGACGGGCTTTGCGCCGGGCCATCCACAAAGAGCCGCTAGGCAAGCGCGGTAAAAGCCTCGGCAACGCCGAACTAGTGAGGTTTATATGACAAAGCAAGGTAACCTACCATCAATGGACAGGCTAATGGAGCTGCAGCAACTAATCGCCGATTTTGCTGATATTAAACGCATGGTACCTATCATGGATAAGCAACGCAGCGAAAATGATGTTGAACATAGTTACGGACTGGCGCTTACCTGCTGGTTCCTAGCACCCAAAATTGCCCCGACTTTAGCTTTAACTAAAATCCTCAAGTATGCCCTCGCCCATGACATAGTAGAAATACATAGCGGTGATGTTTTCGCATTTGATAAAAAGAAAGTCCACACCAAAGATGCCCAAGAAGATAGGGCGCTGAATAAACTGGGTCGGGAGTGGGCAGATTTTCCTGAGTTAGTCGATGCTGCCCGTACTTATAAAAACAAGAGTGATGCCGAAGCCAGATTCGTGTATGCGGTAGATAAAATATTGCCAGCGATCATGACTAAAATCGGTGTAGATGAAAAATTTTGGACAAAACATAAAATAACGCGTGAGATGCACGAAACAGAAAAGCGCACTAAGATGAGTCATTCGCCAGAGGTTCTACCTTATGTAGACCTGATTAATGAATGGATGCTCAACCCTGACAGATTTTATAAGCCATCACGAGCTGGCCAACAGATGTGAATCGTGGTATATTTTACCCTGATACGGCATACGGCGGCGTAGCTCAGTTGGTTAGAGCACAGGACTCATAAGCCTGGGGTCAGTGGTTCAAGTCCACTCGCCGCTACCATTTTTATTCATGCTTATGCTTGCTCACGAGTTGTTAGATAGTTTAGGATAATGACAGCTTATGTCCAATCCTGAACATACTACAAATCATGACATTGACAACTACATTCATCCTCCCCTAAATCCTGGTTCTGATCCTGCCGAAACAGCCGTTAGGCTGGAAGCCAAACGAGCTAAAATTAGACAATCTATGGAGACTTTCAGTCAGCGGCAGGCGGCATCGGCGGCCAGAGCCCAGGCCCGGAAAGACAAACGTGACCGCGAACTGCTAGCCCAGCGAGAGGGTAAAACTTACCGCCGGCCAAAACTGACTTATAAAGACAACCCAACGGGCTATGGCTGGCTCATACCTAAAGATGGCAGCACGCCGCCTATCTTAGTTTCTCACGACGCAAAGACCGACGGTCTCTTCATCTCACGAAATGGTGATGACGAAAAAAGCCAGAAAAGTCCGGTCTTTGAGCTGATTTACCAAGGCTCCTGGGACATAGTTAATCTTCTGGAGATGCAGGTCTTGCCTGACACTACAGAAGATCAACCGCCGCGACACCTAGCTTTTTTTGATAAAAAAGGAGTGTTCTACGATCAGGCCAGGCTAAAGAGGCTTGACGAACATCTTCATAACGATGGCGAGACATTTTCCGTCAAGCACACTGCCGTCTTTTCCCTGCCACACAATGGCAAGGAGTATGATATGCCCATAGCTATTGATAACATTTATTGCATCTCTCTGGCTAGGCCAGAAGACCCCGGTTCTTAAGCAGAAAAATTTTAGATGCTTTGTCTAGATAACTAGAGCTTTTCCAATATAAGATCAACTTCTTTGATCTCCTGGTCGGGTGTGGCCACGTACTCAAACGATAGGCCGCTGGAAGATTTCACTACAATTACTCCTTTTTTGTTTTATTTTTTAGTGTTGGTTTATTTTTGTTTGGATTAACCTATGTCCATAATACCGTTTATGCTTACCGCGGCACAAGTGCGTTAGGTCAATAATGTGTTGTATTTTTTGCAGATTTGTTGGTCACCCAGACAGCTACCACAGCCAGCACTACCAGAATAGCCACCACGACCAGCAAGACACCATTCGGATGATGCTGCGGTTTGGGGTCCGGTTTAGTCGTTTGGGCAACGGTTTGCGTCGAGGCGTCCAGGTTGGCCACCGGCAAGATAGTACTGTTTAACGGAATGCCGTCGCTGCCGCCCCCCGGTCCAGCCAAAAGACTATCAGCCGTACCCGGCTGAACGCTCTTAGCCGCCGCGGCCGGCGGCGCGCCGGAACCAGCCGACATTTGCGGGCTCTGGGTGTTTGCCTGGCTGGTAGGTCCCCCACCGCCGCCAGTAATTGATAGTGCCATTACGCCCTATTGTAAAGTACCTGGCCAGGATTAACTACTTTTTCTTAGCCCTGGAAACAGTCGGCAAGCGGCCGCATGACAATGAACTCGCGTGGCTAGGTTAGCGGACATTAGCGGCAAGATAGACTATATCAGGCTGCCAAATTACTAATTAATGCAGGAAGCGTCGTAATCAATGTTCTTAGAGACGTACTGGGCAAGTACGACTTGACTACCAGTAGTTAAGCCTGGCAGTTTACAGTTCGCTTGCGCGCCAGAAATCGAGCTAGCGCCAGGCAGCCAGCTTGGTAGACCATTCAAACTGCTGGTCGCGCTAACCGTGCCGGCTATTTGCTGCCATTGGTAACCTGTAGAATAGAGACCGACTTTTGCTCCACCGACGCCCGTAAAATAAGCAACCATGCCTTCAAGATCGGCAGTATTCTTGGAATTATCATTAGTCCAGCTATTGCCAGTTTCTACGTCCAAGTACCACGTGTAAGTACTTGGATTCGTAACACCTCTTCGATTAAAATCGAGGTTTGCCATATTGTAGCCGTACTGCCATGCGCATGCAGTATCATTGGCGCCTGTGCAAGAGCCATACGGATCTTGATCTATGGCACCGGTAACAACGTCATTGTTATTCTTCGGCCAGTCGCCCACAGCCGGGGTTACATCACCCGGGTTAGCCGTATTCACATATAGAGAAGCTTTAGGCTGGTTTGTGCCGCCCTTTGAAGCGTTAGCCCATGACACTTCTTGAGCAAGACAAGGGTTGGTCGTATTCGCCAAGCCGCCATTCACGCCTACAATACCGAATGCCTGCCCTCTTGGCAGTGACATATGTTTTGCACACTGCGGCCATGAGACGTCATTACCGGTCAGGACAGTTGGTGCAGGTGTGGCACCACCGCCACCTCCTCCGCCCGGATGAGTTGGCTTAGCTGCTGCCGCTGGCGCTACAAGCATCAACGAAGATATGAGACTAAGAGTGATAACTTTGAGAATATTTTTCATTTCTTCAGTATACACTAGATGCTTTGTGCCATTACCTTTTGCAGATCAAACAAAAAGTCCTCCGAAGAGGACAGTAGTCTCACTTGGTTGCGGGGGCAGGACTCGAACCTGCGACCTTGTGGTTATGAGCCACACGAGCTGCCGCTGCTCCACCCCGCACATCATCCATAACGGATGTTGATTTTGTTTACATTAGTGTAGCAAACAGAGGTCACCAAGTCAATTGCCGCCGTTATCTTGGCGATGTAAAAAGAAGTCGACCCAAGACTGGAAATTTTTCTGGTAAGCGGGTTGGTGATCGCTGGCCGATGGCGTCTTGCTGGCCGGCGGATCCACCGTATATGATAACGCCACGCTCTGTGGTACTATAATCTCCTTCTCGCCGGGCGCCGCCAAACCGAAATTCTGGCGTGCCGACAGCTCCAAATACTGATTGCTGTTGAAATAATTATTCTGTAGTGCCAGGTTATTGTTCTTGAGTTTCTGGACATCGGTCTGTTGGCGCAACCCGGAAATTTGTTTCTGCAATTCATAATTAGTCTGGATGCTCTTGATGCCGCTCCAACTTATCAACAGCACGATCACCACGAACACCACCTGCCCGGCAAACGAGGGGTCACCCAGCCGTCGGACAAAGTCAGAAATCTTATTAAATATCGTTTTTATTTGCATAATTTACTAGCCACATTATATAACTTTGGCGCCAGGTTTGATATACTCATCTCTGTTACACGTGTGTGGTTACGCGCATGTTCCGACGAGGGGGTGTAGCTCATCGGTTAGAGCAGGCGGCTCATAACCGCTTGGTAGTTGGTTCGATTCCAACCACCCCCACCAACTTCTCGACGTTAGAACCTCCGACCTCAAAATACGGGTCGGGGGTTCTGTCGTTGCCACCGAGTGACGCGATGGCTTCAATCTCTGTTCGGACGCGACCTGGAGCCTTGTCCTTGCTCCAATCCAGGTGGGCCAGGTCTTCTGCTCCATCGTCGCTTGAGGGCTGGAGGGCCAGCAACTGACTGAACGGCTCGGCGCGCTGGTCTTCCGCGACCTCCTCAGCATCAATTTCCAGCCGCTCAAAGAAACCCTGGTTGAAGAGCCGTCGCTCGCTTGGTCCGGCCTGGAGGTAAGCCCGCTGGATGTCCTCGGTCAGGGCTAGCGCCAGGTCGAGTGCGGCGAGCACTTGCTCATGCTGGAAAGAAAGCTGCTCGATCTGCGTATTCGCGCTGATGCGCTCCCGCCTGATCCGTTCCTGCTCCTCGGCAAACAGCGACTCGCTCACCCGGTCGGCGTAGTGAGCGCTGAGTAGCTTGCGCTCCTCTTGGTCGAGTCGTTTCAGCACGGCCTTGGCGTCTGCCACTTTCTGCTCGGCCAGTTCGGCGATGACCGCCACATGTGCCCCAACCGCCTCGCGGATGCGCTGGCGCTCGCTGCCACTAAGCTGCACTTTCGCGTAATGGCGCTCCACGGCTGCCTCTACCGCCTCCATCCGGTGGTATCGCTGTGAGCAGTTGCCGTGCTGCCTGCCACCGCAGATGAAGTAATCGTAGAGGCCACCGTTGCCCCGGACTTTGGTGTAGATCAGGCGCGAGCCGCACTCGCGGCAGTACAGGCTGCCTCGTAGGTAGTGGAAATGCCGCCAAGCGCGTTCGCCGCTCACCCGCTTGGAAGTCAGCAGGTCTTGGACTGCTTGGAACGTGCCCTCGTCAACCAGCGGCTCATGCCGTCCTTTGTAGGTCTTCCCGGCATAGTTGACAACGCCCATGTAGTACGGATTACGGAGCAGGCTGGACAAGCGGTTAATGCCGAGTGTCCGGCCAGCCACCTTGCGGGTAGTGCGTGAGCGCAGGCCCCGCTCCTCCAGAATGGCTGCCAACTCCGACAGCGAGTAGTCGCCGGAGGCGTAGAGATAGAAAGCTTCGCGGATGAGCGGGGCGCGCTTTGGATCAAGCGTCACCACCCGTATTTCACGGTCGTCCACCACCTCGCGGGTATTGAGATAGCCGAGTGGTGCCTTAAAGGGCGTACCGCCCGTTTTGGCCTTCTGGGTCGTGCCCTTGACGACTTCGGCTGCCAGATTGCGGCTGTAGAACTCGGCAATAGAGGACATGATGCCGTGGAGCAACAGTCCCGATGGCGTCTCATCAATGTTCTCGGTAACTGAGACGAGCTGGGCACCGGCCTGGCGGATGGCCATGACGATCTCGACATCATCGGCCCGACTGCGCGCCAAGCGGTCCACCTTGTGGACGATCACGTAGTCCAGGTCGTCTTCTTTGAGCCGGGCCAGCATGGCCTGGAGGGCCGGACGCTTGGCCGTCTTGGCTGACTCGCCCCGGTCTACGTAAGTTTCCACGACCTCCGCGTCCAGTGAGCGGGCCTGGCGCTCACAAGCCTCTCGCTGGGCTGGGATGGAGTAGCCCTCGCTGTCGAAGTCCGTATCAGCCTGTTGGGCACTGGACACCCGCAGATAAATGAGCGCCCGCTTCGTGGGTGGTGCCTCTGCTTTTTTCTTCATAGTGTGTTGTGTCATATCTCTCCTTCCTCATATATTTTACTCCGTCTGTCATCCACCGGCGTTAGCTGTCAGTTACACCCGATGTGTTACTTACAACCGAAACCACGTCCTTAAACAGCCCCACCTCAAACAGCTCCCTGGCCGGGCGCGGCAAGCCTCCAATGCACGTCTCAAGCACCGCCACCCGCCTGTTGTCTGGCACCAGCCACAGCACCTTGGGAAAGACGCCGCGCTCGGCCTGCTCAACTCCGCTGACGTAGTAGGCGGCGTAGGCTCTGAGCTGGCTGTCTAGTGCCCAGCTGCCCTCGCTGCCTAGGTCCACCTCGATGAAGTAGCTCAGCTCGTAGTCGCCGCTGCCCAGCCGGACAAAACTGTCCGGCTTCAAGATGGCCCGTGGGCCGTAGCGGCGATGACAGCCGGGCTCGGCCTGTAACTCCAGCAGTTCCAAGCGGCCGCCGTGGTTGGCCTCGATGAGCTGGGTATGCAGCTCGGCAACAGCCAGCGAGTGGTTCAGGAACAACATGCCCGGCAGCCGCGCCCGTCGTCTGCGCCTCTCTTCCATCCAGCCTTGCTCCAGGGCAACACGCTCTCCAGCCAGACCGACGCGGTAGACGAAACCCGCACTGCCAGCCCGGACACCGCCGACACTCCGTGGCAGTCGCTCCAACACGTCGAGCTGAACCAGGCGCAGCAGTGCCCGGCGCGCGGCCCGAGCACTGGTATCTGCGCAGTACATCCGGCCGAGCTGGTTGCCGCTGACAAAGCGCAGTTCCAGGACGCGGTGCAGGATGTCCTGGTCCTTGTCGGTGAGCTGGGCACTCAACTCCTGAGCCAGACGGGCGGTCATGTAGCGCCCGCTCATTTGGAACCCCACTCATGACATGTAGTCAGGGTCCAATTGGCCTGCCGCGCCGCATTGGGACTGGGAATCTGTGGACGGCAGGTCAACACGAGCGGACGGGCGAGTGGACAGCTCATTGGCTGCTCCTTGGCTTGCGCCCCACCGGTGCGGTTTGGCGAGGACGGACAGCGGCCCGCAGGGCGGCCTCGACCTTCCGCCGCTCTTGGCCGTAGCGCTGGCGTGACGAAGCGCGCACCTGCTCGGCAACGCCCAACGACTTTGGCGGCGGTGGCGTAGTGAGCGTCACTGGCCTGGCCACCGAGCCATCGTCCAGGGCGACCTGGGCGGCGACGGAGTATGGGTCGAGGGCTTGCAGATCGTCGGCTTGAAGTGCCGGAGCGAACAGCCGCTCCATGACCCGCGCGTCGGAGGCGCTGAGAGCAAAGACAGCCTTGGAATGGGCGTTTGCCAGGACGACTTCGCGTAGCTCCCTGGGCAGTTGCTCCAGGTTCTGGTGGGCCACAGTCAGAGCCAGGCCGTACTTCCTGCCTTGGGCAAACATCTCATCCCAGGGGATGGGCGAGGCGGCGAAGTCCTGCACCTCATCGGCGTACACCCCGAAAGGGTGGCGCTGGCCCACTGGCAGGCCCGCCCGCTGAGTGGCCGCCTGCCAGACGCTCACTAGCACCAGGCTGCCGAGGAGCTGGGCCGTCTCGGCACCAATCAGGCCCTTGGGCAGGTTGACCAGCAGGACCTTTTTCTGCTTGATGATCTGACGCACTGAAAGGCGTGGCTGGGCTTGGCCGACGATGGCGCGGACGCTTGGGCGGGCCGTGAAGGCCCGCACCTTGTTCATGAGCGGAGCGATGACCGTGGCCTGTTCGCGCTGGGAGAGCCCCTCGAACCACTGCCAGTCCGGGCCAAGGCCCAGGGGATCGTCCAGGCCAGCCAGCACTTTGCTCCGAAAGACCGGGTCGAGGTAGAGGCGCGGCAAATCGAGCAGCGTGGAGCCCTTTCGCCTGGCCAGCGTCAAGAGGCCCATGTGGGTGAGCTGGGCGGTGCGCGGCCCCCAGAAGGCTTCCCACAGCCGCTCGAACAGCTCAGACAGTTGGTCGGCGATGAGCGACGGATCGGATTGGTTCGCAAAAGGGTTGAAACCAACGGCATGGCTTTGGTCGGTCGGATCGAGCAGGATGACGTCACTGGTCCGAGACTTGGGGATCAGGTCGATGAGGTCGCGCACCAGATCGCCGTTGGTCTCAATGACCACCAGGCCCCGGCCCTGCTCGAGGTCACTGGCGATGAGGTTCTTGAGGAGCGAGGTCTTGCCGGTGCCGGTCGGGCCGAGGACATACAGCCCTCTGGTGGAGGCGGCCTCGGAGATTGCCACTGGGTGAGTGGCTCCAGCAAAGTCACTGGTTCCCAGTAGCCGGCCCTGACCACACAGGGCGGCGCTAGGAGCCAGCCGCTTGGCAGCCCCCAGGCTCAGGCCCGGCAGGTCAACCCCACCCAGCGGCCAGCCAATGACAGCGGCCAGCTCCGGGGCGCTCATGAAGCGCCCGCGTAGCCCGACCAGGCGGGCGAGCTGACCGAACCAGTAAGGGTCGGCGCTCAGGCGGCCGTAGGGCGTACCGAGACTCCTGAGAACTGAGGCAATTCGTTGGGTGAGCTCAGCACGGCGGCCAACAGTCCCAGCCGCGATCGACAGCTCGCCGTAGGCGGAAAGTCCTGGCAAGCCCAGCTTGGCCCGCACTACCCGTTCGCGGCCGTCCTGGGCGCTGTAGTGGCCGACTGGCAGCGGCGGCCGGGGCCAGGAGCGCAGGTGCCAGGTGAGCCGCATTGACTCGCCCTGATTCAGTGGGAACAGGTTGGACAGCAGGGCGGCCGAGCTTGCCGGCAACTCGTCAGTCCGGATGGCGGCCACCCTGGGTTGCAATTGCCAGAGCCAGCGGCGAGGCGAGCGGGCCGGAGTCTCGACGGCCTGCACCCGCAGGCTGGGAATGGCGGCCCTGAGGGAAGCCATGACGGTCTCGGCGGAATCCGCAGTGACAGCCAGGCGGTGGCTGGTGCCCTTTTCCGTGGCCAACAGGTCGAGGACGAGCCTGGCCCGCGATGGCAGGCCAGAGAACACGGAGAGAGCGGCGACTGCGTCCGCTTGCTCCAGGTCACGGGGGAAGCGGAGGGCAAACCAGTTCAGCTGCCGTTTCATGGGGCGCTGTCCTCCACACTTTCCTGTTCTTCGAGCTGACGCTTGGCCATCAGCCAGAACGCCAGGGCCAGCTTGGTCTCGTCAACCTCAGCTAGTGACTTGGAGCGGACACGAATCCGCTTCTCTGGTTGTCTTTGTCTTGGCATGGTTCTACCTCCTCTCTCTTGGTGCGTTTGCCAACGGCCACGCCTTGGGGGATGAGGGTGAGGGCTCAGGTGCCAACGTGAACCTTCCATTGTCCGATGGCTTCAGTTGCTCGGTCAAGACGTGGAATTGACGACGAGCAGGCATCAGTGGGCCTCACCAGTTCCGGGTGTGGAAAAACACCAGGCGCACCACCACGAACGCCACGGCCAGGACGATCACTAGCGGCAAGAGGGCTCGGCTCAGCTCGATCAGCAGCGGCGCAGCCGCTGCCAGCAGCACCAGGGCGATTATGGCGGTGGTGAGCAGGCCGGATGGGGATTTCATGCCTGGGCTGGTCACCTATCTTCCGGCTCTTTCATAGCCTCTCCGATCTCCCGCCTAAGCCGAGAGAGGTTCCGGCGCTGCTCGGTCTTGGCGAGCGAGGCGTCGAGTCTGCGCCGGATTTTGTGCAGCTCGACAGCAGCTTTGATGGCCTGCTCAGGGTCAGGCGGTGGCAGGGGCGGCTGGCTGTGTTGCCAGAGCTTGTAGGCGACCAGCGCACAAGCGGCCAGCACCAGCAGGGCCCAGATCATGAGTTCCCCCGCCGCTGGGTCAGTTCATAGACCAGCCGCAGCTTGTCGGCCACCAGACCGGCAGCCGCCAATGGCTGGCCGTGGGCATCTGCCCAGGCCTTGGCGGCATGGTCGATGTCACTGAGAACCTCTGGGTCGATGGCAGGCAGCCGGTCGACGAGGCGGCGGGCCTTTCGTCCTCGGCGTCCTAGCCACCAGGCGAGCAACCCTCCGGCCATTGCTCCGGCAATGGCGCCACTCAGAACCGGTAACAGCAGAGTCAGGATTGGCATGGCCATCACTCCCCAAAACGCCGGACAATCCGGGCGCTGTCGATTTTGCTCTGGATGGACACCATCCGGCTGACCAGCTCGCGTTTGGCGAGAGAGTCACCGGCCAAGGCCAGGCCCTCGTCCAGCACCCGCATCTCTTCTTCGAGGGCCGTCCTGGCGACATCGGCGATGGCGGCCGAGTCGATGGTGTCGCACTGGCGCAGGTACTCCATTTCCAGGTGGTGGGAGTAGATGGCCAGCTCGGTCTTTTCTTGGGCACGGGCGGCACGTGCCACTTGCAGCGGCGGGCCACCGCCCCAGGGCACAGGCGATTCAGCCATTGGTGGCTCCTTTCTGGGTCAGGTGGTCTTGGACGGGCAGCGGTTCCGGCTCAGGGGCCTCTGGCAGCGCGGGGCGCGGTGGGGCCGGACGGGTTGGTGGTGCAACCGGACGTTCCCGCTGCCGGTTGAAGTCGGCCCAGACCAGGGAGCCAAGGCTGGACCGGGGGCGTTCCATGAGGATGGCCCGGCGCAGGGGCTCATCTACGCTGTAGCCCAGGCGCTGGGCGTAGAGGGGGCAGTCTGGCTCAGGTGGGGATGGACAGATTCGGGGCGGCATGGTGAGGCTCCTTTCCTTGTCGTTTTTGGACGACTTAGGAAAGGAGCTTGAGCACACCCCGAGTTATTGACCAACTTGCAACGCTTTGATGGTCATGGCACGGCCACTGGAGCCACCAGTCCTTGATCCCCGCCAGCCCAGAGCGGTGTTGGGCTGGGGCCTGCGGCAGTTCCGCCGGGTGGCGGGACGGAGCGGGGCCAGCCTGGCCCGAGAGTTCGGCTGTAGCCCGAGCCATATCTCGCGGGTGGAGCACGGCACGGCCAAGCCGAGCCGGGAGTTGGTGCAGTTCTACGAGGACACGTTCCAGGCAGACGGCCTGCTGTGGTCGCTCTTTGAAGTGGTGGAGCACGCCAGTGAGCAGAACCGGCGCAGGGTTGGGGGGCACCGGCCCCGGCTGGTCCATGCTGAGCCGGGTGATGCCTCAGAGTTTGTGGACGACACCATTCCCCACGGCACGCTCATGCAGCCTGGCGAGTTCTTCGACAAGCAGTGGCGGATCAGGAACAGCGGCAAGGTGCTCTGGGTGGGGCGGCAGCTCGAACGGCAAGGCCCAGTGACCGGGCCTGGTCTCATTACTTCAGAGCGCTACGTCTCAATTCCAGATACCAAGCCAGGCAAAGTGGCGACCATCACGGCCAAGCTCAGGGCACCAAGCTATGACTGTTCATCGATCGCCTACTTCAAGATGGTGAAGACAGACAAAGAGGGCCTGACGGCCCTCTGCTTTCCTGAGGATTACCAACTGGGGTTGGATATGTTGGTGGTGGTGAGGTGAGAATGCGGAGGTATAGAGCTTCTACCGAACGCTCGCGGTATTCGACCGTGATTCTGCACCGTGACTAAAGTGGCATTGTATTCTAGTTCGCTCTGCTGCCGAGGTGATGCGGGGTGCCAAAATATGAGCAGCAACAGCAACGTAAGTAATACTGACCAAATCACTGCTCTCCGAATTAAGCGACTGTATTGTTCAACCGCGACCTCATAGCAATGCCAATCTTCGGTAAATGAACTATCCCATCGCAAGCCCGCCAACCAGCGGCCTAGCTTCTGCCATCGAGTTGGCAGCCCGCCTTTATCCCGCCCTACCAAGTTTTTCTTGCGACGGGTAAAGAACCTCACTGCGCGCTCATAGCTCTGGCCAAGCGGAAACTGCCAAGCGAATACAAACACACTACTGAGCGCTAACACCCAAGCCGCTATCGTGGCTTTGAAGCTAACACCTGCCGTGCCTGCTCCATCGACAGGACCACTGAAGGCGACAGCCGCCAAGAATATGACCTCGCACACTAAGTAAATCCAAAGAATGCCACGTACACGCCGCAAGGCATGTGCGTAATAGTGGCGCTGTTGCTGAGCTAAATAGGCGACAAGTATCGAGGGGGTGGCGGTCAGCAATGCCTCTAATGGGTTACCAAGTTTGCTGGGGAACCGGCCGACGGCAAGCAACGCTACGAGCAAAAGGCTCACTAGGGCAGTTCCAAGTAGGAGCTTATGGTGAGATGGAGTGCAGCGCACATAGGCGCGGGTAGCTATAGGTTGCTGCACTGGAGCGGGCACGTCGTTGGAATCAGTGGAGCCATTCGTGCCGGAGCCAGGCCGATCGCCATTCGCGTTTGTGGATGCATCGACATGAAAAATATGAGCGCTATCGAGGCTGGAGTCAATTTCGGCATGGTTGTCCCAGTTGTTGCCCCGCTCCCAGTCTAAATAGTCTACAACGGTATTTTCTGGCGGTTCCAGCGTGGAGTAATAGCTGGTGGTGTAGTTATAGGTTGGCGTATTGAACGCATACGGGATGGGGGCAAGACCGTACTGCACGTACCAACGGTTCCAGATTTCGCGACAGGTTTTTAAGTCTTTTCTCAACAAGCGTCCAAACACACCAGTTGCTATTGCTTGCACTAAGCCACAAAGAGTCCCTTCTTCCAACTTGTGCATTGGGTCGCGGGTCGAATGGGCCACACGCAGTTGCACTACCTCGCCGGGCTCTGCCTCAATCCAGCAGAGATATTGCGTGGTTTTGATTGCGGCCGCGAGATCGTTGGAAAAGTTGGTAAGTTGCTGATCCGTATCATCGAGTCCCAGTCCCACCAAGAGGATTTCGTACTTTTTCGCTAGCTCGCGAGCTTCGTGTCCTCGATCAGCGTCGTTCCCAAGTTCGGTATAAAAGGTGTGCAGGTCGCTGCGAAGCTGGCTATATTGGCTTCGAGCAGGCTCCTGATCTAGCGGACTATTTTCATCGGGAAATTTCAGTTCGGAGACGTGCTTATTCAGGATTGCTTTGGTGAGGGCCACTCCATGTTGGTTGCGGGTGACGAAATTGAGACGACGGCCGCTCGCGTCCATGACGCTTATGTCGGGGAATCGGCGACGGCGAAATGGACCAAGCGGGACAATCCACCAGGCGCTCGTCGGTGAGGAATTGGTGGGGGGGATACGAATCTGTAGTAGACGGTGCCACTGTTGACCACCGCGCGATTTGAACGAGAGTTGCTCGATAAAGCGGTGAATGTGATTCTTTGGCTGCGTGATCAGCTCGGCAAGGCACCGTGCATGCTCCAGAGTAATGGCATAAGCGTCAGTGGGCTGTAAGGGCCGTTGGCCACGGCCCTGGATGGTGGTTGACATCTATCGAAGAAGAGCGCTTGCTAGGGCGCTGTCCGGCCGTCGAAACCATCTTCGCGGTCAATCCTGTCGAGCATCCGGGCAACTTTGCCGTAGTGCTCATCCTCAGTTAGCGGGACGCCTCCAGTATCAGGACCCCACATACGGGGGTTGGGATAGACCTGAGCGCCTACGTCCATCTCTGGAAAGATCCGTCCCTCCGGTCGTCCGGCTTCGTTTTTGGTCTGCTCCTCATACTTGACAAGAGCGGCGTCAAAGATTCTGCCTGCCTTACTCGGTTCTTTGGTTGCGACAGTGGCGTTTGAAGGTGTGCCATTGCCACCCTGTCCATTCCCCTCGCTCACCGCTCCGCTCGCCTCCCCTTGACTGGTTGCACTGATAAGGCCCAGCCATTGACGGAGCCTCAGCCACCGGCTGGGCTTCTCCTGACTGGTCCCTTCTGATTTGGGAACGCTAGCGGTCTCAGCCGCAGAATGCTTCATGAAAACTTGGTGTTTCCTGCATCGTACAAAAAACGATACATTCTTATTTTACCAAGGAAGGTCAACCTTTTGGCTTGGGGGAGCCAAAAACAGGCCCAAGCAGGAGGCACAAAGGCAGG
Organism: Saccharimonadales bacterium (SeqCode); assembly: GCA_035692985.1. Taxonomy (GTDB): domain Bacteria; phylum Patescibacteriota; class Saccharimonadia; order Saccharimonadales; family UBA4665; genus JARIHC01. The sequence continues at coordinate 81,528 of DASSHG010000009.1, forward strand.
CACCCTACCGGAGCGGGCTACCCCGTGCAGCAAGGAAAAATCCGATCTCTGCGGGATAGGCAAGTTGACGGTGCGGGAATTTGCCATGACGATCGGTCGGAACGGCGCTGCCGCCCCCGCACCTGTCTAAACCCGCTCTAGCGGCGATCGGAGCGCTGCCCGCTGAACCGCTCGCCCAGCAGCTTGGTGACCGTCGCAAAGCCAAAGCCCCGCCCCCGGAGGCCTTCGATGATTCCGGGCAGCGCTCGCACCGTCTGTGGGTGGTGCCCGCCGTCATGCAGCAAGACGATCGATCCCGGCCCTGCCTGGCTCAACACGTTGGCACGGATTGCCGCTGCTCCGGGGTGTTTGTCGTCCAAGGAATCCACGTCCCAGAGGATGAGTTGGAGTCCGAGCCGCTTGGCAGCGGACACCACCTTGCCGTCGATTAGCCCGTAGGGCGGGCGGAACAAGCAAGGCCGAAAGCCGGTGGCCGCCTCAATGCGCTGGTTGGTTTCGGCTAGCTCACCGTAGCCGGGGTATTCAGGATGGTGGAAGGAGTGATTGCCGATCTCATCGCCGCTGGCCAGGATTTCGCCCATCAGGACGTCACGGTTTTTGACGTGCCGCCCCAGCTCAAAGAAGGTCGCGTGGGTGTGCAGGCGGTTGAGAATCCTGAGAATGGCTGGGGTCTGTGTGAGGCTCGGCCCGTCATCGAACGTCAGCGCCACTTGTCGGCGATTCTGTGGCCCGCTCGCCGTTACAACGCCGGGACGGGGCTTACAACCGACGACTTCCGAGCCACCTGCCGGAGTGCCGCCACTGGCAGTTTGGGCAGGGCTTGCCGAGGCGCTGGCGAGTACTCCCGCCCCGGCAGTCAGGATCAGCCCGAGTGCTCGCCGTCTGCTCACGACCCAGCTAGCCGAACCGGATTTCTACATCGCGCACGCCGAGGTCTTGTTCAAAGAAGGCGAAGACCGTCTCGACTGAGCGACCTTTGTACTTGGACTTGAGCACGCAATACCGCGACGTTTCGCCGTAAACGGCCGGGTGGTAGCACCTCGCTTCCGGGTAGGCGGCAACCGTCTTTTCGTAGGAGGTGCCAACGCCAACGCCGCGATCCGTCTGCTGGCTTTTGGAGAACACGTCGATCGACGTCGTCTTGTTGCCCTTGAACTCCACCAAACAGAGGCAGGGTTTGGGAAAGACCAGGAACGTCGGCTCGACTCGAACCGGTTTGCCGAGCAAGCCAAGCACCTGCCGTTTGGAATCGCCCAGATGCACCCCCACCGCCCCTTCGCCAACCACGATGCCACCAGCTGCCGCTACCCGCGCCGCTTGGTGCTGACGATGCCGACGCCGACGCCGATGCCGACGCTTGGTCTTCACGCACCGCGCCTTGCCATGCAGCCGCTTCTTCTTGAAGCCCTTGCGGCATTTGAGCGGCCTGCGGTGATGCACGACCGGCGCTGGAGAGACTGCAGCCGCCGGGCCTTGGTCAGTGGAGGCAGGGGTGCTCACAACCGGAGCCCCCACCGGCTCCCCTGATTTGCTCCCGGGCTGTTCTGGTTCGGCTTCGCCTTCCGGTTCTTCTTCAAAGTCTGCTCTGGTTTCCACGTCGTCGCTCATCGTGACTTCGCACATCAGCGGAGTCGTGCCTGAGCACGGGCCTTTGTACCAGCCACGGAACCCGAAGCCCGGGCTGGGAGCTGCCGTCAAAGTCACACGGGTACCGAGTGGAAATGCAGCTGCACAGGCGGGGGGACACTGAATCCCAGCCGGTGCACTGACCACCGTGCCGCCTTCCCCAGAGATGCTGATTTCGAGCGTCGGCAAGGGCGTCATGCTGGCGCTGACCGGCGACAATCGGCCGATCCCACCCCGTACAAAGCTCGATCCTGCCGTGAACCACAGGTTGCTGCTGCCGGGACCAGTTGCAAAATCCCGGACTTCGGCATCTTCTTGCATGCCGATCCGGAAGCTGGTGATGGTGCCGCTCGGCGTGATCCGGTTGATGACGTGCGAGTAGTCACCGGCCCAGATATTGCCGTCTGGGCCGAGCGCAATAGAAGACGGCCTCAGATGGCCGCCAAACTCGGTGATAACGCCAGCGGGGGTGATGCGACCAATTGCTCCGCTGGCTTCAAAAGCACTGCCGTGATCGGTGAACCACAGGTTGCCATCAGCGCCAGCCACAATTTCTTCAGGCTCACTACTAGCTGACAAACCGGCGCTGAACTTTTGCAGCGTGCCTCCCGTCGTGATGCGACCAATTGCTCCGGAGGCGTCCGTGAACCAGAGGTTGTTGTCCGGGCCGACCACGATGTCGATCGGCTTGCCGCCAGTCGGATATTCGGTGATCGTGCCGCTTGGCGTGATCTTGCCGATGGCCTTCGGGCTGGACACTTCGCTCCACTCGGTAAACCACAGGTTGCCATCAGGACCAACCACCAAGTGTTCGGGAAAGGCGTCGGCTGGCAGGTCAAACTCGGTGATAGAACCAGACGGCGTGATACGGCCGATGGCGGGTTGGACTTTGCCTCGGTAGTCGCGATCGGTGAACCAGAGGTTGCCATCAGGACCAACGATCATGTCGGTCGGTTCGCGCACGCTGATCGGATTACTGGCTTGGTTGACGCCGCTGCTGAACTCGGTGATCGTGCCGCTCGGCGTGATGCGGCCAATGGCTGGCGTGCCGTCTTGGGTGGGATCGGTGAACCACAGGTTGTTGTCCGGGCCGACCACGATGTCGCTGGGTTCACTAGCCGGGTTGAGTCCGGCGCTGAACTCGGTGATTGAGCCAGATGGCGTGATCGTGCCAATGGCTTCGAGGCGGTCGGTGAACCACAGGTTGCCATTGGGACCGAGCACGATGTGCTCGGGGAAGGAGTTGGTTTGCAGGCCAGCTTTGAATTCGGTGATGGAGCCCCCGGCCGCTGCCGCGCTTGCCGACCCCGCCACCAGGAGTAGTGCCAGCACCAGTCCGGCCAATCCCACGCTGCGCTTCATACCCCCGCCTTTCGCTTGCTTGAAAGAAAGTCGCGCCTGGCCGGGAGTGATGGGAGGTATATGTGGATACCGACACGTGCCCGGCCAGGCGCAGGCTCTACAGTACACGCTCTGTAAAGCGTATTCTGTAGAGTCTAGACTGGGAGGCACGCTTTCGGCAGGGTTTTTGAGAGCCAATGGCTCGATCTCTGCCGCCCGATCCATCGCTTGGCCAAGCCCTCCGGCAATTGCGCCAAGCCCGCCACATGACCCAGGAGGGCGTCAGCCATGCTGCCGATTTGACGCTGGGGGCCTACGGCCGGATTGAGCGCAGCGAGGTTGCTCCGGCCTGGCCGACCGTCCGGGCCATTGCGCGCGGTCTGGGCATCAGCATGAGTGAGCTTGGCGCGGCGGTAGATCGACAGAACTAGGTCCCAGAACCAAGAAACCCCGGCGCGGCTTTGGACACCGTCCGAGGCTGATCAATCTTGGGAGAGCTTTTGATCTTTGGCCCCATGCCAGAAGTGCGATCTGCCCTTCTGACGAAACTAGGCGGCTGTACCTGCTCTCGGAGGCCTTGGCCACTGCCGCGAGGCTTCCACCCCGCACCCGGCATCGCGCCGCGCCCAGCTATTAGAGCAGGCGTAGCGGCGGAAACTTGAGCTATCCGAGCGCTATGCCGGGTGCGGGCCTCAATAGTCAGGGCTAGCCTCATCGGTGGTGGAAATACCACCGTGATTTGCAGGGGTTTGTTGCAAAATGCAGCAGTTCCGTCCGACTCCCGTGACACATTCCCGACAGTTGTCAGCCACTCGACAGAGGCGAGCGGATGGCAAGCCACCACAACCCGTCTTTGCAAATCGCAAGCTATAACTGTCTGGGAGGTTCGAGCCTGACCGGCTCGAAAACGACATTTACCCGCTCCAGAGAATTTTGGAGGGGGAGCGGACCGGCGATAGATCTTTGGCCTCACGGTGATTGCGGCACCGTGGCCGCCCTTTGCGCCGGGGGGAGAGCCCGACTTGGGTGGCGCCCACCCCTCCAGTAGCCATATATAGCCAGCAGCGCAGACGGAACGGCGAGGTTTTGCTGCCGGTACGGGAGCTTCTGCAAAAGTTCCCACGTTTCTCCCCGGACTTTCCGGCTTTTTCCTGGGTTCACAAAGGCCCCTTGCAAGACGCCCTGCTTGATCCGCATCACCTCGATGAGCGCCTTGACCGTATGGAGCCGGACTAACGAACGACCTGCGGCACTGAGCTAGGTTTTTCGGAGGCGATAGAGCCCGCGCGCCAGCCGCTCAAATCGAGGCTCATCGCTATGCGCCCCTTTCCACAGGCAGTCCTTGACCGTGCCTTTGTCCACGGGCCTGCCAAGGAGCTGCTCCACGGCTGCATGCACCTGCATGAAGCGCATTGGCCCAGCCGTCGCGGCCAGTACCTCCACGACCCCGTTTTGGATGGCACCGGCACGGGATCGCAGCGGCTTCGGCGAACGCGGCGACTGTTTCGCTTGGCTCAGCAGCTTACGACGCACACGATCTAGGCGAACCAGTCTCTCTGGCTGGTTTGAAAGTGCGCCGACTAGGGCCACCACATCTAATGACCTTATCCCGTGTATGAGTACGTAGATTGGATACCTATTGCGCGCAAGTCTTCATGGTAGGCTCCCAGGGCATCCAGTTCTTGAGTGCCGATAACATTATTCATGTTCAAAATTAGGGCTGCTTCAGACATAGTAACGACAGATTGCATACGATAGCCTGCACTAGCTAAGGCATCCGTGCCACCTTCCTGACGGTCAAGCATCACGACAAAGCCAGTTGTTTCGAGTCCGGCGTGGGCTAGATCCACCGCCGAATTTATCTTGGAATCCGCGTTGGTTACTACGTCATCAAGCTGTAGTACGGCGTCGCCTATCTGGAAATCGCCTTCAATTGCTTCATGCTTACCGTAGTCTTTTTTGCCTACCCTGCCCCATAAGTATGACGCGCCTGTCTTCTGCGCAACTAGAGCACCAATTGCCGTGGCGGCCTGAGGAATACCGTATAAAGTAGCGTGACTGTCGGTCTGAGCGGCATAACCTTCAACTGCCAAAGATGCTATTTTTCTTTGGCGCCCCGGAATCATGGTAAGTGCACGATCAATCGACAATAGGGGTCGCTGGTTGTAATAGATTGGTGACTTGCGATCGGACTTGAGCGTGAACTCAACGAATTTTATGATTTCTCTCTCGAATAGTCCGAGGACAAGCTCTTCTTTCTTGTCTGATGAAAATTCCGCCATTAACCGCCTCTCCTCCCGCCCCATTAACCTGCTAAAAAGTATACATTGCGTGACATCTCCCGCCAAACATTTTCTAACCTGCTTATGCTTGCCTGTTCTGACATGATAAAACTTATTAGTCAATAAACTTGACAAGGAGCGTATTGGGCGTATACTAAGCATTAGAATTTACAATTACCTAATAATTTACAAAACAAAGAAAGGAAAATATGCGCCTCACAGCACAACCAGGAAATAAAGAAACGGGCGAACCGGTCGATTCAGTGCGCTTTGAAGAGAGCGGTGTGGCACGAGACTTCAGAGTTGTACGCGAAATGGCACCGATTGACGGAGTGGACCGTGACAGCTACATTGCCAAAAACGAAGACGGTGAAACTGTTGCCCGCATTGGTGTAGGCCATGAGTTTGCCGGTCGGACCCGCGTCGGTTTAAATGCCTTGAAACCAGAAGCTAAGAATCCTCATTTTCTACACGATGCCGCTAGCGTAGCGTTGCGGTGTAGCGGGGTTGAGGTAGCCTGGTTTAATCCTGCCACCGCTGATATACCGGAAACAGTCCTGGAACATGCTGCATTAGCAGAAGAAGCCACGGGTAATTATCTCTTTGTTGCCGCTTAATAATTCGGGCTTTGTGTTGCCCTGTCCAGTAGTTGAGTTAGCTCTCTTAACTCTGTAGCCTGCATAAGTTTCTCACGCATTTCTTTGGCGTTAGGAAAACCATTTATATAGATTTTACAAAACTTGTTAAGCGTGGCGATCGGGCGCTCCCTGTTCTGCCAAGTTTCGGCAAATAACTCGACATGCTTTTTGTAGAGCGCGACACGTTCGGCGGCCGGCATTTTGGGCCACGGGCTGTCTGCGGCAAAGGCGAAGGGGTCTTCAAACACGCCGCGGCCGATCATGATGCCATCCAGGCCGTACTTTCCGGCCAGCTCCAGGCCATGTTGGCGGTTCCGCACGTCGCCGTTGCCGACGATCAGGGTTTCGGGAGCCAGGCGATCGCGTAGTTGGCAGGATTGGCCGATAACCTCCCAGTCGGCCGGCACTTTACTCATCTGTTTGCGGGTTCGTCCGTGAATACTTAACATATCAAGTTTCTGCCTTAGCAAAAATTCCAACCAGGTCATATCCACTTCATTAAAACCGATACGGGTCTTGACGCTCAGTGGCAGCTTACTTGCCAGGCCCTCGCGAGTAGCCGCTATAATCTCCGCCGTCAGTTCCCGGTCATTCATCAAAGCGCTGCAAGCGCCGTTCTTGACTATCGTTTTGTCCGGACAGCCCATATTCAGATCCACGCCGGCGAAATTTACTCCAGCCGGCAGGCCGAGCTCGCGGGCGAACGTGCCATCGGCTAGCTGCTGAGCCGTCTTATAAAAATTGTCCGGCTGTTTGCCCCAGACCTGCGCGATCAGCGGTGTCTCATCATCAGTAAATCGGAGTTTTTTAAATAAGTTCGGACGGCCGGGGCTCTGCAGGCCGTCGACGTTTACGAATTCCGTGAAGTACAGGTCCGGCGGCGCGCAACCAGCAATAACCCGGCGGAAAACCGTGTCGGTCACGTCGTCCAGCGGCGCCAATACAAAAAAAGGTTTGGGCAAAGTCTCTAAAATATTCACTAGTGGTTAATTATAAGCTAATCTAGGCCGCGCGCGCAGGACCCCGCCCAAGTTGCCGGCTCATTTCGGCGATAACGCCCTGATTAAACCTGGATAGGCGTTCAGGCTTTTCTTCGGCCGGCGTGTCGCTCGTCTCTATGCCCGACATGACATCACGTACTCTGTCTATCTTTCCGGCCATAGCTAAATCTCCGAGACGGCGCCTGGTGCGCGGCAACGGTGACTCTTCCGCTCCATCCACTTCGGTAGAGGAGATCAAGTCATTGCCAGGTTCCCGTTCGTCTTTCATCATTAATCCAGTGTAGCGATTGCACGGAGAAACACTGTAAATATTTATACCGTGCGCCGTTAAACAGTGGAAAAGCTGTGGATTATTTTAATCATCCTCGTATTCACGATCAATGCAGTTAATTACCTGTTCCGTGTGTTTGCCAATCTCCTCAATGCATGAACATATAGATTGGCGTATTTTGCCACGGACTTCGTTGTTGTGACGTGCAGCCACCTTAATATACCCCAGCCACCACTGGTCCGCCTCGGGTGAACGATGTGTGTTTGAAGCGACCGCACGCAACGTTGCATTGGTCTGGTTTGTTCCGTAACCCAATTGTTTGCAAGCCACTCTGGTTACCTCCAGTATATTGGCAAGAGCCTCAAGGCGGTCCTGTTCCATATCGCCGATGCGGTGCGTCTTAGCCTCAACTATGCTTCTGTGAATGGCGTTCAGCGCTAAACTGCGCCGAACCACATATTGGTCGCGGGTTTCAAGTATGGTATGTTTGTCAGCCAATGCGTAAACAACCGATTCGCCACCGATGTCTGCCGCTTCTTCGACGCTAACTTTGCCCGCCAACTTACGTTGTGTCCGGTTGTCAATCTGGTTTGCGAAAAAAGCCGCGTTACGAACCATTTCTTCATACACATCCTCCGTGACTGCTATACCGGTTTCGAACGGTTCACTTCCAGGATATTTACTCCTGTCGAGGTTTTTCCGCCAGGGAATAACTTTTGCCACTGATTTCACGGGTCCGGCATTAGGGACATACAGCTCGCTGTCTAGGTTGGGCACCTCGGCCTGCTTAAAGTCGTTGCGATAAAGCCCCAGTGGGCTGTCTTTCACGGAAGTTTCTCGGGGGGAGTCTGTTATTGTAGCTCCGATTTCGGTTACATATTCGGCGAAGATCATAGGTTTTTCAGGATCAAAAAGTGGCCATTCCAAATCGGCCACATGCACCAACCCGCCAGCAGCATCCAGCCTCTCTATAGCCGAGTTATCGTGGAATAATTGAAAAGTTTCTCTTTCTAAAACTTCCGGCATATTCTTCCTAGATCAGATCGCTTATTTCTTGGCGGCGCCGGTCACGGTTAGCCGCCTGGTTGAGCTGGCCGTAGAGACTGTCAAACTCCCTAAACCCTTCTACGAACTCAGCTTGCCGGGCCGGATCCTCGGCTTTGACTATCAAAAATTCTTGGGGGACACCTTCTACCAGGCGGCTTTCTGGTTCCATAATCGTTTCTACCCCGATAGACTCCCCGTATGTAATTTTAGCTTGCCTACGGAAGTGCTTGTAGCGTTCCTGAGCTGTAGGGATAGCACCGATTGGCTTGCCTCTTTCGTCTACATCCGCCAAACGTGCCAGCTCGGTAGGAATATCCGTGCCCTCTTTTACATTGCCGGATCTAAGGTGGTACTGGTGTGTTTCCATATTGGTAATATTGCGCTTTGTTTTGCAGGCCCTATCTAAGAAGAATAGCGCGTTTCTCTCTGCTTTCAGCGCTTTTTGTTCATGAGTAAGCGGCGCTGGTTCAGCCTTCGGCGTGCTGTAGTATCCAGTTTCCATTTCCACGACCGCCCCGGTAGCAAGGGCAGCTGGCGAAGGAGCCAACATGGAGCCTTGTATAACTGGATCAACTTCGTGCTTTTTAGCAGTCATAACAGATTACATTATACCACTCTTATACAAATTTGACAAGAGGTAGCAGGTGTTTTATTCCCAGCGGAAGACACGGAAAGCGATAGCGTAGATGACCACGATCCAGATGGCCAGCAGGCCGAGCTGGGGGCCAATCTGCGTCAAGTGCTTGCCTTCGGTGACAATCATGCGCACACCGTCAATCACTGGGGTCAACGGTAGATAGGCTGAGACTGTTTGCAGCCACTCCGGCATCAAAAAGCGCGGGAAGAAGGTGCCGGATAGGAACAGCATCGGAAAGACCACGATATTGCTGAGCGGCGCGGCTTGGCGTTCGTTTTTGGCCCAGCCGCCAATTGCCAGGCCAATTCCCAGAATCGTAATGATGCTGATTATCAGAAAGACCACGATTTCAAAGTAATTACCGACAACTTTCAGGTTAAAGACCGTTAGCGCTACCGCGAACATCACAGCCAGCGACACCAGCCCGATAATCGCTTGCGAGATCATCGTAGAGGTGAAATATTGCCAAACTTTCAGCGGAGTAGTGTGCAGACGGCGCAGAATCCCCTGCTTTTTGAGTTCCGGGAAAACGTTAACAGGACCGAAAATACCCAGGCCGACAATAGAAAAACCCAGCAAGCCGGCAAAGGTATAGTCAAAGGAGTTCAGGCTCTTCTCGTTAAGTTGTTTGCCAGTCACGGTGAACGGCGTTTGGGCGTGTACGAACTTGGCGTTGATGGGCTTAAAGCTAGCCTCTAACAGAGAGGTCAGGGTCTGGCCGGCGGTTTGGTTATTTTGAGTGTAGACCACCTCGGCCTGGCCAGTTGGCGATGACTGGCCAGTTGGCTGCGCACCAAAGCTTGGCGGCAGGACGATGGTGCCGTCCAGCTGGTTTTTGTCCATTTTGTCCTTAGCGGCCGGGAGCGTAGTGGTGTTCTTGTTAACCTTGAAGACTTTGTTGGAACCAAGCTGTTTGACGTATTGTTTTGAGAAGGCGCTGTGTGATTGATTGACTACCGCGACATTGAAACTGGTACCGCCGCCCCCTTTGGAGATGCTGCCAAACACGAACAGGAAAATCAGCGGGAACAGGATACCGAAAAACAACGCCAAGCGATCGCGGAAGAAACGCCTGGTATTGAGCTTGGAAAAGACAGCTACGGTGTAAAGAGGCTTGTTCATGGATTAATCCCGCAGCCCTTTCCCTGTTAAATCGATAAATACGTCTTCCAGGTTGGCTTGTTCGACATGCTGCGCCTTGTGGAAATCACGCTTTAGCAGTTGTTTTATGAGGTTGTTGGGCGTATCCAGGGCAATGATTTTGCCGTTGTCCATGATCGCTACCCGGTCGCAGAGCATTTGGGCTTCGTCCATATAATGCGTTGTCATCAGAACCGTTACGCCGCGGTCGCGGACCTCTTGGGTCAGATCCCAGAGGTTGCGGCGGGCCTGGGGGTCCAGGCCTGTGGTCGGCTCATCCATGAAAAATACCTTGGGGCTGTGCACCAGGGCGGCGGCAATACTGAGGCGCTGGCGCTGGCCGCCGGATAGGTTTTCGGCGAAACTATTGGCCTTTTCACCAAGGCTGACTTCGTTCAGGAACTCTTTGGCATTGACTTTCTCGCCGTAGGCCGCGGCAAACAACTCGATAATCTCCGTTAGCCTGGTTTTGTCCTGGAAGGCCGGACTCTGCGGCTGCACGCCGATGATACGTTTGATAGTATCGGGGTTTTCGGCGACATCCACGCCGTCAATCGTGGCACTGCCGCCGTCAATATGGCGCATTGTCTCAATCATTTCCAGCGTGGTAGTCTTGCCGGCGCCATTGGGTCCGAGAATACCGAAAATCTCGCCTTCTTTGACTTCAAAAGAGATGCCATTAACAGCCGGTTTGCCGTCGTATATCTTCTTGAGCTTTTTTACTTTCAGGATGGGGTTGGCCATGAAGTTTACATAATACCAGAAAAATACCCGCCCCTAAAGGAGCGGGTACCGCGCTAATGTAAGAAAGGTCTTACTTGCGCTTTACTGTCAGAAAGCCGTTGCGCGGGTTTTCATTGACTTCCATACCGCTAGGCAGGTCAGTCGCTTCTGGGCGCTGGTCCTTGCTGAAGTAATAGATAGTTTGTTTTTTGCCACCGCGAAGGACTACGTCCTTAGAGTTTAAGTAATATGTTACACCTTTGGAGTTAGTGTGCTTGTATGCCATTCTTGACTCTCCCTCTTCTTACCATTATTAGTGTACCCCTAACATACTCTGTTAGGTTTTTACTTGTCAACCCTGTTGCGGCGTTTTCGGGTCTTTTCTATCTGGGAAAATGATGTTTACAGTTGCGCTGGTTATTGAGCTGTATTACACTGGGTCAGTAACCATAAAAAGAATAAGAGGTGGAGAAGAAATAGTATGGATTTTACCCGTAGCCCCCAATCATCGACATCAACCCCAGGCGCAGGTGCCGCCGTACCAGCCGGAACGCCTAAAAAGAAGCGTGACCGCAACAAATGGAGCCGGATAGGCATTGTAACTATAGTGGCAGCAGTCGTGATACTGCTTGTCGCATTGGTAGCAGTGATTGGATTCAGCGGTAATAAAACCGAGGACAAGTACGTGGATACTTCAAAGTTGCAGGCGGTTTTCTTGAATACCGGCCAGGTTTACTTTGGTAATATTAAGTCGCTCAACAATAAGTATTTTGTACTGACTAATATCTACTATCTCCAGCAAACTAATAGCAATGGCAGTTCCAGTAGCGGTAGCAGCTCCAGCAATGCTGGCAGCAACGTGACGCTTGTTAAGCTTGGTTGTGAACTTCACGAACCATACGACCAAATGGTCATCAATAGCGACCAGGTGACTTTCTGGGAAAACCTGCAGGATAACGGCCAGGTAGCCAAAGCGGTTTCCAGTTTCCAGAAACAGAACCCCAGCGGCCTGAAATGTTCCGACCAGAGCAGCAGCTCCAGCAGCAACTCGGGTAATGCCGCGCAGAACGCTAACAGCAATAGCCCAAGCAACAGTAGCAGCTCGAACTCCTCCAGCGCCAGCGGCCAGTAATTTAACCAGCCGCCAGTAAACACCCTTCTCTAACCAAAGAGGGGTGTTTTATTTGACGCTGTGTTTTAACCATAGACGGGCGATTTGGCTAACAACAAAGAGCAACCAGCATAAGGCAGCAGCCAAGAGACTCCAGCCAGCCAGGTCAGGCGACCACCGGGCTGAGACGAAATCGAATTTATAGAGCGCGTCGGGAATGGTGGATTGTTGGACGCCGCCGTGCGACTGCACGTATTGTTCAATGCACGGCACGCGGTTATGGCCGGAGAAATCAACCGGATCCTGTTGCTCGCAATAGTGCTGGGCCTCGGTATATAGCTGGTTGCCGCCTTGGGCAGCGGCATTTTGGGCCTGTACCAGCCGCTGGTAAGTGTACTTTAGCTGGATGGGCGGATAGACGGCGTTGGGACCGCCATTCAAATTGGTATTCATGTGCGATGTAACATAGGACTGCAAGTTTCGCAGGGTGCCGGCTACATCGCCGTTATTTTTGTCGGCCGTATAGACAGCGTCGCGTAACCGGACCATGTGCTGGTTGTTAGCACGCAGGGCAAAAACGCAAATCAGCGTACTAATAACGGCCAGAGTCAGGAAATACCATGGCTTGATCCAGCGCACTTTGGTCCAGATATGGTAGAGATATCGTCTGTCCATCTTCCTAAGAGTATACTAGAAGTATGCATATTTACTTTTCCGGGATTGGCGGCGCCGGGATTGGACCGCTGGCGCAAATTGCCCGCCAGGCCGGCTATAAGGTGTCCGGTTCGGACAAGCAGGATTCGCAGTATATCGAATATTTGCGGAAACATGATATCAGTGATATTCACATTGGCCAGTCGAGGCAAGCGATTGCGGCCGCGCATGAGCGGACGCCGATTGATTGGTTCGTCTATACTTCCGCCCTGCCGCTGGAGAACCCGAACGCGCCGGAGCTGATTTATTGCCGCGAACAGGGTATTAAAACTTCCAAGCGCGATGAGCTGCTGAATACGATTTTGACGGATCAACAGCTGAGACTCATCGCCATCGCCGGCACTCACGGCAAAACCACCACCACGGCCATGACAGTGTGGCTATTTAAGCAGCTGGGCGAACCGGTCAGCTATTTATTACCAGCTAAGACCGGATTCGCTGAAATGGGTGAGTTTGACCGCGCAGGCAAATACTTTATTTACGAAGCCGACGAGTTCGACCGTAACTTTCTGGCTTACGAGCCGGACATCAGCCTGGTCACCGGAGTTAGCTGGGATCATCATGAAATTTTCCCGACTCGCGAGGACTATCAGGACGCTTTCCGTGAGTTTATTGAACAGAGCGCGCATACCTTTATATGGCAGGAGGATGCCAATTACCTGGACCTGGAAGATGGCCGCGCAATCAGCGTACTAGACAGCGGTGATAATAATATTGACGGCATCAAGCTGCTGGGCAAGTATAACCGTCTGGATGCCTGGCTGGCCGTACAGGCTGTCCACCGCGCCACTAAGACGCCTCTTGATAAGCTGGTTGGCTTGATGAATGATTTTCCCGGCCTGGCCCGGCGCATGGAGCGGATCGCGTTTAGCTTGTACAGCGATTATGCGCACACGCCGGAAAAAATCCGCGGCGCCATGAGTGTAGCGACCGAGATGGCCGCTGAATCCGGCCAAAAAGTGGTGGTCGTCTACGAACCGCTGACCAACCGCCGCCAGCACTACATGATGGACGATTACCAGGATTGTTTCGATGGTGCCAGCAAATTGTACTGGATTCCTAGTTATCTGGCACGCGAAGATCCCGCGCAACCCGTCATACCGCCGGACGAACTTATAACTCATCTGGCCGACCCTTCTATTGCCGAGCCGATGGAGCGTGATGATAAGCTTAAAAACGCCATCCTAAAGCACCTGGACGCCGGAGACATGGTAGTCTGTATGGCAGGCGGTGGTGGGGGCAGCTTGGATGACTGGCTGCGAAAGGAATTTGGCAAATGAAAACTGTCTATTTTGCTTGCTCAATTGCCGGCGGCCGCGACTATGCTTTCGTTTACAAAGATCTAGTCAAGACAATCAAGAGTTGTGGCGTCGAAGTTCACGGTGAGCTCTTCGCTGATCCAAACCTCGAAGCCGAAACAGGTACAAACCCCGAATATACCCCTGAGTTTGTTTACAAACGAGATACGCGCTGGTTACGAGAATCAGACGCGTTCATTGCCGACGCATCACAACCGTCACTAGGTGTAGGCTATGAGATTGCGCTCGCCGAAAACCTGGGAAAACCAGTACTAGTACTTTTTTACAAAAACTCCCTAAATCGTTTCTCGCCAATGATAGTGGGCAATCCTAATATCCAGATTTTTGAATATACTGAGCATACTAAAACCCAAAAGGCTATCAAAGAGTTTATAAAGAAACTGGGCTAATTTTTCTCAGTGGCAACTTCGTAATTGGTGCCGCTTTTGTCTTGGAGAAAAGCAAAACGAAACACCATCCCATCGTTAATGGGGATTACCAGCTTATATCCTTCTCCTAGCAGGTTGTTCACATCCTTTTCTATATCGTCAGAATAGATTGCTATATGATTACGAATAAACTTTACTTGTGGATGATCCAAATTATGAAATTCAAAAAGCTCAAAAGTCGTTTCTTCCTTAGTGACCATTGCTACATCGGCATTCAAATCTGGTTTGTGAAACTGTTTGGTAACAGTGAACCCGAGTGATTTATACATAACAATGGCTTCAGGAAGTTTTGGGACTGCTAAGCCTGTGTGAAGAATTTTTTTAAGCACCGGATCCCTCCCACCCATACTCAATATATGTCTTGCCATTTTCGATTGCTTCTATGCCGGCTTTGACGGAGGGAACTATGTTTATTGGCAAATTGTTCGGATCAAATAAGTCTAGCCTCTCATGGATTTCCGGCTCGGCATTATATAGCTCGCCTTTCCATTTCGTGACTTCAAAGTAAACATCTACCCAAACCATATCTTCCTCGGGCTCATTTCTGTGAACCGTGAGGACATGTTTTAGGTCAGTCGGTTCGATTTTCACCCCGACTTCTTCCAGCCCTTCGTGGCAACCGGCCGCCTTAAAGCTTTCGCTGCCATCCCCACCTTTTCGATCGACTTTTCCGGATGGCAGCCCCCAATAATTATTCATCCATGGAGTATTTTTTCGCAATAAAAGCGCAATTTTCTCGGCTTTACGAAATATCAGATAGGTGGCAGTGTATGGTGTAGCTGTTTCAGGGTACTTCATCGGTTGTCCCCAGAGCCGCCTAGAACGCCGCGTTGTTTGCGGCTTTGCAGTTTGTCTAGGTTTTGCTGGGCAATCTCGTCTAGTGATACGCCCAGGTCTTCAGCCAAGACAGCCAGGTACCACAGTACGTCGCCGATTTCTTTGGCCAATTCTTTTTTGTCATCGTCGCTCACTTTGCCGCCTTTGTCGCGGATGATTTTTTTAACTTTTTCGGCGATTTCGCCGGACTCGCCGTTGATGCCAAGCACCCAATGCAGCAGGTCCTTGAAGCGATCGTCAGTCGTTAAAACGGTCGACAGCGCCCTCTTCTGATACTCGTCGAACTTCATGGTAACTTCCTTCCCGTTTCGTCTATTTTAACAGCTCCTTGGCGGATTATCTCAATAGCATCGTCTACGATCCGGATGATGGTTGAGGGCTGACAGGCTGACAGGTCGCCACCGTCCACGTAAAAATTCACCTCATTGCCGAAGTATTTTCGTGCCTGGACGATGGTTTCGGCAGGCGGCTCGCCAGGATGGTTAGCACTGGAAGTCAGCAACGGGCCAGTTACTCGTAATAATTTTTGCAATTCTGTATCAGCGGGAATCCGTACCGCCAAGCTCATTTTGCCGCGGTGCAGATAGCGCAAAGCCGGATCGGCACAAGGGATAATAACGCTGATGGCACCCGGCCAAAATTGCTCGACGGCTTTTAAATAACGGTGCTTAAGGCCAAGTTTTTCCAACTGGTCCAAGTCCGCGGCAATCAGGGTGCCCGGTTTGGCATCACGCCGTTTCAACGCGTACAGGCGCTCCACGGCAGCCGGGTCGGCAGCTCGGGCCGCCAAGCCGTAGACCGTGTCGGTCGGGATTACGCCAACAGCGCCTTTATCGGTCAAGTTCATAGGTTCTATTGTATTATGAAGTAGCCAATGATTCAGTATGCCACCCGACAGGCCAGGCGGTTCGCGGTCTTATTGCCCGGCTTGGTCATAGTTTATTTTTCTGTCCGCAAGGTTCTGCCGTATTTTGACCGGCGCCTGCCGCTCAGCGTGGCAATTTTTATTACTTACATTCTGGCGGCGTATGTATTCATACCGGCGATTATCCGCCTGTTCCGGATCATCATTCCCGCCAATCACCTGCCGCTGTATTGCGTGACACCCGACGGCTTCGCTTCCGACCCGCTAAATATTGGGATTATTGGCACCCGCCGCGAGTTAATCACCGCGATGGAGGCTGCCGGCTGGTATGTGGCCGACCGGCACAGCCTGAAAAACGTTTTCCGCTTGGTGGCGGCCTCGGCCCTGGGGCAGGTTTACCGGCACGCGCCAGTCAGCACAATGTATCTGTTTGGCCGCAAACAGGATATCGCCTTTGAGATTCCGATAGAGAACAGTCCGGGCCAGCGGCACCATGTCCGCTTTTGGGCAACAACGTACGAAAAGAAAAAACGGCTGAATGTACACGGCATCGCCTGGCAGCACCGGCGGCAACATGTGTTTGGTGACAATTTATTATGGGTGGGCGCCGCTTCTCTGGATACCGGCCTGAATGTGATCCGGCACAACTTGCAGGTTACGCATATGATTGATCCTAACACCGACAGCGAGCGTGAGTTAATAGTCCAGCAGCTGCGCGCCGCCGGCAATATAGGCGGCGTAGAAACACTCAAGCTGGATAATCCCTACAGGCTGGTCAACCGGGTGTGGCGCGGCTATTTGCAAACCGACGGCAAGATGTCGGTAGTTACGCTCAAACGAATGGCCGCCGGCCAGCGGCAAGTATAAGTTGTAAGCGGCAATGCCAGCAATACGAGTATCACGAATGCCACGAAGAAAATGAACCAGGCCCACTTTCTGCGGCGGGCCGCATGGCGGTCCCGCTGGGCCAGGTCACCGGCTATATGACTGGCTTTGCGGCCTAGCGCGTCTTGCAGAGCCAGCATAGTGTCAGCCTCTTTGGCAGCTATGTCATCGACAGCCTGGTCGGTTTTTTTGTCCTGCAGAATATCACTCTGCCCGACTGTCGTTTCCCTGCTTGGGATAGTTTCTTTCGGGTGTGGCGGCGTTTGAGGTGTTTGATCTGCCTCAGTAGAGACATTAGCCTCAATCTTTTGATCGACTTTGTCTAGCAGTTTGCCAGAGACTTCCGGCGCAGTTTTTTTCTTTGGCATCCTTCTCCAAATGCTTTAGTAAAGCAGATTCAGTTGAGGCGGCGCAACAAACTTAGAGCGACAGCATTCAAACGCTTCTTTGGACCGATGTGGACTATCATACTTTCCTCGCTCAAGTGTTTAGGTTAAAAGCTAAACTAAGCGTAACCCTTACAACGATGTGTGTCAATATTTTTGTTGATCTAGATCAAATATGATTAAATAACACCAACGTGGCAGTCACACCAGGCCCATGCGCTTGTCCGTTTAAGCGAACGACATGGCAATGACAACCAGCCACCACAAACGGGTTTTCATCAACCTAAACGGAGATTTCACTCATGTCTAAAGACAAGAACGACGAATACATGAAGCACTGGCGCAGCTGGGGCTCATGGTTCAGCTGGGGATCACCGGTCGGACTGGGACTTTTCTTTGTCGCGATCGCCTTCAGCGTTTGGCTGCTCGCCAAAGCGTTCGGCTGGGGCTAAAACCGACCGCTCAAAGCAGCGCCACCTGGGTTTAGGTGGCGTTGTTTTTATGGGGTCAGACGGTTGATGTCACGCGGGAAGAGGATAGCTTCTTTGACGTTGCTCAAGCCGATGGTCTTCTCTACCAGGCGATCAATGCCGTAGCCGCAACCGCCGTGCGGCGGCAAGCCGTACTTGAAGGCTTGCAGGTAATATTTGAAGCCGGGGTGCTCCGGATCAATTCCCTTGTCTTTCATTTGTTGGACCAATTTTTCGTAGCGGTGTTCGCGCATTGGGCAAGTGGCCAGCTCTATGCCGCGGAACAGCAAGTCGGCCGTGGCTACCGTACCGTCATCATTTAATTTTTGGTAGAATTTGTGGACTTCTTTGGGGAAACCGGTCACAAAGACCGCTTCGCAGCCGTCGTTTTTCTTGGCATAATCGCAGATCCATTTTTCTTCGTCGGGAGTGAGGTCTTTTTCGGCAGTCGTATCGGCCTTGTTGGCTTTGGTATAGAGTTCGTGGATCTGTTGGACGGTGTAGGATGGGAATTTTTCTTTGAGCTTCAGCTCCGGCGCGTTCAAGCTTTTGAGTTCGGCGGCAAAATCGGTGTAGATTTTTGTCAGCACATCATAGGTCAAATTCTGGACGGTGTCGAGCACCTGCTGGTGATCCTCGATGAAACCCATCTCGATGTCCAGCATCGTGACTTCCGAGACGTGGCGGGTGGTGGCACTCAGCTCGGCGCGGAAAGCCGGGCCGATTTCAAAAACCCGCTCGAACGCGCCGACCATGATTTGTTTATATAGCTGCGGGCTCTGGGCCAGCGAGCCTTCTTTGCCGAAATAATCCAGTTTGAAGACCTCGGCTCCGCCCTCGGCGGCGCCGGCCACCAGCTTGGGCGTCTGGATTTCGGTGAAATCGTTCTGGATTAGGAAATCGCGGATTTCGCGCAGGATAGCGGCACGGATTTTGAAAACTTTCTGTTCCTGTAGGTTGCGCAGGCCTAGGACCCGGTAATCAAACAGGGTGTCCAGGTTGTCGGGCTTGTGACTGAGAGGTTTATCGATCTCGATTGGCGGTTCATCGGTCACTGGCACCAGGACAGTCAGTTTGGCGTCGTGCAGTTCAGCGCCACCGGGTGCCCGCGGCTCTTCCACGGCCTTGCCTTCCACGACCAGCACAGTGCCAACCTGCATACCGCGCAGCTTCTCGACCTCGTCTTTGTCTTGCAGAACAACTTGCGTCAGACCGCGGCGGTCGCGGACATTTATAAACGTCAGGCCGCCGAGTAGGCGTTTTTTATGGAGCCACCCTTCCACGCGGACCGTCTCGCCGGCATGGTTTTTTACGTCATCTGTTAAAATTCTCATGAATGCCTGTTATTCTACCACTTTTTCATCTGTTTTGACAGAGGAACCGCCCGCCTCTTTTTTCGATTTCTTTTTCTTTGGTTTCCCTGATTTTTGCGACTTAGATGGCTTTTGCGGCTTAGGATGCCGGCCAGCTACGGTGGCGGCGTCGTGGTGCTGGTCAAATCCATCTGACGGGATATCCCCCAGCAACTGCCGCAAAATTCCCTCGACCGTGATAATACCCACGTATTCCTCAAAACTGTTTACCACCACGAATAGCGGCTGACGGTTGGTAAAGAAAGCGTGCAACGCCTGGCCCAGCGTGTCATTTTCATGAAGGTAAAAAACACTTTTATCCATGATGTCTTTCACCTGTCCGCTGCTTTGCAGGCCCAGGTCTTTGAAAGCCAGGATACCCACAAGACTGCCCTTAGACGTTTCACGGACCAGGGCGTAACCCTGGGCGTTTTTGTGCAGTTCGTCTATTAATACCGGACCGGCGGTATCCTGTGCTAACACCGTTTTAACGGCTTTGCGTGGCACCAGCACGTCGTGCACCTTATATTCGTTAAAATTAAGCGCCCGTCGGGCGATATCCAGCTCGTGCTCGTCGAGCCGGGAATCCGTTTGCCTTTGTTGCTGCTCTATGAGTTCCACCAGGTCGCCGCGTTCAAATAAGCCAGTGTGCGGCAGCATCGCGGAGTGCTTGTAAACAGCATTGGAGCCACGGCCGAGGAGCGGGCCAAGATAGTTCAGCAGCCAGACGATTAGCGGCGTGACTATCAATGTCAGCCGGGCACCGGCTTTAGTTACCCGGCTGGCCGGCAGCCACGAAAAAGTGATCCACAGTAGCGGGCCGACTATTAACAGGCTGGCCCAAACCGGCAGCAGACGGGCCAGCAGGATAATGCTGGCGGCACTCGTCAGGCCGATATACAGCCACAGCAAAACCCGCAGGCAGCCGCCATAAGCTGCTGCCGGGTAAAGCCGCCGGGCCAGTGGTTCGCCATGTTCGGCGCGCCGTTTGAGCTCATGAAGTGGAATGTAATAGTAAGTTTTGCGTATTACCACGCCGCCCAGTGCCAGCAGCAAAAAAATCAGCGCTAAAATGTAATCGTTCATGCTTTACAGCTTATAATTATCAGTCCTGTTTGGGAAGTTCTGTTGTATACTTATACGAGTAATCGGGAGTTTTCATAGTGTCAAAAGGTTTCTTGGCGATCATAGCGATAGTAGTTCTAGTTTTCATAGGGATCTTCGCTTTTAGCGGCCACGATAAGTCCAACTCCGCAAATAAATCTTCGTCCAGCAAGGGTACGCCAACCAGCCACGTCGAGGGCAAAGGACAATCCGGCGTCACGCTGGTGGAATATGGTGATTACCAATGCCCGTATTGTGAGCAGTATTATCCTATCGTCAAGCAGGTAGCGGCTGAGTTCAATGACCAGATTAAATTCCAGTTCCGCAACTTTCCGCTGGTTAGTATCCACCAGAACGCTTTCGCCGGGGCCCGGGCCGCCGAGGCTGCCGCGGCGCAAGGTAAATTCTGGCAAATGCACGACTTGCTCTACGAAAATCAAAGCCAGTGGTCAGAGTCCAGCAATCCAACCCAGTTCTTCCAGCAATACGCCAAACAGCTCGGCTTAAACGTAGCGCAATTTAATAAAGACTATTCATCAAACGCTGTTAATAACGCGATAAACGCCGACACTGACGCCGGCAACAAGTTGAAAGTCCAAGGCACGCCGACTTTCTTTTTGAACGGCAAGCAAATCCAAGTCAACGCCGACGCCGGCTCATTCGAGACCCAGATTAAGCAGGCTATTCAGCAAAAGAAATCGTAGCGCTAATCAGCCGCTACTTGTTTCTCAGACTTATGGGTTAAGTTAGGGGCAGCAAGCTTACATTTTGAATTGCTACAGTAGATTTTTTCTTTGTTAGGAACAATGGCTTTGACAGTTTTTTTACAGTGCGGACACCTGGTTATCTGTCCGTTCTTAACTTCTGGACAGGTTTTCCCACCAAAAGCATGTTGTGGGCTCTCGCTGGGATTACTTGTTCCGCCAAGTGAAATCGCCAATCCGCAAGCGGAATAAGTACGATTGTTTCGGGCTCCATCAGCCCCAAAGCCACCTAACATGCTCTGGAATGAGGCCGCATCAAGAGACTGTAAATGTGCAACGTCAAGATGCCCGATATTAAAGAAACTGCTGTTTTTAGCGCCTGGCTCCGTCGCCTGAAGATGAAAAGCGCGCATCATTTCAATCGTAGAGTAGACAAGTAGCTCGTGTAGCACTATCGCCTCTTCGTCGCCAAAGTGATCCTCATCAGATCGCATCTTATAAAGAGCGTCCTCGTAATCCCTATTAAAGTTCTGGGCCTTATCGGCGAGCCGAGAAATAAGCTGTCTCGCGCCAGCCGTTTGGTAGCCTGCGGAGAGCGATTCACAAGCATGAACATACGATTCATTAAATACCATGTCCATAATGGCGCGGTGCTCACTCGTTATCTCAACTGTGTTAGCCGTCTTTTTATATTTCGGATCGCCCAATTGATCGGCAAGGTCCAGGGCAAGTTCTTTTGCCTGTTCTTCTGACATAGTGCCGGTAATAGCGTATTGTAGGCAATTATCTGTTACTTCATCTTCCGGTATATGAACACCGTGTTCGGCAAATACCTCTCTGAGCCGATTTATATCACTGCCGTCAAAGGATAGCGATCCGGAAATAAACCCGTCTTCACCCGCGTAATATAGCTGTATAAACCCACGTTCCAAGTGCGGCACGTATCCAACATCACGCCAATATTTATGGCCGCTTTTTGCGGCAGCTTCCTTTGGGTAAAGGGTTGGGACGATACGAGTGTTATAGTTAGTTTTTCCCTGAGCCATGTCGTCCGTAATCAACGCATTTTCGTTGTCCCATTCCGAACGAACTAATTGCGACTCAAAACGTTCATCTTTCTTTGCCGTCTCAATAGCACACGCTAAACCCGCTTTGGTCATATCTGAAATGGGAGTTTTGAGGTCTTTGGCTAATACTCGTCCGTCATCAGACACCGGCCGCTCATCGATATCACGAACCTCCAGTCCGCCGCCCAGCTCCATGTCGGTGCCAAAACCCTCTTCTACAGATGTAAAAAATTCAGCCTTTGCTTGCTCTGCCTCAGGACTGTTGATAATTTGCTCGTGAGACTTGTCAACCGCAAATGCGCCTAGCCTGAGAATTGTGCCTAAAGATCGGCCGTATATTTCAGATTCAGCTGGACGTTGCGGCTGGTCTTGGGCAAATTGTGTCTCGGCAAGATCCCAATCAAAGGGGTCTGTTGGTTGTTTTAGGAGTTCGGCTGATCCGGCCATAAAAATACCCTCTGCTCCAGCGAGCGAGGGCGACAAAGCCCAAAATGGGCGTGCTCTTGCTCGAGAGACTTTTCATGCTGTATCGGACTTTAACCGTTGCGGCACAGTGCAGGAATTTCGCCTGCTTCCAGCTTTTGTTTGTTAATTGCCTATTTAGTAGGTTAGCACGAAGCCGGTACGCTAGATATAGTATTAATTACTGCGTTGTTTGAGGGCCGCTAGCCGCGGCGTGAAGCTTTGCGCGGCACCCTCCAGGCCCAAAACTTTTAGGGCGCCGACCAGAATGGAGAGGTTGTCCAAACTATCCGGAGCGGCGGCAGTACCAGCTTGTTCGGCTTGCCGGAAAGCGTGCTCCACTTTCTCTACGAGCCACTTTTCCTGGCCCGGAGCCACTTGGTTGGAAGTGATTTTGTCCGGTTGGGATGAGTCCACAACTTCCAGCGAACGGGCCGAATGGTCGCGCTTATTCAGGTGGCCGCGTTTTATTAAGTTGTTGACATGCAATGCCACGGTAGCCACGGAATTGTAGTTTAGCCCGTCCATTATTTCGCGGTAGCTGGGACTGTAGCCATGCTCAGCGATGAATTTTTCAATGAAAGCCAGCAGCTCTTTTTGTTTCTTGGTTGGACGGACGGATTTCTGTTTTTCTACCATATCCACATTATGCCACGCCAGGCTTTTTTTCTGGAAAGACCCAATACTTGTACCATAGCCAGCTCCAGATAGTGAAGAAACCGGCCGAAATGAAGAAACCGATATAAGGCGTAATACCGATGGATTTTAGACCCCAGATGATCAGGTAATCCAACACGAAACCAATACTTTCTATGAAGACGTAGCGGCCGGCATGCTGCATTTCGCTGAGATGGGCACGGTCGGAAAAAGCCCAAAAACGCTGGACCAGATAATTAAGGGTCCAGCCGATAGCGTCGGCGGCGATTTTGGACGGCAGCCAATCCCATTTGAGAACCGAGTAGCAAACGGCGAACACGGCGTAGCCGACCCAGAAATAAACTGTCCCGCCAGACATGTATTTGGCGAATCGCCGGATATTGTCAGCGTTCATTTTTCCTGGGCATTACCATAGCGATGCCGGCCAGACCCCACCAGATATAAGCCGTCGTGTCATCTGTCCAGCCGTGCGAGAACAGGTTAATAAAGGTCAGGCCGATCAGGCTGGCAAAAAGCGTCAGGGCTAAAGGATCCTCCCGTTTCAACCACAAAATATAGCCGACGCCAATATTGATCAATATAAACAGTATGAGTCCGATCCAACCGGTTTCCTGGCCGATTTGCAAGAAATAATTTTCAGCGATACGCGGCGCGCCGGTATTATACACGCTAGCGGGGCCGGCTGAACCAGGACCCCGGCCGAATGGCTGGTGGACCAGGTCATGCAGGCCGGCGCGCAGACCGGCAATATGGCCCTGGTCAGAGGTGGCTTTGACGGCCGAATGGGTCTGAGTGTGCAAGAAAATGTTTTGGAAACGGGTATTATGGTGCCACTCAAAAGCCGTAAAGACCGCAACAGCCAGTACAAGGACACAGACAATCGCCGCTAAAGCCTGCTTGAGGTACTTACGGTCCAGATAATGTATGCCAATGACTATCAACGCTAAGGCGGCGCCGATCCAGGCACTGCGTGAAAAACTGAAAAAAAGTGTCAGCAGGCTGCCCACGAACAAGCTGATGTACGGCCAGGTACGGCGGCCGGTAATCAGCAATCCGGCCAACAGGCTGATTGGTATTAGCAGGTAAGCGCCGAGTGGATTAGCGCCTCGTAGAGTCGAAGCAATGCGTAAATATTGGGCGTTGTGGTTAATTGTCTCGACCGGTTCTATAGTGTTCGGTCCGTAGCCGAAATGCGTCAGGAAATCATGCGGCAGAACTAATGCTTGCAGCAAGCCGAAAACCACCACTACGGCCACCGGTGCCAGCACCAGCCATTGCCAGCTTTTGCGCAAGCGCGAAGTCCGCAAGGCCAATGACCACGTAACCAGGAAAAATACTAAAAAGCGCAGGTTGACTATCAATCCGTAACCTAAGGCCTTGGCGGTTAGGGTGTGTTGATGGAAAGCCACTAATCCCCAGCCGACATTGACAGCTACATAGAGCATAATCAGCCACACCAGCCGCCTGGTCAAGGTGTGGGCCCGGATTTTGCCATCGGTAACTGCCAAATAAAGCACACCGGCTATACAGACCAGCAATAGTACTTCTTTCCAGAGACGCAGCGCCGTATAGTGACTAATCATACTGGCTCCCCAAACTGTCAAAAAAGCATGGAACGGTAGGAGCAATATCATCAACATCGCCAGGGTCGTTACCAGCGACAAGATGCGGTACTTAAACGCGGAAGCTCTCATAGATGTTACAATTTTACTATACCGGCCGGCTTTTTGCCCTGGTATATGATTCCCGCAATGAAAAATAACGCTTCCCTGCTGTACAATTTTATTCTGGTGGTGGGCGATGCCGTGGCAATTGCCATCGCTTTTAGCATCGCCTACATTTTGAGGGTTTCACTAAACCATACGCCGCTCAGCACGAACGTCCACGCCCATACCTATATTCTGGTCCTGATCAGCTTGCTGCCATTTTGGATATTGATTTTCGCCCTGCTCGGGCTCTACAATTCCCGGATTTACGAACGGCGTTTCAGTGAACTCGGCCGGCTGCTGATCGGCACGTTTATCGGCATCTTGTTCGTTATCAGCTACAGCTACATGTTTGACATTGCCATTTTTCCCGCCCGGCTGGTTACGGTATACGGTTTTGGCCTGGCTTTTATATTGGCGCTGATTTGGCGGACGCTGGCCCGCGGCGGACGGCGGCAGCTCTTTAACTACGGAGTAGGCATCAATAATGTCTTGATTGTGGGCGATACGGCCATAACCTGTGAGCTGGTGCGTAGTCTGGCCAATACCGCGGCTACCGGCTACCGGGTTATTGGCCTTATTGGCGGCACCAAGCATCCGCATAAAGCATCTGGCTTTCCCGTTTTTCAAAATTTTGAGGCCGCCCTGAAGGCGCTCAAAAAAGAGCAGCTGCACACCATCGTCCAGACCGAGCTGTATGCCGCCGGAGAAGATAACGACCAGATTCTGACTTACGCCCAGGAAAACCACGTCGCCTACCGCTTCGTGCCCGGCAATAGCGAATTGTTCGTGGGTAATATTGAGGTTGACCTGTTCCAGGCGGTGCCGGTTATCGCGGTACATCAGACTGCTCTGGTCGGCTGGGGCCGGATAGTAAAACGGCTAATGGATATCGGACTTGGCGGACTGATGTTGCTGCTAGCTTCACCGTTTATGCTGCTGATCGCACTTAGCATTAAATTAACTAGCAGGGGGCCGGTTTTTTTCCGTCAGACCCGGCTAACCCGTTTTAACCACAAGTTTAAAGTCTTCAAATTCAGGTCTAATAAAATTGCTTTTAACGGTTTGGATCCTGAGAAAGCTTTCACAAAATTGGGCAAGCCCGAACTCATTAAGCAATATCGCGACAATGGTGATTTTCTGCCAGATGACCCGCGCATCACACCGCTGGGACGTTTTCTACGCCGCACCAGCTTGGATGAGCTGCCGCAGCTAATTAACGTCGTGCGTGGCGACCTCAGCTTGGTCGGCCCGCGGGCGCTGATCCCGCAAGAGTTGGACTTATATGCCAAGCGCCATGCCATTTTGAGTGTAAAATCCGGCATGACCGGGCTGGCCCAAGTTTCCGGACGGCGCAATATCAACTTTGAAGAGCGGCGCAAGTTAGACCTGTATTACGTCCAGAATTGGAGCCTGTGGAGCGACCTCGTTATATTGGTAAAAACTATTTGGATCGTGTTGTTTCACCAAGGAGCAATCTAGTGGCCAAGCAGTTAAAGGTGGCTATTGTTTGCGATTGGCTGACCGGTATCGGCGGCGCTGAACGCGTAGTGCTGGAAATGCACCGGCTCTACCCCGGCGCGCCAATTTACACTTCGCAATACGACCCCTCTAAGATCGACTGGTTTGATGAGGCTGATGTGCGCACTACCTGGTTACAAAAGCTGCCCAAAAGCTTAAAGAAGTTTTTGCCGCTGTTGCGTGCTTGGACGTTCAGCCGGTTGGATCTGAGCGAATACGATTTAATTTTGTCCTCTAGCGGCGCCGAGGCTAAAGACGTCAAGCGCCGGCCGGACGCTCTGCATATTTCATATGTTCATTCGCCGACGCATTATTATTGGATCCGACATGATGAGTATCTGGAAAAGCCTGGTTTCCCGCGAGGCCTTAATTGGCTTGCTAAGCTCGGCTTGAAAACCCTGGTGGGACCGTTGCGGCGCTGGGATTTACGGGCCGCCAAACGTCCGGACTACATTTTGACCAACTCGACCCACAGCCAGGCCATGATCAAGCGTTTTTATAAACGGGATTCGCTTGTGGTGCATCCACCGGTAGAAACAGAGCGTTTTAGATTAGGCCCTAAGCCGCCGCTGCGGCACGGCTTTGTGATTGCCGGCCGCCAGTCGCCCTACAAACGTTTCGACCTGGCGGTTGAGGCTTGCAACCAGCTAAAAGTTCCCTTGATTGTTGTTGGCGACGGGCCCGATCACCGCCGCTTGGAGAAACTGGCCGGCCGCGGCGTGACTTTCTTCACCGAATTAAACGACCACGATATTGTCGGGCACTTCCAGTCGGCGCTCGGTTTTATCATGCCCAACATGGATGATTTCGGCATCGTGGCGGTCGAGGCGATGGCCGCCGGCACGCCTGTAATCGCCTATAAAAAAGGTGGCGCTCTGGATTACGTGGTGCCGAACAAAACCGGCCTGTTCTTCGAGCAGCAGACTGTCGGTAGTTTGCGCAACGTCTTGGAAACAGGCTTGAACAAGAAGTTCGACCATGAAGCAATCGCCGAGCACGCCGCCCAATTTTCCGTTCCGAATTTCCGCAAAAACCTGCAGGCGGCAATTGCTGAGTGCTTGAAAACTAGGTAGCCTTAACTATACCCTCTATAGCGTAAGCGGTGTCTTCCCAGTTCCTGACGGATATACAATCGATGCCCATTTTATAAACAGCGTAATCGTTTCCGCCCTCGACAATCTTGTCGCCCAGGAAAAGTACGTCTTCATTTTGCCAGCTATGCATAACCAACAATTTTTCCATGCCGTAAGCTTTGTCTATGCCCGGTTTGGTAACGTCAATGGAGGTCGCGCCAGCGGCCCGGACTTCAAATTCAGGTATTTTAGGAGCTACAATTTTTCGTATGTGATGCTTTTTGCTGCTATCTGGATCCCATTCATCTTTAATGCGAACGCCTTCTTCGCCAAGTTCCGCGACAATTTCTTGGCCAAGAATAGACAACGTAATCTGGCTGTCACGGTCTTCTATGACTTTGCCGTACGTTTTCTCGGCTTTATGCCCTGACTCCACTAGACCCTCTTCAAGTGCTTGAATAATTTTCTTTTTCTGCTCGGGAGTCAGGTTTTCGGCATATTCTTCTTTCCAATCGCCAGCGACATTATCAAAAAGGTAATATCGGGTACCGCTGGTAGGCATTAGGTGTAATTTTGCCAGTAGCTCAGGTTTGTCGGTTATTTGAGTTAGCACTTGCCTTTGGAAAAGTTCGTATTTTCCGCCGGAAATAATACAGACCTCAAAACGTTCCAGCAGTTGGTTGAGCAAGCCGGCCATGCGTTCTGGCAAAGTCGATTTGCTGGGAGCTAGCGTGCCGTCAAGATCAAAAGCGATGAGTTTTTTCATATGCTACGATTATACTTTTTTACTGCTGGCTGTTCCACCTGTTCAAAAACCAGCTGCTAGACCACTGCTTCTCTTCGCCGACGCCAAAAACTATTTCGATATTATGACGGCGGCAGGTTTCCCACTCTGGCAGGCTGGCTTTGTCGGCGCGGTCACCGCCTTTGGTAAAAACATCCGGCCGGATAGCCTCCAGGGCTTTGGATACCGTCTGGTCATCTTTAATTTCAAACGGCACAACATAGTCAACCCCGATAATACCGCTGACGATCAGGCTGCGTGTTTCCAGGTTTTGGAATGCCCGTCCCTTTTTGGCAGTCAGAAAAGTGTCGCCGTTAACAATCACTACCAGCGTATCGCCGTATTGCTTGCTCTGGATGATACAGCTGATATGCCCCGGATGGATCGGGTCGAAACCGCCGCTGGTGGCGACAATTTTGCCCAGCTTTGGCCGGAGGGCGTCGAATTCGTCAAAGGACACGATGGGCGCGCCCCATTCTGGATTATGCATCTGCCGAATTATAACAAACTATGTTGCGCGGAATGGTTTTTCAAGCGGGCCATAAACAGGTATAATAAACCGGCATATGACCAGAATTCTCGTTACCGGCGGTGCCGGCTTTATCGGCTCGAACTTCGTTCATTATTTACGGCAACACTATCCGGATTACCAAATAGTAGTCGTAGATAAGCTCAACCAGCAAGGCAATTTGGAGAATCTGGCATCTATTAAAGACGAGGTTGAATTTCATAAATTCGATTTAGTTGAAGAATTCAGGCTCGTTCCTTTGTTTGAGAAAGGTTTTAATTACGTAGCCCACTTCGCGGCGGAAACCAACGTGGACCGCTCTATTGAAGACCCTGATAACTTCGTCAACAGCAACGTCCTGGCCACCAACATATTGCTCAGGCTGAGCCGCGACCACGGAGTCAAACGGTTCCATCACGTTTCTACGGATGAGGTTTTTGGCAGCCTGGAACTCGGCTCCACCGAAAAGTTCAACGAATCAACGCCCTACGATCCGCGCAGCCCCTATTCGGCCACGAAGGCTGGCAGCGACCACTTAGCGCGGTCCTATTTTCACACTTACGGGCTGGACATTACCATCAGCAACTGTTCTAACAATTACGGACCCTACCAGGTGCCGGAAAATATCGTGCCGGTCTTCGCGCTTATGGCAATGCACGACAAGCCAGTTACTATTTACGGCGATGGCAAAAGTGTGCGTGACTATTTATATGTGCTAGACCACTGCCGGGCGATTGACCTTATCCTGCACAAGGGCAAGGCCGGAGAAACGTATTGTGTTGGCGGCGGGCAGGAACAGGACGGTATAGAAATTGCTGATACCGTTTTGTCGATCCTAGATAAACCGCAATCCCTGAAAAAATTCGTAACCGACCGGCCAGGCCACGACCGCCGGTACGCCATTGACCACTCGAAATTGACCAGGGAGCTGGGCTACAAACCCAGCGTGACTTTCGAGGAAGGCTTGCGCCAGACCATCAAGTGGTACCAAGACAATGCCGATTGGTGGCAGCCGTACATGAAAGATTTTTACGTGCCGGAATTTATGAAAGAAGATGTAGCCTGATTATGCCGCAGGATTTGGCCGTGCGCGAAACCAGTATCCCGGGTTTTTTTGAGATCGATTTGGTGGTGCACGGCGACGAGCGCGGTTGGTTCAAAGAGAATTATCAGCGCGCCAAGCTGGAGGCGCTGGGGCTGCCGCGTTTCGAGGTCGTCCAAAATAATATGTCGTTCAACGCCCGGCGCGGCGCCACCCGCGGCCTGCACGCTGAGCCGTGGGAAAAGTTCATCTCGCTGGCCAACGGCAAAGTTTTTTGTGCCTGGGTGGATCTGCGCCGCGGAGAGAGTTTCGGCAAGGTGCTAACCATGGAGCTGACGCCAGAGAAAGCCGTGTTCGTACCGCGCGGCGTGGCTAACGGCTATCAAACGCTGGAAGACAACATTACCTACACCTACCTGGTGAATAAGCACTGGTCGCCGGACGCCCAGTACGCCGCTGTCAACCTATTCGACCCGGAACTGAAGATTGATTGGCCGATCGGCCAGGACCAGGCCGTGGTGTCTGAAAAAGACCAGAACAATCCCGCACTCAAAGACGTGACCCCGATGGAGTTTTAGACAAGTATGGATGATTCGACTTTTTTCATCGTCGGCGCTAACGGCCAGCTGGGCCAAGCCCTGCAAGCGAAATACCCTAATGCCAAGACGGCGGATGTGAGCGAACTAGACATAACCGACGCCGAATCAATTAAGAATTATGACTGGAGCAACATCAGCGTTATATTAAATGCTGCCGCCTATACCAACGTCGATGGCGCTGAAACGGATGGGGGCAAAAAGGCCGCCTGGGCAGTTAATGCCGACGGCGTCGCGAACCTGGCTAAAGCAGCGTCCGAACATGACCTAACGTTAGTACACATCTCGACCGAGTACGTTTTTGACGGCACTGAATCACCGCACACCGAAGACGAGCCGGCCAGCCCATTATCCGAATACGGCAAGAGCAAAGCCGCCGGTGACGAACAAGCCGCCAAAGCGCCGAAACACTACATCATCCGCGTATCCTGGCTAATCGGCGAGGGCAATAACTTCGTGCGCACCATGCTCGGCCTAGGTAAAAAAGGTATCAACCCTACGGTAGTAGCCGATCAAGTTGGCCGCCTGACCTTCACTACAGAATTAGTGCGAGGGATTGACCACTTGCTCTCTACTCATGCGGAATATGGCACATATAATCTGACAAATGAGGGTACGCCGGCCAGCTGGGCTGAGATAACCCGCGCCATATTCACGGACGCCGGCTCCACCGGCCTGACCGTCAGCGACACCACCACCGCGGGGTATTTCGCCGACAAACCAGAGGCTGCCAAGCGGCCGCTGCAAAGCACCCTGGCGCTTGATAAGATAGAAGCGACCGGTTTCAAACCAGTTGATTGGCACGAAGATCTAAAACAATACGTTGAAAAGGAGCTCGCAACATGAAAGGCATTATTTTAGCCGGCGGATCCGGTACCCGTCTCTACCCCATCACTATGGCTGTCAGCAAGCAGCTTATACCGATTTATGACAAGCCAATGATTTACTATCCGCTGGGGACGCTCATGAGCGCCGGCATCCGCGACATCTTGGTCATTTCCACGCCTCATGACTTGCCGCGTTTCGAACAGCTGCTTGGAGATGGCTCCCGGCTGGGCTGCAATTTTTCATATAAAGTCCAGGAAGAGCCGCGCGGTCTGGCCGATGCTTATATTGTCGGCGCCGATTTCATTGGCGACGATAAAGTCGCTATGATCCTGGGTGACAATATTTTCCACGGCGCGGGGTTAGAGCAGAATCTTCAAGCGCTAACAAATGTTGACGGAGCGGTTGGTTTCGCGGCTGAGGTGACCGACCCCCAGCGTTACGGCGTTTACGGATTCGATGACGACATGAATGTATTGTCTATCGAAGAAAAACCGGAAAATCCAAAATCAAATTATGCTAATACGGGTCTGTATTTTTGCGACAACGATGTAGTTGAGATTGCCAAAAATGTGCAGCCCAGCGCCCGCGGCGAGGTCGAAATTACCTCAGTGCTGGACGCCTATTTAAAGCAAGGCAAGCTGAAAGTGAGCTTGTTCGACCGCGGCACGGCGTGGCTCGATACCGGCACGTTCGGTTCAATGAACGACGCCGGCGAATACATCCGCGTTATCGAAAAACGCACCGGCATCAAAATCGGTTGCATCGAAGAAATTGCTTACCGCCAGGGATATATCGACGCCGGCCAGTTGCGCAAAATCGCCGAGCCACTCAAAAAATCCGGCTACGGCCACTACTTGTTGTCGGTCGCCGGATAAACCATGACTGACGTTAAGAAGTTCACGCTCTATTTATACCGCCATCATTTCGTGCGCTACTTGCTGATTGGCGGCACGACGTTCGTCATCGACTTCGGTCTGCTAGTAACTTTGCACGGCCACTTCAAACTAAATCTCGGTGCCTCTACTTCGGTGGCTTACTGGGTGTCGATTATTTATAACTTCATTTTAAACCGCTACTGGACCTTTGATGCCCGCGAAAAGGACAGCCTGGCGCGCCACATTACAACTTATCTGATTTTGTTAATTTTTAATTACCTCTTTACCGTTACTTTCGTGAGCATCGGCGGGGCACACATCAACTACATTATTGCCAAGGCTTTAGCTGTGGGGATCCAGATGATCTGGACTTATCCGGTTTACAAGAAGTTTATTTTCGTAAACGGGAACGGTCAGTCCAAAGATTCGGCAAAGTAAGCGATAGTCTTTACCAGCCCTTTGTCGAGTTTGATTTCCGGCTGCCAGTCCAGTTTTTGCTTAGCTAGTTTGATATCCGGCCGGCGTTGCCGCGGGTCATCTTGCGGTAGTTTTTTATAAACGATTTTGCTTTTGCTGTCCGGAATCATTCCCAGCACTTTTTCGGCTAACTGCTTGATAGTAAACTCGTCCGGATTGCCGATATTAACCGGCCCCACAAAACCATCTTGGTTCATCATACGGACCATGCCCTCCACCAGGTCATCTATATATTGGAAACTGCGTGTTTGCGAGCCATCACCGTAAATTGTGATGTCCTTGTTCTGCAAAGCCTGGACGATAAAGTTGGAGACTACCCGGCCATCCTGGGGATGCATATTGGGGCCGTAAGTATTAAAGATGCGGATAACCCGGATGTCGGTCTGGTCTTGCCGGTGATAGTCAAAGAACAGTGTTTCAGCGCAGCGCTTACCCTCGTCGTAGCAGGAGCGTGGACCAACCGGGTTGACCCGTCCCCAATAACTTTCCGGCTGCGGGTGGACGTCCGGGTCGCCGTAGACTTCGCTGGTGGAGGCCTGTAGTACGCGGGCTTTCAGGCGCTTGGCCAGTCCCAGCACGTTTATGGCGCCATGAACGCTGGTCTTGGTGGTCTGGACCGGATCAAATTGGTAATGTACGGGCGAGGCCGGGCAGGCCAGGTTATAAATCTGGTCGACCTCAACGTACAGTGGCATGGTTATGTCGTGGCGCATTAGCTCGAAGTTCTTGTGGTCCAGCAGGCCGTGGATGTTTTGGCGGCGGCCGGTGAAGAAATTATCGACGCACAGCACTTCGTGGCCTTCGTTTAGCAAGCGCTGGCACAAATGCGATCCTATAAAGCCAGCACCGCCGGTGACCATGATCCGTTTAGTCATTTTTGCTCCCTTTGAGGGCGGGCCGACCCATACTTTCGTAGTGGAAACCGTGTTTTTGGATGTCTTTCGGATCGTATAAATTGCGGCCGTCAAAAATGACCGGTTTTTTGAGCTCTTTTTTGAGACGCGCGAAGTCCGGTACCCGAAAAGCAGGCCATTCGGTGGCTATTAGCAAGGCATCAGCATCGTTGAGAGCTTCGTATTCGTGGTCTACCAGCGCCAGTCCGGCTTTTTGGCCGTGCGTTTTCCGGACGTTGTCTAGAGCCTGCGGGTCAAAGGCGGTGACGGTAGCGCCAGCGGCTAGGAGATCGTCAATCAAGTACAGGGCTGGTGCTTCGCGGATGTCATCGGTGTCAGGCTTGAAAGCCAGACCCCACAAAGCAAATCTCTTACCTTTGAGCTGGCCTTTGTAGTATTTTTTAACGCGCTCAAACAATAAGTGTTTCTGCCGTTCATTAACCTCTGTTACAGATTGCAAGATCTTAAATTCATACTTGTGATCGGCAGCGGTTTTCTGCAAAGCGCGGACGTCTTTGGGAAAACAGCTGCCGCCGTAGCCAATACCGGGGAACAAAAAGCGTTTGCCAATGCGCTCATCGGCGCCAATGCCAAGCCGCACGGCGTCCACGTCGGCGCCGGTCAGGTCGCAGAGGTTAGCGACTTCGTTCATGAAACTGATTTTAGTGGCTAAAAAGGCGTTAGCGGCGTATTTGGTCATTTCGGCGGAGCGTTCGTCCATGAAAAAGACGGGATTGCCTTGCCGGACAAACGGTGCGTACAGTTCGTTGAGCTTTTTGCGCGCCCGTTCAGAAGTGGTACCAATCACTATCCGGTCCGGTTTCATAAAATCCTCCACGGCGAAGCCTTCGCGCAGAAATTCCGGGTTGGAGGCTACATCAAACTCCGTTTGGGCGGTTTTGGCAATAGCCGTCCTGACTCTTTCGGCCGTGCCGACCGGCACGGTGCTTTTGTCGATGATTACGGAGTAATTTTTCAGCAGCTTGCCCAGGTCATTGGCGACGCCCAAGATGTAGGATAAGTCGGCCGAGCCATCTTCATTAGGCGGTGTGGGTAACGCTAGGAAGATTATTTCAGCATCAGCTACGGCCGTGGCCAAGTCAGTCGTAAACGACAGCCGCTCTTCATCGATGTTGCGATGGAACAGCTCCTCTAGGCCCGGTTCGTAAATCGGCACTTCCCCACTCCGCATACGATCAATTTTGGCTTTGTCGATATCCACGCACACCACCGTATTGCCGGTTTCGGCAAAACAAGTACCTGTCACCAAGCCAACATAGCCGGTCCCAACAACTGCTATCTTCATTAGGGATTATTTTAACATCTTGGAGTGCTTTATTGACTAAAATTAAGTCTCAATTTATAATTAAAACATCGAAGAAATTCGAAGTTTGACAACAATAAATAAGCCCCAACCTTCCGGAAGGGGTTTATTTATTGGCTGTTGTCATGGCGGAGGGGACGGGATTTGAACCCGCGGAACGTTTGACAACATTCGCCGACTCCTAAGATCGGTGGCTTAAACCACTCGCCCACCCCTCCATCGGCACCCTCGTCAAAGCGAAGGCTCATACATCCTATGGTTGAATTTATCATTCGGCAAGCATATTTAATTACCTTTTAATGAAGCTTCGGAGGGACGGCCCAGATTGACCGGACCAGCCACCTTCCCTATACTGTTACCAAGATATAATTCAGGGGTTACATGAAAACAGCGCTCGTTACGGGATCGGGAGGTTTGATTGGCTCGGAAGCCGCCAAATTTTTTGCGGAAAAAGGTTTTAACATCATTGGTGTCGATAATGACATGCGCAGCTACTTCTTTGGCAAAGAGGCCAGCACCGACTGGAACCGTCAAAAGATCGAGAACCAACTAAAGGGCAAGTACACCCATTACAAAGCCGACATCCGCGACAACGAAGCGATTGAAAAAATCTTCAAAAAACACAAATTCGACATCATCATCCACACCGCCGCCCAGCCGTCGCACGATTGGGCCGCCAAAGAGCCTTTCACGGATTTCACAGTCAACGCCAACGGTACGCTGGTGATGTTGGAAAATATGCGTCAGCACTGCCCGAAAGCAATCTTCATTTTTACCTCAACCAACAAAGTTTACGGCGACACGCCCAACCGCCTGCCGTTAATCGAGCTAGAAAAACGCTGGGAACTGCCCAAAGACCACAAGTTTTACAAGGGCATTGACGAGTCGATGAGTATTGACGACACCAAACATTCCATTTTCGGCGCTTCCAAGGTAGCAGCCGATGTAATGGTGCAGGAATACGGCAAATATTTCGGCTTTAAGACGGCGGTTTTCCGCGGCGGCTGCCTGACCGGTCCGTCACACTCCGGGGCCGAATTGCACGGTTTCCTAGCCTACCTCATCAAGTGCATTTACAGCGGTAAAAAGTACACGATTTTCGGCTACAAGGGCAAGCAGGTGCGCGACAACATCCACTCCCACGACCTGGTGAACGCCTTTTACCATTTCTACCAGAAGCCGCGCGCCGGCGAGGTTTACAACATGGGCGGCGCCCGCAACTCCAACATTTCCATGCTCGAAGCGATTGAAAAAATCGAAAAACTGCTCGGCAAAAAAGCCAATTATGAGCTGTCCAAAGAAAACCGGATCGGCGACCATATCTGGTACATCTCGGATGTCGGCAAGTTTAAAAAGCACTATCCGGAGTGGAATTTCACCTACGATATTGACGACATCCTGAAAGAAATGTGCGCGGCGGTCCAGAACGAAGCATGAAGTATAAGAACATCCTTGTAACTGGCGGCGCGGGCTTTGTTGGTTCCAACGTGGCGCTCAAACTCAAAAAAAACTATCCGGCCGCCAACATCACCGTGCTTGATAACTTAAAACGGCGCGGCTCGGAACTATCGCTCAAACGGCTTAAAGCGGCCGGCATTGAGTTCATCCACGGCGATATACGCAATCGTGAAGACTTGGTATTTGAAAAAGTTGACCTGCTCCTGGAATGCTCGGCCGAGCCATCAGTCCTGGCCGGCATCGGCTCGTCGCCGGACTATCTGATGAACACCAACCTGGTTGGCACGCTGAATTGCCTGGAGGTAGCCCGCCACCACATGGCCGATAGCCTGTTCCTCTCGACCAGCCGGGTCTACCCCATCAGCTACATAAACGAGCTGAAGTTCAAAGAGGCCGCCACTCGTTTTGACATTCTTGATAATCAAACCACGGTCGGCGTGTCATCCAAAGGTATTGCCGAGAACTTCCCACTGGATAGGGCCCGCTCGCTGTATGGTACCACCAAACTGGCTTCCGAGATGGTAGTTGCCGAATACGTAGACACATATGGCATGAAAGCTATCGTCGACCGCTGCGGCGTGATCACCGGTCCCTGGCAAATGGGCAAGATTGACCAGGGCGTCTTCGTGCTGTGGGTGGCCAAGCATTATTTCAAGCAGTCGTTGGCTTATATTGGCTACGGCGGCGAGGGCAAGCAGGTGCGCGACTTCATTCATATCGACGATCTGTATGAGGCGATTAAACTACAGCTCAATAACTTTGATGAATACAACGCAGGTACTTACAACATTGGCGGCGGCCTGGCCAATAGCGTTTCACTGCAAGAGCTAACTGCTCTGTGCCAGCAAATTACTGGCAACAAAGTCGACATTAAGTCTGTCAAAGAAGACCGTCCGGCCGACCTGCGTTTTTTCATCACCGACAGCAGTAAATTCCTGGAACAGTCCGGCCTCAAATGGCAGAAAGACGCCGAACAAACCGTACGCGATATTTACGAATGGATCCGCGAGAACGAAGATGATTTGAGGTCAATTCTAGCATGAAACTATCCGTAGTAATCCCCGCCCACAATGAAGAAGGCTCGATTAGCGAAACGGTGTTGGCGTTCCACGAACAGCTAAAGCTGGAAAAAATCAATCACGAAATATTAGTGATCAACGACAACAGCAGCGACCAAACGGAAAATATCCTCAAAGATCTCAGCAAACAGATCGTTGAGGCGCGCTACCTCAACAACAAGCCGCCAAATGGTTTTGGCTGGGCAGTGCGGGCCGGTCTGGAAAACTTTAAAGGCGACTGCGTGGCAGTAGTTATGGCCGACCTGTCCGACCGGCCGGTAGACCTGGTGGCTTACTTCCGACAGATGGAAACCAGCAAGTACGACGCGGTCTTTGGCTCCCGCTTTATAAAAGGCGGCAAGACGATTGATTACCCGCGCACCAAGCTGGTTCTGAACCGCTTTACCAATGGCCTGATCCGAATGTTGTTCGGTATCCGTTACAACGACGTCACCAATGCTTTCAAACTATATAAGCGCGAAACCATTGAAGGCGTAAAACCGTTCCTCAGCCAGCACTTTAACCTGACGGTTGAGTTGCCACTAAAGGCGATTGTGCGCGGCTACCATTACACGGTGGTGCCGAACCATTGGACTAACCGCACCAGCGGCGAATCCAAACTAAAGCTCAAAGAAATGGGCAGCCGCTACTTTTTTATTATTTTATATTGTTTGCTGGAAAAGTGGCTGTCGCGCGGGGATTATAAGAAGACAGAGAAAGCCTAATGAAAAATTACGTACTTTCTATTTACGCTGATCGTTTCGACAAAGACGCCGACAAGCGTGATGTCATGTGGAAGGTACTCTGTAAAGACTATTTCCAAAAATATATTAAACCGAAAGATACTGTGCTAGATCTGGCAGCCGGTTACTGCGAATTTATCAATAATATAGACTGTGAGCAAAAAATCGCCGTGGATCTTAACGCCGCTACCAAAAAGAAAGCCGCCAAAGGCGTAAAAGTCTACCAAGCGCTCAGCACCAAATTGCCCAAAAGCCTGACCAGCAAGGTGGACGTGGTGTTCACCAGCAATTTCTTTGAGCACCTGGACAGCAAAGACGAACTGATAGATACCCTTAAAGAAGTCCACCGTGTGCTAAAACCAAACGGTCGGCTAATGGTACTGCAGCCCAACATACGCCTGGTGGGCTCGCAATATTGGGACTATGTGGATCATACGCTGCCGCTCACCGAGCGCAGCCTGTACGAGGCGTTCCATTTAACCGACTTTCAGCTGCAATACCAAAAGGTGCGCTTCTTACCCTACACTGCTAACTCACGCATCCCGGCTTGGGCCGGCCTGATTCGCCTGTACCTGCGATTTCCACCGGCCCAGCTGCTGATGGGCAAGCAGACGTTTATGGTGGGCGTTAAGCAATAATCGCCTGTCAGAATACACTTTGTATATAATGAATTGTACATAATCCAGAGGTTTACTTTATGTCTCACGCGGTTCTTTTCCCATTACTGTTTATTTTCCAGGTTATGTGGTTTCTTACGCCTGGATTGTATTCGGCACTTTGGCTTGCCCGCAAGAGACAGGTTACTCATATGTACATCGTGCCAGTGGCTGGAGTCCTTAGCTGCCTATACGCCTATGGTGCGTTTTGGTTATTTTTCATAAATCACTCTTTGGGTTT
The DNA here is from genome assembly GCA_035692985.1 of Saccharimonadales bacterium (SeqCode). Classification (GTDB taxonomy): domain Bacteria; phylum Patescibacteriota; class Saccharimonadia; order Saccharimonadales; family UBA4665; genus JARIHC01. The sequence goes on from DASSHG010000009.1 coordinate 120,378, forward strand.
AGCGTATAGTGTGGCTGTTGGTTTCACGGGTTTGTTTTTACTGATTAGACTACTTGTTGATAAGTCTCTTCGCAAGCTAGTATCCGGAGTTAATGTAGCGCTACCGTTAGCTTTATGGTGTTTTGGGGCGTTTTTTTATAGTTCAGCGACATTTGCCTGCCGCGTTACCCCGCTGGCTACTCAATCCGATCAATTCTGTTACGTGCACCAAGTTACCTTTGATAACATTCTGCCGAAGATCTTCGCTGACAACGTTTATAACGGCCACCCTAAGGCTTTGATGGGAGATTGGCAGGCAAGCGACCGTCCCCCCTTACAGTCCGGTGCTAGCTTGTTAGAGGCGCCTCTCACGGAATCTTCCAGGACTAATGCTACAAGCTATCAGCTACTGGCGGTTTTCTTGCAAGTTTTGTGGATTCCTGCGGTTTGGGTTCTAGGAAGAAAATTAGGACTCTCAGGCGGTCAGTTAGCCGCTGTATTAATTTTATGCTTCAGTAGTGGTTTTTTCTTTTTCAACAGTGTGTTTGTGTGGCCAAAGTTGTTGGCAGGCGCGTTGGCAAGTATTGGTTTTTGTTTGTTGTTATTCGAGAAAGCCTCGCTCGCTCGTTGGAGCCTTGCCAGCGCCGCCATGGCCCTTGCTTTGCTGGCTCATGGCGGCGTTGTGTTCGCCCTGCCCCCACTGATGATCTTATTACTTACAAAACGTTTCTTCCCTGGATGGAGAATCGTTTCCGTAAGCTTGGCGTCCGCTCTGGTACTTTTTATGCCGTGGATGGCTTACCAGCATTTTTACGATCCGCCTGGCAATAGACTGATGAAGTGGTCATTGGCAGGCGACACAAAAGTGGACAGCCTCGGGTTTGGTCAAGCATTACAACAGGCCTACACCCAAGCGGGTATTACGGGCAGCGCGGAAAACAAGTTATCGAACACCACCACCCTTTTTTATGCGCCCAACGGTCAGAATCAAGCTTACGGGCAAGGTCGTATCGGCGTGGCTCGCGACACAGAACTTCGTTTTACATTCTTCGGACTTGGGCTGCTCAATCTCGGCTGGCTAGGTCTGTTCATGCCAAGTTTTCGAAAACGTATTCGGCAAAGCAAGATCAACGTACCGCGCTTAAAAATAGTACTCGGCATCGCTGTTGCATCGCTAGCATTTTGGGTGCTCATTATGTTTGGGCCTGGCACGACCATAGTCCAAAGCGCGTCGTACCTTACGATGTTGTTATTATTCAGCGGGCTGTCTGCGCTGGTTACGCTTTTCCCTCGCAGCCTGCTCCACTCATTACTAACGCTAAAAGTAGCCTATTTTATTCTGATTTGGATTTTAGCGGTCTATCTTCACCACTTCATTGGTCGGTTATATGTACTGTACGAGCTATTGGCATTGGCTGGAATCACGTATTGCTTGCTATTAACAACTAAACACAAGTTTACCGACAAAAGCTAAAGCGCATGAAGAGGAATTAAAATGTGCAACAGCACATACACATTCACGAGAGCGAGAATTGCCGGCCATAAAAATAACCCAGCATTGTTAAGGTGAATAGAAACTCGGGCTAAGACGGTCGCTAGACCGACAGTACAGAAAATAGCGAAGGCACTTAAGCCTATGTAGGCAACTCTACCTTCTGCCTGTACGGTAGTCCGAGCAATGATGTAAGTCGTTAAAAGACCGGTCGCAACGGCAGTCACTAGAAATAACGCCCGCCACCACTCACCAGAGTACCAGTGCCGAACATATTTCCGCATATATACACCGACCCCGACAAACGAAATAAATGCCAACGCCCAAAGTGATGTATTTACCCATCCAGGAAGAATGAGCTGGTTCCAGCCTCCGTCATACCACGCTGTGCTATGTAATTCCGACGGCAAGAAATGTATGAACCGCTGGGTATTAAACCAAGAAACCGGCTTGATCAGGCCCGGTATAGCTGCCTCTAGGTAGTTATTGCTAGCAGCCTGAGCAATTGGATCGCCATACATTTTCCAGTTATATAAAAGCCACCAGGCACAAAGCAACATAAAACCGCCTGCGTATAGTGCAGTTCCTGACAAAAAGTGTTTTTCCTTTTTATATAGGAAGCAGGCAAGTATGGCAAAAAACAAAATAGACAGAGGCAGGCTGTTTAACTTAGTAAGGGTAGCTGCTCCAGCTGTCGCGCCCATTAGAAAGCTATACAATCGAAGACGCTTATCTTCCGCTGTACAGCACTTAACTGCTAAATAAAGTAATAGCGAACATAGCATCACCACCAAGGAGTCATTTGTCACTACAGAATTGATCACAAGTTGTTTCGGCAGCAACACCACGAAAAGCGTCGCCGCTACTGAAAAATTGATTTTTTTCGTTAAAGCGTTGGCCACAAGAAACGTAAAGATTACCGTGCCCAGCCCAAAAAGTATCGATAAGACCCTCAGTTCGTGTACCCAGACAGCTTCTTGCTTCAGGCGGGAGTTATAGTTATGCGACAAGCCCAGTTTCGGCTGGGTACTCGGACCAAGCGCCTCGCCACCCGCCACAGGTATCGGGTCAGGCTCAAAGACTGGTATACTGAGTATTTTTTGCCATCCGGCTAATGCTATGTAATATAGCGGCGGCTGGTGTGATTCGTGGCCATTAGCCAAACTAATGTGCGGTATATGATGATAAGCTACAATCCGTTCAGCATAGATAGTGTGGTCAGCTTCATCATTCGCCTCCCATGCAGGCGTCCATAAACTGTACATAAGAGCTAGCACTAGGTAGAAAGTACATACTATAGCCAGAATTAATATTTTTTTAGATGGTTTTCTAAATTTTGATTTATTTTTATTGTCAGTCTTGGTCATCAATACTAAAAACGTTAGTAGCCAGCTAGGCCCTTGGCTTTAACATATTCAAGTCGGGGTCGTACTACCTGCGGATTAGGGTATGTAAGCTGAAGACAGCTGTCTGTTGGGTCTTGTGCATGAGTACACGATTTAATTTCTTTAAAAAGCGCTGATTGGCTTTGAAAACCTTGCACGCCAATTACATAGCTAGAGATAAGTATTGGTACATTAAACAGTACAACAAGTCCGATAATCATATGTTTCGTCGACCGGCTGATGCGCTCGGTATTTATTAAAAGAGTAAAGGTTAAGCCAATTAGGCCAATGATATACAGTAATGAAAGCGTCGTATAGCGGCTGCTGAGCGCAAAACCGATGCCATAGCCAAGACGGCCAAAAGCAGTCGATAAAGCACATAAGAGACCGTAAAGAATTATTGCTAGCCACGGTAAGCAGAGCCGTAGATTCTTATCACGTCGCGTCCAGACTACCCATAACAGCGGTACCACAGCCAATAGCAACATCGCACCCACCAAGTCAGCCGTTTGTATATTGCCGTTGTTTGCTCCGGCTATGCTGCCAATAAAAGCTACGAAAAACTCTACGAATAGAAAAACGTGATGCACAAGAACCGTCGTGGCCGGACCGTTTGGAGTTTCTGTCTGGGCATAATGGTAATAGTACAACGCTGTCGTCAAGATACCGGCAGCCGTCCAAATAATAACCGGTTTTTTAGGCTGCTTGCCAAATGCCAGTAGAAAAATCCCGATCAACCAGGCAAACACTCCGCTGGCTAAAGAGAACGTCGCTAAAAAGGCAGTGGCCAGAGCTCCAGCGAACAACTCTTTTCGATAACGCTTTTGTACAGGATCAACAAACTTGAACAGCAGAAAAATAGTTGCCACTACGAATAATACGCACATAAACCATTCTAGTTGCCACCCCCAGAGCCAATTGCCCCATTGCACTGGCGAGAAAAACCAGGCAGCTATAAGAGCACCCGCAAGAGTGGTCCAACGAAGAATCGTTTTTTTAACCAGCCTAAACAACAAGGTAGCTGTTGCCACCGCACATATAAAACCAATCAGCACTTCGGCGCTTGTCTGCCAGTGAGTAATATATGCGCTTATTAGAGCAGCCAATAATGGGAAAAATATTCGGTGTTCGTTGTGCTGTCGCCACAAGTCAGCAAAACCTAATGTATGATGATCGATTTTTTGAAATAGCGGTACCATCTCCCATTGATCGTAAAAGGGCGTGTTAACTCCGTAATGAACAATTAAGACCAGCGTAAACAAAGCAATGACAGCTAGAGGTACGTAAAAAAACGCGTTTCCTGTTATGCTGGCTTTTAGTTTGCGAACAGTGCTCATTCTTTATCGAGTATAGCAAACCCTGATTATAAGAGATATCTTCGTCGTGTTGTATGAAATATTATGATAAAATAATCACACGAGTTGTTAAAATAAATATATGTCATTATCACTGTTTCACCGTCACAAAAAATATTGGATTGGGCTATTGCTTGGGGTGGTTGTGATTATTGTAGGCGCAAAGCTTTTTGAGGTTGGACCGTTTCACACAGAAACTCCTACCACTTCCGGTGCATCATTTAACACAAAGGGCGAGAAAAAAAGTTCTAGTCAGGCTAAGCCAACAAAGCCCTCGGGCCCTTCGACAGCTATGCCTTCTACTACAGTACTGCTGGCGCCGTTTGGTAACTTCGTTAGTAACCATCATCCCAACCTTAGCGGTTCGCCTGCCCCCAATACTATGTCTTCTGTTTGCAACACAACGCCCGGCGCCTCGTGCAAGATTATCTTCACAAAAGACGGCACCACCAAAGAACTTGTCTCACAAACAGCTGACGCGAATGGCTCAGTTTATTGGAATTGGAAATTACAAGATATTGATCTTTCGTCCGGATCTTGGAAGATTCAGGCAATTACTAGCTTGAACGGCCAAACTAAAACTGCGTCCGATGCCATGGATTTGGTGGTTACCCAGTGAAACATGTAATTAACCTTGGTTTAGCTCTCATTGTAGGCTCTGTATTGGCATTCCCGTTTGCCGCCACTGCACACGCTGAATCATTTAACAGCAATAATATTATTGACGATAGTGTTTTTAATAACAGTATGTCAATGAGTCCTGGGCAGATTGATTCCTGGTTAAACGCTAACTTCCCCACTAGCTGTATAAGCCCTAATAGTGGTTTTTCCGCTAGAGTGCCGAATGGTTATACGCCTTCCGGTGGCTTTACTTATGGTGATTTTGGTACAACCGGTCTAGTGATTGCTACTGCTGCTCAGGTGTACGGTATAAATCCTCAGGCTTTGCTCGTAACCCTGCAAAAAGAACAAGGTCTTGTCTCCGGTGGTGCCGGTTTCTGCGATAATGGTGACGAAAATAAATATGCCGCGGCTATGGGCTATGGTTGTCCGGACAGCGGTACCGTACATAGCTATTCAGGTATTAGCTTATACAAACGGGGTAGCGTGGAGCATACCAGCACTGGCTCAACTTGCGTCAATAGCGCTGCAGCGGCAGGATTTTCGCAACAAGTTATCCGTGCGGCATGGTTGTTGAAGTTTGGGCAGCAGCGATCTTTAGGCAATGTTGGCTGGGCCGTAGTAGGCGGACCATGGAATAATTCTGATGACCCTTCGACCCCCTATGGAGGCCCTATGACACAAGGAAATCTCAGTCGCGGTGACGGCAGCTCAACAACTTTTTATGACGGTTACACCACAATTGACGGAGTAGCGACACACATGGACACGGGCGCAACAGCTGCTTTGTACTGGTATACACCGCATTTTCATGGAAACCAAAATTTCTTCAACCTGTTTAGTGGTTGGTTTGGCAGCACCCACTCCTTGCAACCGCCTGGCGGTTTGTTGCTGCAGAGCAATCAGAGCGGCAAAGTTTACTTTGTTACGACAGATAGTAATACGCGCTATTTCGTACCGACATGGTCCACTATGCAAGCTTATGGCTTAGATAAATATGCCGTACTTCCCAGAGATGATAGCGCAATTACCAGCTATTCCGACGGCGGCACACTGAAAACTCTCGTTTTTGATAATACTGATCAGAAAGTGTATCTAGTTGACGGCGGTAAACGATATTGGTTCCAGCAATATTGTTCTGAATGGGGACTCGACTGCCTAAACCAGACGTCTGGTGATGTAACTTTCTTGAGTAGTACCTACTTTGATTCTGTCGTAGCCTATGGCGGCCTCGGGCAGCCAATACAACAAGCCAACGGAGCCTACTACTTAATGCAGAGTGGAACTAAAAAACCTTTTATAACGCCGGCCGACATGCAGGCGTTGGGCTATTCATCATCTCAGTCAATCGGGATTGCCCAGACTGATCTTAACTCCACCCAGCCACTTGGTACTTTGCAGATTTTTTATCCTACATTCCTGCAACTCAACTCTCAGCTCCTATACTTTGACGGACAGAATTATCATCATGTTCCCTCTTCGGATGTGTACAACGCCTGGGGCGCTCGACCAATTGTGACGCCGCCTACCTCTTCATACAATACAACCCCACCCACACTATCTGACGACCTAGGTATTTGGGTCAAAAATGCAGATAACAGCTACTACTTGATCGACTCCGGACGTAAAGTAGATGTTACTACGAACCCAACCACCTGGTATTCGGGTATCTTCCAGAGTCTCAATAATGAAGCGGTCAGCTGGCTTGGTACAAGTAATGAGAAAACAAACATAAGTGTTAGCGGTGGCATATACATTGTTCAGGGCGGAACCAAACGCCATGTTCTCACCTATGATGATTACCTGTGGCTCGGTATAAATTCCGGTAACACTTTGAATCTCAGCTCATTCTCGGGATCAAATATCCCCGCTGGCAATGACATTATCCGAGACGGCGGCTTATTTACGGTTACCAGCAACTCTGGCCTTTACTTAACCAATGGCGCGGCAAGTTTCCATATGCCGAGCGCGGCAATGTTTAGCGATTATGGCTTTAATTGGGGCTTTATACATTACAACCTCGATCCTGCAACTCTAAGTAATGCCTATCCTTCCAGCGCCGAATTGAGTCGCTGGGTAAAACCTGAGAGCACCCTAATGTACGTTACGCACGGACGAAGCCTGGTCGTTGACTCAGCAGCTGCCACAAACTGGGGAATTAACACTGGCTCTCACCCCAGCAGCAATATTCATCTGGCTGGATTATTTAACGTTCAGTCCCAAGCAATGCCACGAATCGTGCATAACGTAGATAATGGCGGTTTATATTATGGTAGCGGCGGCACCTATCATTACATTACCAGCTACGGTGCGTTCCTGGCCCTGGGCGGCCCGAACGCCACGGTTGACGTTTACTCAGACTTCTTTACCGGCTTAACCCAAGGCACAGATATAAACTAACTCTTCAGTACATCATTCCAGATTAACTCAAGTTGTGATTGCCAGTCGGTGCTGACCGTGGTGTAGCCGCCTTGTTGAATCTTATGGCGAAGTTTTTCGTCATCGATAAGCCAACCGATTTTTTCCGCCATAGCGGCCGGTGACGGCTCGGCAATCAAGCAGTTCGTACCGTCTTTTAAGAACCATAGGTTATCTTCATTATTGTTCGTCACGGTGGCCACGCCGCTAGCCATGAATTCGAACGGCTGATAAGAGGGATGCTTGGACAACATATAGACAAAGCCTATGTCACACGAACGGTATAAGTCACCTACTTCTTGCAGGCTTTTCAGCAGTCCCAGATTTGTAATTTCACCTTTCAGGTCAAATTTTTTCTCTTTCCATTCCGAACCAGCAGTGACAACTTCGATTTTCTTGCCATAGCGTTTGAGCAGTATTTTAATGATCATGACGCCTAGGTTGAAGGCGTTACGGGGATTGTGCGGGCGGGCATAAAAGAAAATACGTACTCGTTTATTATCTTTGGTTTTTGGCGGATAGTAATAACGTGAGTCAACTGCCGGCGTAAAACTGACCCCTTTGAGGCCATGACGCTGGTTAATAGCTCTTAGCAAGCCTGGTGTATTAACAATGCCCTCAAACCCAAAACGATAAGTTGATTCGGCCAGCGCTGATATCGAGCCGCCTTCATAAAATAATGGTTCATAATCTTGAATAAAGTAATATTTGCGTTTGGTTTGGTTGAAGCGCAGCAAGAAGTAAGCTGAGACCCAAAAAGTGCAGATCGCTATATCGGTCGGTGGTAAGTCTTCTATTTTATCGTTGCGAGGATCGAAAATAGTCAATTTAGCTTTATCCAGATTCGGAAAAGCTCGTTCAATCTCTTGTTTCATTTTGGCGGCATCTACTTGGGGATTATCATAAATGACTATGTGATTCGATACGCCCTGCTCTCCAAAATAATTAATAAACCGGAAGATGGTGTAAATGCCACCAAAAGCTAAGTGGTCAAAATACGGCACAAACCAGGTGGCGCTTTTGATTTTCTCAGGCTTAGCTTGTTTTTGGACTTCTTCGTTTAGCCGCAGGTCATCAGATGCGATCTTAAAAACCGGGTTATTTAGATAGAGGTAGTCCGAGTCATATTTACCAGTATTGGCCTGTAGCGGTTTGGGCAAGTACTTGCTGTATTTTACATGTGTGCGGCCGACTGCCCAGGGCACAAAACGAACAGCTTTTTTGGTAAATACGATTGGCCCCTCGTTTTTTAAGGAATCTTTGGCTTTGCCGACGCGTTCTTTTGTAATCATGCGGTCTCCTTTAGGCCCACCTGCTCATTCATAAGGTCAAGGTTAGGGTTAAAATACGGATCGCCATTATCAAGATATGGCCGATAATACTCTAATGAGTGGTCGTAGTCTAATTGTGGCACATTTTGGTAAGATCCAACCGATACATTTTCATAATGTATCAATTCGGCAAACGGCCAGTATACGTTTCTGTAGCCGGCTTCATGCAGTTTTATACCAAATGCTACGTCGTTACCCGCTACAGTAAAAGTTTCGTCCAAACCTCCCATTTCGTCATACTTTTTTGCTTCAACCGCCAGGCAGGCAGCCGTAACCGCCAGGTAGTTACGTGGCCACGCAGGCATACCGAAATCAGTCCAGTCAGTCGGCAGCCGTAACCGAAAGACATGCCCGGCCATGCCAGTCATACCTAAGATTACGCCAGCGTGCTGGATGGTTTTGTTTGAATAATGCAGCAATGCGCCAACAGCGCCAACAGCGGGCTGGCTCGCAACTCCTATGAGCTCGTCCAGCCACTCGGACGTAATAACCTCGGTGTCATTATTCAGCAACACTAGATAATCTCCTGTCGCCTTAGTGCGAGCAAAATTATTAACTTTCGAGTAATTAAATGGATGGTCCCATATATGCACCTTGCAGCGTTTGTCTTTCTTTAGCTCTTTCAGGTAATCGTGGGTGGCTTGTTCGGTGCTATTATTCGAAACAAGAATCAGTTCATAATTCTTATAGGTGGTTTTTTCTAAAATACTCCCTACGCACTGTTTTAGCAGATCAGCCTTGTCCTTAAATGGAATGATTACAGAAACTTTTGGCTGTTTTGCCGGCAACTTGAAACGTAGTCTGTAGTTAGTCGGCCGTTCCGGAATTTCCACAACTTCTGCTTTTATGCCCCGTCTTTTTGCGGCATCAGCCAGGGCCTGTTGGCCGGCTGTGTCAGCATAGTTTTTTTCGCCGGCATCTTTGGCCGTTGAGCCCTCGGCCAATCGCCAATGATACAAAATTTTTGGGATGTGTTTGATGCGATCTGTTTTCTCGGTTATCCGGAGCAAGAAATCATAGTCTTGGGCACCATCGAAACCCTCGCGTAGACCGCCAATCTTATCAACCAACCACTTACGTGCCACCACAAGGTGTGTAATATAATTGACGCCTAGCAGCAGCTCGGGAGACCAGTCAGGCTTAAAAAAGGGTAGCTGGCGAGTCTTGCCATCATCGCTAAGCTTGTCTTCATCACTATATATAAGATCGACCTTGGGATCACCGTTTATTGCTATTGCAACCTCGGCCAATGCGTATGGCGAAAGTGTATCATCGTGGTCCATGAAGGCCACAAATATGCCTTCAGCCAACTTCAGCCCCTCATTGGTATTGCCGACAATACCCAAATTCTTACCAACTTTTTTGTAGGTTATCCTAGCATCCTTGCTTGCAGTTTTCTCAATCAATTTATTCGACTCGGGCTTACTTGAACCATCAGCCAATACCAGCTGCCAATCTTGATATGTCTGCGCTAGAACAGATTCGACTAGAGGATGCAGGTATTTTGGGGGCGTGTTGTAACACGGCACGATGATACTGATTTTTGGGCCGTTTTGTTTCTGCTTAGTAGTTGTCCATAGCGCTGGCTCACAATGATTGATCCAGTCATCATAGGTAAATGAACTATTGACAACTGTTGTTATGGGCGCAGCTCGCAATTTAATTACTTTATAGAGTTTTCTGGCCGTAGGACTCTTGCGTAGACTTCTTTTAATGGGTCCTGTCGAGAGGCGAATTTTGCTACGCATGGTTCTTGCTTTCGAAGTACTGGTTTTCTTCATCTTTACGTCTATTGTAACGTAGTGACCTCTATAAAAACCAGTTAAATAATACTTGAGGCGCCTATTTGCTAAAATAGTTGGATGACGCGTAAAGAGTTGGTATTAGCTGGCATTGAGTGGAGCAAAGGTACTGGATTAGAGATTGGCCCTCTTACCTCCCCTATATTATCAAAGAAAGAGGCGCGGATCTTTTACGCCGACCACATGAGCACAAAAGATCTTAAAAATAAATATAAAGACGCCCCGCTTAATATAGACGAAATCGCTCCAGTGGATTTTGTCGTTAAAAAGACTTTAGCAGAGGCCGTAAACGGCAAGAAGTTTGAGTACGTTATAGCCTGCCACGTTATCGAGCACATCCCCGATACGGTACGCTGGTTAGAGGATATTGCATCGATCCTGAAGCCCGGCGGTATCTTAGCTTTAGCTATTCCTGACAAACGATATATATTTGACATAGAACGTCAATGTTCAACACCAGGAGATGTGGTCGGTGCATATTTAGAACGATATGATAGGCCGCCATCTTCGGCTGTTTATGATTTTGCCGCCGAAGGCAGAAAAATTAAAACTGCGGCAGTATGGAAAAACCCTTATAAAGACTGGTCTACCCGCCCGCACCTCTACTCGTTGGACGAGTCATATAAAATGTGTCTGAAAAATTTGTCACCGGGTGAATATGTAGACTGTCATTGTTACGTTTTTACGCCCCATTCTTTCATAAAGATTATTCGTGAGCTAATAGAGCTTGGTTTGTTCAACTTTGAAATAGCAAGCTTTCGCGATACCAACGATCAAAATATAGAATTTTATGTGAGCTTACGTAAAATACGCAAAAACAAAGAGATAAAGAAAACTCAACTTAAAAGTCTTCCAAAACTTCCTGCAGAACAAACTATACGTGAGTTTCACAAGCAAAAAGAAGCGCTTGCCGAGCAAGTTCAGTTCCTCACAGATGAAATTACACTTCTGCATAATTCAAAATCTTGGAAGCTAACAAGCCCTTTAAGAAGAACTATGCACAGACTTTTGCGTTCTAAGAAAGGTAGCCCTTGATAAGCACAAGGCGCATAAACCCTTTTTGGTGCCATTTAAAATCAAAGTTGCTAAAGTCGGATTTTCCCCAAACCGATATATGACTTTCGTGAACGTGACCTTCCCAAGAATTTTGGATGTAAGCGTGTGGCCACTGAACAATGATGTGCTTAGTACGATACACGTAGAAGTTTAGTATATCGACTCCTTCACTTTTTTTAAGATGCTCAATGACGTCACCACAAATTACCAGATCATAGTTATTGTCTGTTTGGTTTTCCGTAAATTTTTGGATGGAGTTTATGTGAACCTTGTCATACAGCTCATTTAGCTTGAATTCTTTGACATATTTTCTGTCGATTTCCACACCTTCAATTCGGATGTTAGGATTTATCTCCTTTATTAGTCTGGCGTATTTTCCATGTCCAGGACCTACATCAAGTACGGTCTTTGGCTTTATTTTTCTAATCATTGACGAGATAGTTTTATCGAAACGCGGATCGGAATATGGCATGCATCAATTTAACTACATCGGGCCTTATTAGGCCAGGCCATAATCAGCTGCTTCGATTTGCTACATAGTCTTATCGTCATGTAGACTACTGGCTATGCGAAAAGTCCCGGCTCGTTTAGTTAGAAAAGTTCCAAGACTCAATAATCTGCTTCAACGAAAAATTGAATTAGAAATAGAAAATGCTCAACTACAGCTAGACACAACCCGCAAGGCAAAAGAAATCCGAGCACTTAAAAAAGAACTGTCCGAAGCTAGAAAGTGGGCTTTTGTACCCCATGATCATTTCTATTCGCCAATCCCTAATATTGACGAAATTAAAAAACGAGAAGCCAAAATATGGGGACCGAGAAAAGCCACAGTAGCCAATATTGATTTAAACGAAAGCGGGCAGGTTAAACTTGTTCGTGATTTGAAGAAATACTATTTGGAACAACCTTTTAGCGATGAAAAAAACAAAAAACGTAGGTTCTACTTTGTTAATGACTTCTACCGTTATGCGGATGGTCTTATTCTGTATTCGATGATACGGAATTTTAAGCCTCGCCGTATTATAGAGATTGGTTCCGGCTTTTCGTCTGCAGTCTGCCTCGACACAAACGAACTATTTTTCAATAATAAAATTGCTTGTACCTTTATAGATCCATATCCCCAGGTCGTAAACAAACTAATACGAAAAAATGATAAACAGGCCAACACATTTATTAAGAATGACCTTCAGGATTTGGATCCTAAGATTTTTACAAAACTTGGCATAAACGACATCCTGCTTATAGATTCCACTCATGTAGCAAAAACCGCCAGCGACGTAAATTACATTTTTTTTGAAATACTTCCAAGACTTAATCCAGGAGTATTAATACATTTTCATGACATCTTTTATCCTTTTGAATATCCAAAAGAGTGGGTATTTGGTGGCCACGGCTGGAATGAAGCTTATGTACTGCGTGCTTTTTTACAGAATAACCAGGATTACGAGATTGTTTTTTACACGAACTTCATGAAGACGTTTCACAAGAAATTGATGTCAGAAAACCTGCCCCTATTTAATAAGGATGATGGTGCTAGTATATGGCTTCGTAAAAAGGCTTGATGATCTAAGTGCTATATTGGGTAGGTAATACTGAGGTGAATCATGTCAACTAACATTGAACGGCTTGAAGTTAATTTCATGGCTCAATTTTTTTACTCTCGTAGCGACGCTACCGGTATCGTGACGATAACCAACCGACCGGAGCTATTAGTCGGCCAATTTCCGACAGACATAAGTCTCTTCATAGTTTGCAACCCCTGGAGAATATCTCGCCTGCAAGCACAATTTGGTCCTCTAATCCCGAACGCTACGTTTATCATGCCTTGGGCTTGTACCAAACAGTTTCTAAAAAACAAGCTTCTTGTCTGTCATGACTATCTTACGGTCGCGAAGCCACCATCTGCATTACGCAAATTACTGATTCGGCACCTGTCTAGTAATACTCTTATAAGCATTTTGTCGCTTCAGTCCAGTGCGACAGACAAGCCAGTCAAGGTTTTCTCATGGATGTCTGCTAATAAAACATTGTTGGTCGGTAGAGCCAGACGATTTTCCGGTTCGCCGAATAAGGACCAGGTCATCGCGATTGGCGGTAGACTGACTGATATATCCCGACACAAACATCCCCTGTTGCCGGTACTAGCCGTTATGCATGTATATAATGAACAAGACATCATAGCTGCGACTATTGGTCATTTGCTACAGCAAGGTACTGACGTACATATTATTGACAATTGGTCGACAGATAAGAGCTACTCAATTGTCCAGTCAATGGCAGCGAACTCATCTCGAATTACATATGAGAGGTTTCCCGAGAAACCCGGCAGTAAGTTTGAGCTTGGAAAAATCCTTAAACGGGTTACGGACGTAGCGAAAGAAAAAGAACGTTATAAATGGATACTGTTAAATGACGCGGATGAGATAAGGTGGTCCCCTTGGAGTAATGTAACTTTGCAAGAAGCTTTATCGTTTATAGATAGCCTTGGTTACAGCGCTGTTGATTATACCGTGTTTAATTTTATCCCGACTAAAGAAGGGTTTAGCGAAAAGTCCAATCCCTTAACTTTTTTTAAATATGGTGAATTTAGCGGTATGGAGGGGCATTTTGTACAAGTTAAAACCTGGAAAAATAATTCAGAGGCCGAACTTGCGCCATCTGGCGGCCATCATGTAGCTTTCACCAATCAGAAGATCTTTCCTTTGAAATTTTTCTTGGGGCACTATCCTATAAGGTCAACTCGTCATGGGAGGGAAAAAATATTCAAACATCGGCGCTCAAGATTTACCAAAGCAGAAAAACAAAAAGGCTGGCACGTTCAGTACAATGAGGTAGATAAAAGCTCTTCGTTTATCCGTGATAAAAAATATCTTTTGGAATTTGGAACGAAAAGTTTCTGGAGCAATTATATTCTAGAAAGATTAAGTGGAGTCGGAATTAAGAGAGACTGAGCATTACTCTTCTTCGACTTTCCAATGACCCTTGATATTCAGGAGCCCGGCCTTACCGGGATCGCTATCCATAATGGAAAAACTTACTGCCTTTGGTTTCTTAGCCAGGTAGACACCATTTTCATCATATAAATCAACATCGACTACATATACGCCGCCCAGGAATTGGTCAGTGTTAAATACACAAGTCGCTTGATAGGTCTTGCCTTTTTCTGCAGTGATTCGATCCTTGCTGTTGTCATAGTAGGCTATATGACTTCCGTCAGCGTTGCATATGGAGATGGAAGTTATAACTCGTTTTCGTTTCCGTGGTGTATAGGATACTTCTATGTGTAATTCCTGGTGCTCTTTCACGACTGCTTGCTGCTGGCCATTAATAATAATCTCACCAAGCTCCATGTCATCAAACAGAGAAGGGTGTGGTTTCGTTTTATGTCCACTTTCTGAGGGAAGGTTGAGTAATCGATATTTTGCTGCAATTTCCTTTGGGTCACCTTCGTCCAAAAACTCGCCGTTATGAATCAGTAAAGCTCGGTCGCAATATTTTTCTACTGTAGCCATGTCATGAGAGACCAATATGATAGTCTGTTGGCTTTTTTTGAGCTGTTTGAAGTAATCTATACACTTTTTCTGAAATGATATATCACCTACTGCCAGCACTTCGTCGATCAGCAATACGTCACTCCGGGCGCGAATGGCTATAGAGAATGCCAGTCGAACTTGCATCCCCGACGAGTAATTCTTGAGTTTTTGATCCATAAAGCGCTCAAGCTCCGCAAACTTTACGATATCTTTATACATTTTGTTCATCTCTTTACGATCAAAGCCAAGTAATGCACCGTTCAAGAAAACATTTTCACGGCCCGTGAGTTCTGGGTTGAAACCAACACCGAGCTCAATAAACGGGGTAAGTTTACCGTTGACCTGGATACTGCCACTGCTTGGTTCATAAATTCCGGCCAGCATTTTAAGAAGCGTGCTTTTACCACCGCCATTGCGACCAACGATCCCGAAGAACTCACCCTCCTTGACCTCAAAGGTTATATTTTCAAGTGCTTTCTGAATCTCAAAGGACTTATTGCGTTTATAGAAATTGACGACAGTGCTTTTTATTGAGCTGTTCTTTTCGTGCGGCAGTTTAAATGTTTTGCTAACGTTCTCTACCTTGATGGCAATGTCTTCACTCATTAGATGTTCTCCGCGAAGTATTTAGATTCTTTTCGGAAATAACTTATGCCGCCAACCAATGCGATTACCACAATCATAAAGGGTATAAACATATACCAACCACCTTGGAAAATCTGATGAGCCGTCGTTGTTTCGTGCGTAACCGTAGCGTACCGGGCATCCTGTATAGTTTGGGCCATAGGGTTAAGTAAAATCAGCTTTTGAAATGTCAGGCTAGGAATCCTCGATAGAGGATAAAGTATAGGCGTCAAGTAAAATCCAGCCTGCAGCATGACTTCCCATATGTAATTGACGTCTCGGAATTTAACAAAAGCCGCCGAAAGAAACATTGAAAGACCGAGTGCAAAAAGATAGACTTCGAAGAGAATAAGTGGCAGCCACAAGATTGTTCGCATCAAATCCACATGGTTCACGACCATAAATATAGCTATCACTATTAAATTTAAGAAAAGATTAATAAGCGCTGAGATACTGCTTGACAGAACAATGATCCAGCGTGGAATGCGGATTTTGCGAATAAGGTCGCCACGCTCGACAATCGAACCGAGGCTCTGCACAGTCATTTCATTGAAGAAGTTCCACATCACAATTCCAAGCAGTAAATAGACTGGAAAATGAGGAACACCAGTGCCCAGTTTTAAGAATTTTACAAATACCACGTAGAGGATAATAAACAATAGTAACGGCCGCAGCAGCGACCAGGCATAACCAAGCACTGACCCTTGGTAACGCAGTTTGAAATCGGTGCGAACCAACTCGGCGAGCAACGCCCGATTTTGTTTCGAGAAAATATGTCGCATGTTTTGGGGTATTATAGAGGAAATGAGTAATTTCGTCGATGGCTAAGGGCTCTGCGGACACAGCGGTAGTGGTGCCGAACTGGAATGGGGAGGACCATTTGGCGGACTGCCTGGACTCCCTGCTGGCCCAATCCGTGCCGGTACGGGTGATTGTGGTTGATAACGGCTCAGTGGACGGCTCGCTCAAGCTGCTGGAAAAATACCAGGGGCTGGAGGTTATTCTTAATGAGCGCAACGAGGGTTTTACTGGCGGCGTGAATCCCGGTTTCCAGCGGGCGATTGACGACAACATAAAATATGTCGCCACGCTGAATAATGACGCCGTGGCTGATAAAGATTGGCTCAAACATTTGGCGGCGGCACTCGATAAAAACCCGCGGGCCGGTATCGCCACCTCTAAAATTTTGGATGGCAAGGGCAAGCGGCTCGACAGCACCGGCGATTACCTGACGGTTTGGGGCCTGCCCTACCCACGCGGCCGCGGTGAATCGGAGCTTGATAAATATGACGGCCAGACCGACGTTTTCGGTGCCAGCGGCGGTGCCAGTTTGTACCGGGTCAAGATGCTGCGTGAGACCGGCCTGTTCGACCAGGATTTTTTCGCTTATTACGAAGATGTGGATTTGAGTTTCCGGGCCCAGTTGGCCGGTTGGAAGGTACGCTATGTACCGGAGGCCGTGGTGCGGCATCAAATCGGCGTCACGTCCGGCCGGCTGAAAGGTTTCACGGCTTATCAGACACTCAAGAACCAGCCGCTAGTGCTGTATAAGAATTTGCCAACGTCAATGTGGTGGCGGGTTGGCTGGCGTTTCACGCTGGCGCACACACTATTCTTTTTGCGGGCCGTTGGTCGCGGTCATGGCTGGGCGGCCCTAAAGGGCGATTTGCGGGGCACCGTGCTGATCTTTAAGAAACATTTTACGCGCAAGCGCATCCAGAATAACCGCAAAGTATCCGATGATTACATATGGAGCCGTCTAGTACATGACCTGCCACCTAACGCCCGCAATCTGCGCCGTCTGCGCGCTATCTGGTGGCGGCTGAGGGGCAAGCGTGTCTAGGCTCGTCATTGACGCCCGTGAATCGGGTACCAGCACCGGCCGCTACGTCGATAAATTGGTCGAGTACCTGGCGCGTTCGAAGCCGTCTTTCGAAATCGTGGTGCTGACCAAGCCGCACCGCGTGGATTATCTGCGAAGTGCGGCGCCAGCTTTTGATGTCCAGCCAGCCGATTACAAAGAATTTTCTTTCGCCGAGCAGTTCGGCCTGAAACGGCGTATTAAGCATCTGCGTCCGGACCTGGTTCATTTCGCCAAGGATCACCAACCGGTCCTGTACCGCGGCCCGGCAATTACCACCATGCATGATCTGACCACCCTGCGTTTCCGCAATCCCGCTAAACACTGGCTGGTTTTTGGGCTCAAACAATTCGTTTATAAACGGGTTGTTAAACTAGTAGCCCGCAAGTCGGTGACCATTCTGACACCTTCGAAGTTCGTCAAGGATGACATCGTGCGCTATACCGGCGCTAATCCGACTAAGATTACGGTGACTTACGAGGCGGCCGACATTATCACGGACGCGCCTGAACCAATTGTCGGGCTGGATGGCAAGCAATTCCTGGTGTATCTGGGACGGCCGACACCGCACAAAAATCTGGAACGGTTGATTGACGCTTTCGTGAAAATCCGCGCCTCGCACCCTCAGCTCATGCTGGTTCTGGCTGGTAAAAAAGACGCTAATTACGAGCGGATTGAATCGGATGTCCGAAGCCGCGGCATCCGCGGTGTCTACTTCGCCGGGTTCGCCAACGAAGGCCGCTTGCGCTGGCTGTACGAAAACTGCGCGGCTTACGTCTTCCCTTCTTTGAGCGAGGGTTTCGGTCTGCCCGGCTTAGAGGCTATGACGCACGGCGCCCCGGTCGTCAGCAGCAACGCCACCTGCCTGCCGGAAATCTATGGCGACGCGGCGCACTACTTTGATCCGCTCGATACCCAGGCCATGGCCGACGCCATTAATGAGGTTTTGACCGATAAGGATTTACGTGCGGGGCTCATCCGCCGCGGCCGTGAGCAAGCTAAAAAATATTCCTGGCAGCGCATGGCCGAACAGACCCTGTCCGTCTATGAACAAATTCTAAAATAGTAGATTCGCCGCTTATGCTTGTGGCGGCCTATATAATAAGTGCAGGCAATGCGTCAACTGCAAACAAATATCCTGAGGGTGTTGCGCTCGCCGCGCTTTTATAAGGCCGTTCTGGCCTTATTTGTTCTGGAATCAGCCTGGATTGCTGTTTCGGCCGCTTATCCGATGGTGTTCGATGAAAATACCCAGTTTGGCGTTATCCAGCTGTACTCGCACCGTTGGAATCCGGTCTTTTTCAGCCAGCCGCCGCACGCTGCCTGGGCCGGTCCGCTAGCCCGTGAACCATCATACCTTTACCAGTATTTGATGAGTTTTCCATATCGCTTGATCACATTGTTTACCGGCAATCTGATGATCCAAGTAATCTTTTTGCGTTTCATTAATATTGCCTTATTTGGCACTGGACTCGTGTTATTCCACCGTTTGCTGCGGCGCACCAAGGTGTCGGCCGCTATGTCCAACGGTATTTTGTTATTTTTCGTGTTGATACCGGTGGTACCATTGCTGGCCGGCCAGATCAATTATGACAATCTAGTCATGCCGCTGGCAGCGCTGGCTTTGCTCCTAACACTGTCCGTAAGCGATTACCTGGGCCGCCGCGGCCGTTTACCGGCCGGCCGCAGCCTGCAATTATTAACTTTGTGTATGTTCGGCAGCCTGGTGCAGTTCGAGTTTCTGCCGATCTTTGCCGGCATCGTGTTGTGGCTTGGTTGGCAGATCTGGCGCCAGACCCGGCAAAAATCACTGGAACTGGCCGGAACTATCCGTGATGGCTGGCATAGCGGTAGCTGGCAGCGCAAGCTGGCAGTTGGTCTGCCGCTGGCTATTGCCGCCATGCTATTCGTGGAAATGTACGGCGTAAATTTAGTGGTTTACCATAATCCGACGCCTGCCTGCGATCAAGTATTAAGCGCTCAGGAATGCGCCGGCTATGGCGCCTGGCAGCGTGACCAGATAGCTCTGGCCCATAAATCTCCGGTCAATGCTAACCCGCTGCTCTACGGTGCCAGCTGGACCTACCGGATGTTCGTGGCATCTTTCTACACATCTAGCGGCGGCGCCAGCCCGCAGGCTTACTATTTGAGTGTTAATCCCCTGCCTGTTATCTTTGTCGCCGCCCTGGCAGTCTTCCTGGTTGGCATAGCGTTGTTCGTCATATATCACCGGACGATCTTCCGGCGCTACCGCTACATTGGTTTTTTACTGTTTATATGTATCTTCTACGGCGTATTATTGTGGCTGAGGAATTACGCGGATTTTGTTCATGTCGGCCAAAAAATCGCTATTAACGGTCGTTACCTGTTCCCGATTGCGTTGCCGGCCATGTTGCTGGTCGCTCTGGCATACCGCCAGGCATTCGCCCAAAAACATCACCTCAAACTTGGCTTGATAATCGTGCTTTTCTTGTTGTTCCTGCAGGGCGGCGGCGCGTTGACTTACATTGCCGTCAGCAACCAGCACTGGTACTGGCAAAACCGGACGGTTATTGGCATGAACCACTCGGCCCAACGGATCGTCAGGCCGTTTATTGTCGTCAGGAAACCGCTAAAAAGTTTCGGCTAATCTGATTTGGTTCCGGTCTCATCTGACTGGCCAGGCTTGAGCACAATGTGGCGATCGCGGCCCTCGCCCTCCGATTCGCTGGTTAAACCGTATTCGGCGGCCAATTGGTGCACCACCCGGCGGTCGGCAGCGTTCATTGGCTTGAGATCCATAGGCTGGCTGCTGTCACGCACCTGTTTGACCCATTCTTCGGCGTGTTCGCGCAGACGGTCGGCGCGCTGTTTCTTATACTCGGCAATGTCTACGTTGAGGCGGGTATGTGAAAAGTCCTGGTTTTTGAGTGCCGTGCTGGTCAGGTATTGCAAGGACCGCATGTTTTCGCCGCGCTGGCCTATTAAAAAGCCATTTAGGTGGGTGCTGGGCACGTTCAGCTGGATAACTTCGTCGTCGCTGGTAGCATGGACATCGGTGTTAAGGCCAAAGAACGACAGTAGGTCTTCCAGGTATTTTTTGGCGTAAACGATGGCTTCTTCGAGGTTATCGTTCATTTTTTACTCCGTCGGCGCTTGGCCTTTTTGGACTTGGGCTTAGCGGTTTTTGCGGCCGGCTTAGCCTCGACTATTTCAGCCTCGGGGATAGCTTTGACATTTTTACCGGGCTTGTCAGCTATATCTTCCATTTCGGTCTCGTCTCGGCGCAAGATGTAGGCTTGCTGGATATAGGCCACCAGGCCGCCGGTCAGCCAGTATAAGCTTAGCGCCGAGGGAATATTAACCGTGAATAGGAAAATCATACCGGGCAGCAGGAAGCGCGTGCTGCGCCCTACGGCCGCGTTAACTTCGGATTGGTCGGCCTGCTTGCCTTGTCCGGCGCTCTTAAGGATTTCGCGCAATCCGCGCTGGTCCTGGCTGGTTGGCATTAATTGCTTGGCTTGGAAGTATTGGGCCACGGCGCTGCCGAGAACGATTATCATGGCCGCCCAATACACTCCGCCGCCCGGGTTCAGCGCCGATCGGCTGAGGTCAACAACGCCAAATAAAGTATTATCAAACAGATGGATGTTATGCGCCAGCTGCTGCATCCAGCCGAGGTGCTGCAGCGAGGGGTAAGCGAAACTGACCAGCTCGTGCGGGTTGTCTATAACCCGGCGCAGGCCGCTGTACAAACCGATCAGGATAACAAATTGGATGATCAGGATCGGGAATGTGCCGACGGGGTTGATGCCGCGCTCTTTATAAAGTTCCATCAGCAGTTGTGATTCTTTTTGGCGGTTGCCTTTGGTGGCCTGCTTGATACGTTTTATTTCCGGCTGCAGCTCGCGCATGGCTTTCGCCTGGTGCAGCTGTTTCCTGACCAGCGGCCAGAGCAGCAAACGGATAATGATAGTGAAGATAATCAGCGCCAGACCAAAGTTGTGGCCCGGCAGCATGGCGTACACCAACACCAACAGGTTAAAGATAGGCTGCACTATCAGGGTCGTAAACATAGGTTCTGGTTATCCCGGTTAATTTCTGTTATCTATCATACCCTGTTAGCGAATCTGGCGCTAGCGGCCGGCTTTGGACAGCAGGCTTTCTACTGCTTGGCGCAGTTTACCGGACTCCATATCGGCGGCCTGGTCACTAAAAACCGTCAAAACCAGGTCTTTGCGGTCGGTCAAATGCCTGTCCGCCAACCGTATAATTTCATAGATGCGCCGCCGTATCCGATTGCGGGTAACGGCTGATTTGTGGACTTTTTTGCTGACCACCACGGCCGCCCGGAAACCCGAGCGGGAACCACGGTCCACATACTTCAGGCTCATTAGCGATCCGCGCACCGTTCGGCCGTTCTGGTACACCGCCCGGACACTTCCGTAGCCATGAAAACGGTGCCGCACGGATATCATAGCCAGCCTCCTAGGCCGATATTTTAGCGCGGCCTTTAGTGCGGCGTCTCTTCAGGACGTTGCGGCCGGCCTTATTGCTCATGCGTTTCAGAAAGCCGTGTTCGCGGGCCCGCGAACGTTTTTTGGGTTGATAGGTTCTTTTAGGCACAGAAACTCCTTTTAGGTTGTCGTGGATATCTGGCTTATTCTATCTTTTTGGCGTGCTTTTGACAATGTTTACCCGCTGTTTTGCTGCTTTTTTCCACGGAGTTCAGGTCTCTTTCCACAGTTTTACAGGGTTGTTTTTCAGCTGTGCATAAACATACCTCGGTTAGTTGAATTTTCGACTGTCACTAACCTTTAAAAAAGTTAGGTGTGGAAAACTAATGGTATGTCGAGTATATTGGATAGTACGAATTATGGGAACATCAACACAACAGGACAGTTTGTGGCAAGCCGTCTTAGGCGAAATCGAGCTTTCGGTTTCGCGCGGAAATTACTTAACATGGTTTAAGAATACCTGCTTGCTCAAACAGGCCGATAAAGTAATCGTGGTGGGTGTTCCTAACATCTTCATCAAGCAGCATATTGAGAAAAAATATGGTGACCTGGTAACTGAAATATTACGGAAGAATGGTATGGCGGTAGACGAAGTCCGATTTAAAATATCTTCGCAGGTGTCCGCAAAACGGGCGACTGACGACGTGATGGTGCTTGACCAGCCGGTTCCTGGTGCGTCATCCGACGGGAACACACAGGGAAAAACTGGTACACCGCCCGGCAATAGTTTAACCCGCTCTTATCGCCAGGGCTTAAATGAACGCTACACTTTCGATAACTTCGTTGTCGGCGATAGCAACGATCTGGCTTTCGCGGCTTGCCAGGCCGTGGTCAGCCAGCCGGGCACCAAGTACAACCCGTTGTTTTTGTACGGCGGCGTAGGGATCGGCAAGACCCATTTGCTGCAGGCCGCCGGCAATACGTTGGCCGCCCGTAACCCCAAGGACAAGGTTGTGTATATATCAACTGAGCAGTTCGTGCAGGAGTTTGTGGATGCCCTGCGCCTGCGCAAAACCGCTGATTTTGCCAGTTATTACCGGACGGCTGATGTATTGGTGGTGGATGACGTGCAATTTATTGGCGGCAAAGATAAAATGCAGGAAGAATTTTTCCATACTTTCAATGTCTTGCACCAAGCCAACAAGCAAATAATTATCAGTTGCGACCGGCCGCCAAAAGAGATACAGAACTTGGAAGACCGCCTGCGGTCACGATTCACCGGCGGTATGAGTATCGATATGCAAACGCCAGATTTTGAGACCCGCTGTGCAATTATCCAGATTAAGACACAGGATCATGAAGTGGTTCTACATCAAGACGTGGTGCAATATCTTGCTAATAACATCCAGACCAATATCCGCGAGCTGGAGGGTGCCTTGAACCAGTTACTGGCTTTTTGCGAAATGCGCGGCCTTGACCCAACCCTGGCGGTTGCCTCCAGCCTGCTCAGTGCTAATAAGACCCGGCCTAAACACTTGAGCGCCAAGCAAATTATCGAACGTACCGCCAAGCATTTCCAGATACCAGTCGAGGATATTGTCGGCCCAAAACGCGATAAGGATATCGTGGTGCCTCGACAGATCGCTATGTATATATTGCGGAGTGACCTGGGTCTGAGCTTCCCTAAAATCGCCAAAGAATTAGGGCGCAAAGACCATACCACCGCCATCCATTCGGTTGGTAAAATCGAGAAAGAATCGAAACTGGATCCTAGTTTACGTATGGCTATTGCCGATATTAAGGAACATTTGTATGCATAAATCATGGGTACAGGCCGCGCAAAACCTGGTTAAAACTTGTGTGAAAAACCCTTATTTATACTCATTGCGCGCTCCTAAAATTAGGCTTGTTGAAAAACAGCATAGTTTTACCACTAGTTCTTCACGTTTTTTCCCTGCGCTTTTCCACCGCTTTTTTTCGTTTTTTCAATCTGTTAATTACCAGTTTTTACCCATTATACACACCACCTATAAATACAATAACGATATTAAATTAACTAATAATTATTGGAAGGAATTAATATGAAGCTGCAGGTCACTCAAGAAAACCTTAACCGGGCGTTAAATTCTGTTTCGAGGGTGGCAAACAGTAGAGGTACACTACCAATCTTGGCAAATGTACTAATAAAAACATCTAACAACCGCTTGAGCTTAGCGGCTACCAACCTGGACATCGCCATTACCCACTACATCGGCGCTAAAGTTAGCGAAGAGGGCTCGATCACGGTTCCTGCCAGATTAATGCAAGATTTTGTTAGCAGCTTACCGGAAGGTGTTATTGATTTAGATTTGAAAGATTCCAAGCTTCATGTCAGCACCAACCAATACCAATCAGTTGTGAATGGGATTGTGGCTGATGATTTTCCTGTGATGCCGGCTATATCGGCTGGGAAAAAGTGGTCTATTGGCGGCGAGGTTTTCAAAAAAGGCTTGCAACAGGTGGTTTTTGCCGCTTCCAATGACGAAACCCGGCCAATACTAACAGGGGTCTTGTTACAAACCAGCGAAGATAAACTGTACATGGCGGCTACCGACAGCTATAGGTTAGCCGAAAAACAACTTACCAATACCAAAGAAGAGGTTCAAATCCTGGTTCCGGCTCCTGCAATGCAAGATTTATTGAGGATACTCGGCGATGCCGAAGAAAAGGTCCAGGTCACTCATGACGATCAACAGGTGTTATTCCAGGTAGGGGATGTAGAGCTGGTGACCCGGCTGGTAGACGGTAAATATCCTGACTATAAAAAATTAATCCCCGAAAAGTTTGCTACTGAGGCACGTCTCAAACGGGCTGACCTATTGAACGTCACAAAAGTTTCCAGTCTGTTCGCCCGTGAGAGCGCCGGCAGCGTCACCATAGAAGTCGACGAAAAAGCCAAACAACTGAGCATCAGATCTGTAGCCTCCCAGCTCGGCGAAAACACCGCTACGGCTGACGCTAAAGTAAAGGGCTCCGGCAGCATCACCCTGAATTCCCGCTATATGCTCGATGCTTTGAACGCCCTGGACGGCGAAGAAGTCGCGTTCAGTTTTAATGGCAAGCTGGAGCCCACACTGCTATCTGATCCGGCGGCTACCGACTACAAACATGTCATTATGCCGCTCAAGAGCTAAAGCTCTTATAATGTGGGTATGATTACCGATCTGCGCCTGCAGCACTTCCGTTCTTACGGCGACGTGTCATACGAGCTATCGCCGGGGGTGAATATCGTGGTCGGCCCGAACGCCAGCGGCAAGACTAATTTGTTAGAGGCATTGCTGGTGCTGGCCCGCGGGTCGTCGTACCGTGCTCGTGACGCCGAGCTGGTGCGTTTCGGCCGGCCCTGGGCCCGGATGGACATCCACTTGGCGGATGGCGGCCAGCGCACCGTTAAAATTAACCTCGAGCCGGCTGTTAGCAAGACTTACGAGATCAATAAGAGGGTTTTTAAACGTCTGGGTCTTTCCCACACACTGCCGGTGGTATTGTTTGAGCCGGAAGACTTGCGGCTGTTGTCCGGCGGTCCGGAGCGTCGCCGTGATTACCTGGATGACTTGCTAGAGCAAACTACGCCCGGCTATGGGGCTTTGCGCCGCCAATACCGCCGTGCCCTGGCCCAACGCAACAATCTATTAAAAAGAGGCGGCTCAGCGAGCCAGGTGTTTCCGTGGGATGTGCGGCTCAGCGAACTGGCCGGCCAGATTGTACAGGCCCGCGCTGGATTGGCCGTCGAGCTGGATAAAGATATCGGCAAACTGTATCGTAAATTATCCGGCAGCCGGACGAAGCTGCGTGTAGAATACCAAAGCCGTTGGCCGGCGGCTGGCTATGAAACACGGCTTTTAAAAGAACTGGAGGGTTCGCTGGAGCTGGACCAGGCCCGCGGTTTTACCGGTGCGGGGCCGCACCGCGAAGACCTGGTTTTGCTGTTTGACGGCCGGCCGGTTGCTGAGGTTGCTTCGCGCGGCGAGGTGCGCACCGCCGTGCTGGCGCTCAAAATCATCGAGCTGCGAATCATTGAAAAACTACGCGGCCAGCCACCACTGCTTTTGCTGGACGACGTCTTCAGCGAGCTGGACGGCAAACGCCGCCACGCCTTAACCGACTACTTGGCGTTCTACCAGACTTTCATAACCACCACCGACGCCGACGCCGTGATTAGCCACTTCACCGAGAGCGCTAATATTATCCCGCTGCGTTAGTTTGTTATTCCCGCCGGGGGTTATGTCTCCTGAGTCGAACAGGGGGTTTCCATTTTGAGCATCGTATAAGTGCAAGCGGATGTTATCCAAGCCCGTGTAGTCCACAGTAGCATTGTACGGAACAGAATCTACAGACACCTTAAAGTTAATAGCAAACGAGGTTGAGGTATTCGGGTCGTGGGGTGCCGGAGTAATATTGGTGATAGAAACAGTGTGGGCCGTAGGTTTAAATTGGAATATAGATTGTTTCAAATTATTTATCTGAGCTGTGGTCAAGCCGCTATTTAGAAATGCGTCAACGCCCTTAAAGTTAATGGAGTTGACTGATGGGGCGCTGGGCGGGTACGCAGGCTTTATGTAACTTCGGATTACGCTATTTTTAGAAACCCTGACAGTAAGATTTGCTCTAGCCCCTCCAGATAAGCCAACCAGATGGTATATACCGGGGGCTAACCTTACTTTGGCGTTGCCAGTGCCTATCACTTTTGCCTCGCTGTTATCTTTACTAACGCTTAGCAGTGTGTTTGGCTTTGAAGAGCGGACTATCAATATGCCCGTATCCTTTGCGCCTAAGAAGGTTGAAACCAGTTCATACCCACAGAACGCGACGACAACGCAAAGCAAGCTTACCAACACCCTCTTAAATACTAAAAATTGATCCGTTTCTAATGGGCTATCAAGGAGTTCTGTCATGGATCACCCCCGCATTTAATAAATATTCCCGCACATCATTGGGGAGGACTCGTAACTGGTCACTACTAAAAGCACCGCCAGGTCCAAGTACTATTTGATAAACACCGGACTGCTTCTGCATAACGATAGGGGTACCATTAAACTCATCACTTAACGGCGCGATTGATGCCACGACCCAGGTTTTGCTGTGGAAGTAGCGGACGGTAGTCTTGTAATCTTTGCCATATATGGGCAGCTTGCCATTTTTCATAACGCCCAACGTTTGTGAAAGCTGTCCGGTTAATGCCGGGGCAGCTTTTAAGCTGACGATTCTTGCCCCCCCCGAAACAAGATTATTTAATCCAAGTGTCACAAATGGTACCAATACAAGAACAAACAATATTGTTATGATGCTTTTGTTGCTCTTATTCACACTACTATTCTATCTCGGTTTGCTTATATTTCATTGCGCGCCAGGCCCAACATAGTGCAAATACAGGTCGCCTGAAGATTGTATCCACGGCGTGGACTCCTCGCCTACTTGGTCTGGTTGGGGATGGTCTGAGCTGTGGGCTCCAAACGAGTAGATCTTATTGCTGTCTATGTGGTCAACAATTTCAACATGATTCGGAAAGTATTCAGCGGGCTGTATAAGGTCGCCTGGCTGTAGCTGGTCAAAAGATATATGTTTCCAGTATTTGCTATCTGTTGCCTCTGAAAACGTATTTTCTCTTAGGTCTACCCCAAAAGCATCATAAACAGCTATATTAACCAACCCGCTACAGTCTAATACGCAACTTGGTCCAATAGTAGGACAACTTTTATGCCACTCCGCGGCGCCTTGGTGGCCGCCGCGTACAGACTCTTCGTAGCTAACAGTGTCGTATTTTTTTGCCTCGCACAGTATTTTTGCCGTACCTGTGGCAGTTTGGCAATCAGGACTACCCGTACTTACGCAGCTACCATCAGCGCTAACTTGTGGGCCGCCGTTTGTTCCGCCATACTTTGACAAAATTGTGTGTGCATTACTTTCGCGAATACCCCCCGGGTCTGTGCCGCCTTCTATCTGGCTTCTGAAATATCCCGTAGCCTCATCCACGTCGGTAATTGCCTTAAAATGATTGAAATCAAAAGGCTGAGTAACAACAGGATTGTTGTGCATATGTTGCCATAGCAGGTCAAGCTGGGTTGCTAGTTCGTATATGGGTCCGGTTACCCCAGCCTGTTTGGCAAGGTCAATTACTTTAGCTCCTGGGCTCCACTGTATCAATCCCCAGCCTTCACTTCCTGCATCAGCCGGGTTCTTGCTCCTGCCTCCTATTTGCATAATCTCTGGATCAAAGTGGGACTCCTGTTCCAGGTTACCCATTATGCCAGCTACCTGCTGGTCGCTTAGCCCTTTACCTTTAAAGTAATTCCAGGTTTTTTCTTCGTTATCCTGGCCGGTTAGGACAGTTGATCCGCTGGAGCAGGCACAACCGTTGCCATCTGTGGCGCATGTGCTGGCATCGTAATAATTAATACCTTCTTGGAAAAGCTTTTTCTGGTCGGCCGATAGCGCAGAGGCAACCGGTGCCCCGCACTGCACGGCTAATATAACTGCCAACAAAGCAATACACAGAGCGCTATACATAATTTTTCTGACTCTCACGCGCACCCCGCATCGTTAGTCGTTGTGGGCGGGGGAAGACCTAGTTGTTTCTGCGCCCATTGGGCGAAGTTTAATACCATGGCCTTGGATTGGGACGTTGAAGCCGGGCATTGGTGAGCGCCGAGGGCAATGGCTTCGGTATCTACGAATTGCCCGATGTTGCCGTCTTCTGATACGCCCCACTCAATGGCGCCGACAGAAGTACTTTCACCCGTATAAACACCATATGGTGAAGGCGCGGCGTTGGCAATTGGCGTGCCTGCGGCCACATGCTTTCCCTGGAGGCTGGTTATTGGCGCGACACCCTCGGTAAAGTACAAGCTCTTGGTTGCCAAGCCTACATCGTTGTCTGCTTTGATAATCACACCAGAACTTCCACTCCAGCCGGTGAACGGTCCTGCATAGGTAACGGTGCCGTCGAAAGGAGCTACAATTTGTCCCTTGAAAGTGCCGTCATAGCCCATGTCCAGCCGGTTTGGGGTCCACCCGCCCGGGAAAGGATTGGTGAAATTGCCGGTTGCCGTATCCGTGGAGCCGATTGAACCAGCGTCAGATTGGCCGTTGCCAGTATCCTGACAGGATTGGTCGGATGTGTCAGTGTTGCCACCGGCACAATCCAATGCCTTAATGTTGAAAGCGTCATTTACGAACATGACAATTTTTTCCCAGTGTTTTTCAGCGGAGTTGCCGCAGTTGGCTAGGGCGCCGGGACAAATACCGCCGCAATTGGCGCCTTGATAGCTATCACTAACCGGGTTAATGTCACCAGTGGTGGCTGTGGCGGCATGCTGCACATCCCATACTTTAGTGCCGACGTCCGAGTCATCGGTGTAGGTAAGTTGGTCGCCGAAACAGTTCATTATACGCGCCGTGTAGCCGTTATCGCTACCACAGGCTCCCTTATCTGGGCCTATATCACCACTTCCGTCAGCACAGACGCTGCTTAAATATTGCCCAACGTTCTCGGCGTTTTGGGGCGGGTCAGACAAAGCGGGGTCGTTCAGCATATGGTCAGGAATTCCATATTGCGGGAACCCCCAGTCATAGCTGCCCGTCCAGCTGTCGGAGCTACCGGCTGCCGCGACACGCGGAAGTAGGTTGCTGAATATGGAGGTCAAAGTGCTGCCGATGTTAAGAGTGTTATTTACCCCAAGCTGTAAATTAGTGCCAGCGCCGGGGCTAATATCTGTGGCCAAGTGTCCGGCCAGAGAACGGTAATCATTGACATCAAACATCCTTGCGAAGAAGTTTTCAGAATGGAATTGTTGCTGTTGCTCATGTCCCACTGAACCGATGATGGTAGACGATGCGTTGCCTAGCGCCAAGCCACCATTTAGAATGGCCGAGGAATTGGCCGCCGCCCGCGCGCCATACGCTATTAAGTTGCCGCCAAGAGCTCCGCTAAAAGTCTCCCTGGTAAGTTTTGGCGCAACAGTTGCTTTAGCTATACGGTCGATAAGGTTGTTAATGGTAGGACCAAGCAGTTTGCCCTGCACATAGCCTTGACCAACATCTTCACCAGCTCGAGCGGCACCCTGCAGGGCGATGTCGCCTGCTTCTCCGTCTGGCGCGTTGGCGATGGCCAAGGCAATTTGAGTAAAAGCCCCCGCAACAATGATGGTAGAGCCAGCTATTAAGCCACACTGCCCACCTGGAATAACTCCTGATGCATAGTGGAGAGGAAACCACGATAACATAATGTCACTAACACTCTTTAGCGTGCTTGCCGTAGAGTCTGTACCGAAGGCTTGTTGATACTCGCCGGGGAGGTTATTTTCTATTTCTCCATTGCTGTTCCGATGTAGTGAATCTGCTTTGTTAGAACCTTCCGTAGCTTGAAGGGCGGCGCCAGACCAGATAGTCTGTCCCTGGCTATCTTTAAAGCCTTTTACTGTCGCGCCAACCTGGTCCATGGTTATATCATTGCCGCCATTCTGAACATGAGAGCCCTTAGCTATAAGACTCGTAGCTTCAACAGCTGACGGCAGAACAACTAAATCCCTATTCATAAAAACTATAGCGTCTGATAAGCCGTTTAATGTACATCCACCGGCCCATAGCACTCCAAGGCCGGGTAGTAGTTTGGATCCGACCTTTTGCGAAAATGAATCGTCTGCTGCTTTTGCCGGTTCGTAACCCTCTTTTACGCCCTGTTCTTGTATGGTACTTGTATTGTCTGAGAACTCGCTATCCGCGACCTCTGACGCGGCTTTCTCTTTTGCGTCCCCTTCGGATTCGTCAGGGCTGTTTTTTTGAATCTCGGTGGCTTTTGCATTGATCTTATTTTGAATTGCCGTGCTAAACGGATGGAATAACGAATCGAGACCGAAAAAATTCTTGAGATTTCTTGTTTTAATACCCGTTATCGCTTTGCCGTTGCCTAGTATCTGTGTGCTGGCTTTGTTGATAAAACCCTTGATAGACTGAGCCTTCAGCCCTTTAATATCAAGCTTATAGGATTTTCCTGTTTCCGCTGTCTCAAAGCTTAAACCGGGGTCAACATCAAACTTACCATTAAGGAAATCATTGAACTCGGCGTCACTCATACCTTTGGTTTCTGGAAAATTCTCCTCGGCAACCGAACGTTTAACTTCTATCGCGGTTGGCCGACCGGTTATGCTTGAGCCAGTAAATTCAACGCCGGCATCCTTAAACTGTCCGACAATCTTGTTCATTGACCTTACACCTATAAGGCCCACCCGCGTGTATCTGAAATCACCCGTTTTGTATGCCTTATATGATCTTAGCAGGTTGTTTGTCCGGCTTTCTGAGTCAGACTGGGACACACTAAAGTTGTGCTGCAGCAATTGAGATAATTGAACCAATTGAGCCGGACCGGCAACCAGGAACAGACTAAGTATGCTGCCGCCAGCCAGCATGCCGCCGACAACGCCGCCGCCTATTGTAAACCTCCGCCGCTTGGTTGAGCCCAAGAAAAAGTTTTTGAAACCACCGCCGGTTTTACCCGACTTCCCAGGGTTGAAATTAAAACCGTCACCACCAGATTCCGCACCCCGTAGACTAGACGGGCTCGTCTTGCCACTCGTGTTTCCTTTGTCGTGGGGGTTGAAAAGGCCGCGCGATTCGGCATCGCGCAACCCGGAGCGGCTGGTAGTGTCAGACGAGCTGGATGCGTCGTCGCCATCCGCGGCCTTTTCATTGCCGCTAGGGTTTTTATGAGTAGTCCGCGGATCTGACGAGTCACCAGCCGGCTGGTTATCCAGCGGGTCTAGATTGGGCGGGTGATACCTCTGCTCGCCCTGCTTGTCGGGATCATATACCGTTGCCATGTTTATTTCATCAGGGTCTCTTAGTCCTTATGGTTTCATTATACCCGACAAGAAGCTATTAACCATCGGATGGCCGATAACTTTACTTCACGGTGCCGCTGCTGCCCGGGTAGAGACGGTTGCCCAAGTCTATAGTGCCTTGCGGCTGGTTGAGATCGCCGGCTTGCGGGGCGCCCGCGGCTCCGGGCGCGCTGGCCAACCCCGCCTGGCCAATTTGGATACCCGCTTGCCCGGCAGCGTTGATCTGCTGGACCTGTTCGGGATTGGTAGTGATCAGGCTGGTCTCGGTTGGGCTGGCCACTACTTGGATGTGCACGTGGTTCTGGCCGGCAAAGAATAGCCCCTGACCCACCGGGAACTGGCTGAGGCGTTTGCGCTCTTCGCTGGTCAGCTTGAAAACATCAGTCAGGACGTCTACGGCGGTTGGCGACTGTTTCAATAAAAATTGCATTGAGGCGTTAGCCACGATCGCCCGTCCCATCCGTGATCCCATGAAATCTTCGACATCCTGGGTAACGGTCGTCACGCCAAGGTTATATTTCCGGGCGCGCTTGGCCAAACTGAACAAGAAGTTGGCCGAATCTTCGTACTTCATCAGCTGCCAGGCTTCGTCAACAATCAGTATGCGCCGTTTCTGGTCGGTCTTGGTCTTGTTCCAGATATAATTTAGTACGATGTACATGGCAACCGGCCGCAGCTCGTCTTCCAGGTCACGCAGGTTAAAGACCACCAACGGGTTGTTAATATCAATGTTGCTCTGCTGGGAAAAGATACCGGCAAACGTTCCAGTGGTGTATTTGCGCAGGCGCTGGGCCAGCTGCGGGCCGGTACCGCCCATGTGCAGCAGGGTGTCGTACAAATCGGCAATTGTCGGCGGTACGCCGGTGTGGGTCAGCGGATCGTTGGTGATACCGGCCTTGGCGTAGGTTTCTATCAGCGCCGCGTCCAGGTCGGCTTCCTCGCTGGGAGCCAGCGCCGGCATGGTAGTAGCGTTGCCGCCAAGCATCTGGGTCTGGGCACCGCCCATCATCAGCCGCAGCAAACCGTGCAGCGTAATCAGGTTGGAACGCAGAGCGTTATCGGCCTCTTCGTTGTCCACTACTTTTGGCAGGTCAAAGGGGTTGATGCGGGTATTGGAGTTCAGGCTCAGCCGCACATAGGCGCCGCCCACCGCCTCGCACATCCGCTGATATTCATTCTCCGGATCGATAATAAATATCTCGGTGCCGAACATCATAGAGCGCAGGGCCTCCAGCTTAACACTGAAACTTTTACCGGCGCCGGACTTAGCGAACACCACTGAGTTGCCGTTTTCCAGGCTAAAGCGGTCAAAGATAACCAGTCCGGAGTTATGCATATTAATGCCGTACAAAATGCCGTTATCCTGACTGAGATCGGCGCTGGTGAATGGGAAACTGGTACTGAGCGCGCCGGTGCTCATATTGCGACGGATCTGTAGCTGGTCAACCAACTGCGGCACGGTACTGTTAAGCCCCTGCTCCTGTTGGGAGCTGGCCGGCTTGCTGTAAACCAGCTGCTGGCCGAGCATAGACTCAACCTTATGGCTGACGAACTCCAGCTCCTCCATGCTGCCGGCATACAAAGTAAAGTAGAAGCCAAAACGGAAAAAGCGCTCTTCGCCAACTTGCAATTTGTCGCGAATTTCCTCGGCATCCAGGATGGCAGCCTGCTTGCCAGGATCGCGTACCCGGCCCTTTTCGGAATCGATCTGGATGCCGGCTTCCAGCTGGGTGACTTTCTTGCGCAAACTTTCCAGTACGACCTGGCTTTCCACAGGGTAAATGTACAGCGCCATATCCATAACCTCATCCAGATTAACCATAGCGCTCAGCCAGCCGGTATACAGCTGCCGGGGATAACCATAGACGTAGTAGGTCCGCGCGAAACGGGTGCCGAGCTGGAAATGGGTACTCTTAAACTCCAGCGAACTGGGCGCGATAAAGTCGCGTAGAGCGGTAATTCCCTTCTGAAAAGCCGCCTGTACTTCCTGCTCTTCACGGGCCCGCTGGGCCTGGGCAATAGCCACCGGATCGGTTGGCGTTTTCTGCTTTTTACTCTTGCCAAACACTATTTCAACTCCCTTTGCAGGTGGGCTTGGGGCGCCGCGCCGGTACCCTTGGTAACGACATCGGCTGATAATTCGTCAAAATTTTTCAGCTGCTGGCGGGTGGCCGTATCAGGATTATAGGTGTCATAATACAGCTCGATCAGTTCCTGCGTATCCAGCGGCAAGCCCTGGATACCGGCTTGCAACAGACCGGAAAGCACTGACTGCACGCGGTTCCGCAGTTCGGTCTTGGCAGCCTCCAGGTCGGGCTCGTTGATCACTACATGCTGCTCTTTTTTGCTGAACAGGCCGCCCAGGCCGCCCAGGAAATTCTTGCTTTGCGTCAGGGTTTTCTGAACGTCGACTACCGGGAAAAACGGGATCACCACATAGAATTTTTTATCCATGATGTTGGTGTGCTGGCTTAGGTCATCTATGTAGGTAATATAATCCTCCATCAAGAGCGCCAGCAGCATGTTATCGTGTTCGGTGCGGATTTTATCCAGCTTGGCGATATAGGGCTGCAGGTCAACTTTCTGGGAGCGCAAAAAGATCTGGATCGGAAAATACAGTGAATTAAGAAAACCCTGGTAACTGTACTCGACAGCTTCCTGCTCCTGCGGGCTCATAAGGTCGAAGTTAATGCTTTTGACCATCACTACCGAGCGGTACGAACCGTCGTTCATGATTACAATGCCGTCGCGGACCTCGGCAATTTGCAAAGAGTTCTGGGTACTGTTGGGATTTTTAGGCTTAGCCGGCGGCGCCGCTGTTTTGCCAACTATTGGCTGGGTGTTTGCCACCGGAGCCTGTGGTGGCGTTGGGGCGACCGGCGCTGGTTGGGGGGAGGCCGGAGGCGGCGGCGTGGGCATAACGGGGGCTGCTGGAGGAGGTGCCGGCTGAGGGACTGGGGGTTGGGGAGCCGCCGGTTTTGGCGCCGGAGCCGGTTGGTCGGGGTTGGTAATAGACCGTATGAATCGCCGGTCAGCTTGCCGCGGCAAGGCAGTCGATTGGATTTGGGGCGCGCTGGCCGGTTGCCCGTTTGACGGGTTAGCCTGGTTCGGATCTGAAGGATTCATGTTTATTGGCCCACCTTTTATGCCTGGTGTTTGTCTGGCTGATCTGGCTCGGCAGCTTCACCGATCAGTGTAACGAAACTACAACTTCGTCGCGCGGCGGCTCATCGTCATGCTTGGCTTTATAAGCTTCACGGGCAAGAGTCGACACGTTCAAGTCGTTGTTGTTTGCCAATGATAGTATAGCAGGATCGGGGGCTGCCGCACCAGATGTAGTTCCGCTGGCTGCGGCCGGTTGGGCGGCCTGCAGGTTCTGCGGCGGTGTGCCGGCAGCCGGTGTGCTTGTCTGCCCCAGTGGCCGCAGGGTGCGCAGATGAGCATACGAAAGCGGCTGGGCTATAGACGGTGCTGGGGTCGTTTGAGGTGTTTGGGATGTCGCCTGTGTTGCCGGTGCCGCAGCCGCCTGGCCCATGAACCAGCCCTGGCCTTGCCGGCTTTGCTGCCCGGCTTTAATTTCATTCATTTCATCCATCAGGTGCTGACGGTGCTCCTGGGATGATTGGGTGATCATGCTCTGGAATTGCTGCGCCACCGGGTTGCTTGCTTCATCCAGAATGTCATCCGAAGCCTGCACATCGTAATTTGGCACCTCTTGTGGGGCGACTCCGATATCGATCAGACGGTCTGAGTCACTCTGACCAAACTGGTTGGAGGGCGGTGAGTATGGTCCGGCGCTAATGTTCTTGACGGCCCAGCCGCGGGTGTCCAATGTATTGGCCAGCGCCTTTAGCCGGCTCTGCACTTCGCTCTGACTGAAGCCTTTAGTCAGGATGCGTTCGACTTTTTTTGGCACGGTAATAGTGACCAGCTCTTTCATGCCGCTCTGGTCCCAGATACGTCGCCTCGGCTTGAACCAGAAGCGCAGCTTGGCCAGCGCCCACACTTCAGTCGGCTGATCGCGTCCAAACGGAATGGCGAAGAATGTCGTGAAAAGCGCTGGCGGCACCGTAATAATCAGCAACGGGTAAACGTGTTTCACGAACATAATAAACGACAAGTACCAGCAAAAAGCGCCGATCAGCCCAAAAATAAACTGCCGGAGCGTCAACGGCCCAAGGATATGATCCTCAGCCTCAACATCCTGGATAAGTTTGTATGTTGCCATAACCTATCTGAAATTATAACTCAGATAGAGGTAATGTTAAACGGCTATGAGGATCTTACTAGTTGTCGTCTCTTTTATTTTTCTTCGAGCGCATTCTCGAACTAGCCTTAGAAAAAGTACTATTAAGGTGTTTTCTGGTTTTCCGACCAGTCTCATGAACTGCTGAGCCAGCAGCCCTGGCGTTGCGGACCGCAAGCGGTCCAATGGTTTTGGCGGCAGCCTTCACTCGCTTTGCCTGTTCCTTGGTCATATCCCATGACTCATAATGGCGGTCGATAATTTCATCGCCCAGCGCCCGAGCGGATCCATCTACACTTTCACGTACCTGTCGGATTTTTTCGGTGCGCCTTTCGTTGGCTTGATTTATTGCTTCGCGCATTGCGACAGCACGGGCACGGCTGGCTATGATACGTGTTGCTTCCTCGCTAGGCCGTCTAACAACTGCCCTAAACTCTTCATTGTGTCTGTTAACTCTATTTTGCGCATCTAGATGTCGGGCTCTATTCTTATTGGCCTCTTTGCTTTCGGACCAGGTTGCGTGGACTGGCGGCGTCATATTATGAGAAGTACCGTGTACTCGCGTTCCGGCCCTGCGGCGTTTAGTGTGTATTTTGCCAAGCTTTTCGACTGCGCGGACTTCCTCTTGGGTGCTAGGGCGGTTACGGTTTGGTTCACCGTTAATCTCAGCATGAGCATACGAGTTGCCAGAAAGTATAGCCCTACCGGCATAACGCAAGACGTTATGTTTTCTGGCTAGATCCTGGAGCCGATCATTGGATCGTTCTATACGGCGGTCTGCCAGGACTTTGCGCAATCCCAGGAAGATAGGACGAACCTGAGGAATTGGTTCCGCAGCTAAAATCTCTGCTGGATCATAAGAAATATCTATGTCAGCATCAGGTAGCATGCTTGGGTCTACCCCCACTCCTGGTGCTTGTCGTTTAATAAGATGAGGTGGCGCTACAAAATCACTACCATGGCGGTGATTAAAATCTACTGGTCCTAGTCGTGGTGGCCGTGGATTAATTGCCATGCTCTTATTTTAGCATATCCACTATGATATGTCAAAGATAAGAGCCGCACCTAATTATCTGGTGGATTGATAACTGCATCTCCAGCTGCCGCGGCGTCCTGCTGATAGCGCTGGCTGTAAACTTTTTTCATCTGGCCAAATGCTTCATGACCTTCCAGCCTAGTCATCGCTGTGCTTACGGGTATGGTCGTTACGGCTAGGTTAGGACTGCCGTCTTCATTCCTATCGGAGAGAGTGGCACGCATCTGGGCCGGTAATTGAGTCAGGTCCACGTTGCCGTTATGCACCGTATCTGCGAGTAATCTCTGGACTTCAGGCGCTGCGCTGCCAGCACTATCGACAGCGGCGGAAGTAGAGGCCATAACTTGAACCCAATTGCGCTCAGCCTCGTCGGCCGTGATGGTAGCATCTTCTATCTGTTCAGTTTCGGGATTGTATCGTCTAATGGTTGTTTCGCCGTTAGCTTGCGCGTCGCGGTAAGCCATAGTGGCATCCTGAATGCGCTGTTGTATAGCAGGTGCGAAATTCCGGGCAGATTGGCCACGGCCGCCAAGCACGGCGCCCATACCTTGGACTTCTAGAGCGTTAGCAGCTCCCTCTTCATTGGCGCGTTGTATCTGTAGGGCTCTCTGTGAGGCGGTTGTAGAGTTGTTTATGGCACTCATATGCTCCATAGCTGACGCGAAACCTTCAAGTTCATCGAAACGCCGGGCTTTTTCTAGTCCGCCGCGTGCTTCGGCGTAAGCTGAGCCAGCCGTTAGCATGTCGCCATCAGAAGCCCGTATGATTGAATCGTAGAGTGATCCAGGACCATTTGGATCGGCTGTTCCAGTAGCGGCTCTGGCCACGGCAGAAGTGAGGGCCAGGTTCTGGCCGCCCATCTGTTTTTGAGCAGCGCGGAGCTGGGCAATGGCGGCGTTTTGTTGTTGGGTATCTGTTATGCCTCCTTGGGCTAAACGCGCACGGGCAGCTTGCTCGCCGTCATGGTAGAGAATGCCGGCAGCGTCTAGCATGTCATCATTGCCAGAGAATGTCTGGAAGGCTGAGCTCTCTTCGGCCAGTTTTCCTCTGGCTGCTTTTTTGTTAGCAATTACCGCTGCATCAAGGTCGCCTTTTATGCCACCGCGCCTAAGAGTTGACCTAAGGCCTGATCGTCCAAACGCGTCAATATTAGAGGCTCGTGTGACGCCCTTATTGACCCTGTCTCTCCAGCTGCCTTCCTGCGCATTAGCGAATGGGCCTTCTCCGGCGCGTCTCTTGGCAAAGACTTTCCCGGCTTCTTGACCGGAGGCGCTGAGGAGACGGCGACCGGTGACAGCATTGAGTTGACGTCCGACATTAGAAGCCGCTCCCTGAATGGCACCCATTAAGCGGTTCGATGAGCGCAACGTGAAAGGTACCAGGTACAGAGGTATTAAAAGTAACAGAAAAGCTATGATATTGTTCACATAGCTGCCGCCGTTGCCGTTATTAGCCGTAAGATATGACATAACATCGGCCACCGCGAATAGCACCACAATCATTGGATATACTAGTAACATCTGGAAGAATGTGTCCCACCATCGTTTGAACCAACTTTCGGTATTGGGCAGGCACCACAGCGCGAACGCGATCGGCGATACCAGCACCAACGCTATAATTATAGCCTGCCGGATGATCAGAGTGAAGAAGACACCCGCAATGGCAATGGCCCCAGTAATGGCCAAACCGAGTAATAGCAGGACGATGCCGGTTACGCTGACCACGAAAGCGCCGGCTATCAGGCCGCCGGCTGCGACGGTACCAAATATAGCTGTTGATGTAACGCCGCCAGCATTGATAGTGAACAAACCACCATCGTTAGGCAGCGGTCCGGTAATCAGTTGCCCTACGCCACGGCCGACTATATTCGTTATATCAATCGCGAAGGCCATTAGATATATCGACAGATTTAACAGGATTGCCGCCGCCAGCAGTCGCGGCAAAACTTTCTTGGCCGTGTAGGCTTCGATCATGCCGCCACCGATGCTTTCGCCGAAGACGATGACTAGCAAGACAATGACCAAAAAGATATCCCCGTATAGCCGGAAGTGCGACCATATTTGGTAAATAGTGTCGTGGCAGGAGCCGCCGTTGTCAGGTAGGCAGATGGGTGTAGATGATAACAACGGCGATATGATATCGTTGAGTACCCAGCCGGTTACGGCTTGGACTCCTTCATAGGCGGAACAAAGCGCCCAATTGAGCGAAAAACCGCCGCCGCTAGCTTCGCAGCTGTCGTCTTGATTACCTGGGGCATTGTCCGGGTTGTACGTTTTATTTTTATAATCACTACATTGCTGCTGGAGCTGATTGTTACCATATTTGTTGCATATCTTGTTTACAGCTGCATCTTGATCACTCTGGTTAGCGTAATCAACATTACATGTATTGTTGAACAGATCCTGATCTATATTCTTCAAGGACGCACATAGTTCATAATCAAACACCTGTCGCTGTGCGCTATTGACAGCACCTAAGGCACCGGCTTTATCAATCGTAATAGGTCTTGAGTTTTGGGGATCGCTATGGCCGCGTGAGCCGCATTCTGTGTACAGCTTTCCGCCTGTACTTCCATCATATTTTTTACTGTTAGTCTGGATTGCGGAATAGCAGAATTTGCCGTTGTTACCATTTATGGGTGTGCCCAGATCCAGGTATATGCCATTGCCAAAACCGTATGACTTGCTGGGATCGTTAACTTCTTGGAAAGTTACATTCTTGCCGTCGACGGACGGACCCTGAATAGCTGTATTTGTATCGTTTGTATATTGATAACTGGAAATAGCATTAGTATTCTCAGGGAGAGTTCCAGAGATCATTGAAAGCAAGAAAACCAAAGACGCGGTGAAAATGGTAAGGCGATGTTTCATTTTGTTCTCTTCTCTCTTAAACTATAACATAAGCGCTACCAACTTATTAGGGTGTTAGCGTCAGGTATATCTGCCATGGATTGCTTTTCGTGACCCGGTATACCATAATAGGGACAGGTTAAATTACAAAATACATACGCAATGTTCGTATTACGAAAAGCAATAAAAATATCATCGCTAGTTGTTGTTTCGGTATCCATTATGTTTGGGGCGGTTTCGTGGTTGCCGCTCAGTAGCACAACCAGCCCCAAAGTATATGCCGCCCAAGCGCACCAGCAGCCAGGTGTTGGTGACGGCCAAAGCCTTAAGGAGCCTCATCAGTGTGGTACGGGCGATAGCGCCTACACGCCGGTTATTGATATCGGCTGCCGTGGCGAAGGCAATCCTATTGCTGATGCCTTGTTCGGCATTATCCGTTTTCTATCAGCTGGTGTGGGGTTGGTGGTTATCGCTTCGATTATTGTTGGCGGTATTCAATACTCGGCCTCGCGCGGTGACCCGCAGGCTACCGCAATGGCTATCAATCGCATTCGCAGCTCCCTGTTCGCGCTACTTATATTTATCTTTGGGTACGCCTTTCTTAATTACATATTGCCGGGATTCGCGTTGCACTAATGAATTTGTTTATCGTAACCACTACTTATTATGCTGATTTCTTGGGTTTCCCAACTTGGTATAAGTATCTCCCAAACGGCCAGCCACAAATTCAAAGCCTTACCGATATCTGGCTTATTGTTGCGGCGGTCATTGAGATCTTGCTTAGAGTAGCGGCCATAGTTGCGGTGGTGTTTATTATTTACGGCGGTTTTAGCTACACTACCAGTCAGGGCGATCCGGAATCGACCGGCCGGGCCAAGAGCACATTAGTAAATGCGTTGATTGGTTTGGCTGTAGCAGTCATGGCGGCGGCCATAGTATCATTTATAGCAAAGAGTATTAACTGATGGATTTATTCACTAGTGCGGTTTTATTACATCAATGGGGATTGACTAAAATATTGACTGCACCTTTCGCGGCTTTTTGTGATGACAACGGCAATGGCGCGGGGTGTCATACTGGTTTGCCAACAGTCAACGCCGGAAGTAATCAGGTACAGGATATTTTAAAAATCGCCTTTGCTGTCTTGGCTGCCCTGGCCGTGCTTTTCATTGTTATAGCTGGCCTACGGTTTATTACTGCGCAGGGTAACCCCCAAGAAGTTAGTAAGGCTAAAAGCACTATAGTATACGCCTTGGTCGGCCTGCTGGTAGCATTGCTAGCAGAGGCGCTTGTAGCGTTCGTGTTAGGAAAGCTGAACTGACATGAGGAAGTTCATTATTATTTTAGCCACATTGATAACATTTTCCACTCCGCTCATGGTAGCGGGCGGCTCGGCTATTGCTGCTAGCGTTTTCCAGCCCTGCGATGTGGGTGGATCCGCACAAAACACTGATGTTTGTGGTGATGTAAGACAGCAAAATAACACCGATGCCAACCCGATCATTAAGATTATTAAGGCGGCTATAGAAGTCCTGTCGTTTATCATTGGAGCGGCGGCAGTTATTGGCATTGTGGTCAGCGGCATCCGTATGATGACGGCCGGCGGCAATAGCGAGTCAGTGGCATCGGCCCGCAGCGGCCTGATATATTCTTTGATAGGCATAGCGGTAGTTGTTTTAGCACAGGTGCTAGTGGCATTCGTATTGGATAATGTAAAATGAGGACGAAACAGGATTATTATGAAGCTATTTAAAACTCTTCTTTTTGCCCTTAGCCTTAGCTTGTTGCCACTGAATTTAGCTGCCCTCACGACGGCCAGCGCGCTGGGCGCGAACCCCAGTGTCGTTGCCGACAGCCATCAGGATGCCTGCAATGGCCTGAACCAGGTTGGTGGCACGGGTTGCGGCGGCGGCCAAGCCGGCATCACTAATATTTTAAGCGGAGTGGTTACCATCATCAGCTATATTGCAGGTATCATCGCCGTAATCATGATAATTGTTAGTGGCATGAGGTATATGACATCGGGTGGAGACTCGACCAAAGTGAGCGCAGCGAAGACAGCGCTTATTTACGCGCTCATTGGTTTAGCAGTAACCGGGTTGACCCAAATCCTCATACATCTTGTCCTTAGCACTGCTGTGGGCGACTCATAGGGCTCAGCAACTCTTTTTGGGCAGCTTGAAAATTACCAATATGCCAACAATCTTGATTATGCTTGGGCGTTGTAGTATAAGTTAAGAGGAAAAGTATTATAAGAAAGGTACATATGATCAAAAAAATTAAAAGTTTTATTTTGGTAATTGCCACTACCCTAGCGTTCGCAACACCAGCTATTTTACCACTGGGAACTAGCTACGCGTTTAACTGTAATGGGGTTCCGGATACAGTTGCTAATGGAGCTCAAGATGCTTCCGGTGGTGATATTGGTTGCGATCCCTCCGGCGGCCTTAATAGCGGCACAGGTAACAATATAGGTGACCTAGCAAATACAATTGTCAACATATTCTCCATAATTGTTGGAGCCGCGGCAATCATAATGATCATATACGCAGGCTTTCGATACATAACTTCCGGTGGTAGCAGTGAACGGATAGGCAGTGCCAAGACAACGTTAATTTATGCTATCATTGGGCTCGTCGTTGTCGCATTAGCGCAAATACTGGTACACTTCGTGCTTAGCGCGAGCATTAATGCTGGCAACTCCGTAGCATCATAATAGAACTTGCTACTCTGTAAAGGTTTACAACCGGTGCGAGCTATTAGCTTGGTGTAAAAAGATTGCCCCACAAAACTTACAGGGGCAATCTTAAAACTATTAAGAGACGTGTCAGTCAGTCCAGTATTTTTACAAAACCTGGATCTTCTTGACCGTATCTTGCTGGACTTTGCCGAAGCTGATAGTCAGTACGCCGTCTTTGAGTACGGCCTCGATCTCTTCTTCTTTGACCGGTACGGGCAGCGCGATGGTGCGTGAAAATTCGCCCCAGTAGCATTCCTGCAGGAAGTAGTTTTCTACCCCATCTTCAGTGCCGGCGCTAAGCGTGCCACGGATAGTGAGCTGGTTGTCTGAGATGCTGACATCAAGATCATTCTTGTTGACGCCAGCGGTGCGGGCCTTAACTACCAGTTTCTGCTTGGTCTCGTAGACGTCCACGGCCAACTGGCCAGCTATTGGTTCATCCTCGTCCCACTCGTCATCGGCTGCTGCCGGTGCGGCCGCGGCAGGCTGGTCGCCGCCCGCGTTATTATCGGCCGGTAAAGTTGCTTCGTCACCTAAAAAGGCCGCGGTCAGTTCGTCTTCTTCAAGTAATAAATCGTCGTCGCGATTTCGGCGCGCCATAAGCGTGTTACCCTCCACTTTTGTTAGCCAAAGAGCCCGGAATTGTTCCAAATGCCCTTTGTTAATTAAATTCTTCTTTAAGAGTCTTGCATTTTTATCTTAGTAACAGTATAGCTTAGGCAGTGAACCTGGCGCAACGCCAGGAGCACATATTTACAACACAATAAACACAACATGGGATTTATAGATATTCTTATCAGTAAGTTGGCACCACACGCCTGTTTAGGCTGTGGACAAGAGGGCATTCTACTGTGCCCAAGCTGTACTGCTGCTCTGCCGGACGCCAGCTGCCAGCAGCTTGGCGTCCGGCCCTTTGTGGCTGCCGCGACTACCTACGATTCGCTCGCTAAGGATTTGGTGTGGCGGCTCAAATTTCAAGGCGCGCAGGCAGCGGCCGCGATTATGGCGCGTCAGATGGCACCGCTGATAGGGCCAGACAGACAGGAGGCGATAATAGTTCCGGTGCCCACAGCTGCCCGCCGCGCCCGCCAGCGCGGCTACGACCAAGCCAAACTAATTGCCCACCAACTCGTGAAACGGACCGGCCTACAGTATCACGACTGCTTGTGCCGTCATGGCCAGGCTCATCAAGTCGGTGCCTCGCGGGAACAGCGGCTGGTACAGCTACAAACAGCTTTCCAAGTTAAGAAACGCCTTGCGCCGGGTAGCCATCTTATTCTGGTTGATGACGTGTTGACGACCGGCGCCACCCTTGAGGCGGCGGCCGGCACGCTAAAAACTGCCGGAGCGAACCGGATTGACGCCGTCGTCTTCGCCTATACTGAATGACACTTGGGCATTGGGCTATAAAATAGTATAATTACCTCTGTTGTACCTGGGCATTAATTGCGGAAGGGTGACCGAGTGGTTGAAGGTACTGGTCTTGAAAACCAGCGTGCCGTTTACGCGGTACCGTGGGTTCGAATCCCACCCCTTCCGCCAGTTCATTGGTTCGGGGTACAA
Organism: Saccharimonadales bacterium (SeqCode); assembly: GCA_035692985.1. Taxonomy (GTDB): domain Bacteria; phylum Patescibacteriota; class Saccharimonadia; order Saccharimonadales; family UBA4665; genus JARIHC01. The sequence continues at coordinate 164,580 of DASSHG010000009.1, forward strand.
TCAATGATAGCCGGTGCCTCCGTGGAGAGGTACCCAAGTGGCTGAAGGGGTCGGTTTGCTAAATCGATAGGGGGGAGCAATCCCCCGCGAGGGTTCGAATCCCTCTCTCTCCGCCAAAAACGCCTGATTGTCCACCTGGCCAGCCGGGCGTTTTTGTTTTACCCAGATGGCTGCGGTACAATACGCTTATGGAAGAGGCAAAAATCGTTACCGGTTCCGACAAGGGGGCGCCTGCCGATCAGTCCCCCGCACCGGCCCGGCCAACCCAAAACCCAAGCGATGGCAGTATCAGCTGGACCGCTTCGGAGTTCGTGGCTCATGAGAAATCGGCTGGTTGGTACGGTGTGCTGGTGCTGGCAACCGCTGCCATAGCTGCCCTTATTTATTTGATCACCAGGGATATTATTTCAACTGCCGTAGTAATAATCGCCGCTTTCGCGTTCGGCGTGTTGGCTGCCCGCAAGCCTCGCCAGCTGCAATACGCGCTAGATGCCAGCGGCATAAGCATCGGCCAAAAACATCTTGGCTATAATGGCTTTAAATCCTTCTCGGTAGCGCCGGAGGGCGCTTTTTCCAGTATTGTATTTAGACCGCTAAAGCGATTCTCACCCCTGACCATCATTTATTACGCGCCGGAAGATGAAGAGCGAATCGTTAGTTTACTGACTGACCACCTGCCGTTTGAAGAACACAAACCAGACGCCGTCGATAATATTATGCGGCGGGTTCGCTTCTAGACATTTCAACGCCACGCTTTTCTTTGCGGTGCATTTTGCGTTCCATCTTGCTAATGAAATGTTGCCGGGCGTGCTTGGCATCCCATTTCTCAAAAGTTTGCATTAAATTTTCTGCTTCTTCGTGTGACATATCACCCCTCCTTGTGTTATGTGCTTGTGCCAGACTATTGTCGCGCGGATAACCGTGAAAGAGCTGTAAACTTTCTAACAAAATCACTTTGCCTGCGGACAAACGGTGGATAAATCCGACTTACTGTGCTGTAATAACAGGGAGGAATTCTACTTGCAAAAACTGATAAATAAACTAGATGATTTTCAGCGCCGGCGTCGTCTACCGGCTTTCATTGTCGCAGTGATCAAAAAGTATGGCGAGGATGATGCTGGCCGCCAGGCCGCCCTGCTGACTTACTATGCCTTTTTATCACTTTTCCCTTTGTTATTGGTTCTGACGACACTAACCGAATATATAAGCACCAGCCATCCTGAACTGCAAGCCGATATAATCAAGGGTGCCACGAATTATTTTCCGGTGCTTGGTACCCAGCTGGCAGCCCACGTCAACACCTTGCAGAAGAGCGGATTTGCCCTTCTAGTTGGCGTACTCTTCACATTCTATGGCGCCCACGGCGTGGCTGATGCTTTCCAGAAAGGTATCCAGCACCTCTGGAAAATCCCGCATTCACAGCGCCCCGGCTTCCCTAAATCCACCTTGAAGAGCCTCAGTATCATACTCGTGGCCGGCGCGGGTTTCATAGTGGCTTCGGCCAGCGTAGCCCTGGCGGCGGCAACCGGTCATGGCTGGCTGTTCCGGCTCCTGTCCATAGTGATAAACCTGGTGATTTGGTCGGGGCTTTTCGTTTTGTTGCTAAACATCAGCCTTCCCCGCCACATACCATTCAAAGAAACCCGGGCAGCCGCGCTGACAGCCGCTATCGGTTTGGTGATCCTGCAAATATTGGGCGGCTATCTGTTGGCGCGTGAGCTAAAACGCCTTGACGCTTTATATAGTTACTTTGCCCTGGCACTGGGATTGCTGTTCTGGATATATCTGCAGGTGCAGGTCTTGTTCTACTCGCTGGAAATCGCGGCAGTGCGTTCGCACAAATTATGGCCGCGCAGTCTAAGCGATCGCCGATTAACCGATGCAGACCGGCGCGCGGCCGCTTCACAGGCTGCTAAATATTAGTAGCCGCCGGCTGATCCGCCGCTACCGCTTCCCTTGTGTATGAAGATGAGATAAATTAGTCCATACACGATAATAGCGATTATTACGTAGATCAGAACCCACTGCCACACCGGACGCTTGCCGTAGCCTTTGCCGGGTTTTTGTGACGGTTGTTGCGGTGCTTGGTTCTCTGGTTCCATAAGAGCTCCTTAGTTAGTAACTAGCATTATACTCTCTTTGTGTATGGCGGAAGGGGAGAGATTCGAACTCTCGGTACCGCGTAAACGGCACACCTGTTTTCGAGACAGGCCAGTTAAACCACTCCTGCACCCTTCCGCGACCGGTGCGACTGGTTTATTTTATCACCTCTGGTATTAACGTGCCTGGTGTGCTAGAATTACCCCTGTTGCAGACACGCGCGTGTAGCTCAGCTGGATAGAGCGTCGGCTTGCGGAGCCGAAGGTCGTAGGTTCAAATCCTGCCACGCGTACCAATTATAATTTTACTGTACTAAACGCGGTGGTTTTGGACGACGCGGCCTCGGGGCCGGCTTGGCGAGAGTGGGCGGCGTATTGTTTTCCTTCGGGAGAGGCGCGGCTGCCGGGCCTTCGGTCGGTACGGCAGATTGCAAAGGCTTGGGTATCCTAAGTCCGCGCTGGCGAGTAATAATCAAAGCTGCCACCAGCGCTAAAGCCAGCAACAAATAGCCGATGCCGAACCACAGATCCACCTTAACCAGTTGATTTTCGGCATGGCGCAAAAAGACCGTCAAAGCTTTTTGCAACTCGCCGACCGTAGAGGCATTGAAAGCGTGTTTTTTAATACTATTGAACGCCTGGTTAGATACCAATTTTGTAGCTATCATTACCAACCCGCTCAGCGCCAGGACTATGACGATCGCTTTCAGCCCTTTTCGCTTTCGGGGCGCTATGAAAATAACCGCAATCAGGCTAAGTAGGGCCAGGACGCCGGCGACCCACGGAATTTTGGTGGCACTTTGGTATATGCCGGGCAAAGCGGAGAACCTCTGATAATACGGCTGGGCGGGACTGTTGATGCTGCCGTTCGGGTTAACGTTGGCGGCCGTTACGACTGGATCGCTCAAGAACTCCGTGCTAGTGGAGATCTGGCCGGTTACTTGCGAACCGACCGTCGCCGGATCAACTCCGGCTGGCCGGCAGCTTAGGGTTAGCGGATCAGCCGTTTGCAGATTAATCTGGGCTGTTTGGGCGGCCGTGCAAGCCGGCAAACCCGTCAGGTACGTCTTTACGTAATTCCCGACCTTTTGGGCAAAATCCTGCTTGGCGCCGGTTAGGTCAATGCTAAAGTTCGGTTTGCTAGCCTTGCTGTTCAACCAGGCGTAGTTACTGTTCAGAAAAGTATTTACGTCTTGGTTTAACGCGTGAGAAGAAAATGATGATTCAGCCGCTTGTTTAACGGCCGTATCGCTCAAAGAAATGCCGCCGGACTGATCGGTGCCGGCAGTTTGCTCGGCCTGGTCGATGGCGCTTTCTACGAAAGCGCCGTAGAGGTTACTGTCGTTTAGCCACCCCTGTAATTTATGGGGATTTGTAAAGGCGATATTAGAGCTGGTAGAAAAAGCCAGGGCCAGCAAACTGATAAATAAAATTAAGGAAAAAACTACCACGCCAAACTTACGCATGATGACTATTGTAAAGCACGGCCCGCGATTTTTATAATTGTTTTTACCTATGTTTTTACCTAAATTACTACACAATTTACCGAAGTAATTCCGACAACTTTTAATAATACGACGCCAGCCCCAAAAAGAAATTGCCAGGGAGATGCAGCCAATTGTCAGCAAGCTGGCAGCCTCTAAATCACCAGAAACTGCCGGGCGTGAAAATGCTGGTTGAGAGTGGGAACGGGAGCGTACATGACCCGTGGACTGCGGACTTAATTTTACCTGGCCTGCAGCAGTAATGCCTAGCACGTGGCCAATCGGCGCAAACGAAGCAGATAATGGCCCAAGCCGTTGCGGCACCCGCGGCGCGGAGCTGCCCCCTGCTCCGCCCTCGGGGGCGACTGCGGGGCCGATCATTCCGTCGCAGATATCATCCACGCCATCGGTGTCCGTATCTTGGCCGCTATTGACAGCGTAGGGGCAGCTGTCAGTGGTGTCAGCGATTCCGTCATCGTCAGCATCGCCGTTAGTATCGGCCACATATATAGGCTGGGTGATATCGGCCGGCTGGCCGTTTTGCTCAATCCCTGTTATGTCAATAGAATGACCGCCGTGAGACGTGCCGCCCGGAATGGCAACCATGCCTGCCAGGTCGCTATCCGAACCGCTGGCCAGGCTGGCTAAAACAATGCCCTCTGGGCCATCCATATGTACCTGGTAAGCGGTATTTGCCCGTAAGCCGTCAGGCGCGCCATCCGCACGCAGGCTGATGCTTGTGCCCGGCCGCACGACCCGCACGGTCATGTTATCCGGCACCAGTGTATTAATTGTCCGTCCGGTCTTTGGCGCGTCAAGCAAGTTGCCACTGTCCAGGGCGGGCGCGCTTTGGCTGTCTGTATCCACTGTCAAATTATTGGTCTGCCGCAAAATAGCCTGCTCTATGAGCTCGTGGCCCAGGGCATTCGGATGGTAGCTTTCCCGCCCCAGCACATTAACTCCCAGCGCGCCAAAGTCATTACCCGCTGTCAGACCGTTAACTGCCACGGCACTGCCCGAGGCTTCGCATAGCCGGTGGCCGGCCAGCGCCTGGCTGATATCGACGTACGGCACTCCGGCAGCCGCGGCGGCCTGCTGGACAGAACCATCCAGGTAATGGATCAGCTCCTCGGCGAATTCCAGCTCGCCTTTGCTGAGGTTGACGTTTAAGGCGCAACTGCCAGTATCAGATGCAATCGACGGATAGCCAACCGCGTAAATTGTCGTGCCTGGTGACAAAGCCCGCAGCTGCTGGTACAGGGCTGTCCAGCGCGGAACGGTCCGGTCTACCAGATCTACCACTTCTTGACGGCTCTCGTAGGTGTTGTAGCAGGTTCCATCGCTGGTATGGCGGCTGATATGCGGCACTACGCACTTTTGCAATATGTCCCCGAAACCGATATCATTGCCGCCAACCGAAACGGTTACTACCCGCGGCTGATACTGCCCCACGAATAATGCCTGCGACACATAGCCCGGCGAATAATCCGCTAAAATCTCGTTTAGCCGTTCCGGTTGCAAACTCTCCAATGCGCCCAAACTTGTGCCATTCTTAACTTGACCCCTGTAAGAATCGCCTGTGCCGCTAATATCATTAATTACGGCCCCCGAACAGGCCACCGAATGTCCGCCCGCCATGCTAAACAGGTCGGTCGTAAGCAGCAATGGATAAGACCGCGCAGATAAATGACAGGTGTTATCGACGGTATCAGTGCCGGGCAAGTAATCAAAGGCCCCTTCCCCGGAAGTATAAGAATCGCCCAGACCAAGATAATCCGTCAAAGAGCCGATACTGGTGGCCGGCGCCAACTCATATGTTCCGCTAGCTGCCGGGCCACCGTCCGGAACCTCAAAACTCAGCAGCCCGTCATTTATGAAACGTATATGCGTTGCGGTGTGCAAGCCGGCAATTTGCTGGCTTGCAAAGGGCCAATATTCGTGCCCCTGGCAATTATTGGCTTGCCAGGAAGGTGAGCTGCCGGCGCAGGTACTGAGATCATACACTTTAAACGAGGGTGCCTGTCCATTCTCAACGGCCACAAACCGTCCATCGTCACTAACCGCCACCTGGGCGTCCTGGGGTTCCGATCCGCCCGGGCTGTTAAAAGCCGGCGCGAATGGCAACACCTCTAAAGAGGACAGGTTAATCCGCGCGAAATATCCGTATATCGTCTCCACCACGATCCAGCTGCCGTTATCGGAAAAAGCAGTGGCCTGGGCATGGGCTAACAGTGGTCGGCCGCTGGCGTCCAATAACTTATGTTTCGGCGGCGCCGTCATCTGTTTGGCGGTCAGCTGCCCAAGCGCGTTACGCTGGTCTTTCATCACCGCTAACGGATCGTCGTACATACTCACATAAGAGCCGCCGGTGCTGGCTCCAGTGAAAGTTAGCATGTTCAAGGCTTTCGGCCAGGCTGCTAACACCTGCTGGTTTACATACGGACGCAGCGGCAATGCCTCGTCAGTGCCGTTAAAGATGACGTTCTCGCTGTCACTATCCAGCATGCCAAAAGCTGTCGGCGTAAAGCAGCCGGTCTGCCTAGTCTGGCTGCCGGCCAAACGATACGTCAGTGCCGTGCAATCCAAATTACTAAAGAGATGGGACTGATTCTGCATACTGTTTACCTCGCTGACCCGCTTGATCGCCACCGCGCTAGGACTCGCCCATTGCGGCTGCATGTCTATGCCCGCCGCGCTATGGTTAACGGCCCGAAGATGCCCCACCCCAGATACACTAAGCAACACCACAGCTAGCAACAAATATACTGCGCGGAACGCCACTCCTTTGAATAGTCTAAAACGCCTCATCGGTGGCGCCCACTATCGTCTTAACTCTCCTGCCCCACAAGCATAAGCGTCCAGAAAACCATTAAAACTTAATGACCATTTAATGTACTCAAACAGGCATTGCTATACTATCTCCATGCCCGACACGATTTTCACCAAGATTATTAAAGGCGAGATCCCCTGCCACAAACTCTACGAAGACGCCGCCACCCTAGCCTTTCTGGACATCCACCCCGTCCAGCCCGGCCACACTTTAATAATCCCCAAAAAACAGATTGAATTCGTCTGGGATTTGCCGGCAGAAGACTACCAGAAACTCATGGCCACGACCCTAAAAATAGCCAAACAACTGCGCGCCAAGTTAGGCACCAAATACGTTGGCGAGCGGATTGTGGGGGTTGATGTACCGCACGCTCACGTCCAGCTGATCCCGTTTAACACTGTGGATGAGTTCAAAGCCTCGCAAGATATGGAGGGCGACCCTGACCACACCGCACTGGCGCAGATGGCCAAGAAACTTGCCCTGTAAGCTACAATAAGAATATGAACCTGTTGTACTCCATCTTCTTCGGTGCCGGTGTCGCCGCGGTGGCTTATACGAGATTGGGACGTCGCGCCGGCTATGGCAATACCCAAAACGTTTGGCTCATCACAGGCGTAGTTTTCGTGATTGCCACAGTTATCTTCTTGACGGTTTTCTCGTTCCTCCCGCATTCGGGCAAATAGCCGTTTAATACCAATTCCAGGTTGCTCTCTTCCCTGTTAGCTGATACTATGTGGCCATGGATGAAAGGGGGCTGGGTAAGAGGTTGCAACAGGCGCGTCAAAGCGCCGGTTTAACGCAGCAGCAACTTTGTCAAAAAGCCAATCTCAGCTTCTCTACCCTGACTAAGATTGAACGCGGCGCCATCAAGTCGCCGTCTATTTTCACGATTCAGGCGATTGCCGGAGCTCTTAACCTCAACCTGGACGAACTGGTTGGCAACTCGGCCTCCCCTGCCCGATCCAGCCGCCACCTCGGTAAGACCAAGAGCGGCGCCAGCTTTATCTACTTCGACATAAACGGCTGCCTGGTGAGTTCCGACCAAGCTGCCTTTCCAAGGATATCTGCCGACACCGGTAAGCCCCCCGATCTCATAGAGTCCGCCTACTGGCATTTCAACGATCAAGGCCGCCGCGGACAGCTCAATATGGCCGACTTCAACGTCAAACTGTCCAAAAAAATTGGTGTCGGCGAACTGGATTGGCAAAAATACTATCTGGAGGCCGTTAATCCGGTCACCGAGATGCACGAGATCGTCAAATGGGCTGCCAGACATTATAAAATCGGCCTGCTGACCAATACCTTGCCCGACCTAGTCACGGCTTTACGTGCCAGCGGTCAAATTCCGGACGTCCCATATGACGTTATCATTGATTCGTCAGAGGTTGGCGTTGTAAAGCCGGAGATTGAGATATATAAGATTGCCGGTCAAAAAGCTGACTGCCCGCCGGAAGAAATCATGCTGATTGACGACACCAGGGCTAACCTAATGGCCGCCGCTAAACTTGGTTGGCACGCTATGTTGTTCGATGACGCCCAGCCGGAAAAATCAGCCGCCGCGGTCCGCCAAGCCCTGGAACCGGCTGGCTAAGCCACTAAGCGGCGAATCTTTTTTGTTCGGTCTCGATACTGGCCAGCAGCGCTTCGGCCTCTGTTAATTGTTGTTTGGTCTGCTCCACCACTGCTGGCGGGGCGTTATTTACATAGCTTTTGTTAGCCAGCCGGCTTTCTAATTGCTTTATGAGTGCCGCCTGCTTATCGTGTTTAGCTGCCAGCTCTTTCATATAGGCCTGCGCCGTACGCTGGTCAATGTTCAGCCAGCAATTGTACTTTGTGCTGGTCAGGTGCAGTCCGGCGCCGTCTTTCACCTCTATTACATCCTGCAATTTGGCCAGACGTTTGATGATCGCGGCGTTATTCTGTATAAACGGTTCATTGACATGGTACAAGGTGACATCGGAAACCTGGAGTGCCCGCAAAATAAAGCGCGACTCGGTCACAATGGCTTGGAGCTGTGAAAAATCAGCCGCAAGCCGCTTATCGTTATTGATAATTTTACCGCGGATGCGGCCTGCCAGCACCGAATCCTGCTCCCAACCTAGCGTTTGCCAGACGGTTTCCGTCACGAACGGCGCGAACGGATGGGTCAGCACCAAAACCTGCTCTAACAGATACGCCAGCAGCGGTTTGTTGGGCTCGGTCTTGCTGGTTTCGATGTACCAATCGGCCAGATCGTCCCACACGAAATGGTAAAGCGCAGTGTAGGCCTCGGCGAAACGGTAGCGCTCCAAGTCGGCGTCAATCTTCTCTTGTGACTGTTGTAATTTACTCAATATCCAATGGTCGGCAGCAGTTTTCGGCTTGGCTGCTGAATGCTCCGGCTGGTCGCCAACCACACCTTCTATATAACGGGCGATATTCCACAATTTATTAGCGAAATTACGGGCGCCAACCAGCTTGCTCTCGTCGTACGGGCGGTTATTGCCGGCCGATTCGTCGCTGACAATGCCCATGCGGAAGGCGTCGGAACCATATTCAGTCACTTTATCGATAGGATTGACTACATTGCCCTTGCTTTTGCTCATTTTCTGGCCGTGGGGATCCTGGATCAGGCCGTGCAGGTAAACATCGCTGAATGGCACTTGGCCAGTCTCGTAGAGCCCCATCATGATCATCCGCGATACCCAGGGATAAAGGATGTCCGCCCCTGTTTCCATGACCGACAACGGATAGAAATCCTTAAATTCCTGGCCGTCGGGATAATTTAATGTAGCGTAAGGCCAGGAACCGCTGGAGAACCAGGTGTCAAACACATCCGGATCGCGTCGGTAGGTTTTATCGTCTACCTTGAGCTCTTCCTTGCCTACCCGCTCGTCATAGATCCAATCATCCGGGTCATTGGCATTCTGGAAAGCCGGAATGGGGATTCCCCAGGCGATCTGCCGGCTAATATTCCAGTCTTTTAAACCTTCCAGGTAAGTGATTAGCTGGCGCCGTTTGCTCTCTGGGTGAAAAGTAATTTTTTTGTCTTGGAGCGCTTGGATGGCGGCCTGGGCCAACGGCTTAACGCTGATGAACCACTGTTCGCGCAGTAGCGGCTGGATGACCGTATCGCATTTATAACAGTGGCCGACGTTGTGTTTGTGGTCTTCCCTGCCGGCTAAAACTCCCTGCTCCCGCAGGTCTTCGACGACTTTTTTGCGGCCTTCGTCGACATCCAGTCCCCGGTACGCTTCCGGCACGTCAACCAGCTTGCCCTCATGGCTAATAACGGATACGAATGGGAGGTCGTGGCGCTGGCCTATCTCAAAGTCGTTAGGATCGTGGGCCGGCGTTACCTTCACGGCACCAGTGCCGAATTTCATATCTACGAAATCGTCGGCGATGACCGGGATTTCACGGTTGGTCAGGGGTAATTTCACGGTCTTGCCGACCAATCCGTTATAGCGTTTATCTTTAGGATTAACGGCCACGGCGGTGTCGCCAAGCATAGTCTCCGGCCGGGTGGTAGCCACCACCAGTTCCCCGCTGCCATCCGTGAGAGGATAGCGGATTTGCCACAGGTGCCCGTCATCTTCTTTATAAACTACCTCGATATCGGCAAAGGCGGTACCATGGTAGGTGCAGAAATTTACTAATCGCTCACCCCTGTAAATTAGGCCTTCATCCCACATTTTTTTGAAAGTCGCGTAGGCTTGGCGGACGATTTTATCATCCAGCGTGAAAGTATAGTGCCCCCAGTCGACGCTGGCGCCCAGCTGCCGGATCTGGGTCTCGAAATTGTCGCGGTTGAGCTGCACGAAATCCCAGATTTGCTCATAAAGTTCTTCGCGTGACAGGTCAAAGCGGCTTTTCCCCCGTTTGGCGAGCTCTTTTTCATAAACTACCTGGGTTTCGAAACCGGCGTGATCGGCGCCGGGCACGAACAATACATTGTCGCCTTTTTGCCGGTGGTAACGGATAAGGATATCTTCCAAAGCCAGAGTTAGGCCGTGACCCAAATGCAGGTTGCCGTTGGCGTTTGGCGGAGGCACGACAATACTGTAGCCCTTCCCTTTCCCGCTGGGCCTAAAAGCGCCGCTTTTTTCCCACAGGGCGTAGATGTCGCTCTCGTATTCGCCAGGCTGATAAGTTTTTGGCAACTTCATACGTCTTTCATCATATCACCTCTGTAAAAATTTAAGAAGTTAATAAATGCTTCACATGAAATTTTTCTTAAATTTTCATTAAGTTTTAATTAAATTTACATAGATAGGTTGGGGTCGACAGTCAGAGAGTAGGGGTCGACCTCGCGTTGCTCACACATGGCTTTGAAACATCCCAGGGTAGCGACCATGGCGCCGTTGTCGGTGCACAGCTTGAGATCAGGATATTCTAAGAGCAGGGGAATGACTTCTGTTAACTGTCGGCGCAACTCCTGGTTGGCCGCCACACCGCCGGCTATCACCACGCTTTTTGGCGCGAACTCATCGTAAGCCAAGCGGGCTTTGCCGGCAATTGTTTCTATAGCTACACGTTGAAAGCTGGCGGCAATATCGGCTTTCTGGCCGCTGGAGAGCCGCTGTGGCAGCTTTGTAGAAGGAAAATCGTATTTCTCCCCGATTTCCGCCTGGGCCAGCCTGAGAACGGCTGTTTTGAGTCCGCTGAAGCTGAAATCGTATTTGGCTACCTGGGCTTTGGGCAGTTGGTACTTGGAGGTGTCACCTTTTTCGGCTTCTCGGGCAACTGAGGGGCCGCCAGGGTAGGGCAGGCCGAGCATTTTGGCCACTTTGTCGAAAGCTTCGCCGATGGCATCATCCTGGGTCTGGCCTAGCAGCCGGTAGTTAAAGTAATTCTTGAATAAGGCTAGCTGGGTGTGTCCACCGGAAACAATAATAGCCAAACAGGGGAAGTCAGGCTGTTTGGCAGGCAGCTGATAGCGGGGCAGGGAAGCTTTGGTCAAGAAATTAGCGTAGACGTGAGCCTCGACATGATTGATCCCGTACAGGGGTTTTTTGTGGGTGATGGCTAGCGTGCGTGCGGTCATAACGCCGATAAGCAGACTGCCGCTGAGTCCCGCGCCGTAGGTAACGGCGATGGCGTCGATATCGTTCCAGGTGCATTTGGCGTTTTCTAATGTCTGGTGGATAACAGGGAGGATAACTTCGATATGGCTGCGGGCGGCAATTTCCGGCACGACGCCCCCGTATTTGGCATGCAAATCCATACTGCTGGCCACGACGTCGCTGAGCAGCGTATCGCCATCTTCTACAATGGCTGCCGCCGTTTCATCACAACTGGTTTCAATCCCGAGGACTTTCATTTGACAATAGTGTAACACCAGATAGCCAACCTATTGACAAAATACATAAAATTGTTTAAGATATGTCGGAATAATGAGAGACACAGCAGAAACAGTTTACGCGGCTGAATGGCCGGGGTTTCCAGGCGAAACTACAGCACGGCATCAGGCTCGTGGTGATCTTCGCACAGTCGACGAGAGCTTCAACAAATTTCTACCGGCGGACGCGTTAGTTAGGAATGAGGCCCTAAAAGCAGAGCAGACAACAGCTTTCAAAGAGACAGACGAGTCTCCGATTTATGATTATGAAATAGAAATACAGCGGCCTGTGCCAGCGCTGGAAGAGGTGTATGAACGGGTTAGTTGGCGCCAGCGGGCCAAACAGGCCATGGGCAAAGCTGGCGACGCGCTTAAAGAGGTGTCGGTTTCGGCTATTGCCATGGCTCAGGCCAAGGCCGAAGGGTTTTATGGTGATGAAGAGAAGGGCTCCAAGCGCAAGAAAGTAACGGAGGCGGTGGCAGGCATGCTAGTTCTCGGCGCGACAACTTATCTGGGCTCCAAGGGTCTGGTATCTTCAGGTTCGTCTCCCATGAGGACTGTCGAAACAGTGGTTCAAGCCAAGGCGACAGCGGCGACCCATGTGTTTGATTTTAGGGCTCTCCATCATGTTGCTAACGTGGCACCGGAACATCATGAGCGTGTCAGGCAGATCACGGAAACCACACTGCACCACGGCGATAATACCTGGACTGTCGCTGAAAACCAGTTGCATGCCCATGGAGTAGCACATCCGTCTGACCTACGGACTGCGATAGATGACCAGAGGTTGATGAAGCTTAATCACATCAGCAAGTTACAAACTCTTAAATTGCAGGTGGGCGACAGGCTGAAATTGCTCAAGGTCTGGTAACTCTTCGAGTATACTAGGTGGCATGGACTTTCGCAGCAGTGTTAAAAAATTGATTCCGGCAGGTTTGTTCGCGGCGGTTGAGCCGTATGGGCATTTGGTGGAGGCCGTGATTTTTAATATTCTGAACGGGTTTCCGGCGCGTGGTATGAAAGTTATCGGCGTGACCGGAACCAACGGCAAGACATCGACGGCCTTCATGATTCATAAAATGCTACAGGAGTCCGGCTATAATACCGGGCTGATGACTACGGTGGCTTGGGGCGCGGGTAATGACATCAAACAGCAAGTTCATCATTACACCAACGTGCCGGTGCCCGAGCTAATGAAACGATTGAAATATCTGCGGGCGGCCAAAGTTGACTGGGTGGTGATGGAGATCACCAGCCAGGGTTTGGCACAAAACCGGGCGTGGGGCGTGCCGTTCAGCGTGGCCGTGATGACCAACGTGACGCATGAGCATCTGGATTATCATAAGACGTTTGAGCGCTATCGGGACGCTAAGCGGAAGCTGTTCAAGCGGGCCAACCGTCACCGAAGCGGCTTACGGACGGGCGTAGTGAACGCTGAGGACCCGAGCGCGGAGTTGTTTGCTGCCGACGTTAAAAATCCGATGTTATATGGGGTGAAAAAGGGTGATGTGCGGGCTAGCAAAGTGGAGTTGTCACCGTCGGGGGTGCAATATGAAGTACCGTCGGAAAAATTGAAGATCGAGTGTCATTTGCCCGGTAGTTTTAATGTATATAACTCGCTGGCGGCCGTTTGCGTAGGGCTCAAGCTGGGGTTGGAATCGGAGCAGATAGAGCGGGGAATTGCCGCGCTGAAAGGCGTGGAAGGTCGCATGACACGGATTGACGAAGGCCAGGATTTCAACGTCATCGTGGACTATGCGCATACACCGGACAGTTTCGAAAAATTGTTCAAAGATATCAAACCGGTCGTGAAAGGCAAGCTGATTGTGATGTTCGGCTCGGCCGGCCGGCGCGATGAGGCCAAGCGGGCGGTGCAGGGCGAGCTGGCCGGAAAATACGCTGACGAAGTTGTTGTAACAGAGGAAGATGACCGCGATATCGACGGCGTAGAAATCATGGATGAGATTGCTGCCGGTGCCGAAAAAGCCGGCAAACAACGGGATAAAGATCTGTTTCTGGTGCATGACCGCACCGAAGCGATAAATTTCGCTGTTAAGCGGGCTCGCAAGGGCGACACGGTGATGCTTTTGGGTAAAGGCCACGAGAAGACTATCGAGCGGGCTGACGGCGAGCATCCGTGGGACGAGATCGGCACCGCTCACCAGGCGGTCAAGAAACTAGTTATCAAGAGTAAGAGTTGAGCAGCGAATAGATCCGCCGCCTTTTTTCAGTTCAGGCAAATCTAGGGTGAGGGCTCGCAAGCCGTGAGTCTCTATGGCCGCCCGAAAGACTGGCGCGCCACTGTTCATCACTACCGTTTCGCCGGTCGAGACCAGATTCAAAGCGTGAGCATGCAGTGCCTCATGACGGGAAACTTCTATTTTATCCACGGTTTTATAAGAGCGCAGTAATTTACGGCTAGGATGCCTAAAAACATCCGGACAGAATGCTATAAGCCCTTTTTGGTTTTCGGACGGGAACTTCAAGATAGCCAATGCCAAATCCAGATCGTATGTGGGGCTATCCGGTAACAGGGTCAATTTATTCTTTTTGGGCGGTCCGAAGCCGAACCATCTGGATGGCTTGGTCTGAAGACTAACCACTTCCGTAAATCCCAACATTTCCTTTAGGTACGGATGGGCGTTTCGCGTAGTGCGGTAGGGTGACTGGGTGAAGAGTATATCGCCGCAGACCAGGGCGTCGCCTTGACCGCTAAAGCGGCTAACTTCTGCTGGTAAAACTAAGGGTTGGAGCCCCAAGCTGGTGATAATTTCTTGAGCGAATCGTTCTTCGGGTTTGCGTTTATTGGGCAGGCGTGACATCACGGCTTTGCCATTTCTCACCAGAGCCCAGTTAGCAGTGTATACGCCATCCTGGCAGCCGGGTGGTGCTGACACTTTCCTGACAGTAACGCCGCAGCTTTTGAGCGCTTGGCCAATACGGCCATGTTCTTCCACGGCTTTCTGCAGGTCTACCGGCACCTTGGAGTCCATCAAGGCATTGATTGCGTCGGCATCGCCGAAATATTCTGCGCCTGACATTAAAACCGTGCTGTTTATTTTGTTCATCTATCTATAGTATACAGGGGTGCACAATGAGCGTGCCGGACTGATTATAAAAGTGTGAGATCCGGGTTTAGTGCTTGCTGGTGTTGGGGTGGTGGGCGAGACGGGAGTCTCAAGCCGTACATCCGTACAACAATCACTAAACCCGGAATGACCGGATGACGTGCCGTGAGCGCGGGCAGGGAGCGTCGCGCTGACACATCATCCGGTATTCCATGTTCTGACTGGTGAAGTTAACTACGAAGTCGCGTGGACTGGTCTTGGTGATCTGTTCACGAAACTGGGCTTCTTGGATGGCTCGGGAGCCGCTTGCCTTGGAAGGCTGCCAGGACGAGTCCTGGGGGTGGTTCCGACGATTTTGTCGATGATTCGCCGGCAAATATGGCGGATGAGCCCTAAGAAGCTCTTACCAGTTTTGCGAAGCTTCTTCGATTTGACAGTGATGTGTATTGCATCTTGTTTAGTCGTTTCTCGGACCGAGCACACGCCGAATTGATCCTTCGCTACCTCGAACGCCGTGTCAAGGTGCTCGGGGAAGTGATCTTCTGGCGAGTCCACTCGGGCGACATTGTGCTCGATTGAGCCGAACCGCAGGGTGTGACCCTTGTGCCTTACCGTCTGGTACTTCACTCTTGACTTCAAGGAACGTGTCCTCTCTGTAGGGAACAGGAATTTGTATAATATACCAGAATAGATGTCAAAAGACAAGCCCAAATTATTAATTTTTTATGAACTATGCTTGACAGGAAAATTAGCACTCTAGTATGATGAGTGCTAGCAGCAGGTGTCTTTGCGAGAGGACATCTGCAACAAATGATTTAATCGGAGGTTATCAGATGAGCACACCTTTGCAGCCGTTGGGCGATTACGTTGTCGCTGTCGGCGAAGAAGCCGAAACCAAAACAGCCAGCGGCATATACTTGCCGGAAAAAGCGGCTGAAAAACCTAAGACAGCTAAGGTCGTGGCAGTTGGACCAGCCGTGAAGCAGGTTAAATCCGGCGACCGGATCGTTTACAAAAGTTTCAGTACGACCGAAGTCAAAGTCGGCAAGGAAGAGTACATTTTAGTAAAAGAAGAAGACGTTTTAGCGACCGTTAAGTAAGAGGAGATTGACACGATATGGCAAAGAAAGTTTTTTATGACACGGACGCCCGACAGCGAGTGCTGGCCGGCGCCGAAATTTTATACAACGCGGTGAAGACCACCATGGGACCGAAAGGCCGCAACGTGGTAATCAGCAAAGGGTTTGGCGGCCCGACCGTCACCCATGACGGCGTGACGGTAGCTAAGGGCGTGGAATTGGCTGATGTGGACGATGAAACGCTGGGCCAGAAGGTTGGCGCCGAACTGATCAAACAGGCCGCTTCTAAGATGAATGATGTGGCCGGTGACGGCACTACTACGGTTACGGTTCTGACCTATCATATTTTGAGCGAGGCTAATAAGTTGATCGCCGCCGGACATAACCCGATGCTGCTGCGCAAAGGCCTGGAGACGGCCGCGCAGGATGTCATTAAAGCGCTGGGCTCTAAGAGCGAAAATATCGCCGGTAAAAAAACGCGGGTGGCTGAGGTGGCAACAATTTCCGCCGGTGATTCTGAAATCGGCAATCTGATAGCTGATGTCATCGACAAAGTCGGCAAAGACGGCATGGTGACCGTGGAAGAAGGACAGGGGCTTGAGCTGGAATCAGAGGTCGTAGAGGGTTTCACTTTTGATCGCGGTTTTGTAAGCCCATACATGGTTACCGATACTGCTCGTATGGAAGCTGTGTACAACAAACCAGCCATCGTAATTACCGACAAAAAGATATCCAGCGTGCAAGATTTCTTGCCACTACTGGAAAAGCTGGCGCAAGCCGGTAAGAAAGACCTGGTAATTATCGCCGAAGACCTGGAGGGCGAGGCGCTTGGCACGCTGATTTTGAATCGCCTGAAAGGTGTCTTTAACACCGTTGCCGTTAAGGCTCCGGCATTCGGCGACCGACGTAAAGACGTCTTAAATGACATCGCTATCTTAACTGGCGGCGAGGTTATCAGCGAAGATTTGGGCCACAGTTTTGAAACGGCTGACTTGAACGTAGTCGGTTCGGCTCGCAAGGTTATCGTCACCAAAGACGAGACAACTATCATCGAGGGCGGCGGGTCCGTGCCAGAAGTGTCGGCCCGCATCAAGCAGATTGCCGCGCAGGCCGCTGCCGCGACCAGCGAATACGACAAAGAAGAATTAGAGAAACGCCAGGCCGCGCTGAGTGGCAAGGTCGCTGTTATAAAAGTCGGCGGTGCCACCGAAACTGAAATCGAAGAAAAGAAATTCCGCGTCGATGATGCTGTTCACGCCGTTAAGGCCGCGCTAAGTGAAGGCGTTGTGCCTGGCGGCGGCGTAACACTCATCAATTTAACTAGCACGGTTGCTTCTAGTAGTAATGATGACTCGGTTGCTGCCGGTCAGCAGCTGCTCGTTAAGGCTCTCGACCAGCCGTTCCGCGTATTGCTGGAAAACGCTGGCTTGAATCCGGACGAATGGCTGCCGCAAGTACGCAAGGCCAAAGCGGGACAGGGCGTGGACGTCAATGAAGCTACCAAACTGGTAGATCTAAAAACCGCGGGTATTGTTGACCCGACCCGCGTGACCAAAGAGGCTATTCAAAATGCCGTTTCTATAGCCGGCACCTCTATGACTATGGGCGCGCTGGTAGTTGAGGTGCCTGAAAAAGAGCCTGAAGCTCCAGCTGGTGGCGGTGGTATGCCCGGCGGCATGGGCATGATGTAGCTCACTCGTTTGGATTAGTGGTAAAAGCCCCGGTTCTATCGCAGGGGCTTTACTCATGAGCGTATAATTAAAAGCGTAAGGGTAAAACAAAAATGTATAACGCTACCCATAATCCCGAAGTTGTCGTTCCTGACAGATATTTATTGCACAAGACGATAAGCGATAGGGCAGGCATGACGGCTTTAAGCGGCTTTGATCAGCAGGCTGAGCAAGAAATATTTATCAAGTGCAGGAACCCTCAAGTAGACGAGAATGCAGCCAGAAGGGTCAGTAGGGAAGCCGATATACTGGAAAGCTTGCACCACTCCCAGATTCCCCCTTTGATTGATGCTGACCCTGACGCCGATAAGCCGTATATCGTCACCCCGCTGATCGACAATCACCCCAAAATAACAGACGGTTTTAAACATAATCCTAATCCGGTCTTCGCGGCTGAACTATGCGTGGCGGCTCTTGCGCCTCTTGGGTATGCTCATGAAACCGGCTTTACGCATCGTGATATCAAACCGGGAAACTTATTGATGAGCTGGGACGGTGATGTGGCTTTATGCGACTGGGAGATCGCGTTATGCAAAGACCGGACCTTGGCTGAAGCAACATACAAGGACACTAGATATGATGACTGGCGGGTAACCTCTTTCGGTTGTGCATGGGGCAGCAAGGGCTACATGTCGCCCGAACAGGCAGAGGGCCGCTACAAAATCCAAGATGGCCGCAGTGACGTGTATGCCATGGGCGCCGTATTGCACCTATTTCTACACGGCAAATTGCCTAAACGCGGCAAAGATTCTAGCGAACAAACGATTAAAGATATAGTAGGCAGCAATACACGCAGCTATTCACCCAGCCGGCCGGTTCCGGTTGCACTACAAGAGGTTGCGGAGCGGGCTCTCCAAGAAGAACCCGCCGACAGATACCAGTCAGCCGCTGAAATGAGCGCCGACTTGGAACGCTATCTTACCACTACCAGTTTACAGCTTGCCGCCGCGGCTTAGTCCGTGCTACTGCCAGGATTCTGGGTGAAATAGTTGATCTCGTTGACAATGTCCAGCAGGGCCTGGGCTCGTTCCTTCTCATCATCGATCTTGAGGGCGGTATCATAGGCTTGGCGCACCAGTTTCTGATCGTCGCTGGCCTGTATCATCATCATGAGGGTGCGGAATTTTTCATCCGGCGTCTGGTCGAGATGGCCGACCAGAGGTGACAGCTTGGTCAGGGCCTCCTGTTTGAGGTCGATTAGATCATCGCCAGCACCGCCATCACTACCGCTAACTGTCGGTGTTGCCGCAAAATCTACTGTGTCCGCGTGATGGTCGTGATGGCTCTGGCTGGAGCCGAGAGAAAATCCGGGGGGTGTAGGAGATGTGTCGTCGGTTTTGGGCGAGTCACTGGTTTCGTCCGGGCTATCGTCGCCCGAATTGTCAGTACTGTGCGAGTCATCATCAGCCGGTGGCGGTCCGGGGTGCTGCCAGCTGTTATCATCTGGCTTATGGTTTTCGTCGTGACTGTCGTGATTATCGTGGTCGTCGTGTCCGAACATGTCCCTCCCCCTAAATAACTAAGTAACTTTGCTTACGCTATACTATATACAACCACCCGCTAAAAGCACAAGGAGTTTGATACGGATATGCTGGATGACCTGAAAATGATTCACGAACGGGACGCCCAGGATGCTCTGGGAATCGCTGAAAAGCAGGCGCGGCAATACCTGCACGATTTCGGCTTTAAGTGGACGCCGCCGAGGTCGATTTACGATGTGGTGGTAGCGGGCATGGGCGGATCAGGTCTAGCGGCCAAGGCCTACAAAGTAGGCAGCGCTCCGCAGGTGCCCTTCGAAATTATCCAGAATTATGACCTGCCGGAATATGTCAGCGAAAATACTTTGCTGATTTGCTCTAGCTACTCCGGTAACACCGAGGAGACTTTGAGCGTGTTTGAAGAGGCACTGAAAAAATCAGCCCACCCGATGGTGATCGCAGTTGCTTCCGGCGGCAAGCTGCTGGAGCGCGCGCAGGCCGAAAAACTGCCGTATGTACAGCTGCCAACAGGCTATCAGCCTCGGTTCACTTTTGGTTATCAGTACCGGGCGCTGGCAGAGATACTCAATGCCACGCCGCTGCAAGACGCCCAAATTCCGCTTATTGAAGCGGCTGCCAAGAAACTGGATGAATATATTAAAAATTGGCTGCCGACTGTGCCAACTAAAGACAACCTTGCCAAACAGACCGCCCAAGAGATGATTGGCAAATCGGTGGTGGTCTACGCTGGACCTAAGATGTGGCCGGCGGCTTATAAATGGAAAATCAGTTTCAATGAAAACGCCAAACAGGTGGCCTGGGCCGGTGAATTTCCCGAATTTAATCACAACGAGTTCTTGGGCTGGACCAAACAGCCGCCACAAAAACCGTACGCCGTGATTGATCTGCGCAGCCCGCTGGAGCACCCGCACGTCCAAAAGCGTTTCGAGGTAACGGAACGACTGCTCTCCGGTATGCGCCCTCAGCCGGTCATCGTAACGGCGGCCGGCGAAAATCTGCTCGAACAACTCTTCTCGACCATCGCTCTCGGCGACTTCGTCACCCTCTACACGGCGCTGCTCAATGGGCTCAACCCGACGCCTGTGGAAATGATTGAGAAGCTCAAAAAAGAACTTGCCAACTAAAAAGCACATGCTTGCGGCGCGGCAATGGGGCTGATATAACTCCTATCATGAAGTTGTTTTTGGCATTGGTGTTCATAACCGGTTCATATCTGGGTTTTTTGTTTTACACGACGAATATCGTGCTTGGACAGGTAAATAATTTGAACAAGACATACCAGTTTGTGGCCAATAACTCCGATGAAATCGCCACTGGCCGCCAACCAGTATCACGCTAAGTTATAATAAGCGGTATGGCTAGGCGGCTCTCGCCCCGGAATCAATACATCCTGGCGCTCGGGATTTCCACGCTGGTTAGCGCCGGCCTGTTCGCGTACGGTGCCTGGCGCAATCGCAGCCTGGAGTTCAACTATCTGTTATGGAACCTGTTTCTGGCCTGGTTGCCTCTGGTGTTTGCGGTACGGCTAGTCAGCATTCTTCGCCGCAAGCTGTGGTCCAGCTGGGAAGCGATGGGCTTGAGCGTGCTGTGGCTGGTTTTTTTGCCCAACAGTTTCTACATGATAAGCGACTTTATCCATTTGCAAGATGTGCGGCGGGTTGACGTGGTCTACGATACGATCATGCTGACCTCCTTTATCTATATAGGAGTGACGCTGGGATTCAGCAGCCTCTACCTTATACATCTACAGCTGCGCCGGCGATTGTCACGGCGCATGGCGGCTTTTTGGGTGGCTTTCACGCTGTTTGTCAGTAGTATCGCCATATATGTCGGTCGCGACCTGCGCTGGAATAGCTGGGACGTGCTGACAAATCCGGGCGGCTTGCTATTTGATATTTCCGACCGGTTGATGCACCCGGCGTCGTATCCGCAAATGCTGGTGACGATAACCGCCTTTTTCGTATTGCTGATGAGCATGTACGGTCTGTTGTGGCGGGGCGCCAGACTGCTGCGCTATGCCGGTCAAGTCGATGCTGAGACCGCGGTCGCTGAGCCGCCGGCCGGTTAACCTCTGTTATACTAATGGCATGAAACAAGAACTTGAGGCGGCATTGGCCGGTTGCGCGCAAGAATTATTCGATGCGCAAGTGCCGGTCGAATTGACCCGTCCGGATGAGAAATTCGGCGATTATGCTACTAACGTGGCGCTCCAACTGGCTAAACAGGCCGGCAAACCGCCGCGCGAGATTGCCGACGCGCTGGCAGCGAAAGCCAAAGAAAAATTGGGCGGCAAGGTGAGTGATGTATCAGTCGCCGAACCCGGTTTCTTGAATCTGCGACTGAGCGACGAAGCCTTGGTTTCCTCAATGTCTACGGAGTTAACTAAATCAAACGAGGGACGGAAAGTGTTGCTGGAGTATTCCTGCCCGAATGCCTTTAAAGAACTGCACACCGGCCATTTGTACACGACAATCGCCGGCGACGTGCTGGGACGATTGCTGGAAGCCTCCGGCGCGATCGTATTCCGTGCCAATTTTGGCGGTGATGTAGGCCTGCACGTTGCCAAATGCCTATACGGGGTAGTACAGGAAATCGGCGGCGAGTATCCGGACAAATTAAAAGACATACCAAAGGCCAGTCGTCCGGAGTGGGTCAGCGCGGCTTACGTGGCCGGCGCTAAAGCGTACGAGGAAGACGAGACCGCAAAGGCTAAAATAACAGATATAAACTCACAAGTTTATGGCTTTCACGAGTCTAATGACAAGACAAGCGGCCTGGCTAAAATTTACTGGGTTTGCCGCGAATGGAGCTACGACTATTTCAAGGACTTTTACGAAAAAATAGAGGTTGAGCCTTTTGACAAATACTATCCGGAAAGCTCGACAATTGAGCCTGGTTCAGCCGTAGTTAATAAGCACACTGGCACGGTCTTTGAAAAAAGCGACGGAGCCTTAATTTACAGGGGTCAGGAAGCCGGCCTCCACACCAGGGTTTTTGTAACGTCCAAAGGCTTGCCGACCTATGAAACCAAAGACCTCGGCGTAATTTTTACCGAGGCTAACGATTTTGCTTACGATAAGCGCGTGCTCATTACCGGCAACGATCAGACTGATTATATGAAAGTTGTCTTCGCGGCCCTGGGCGCCATTGACCGCGATCTAGCGGCCAAACAGACTCACCTAACCAACGGCACAGTCCGTTTTGGCAGCGGCCAAAAGATGAGTTCGCGCTTAGGCAATGTTAGCAGGGCGGTGGATGTTATTCAGACGGTAAACGACACGCTAGCGAGCCAAAACCCCGGCTCCGACCATTACACGACTGCCCTGGCTGCTATCAAGTATACGTTTCTTAAACACCGGCTTGGCGGCGACATAGCCTTCGACATAGATGAATCAGTCAGCCTGGAAGGCAACAGCGGGCCGTATTTGCAGTACGCCCATGCCCGCGCCCGGTCTATTTTGCGCAAAGCCGGCGGCGAGGGCGGAAAAATCGATAGCTTAGAGGCCGGCGAGCGCACTCTGGCTCGTAAAATTAGCGAATTTACAGAGGTGGTAGACAAGGCTGTGGCCGAACTCATGCCACATTACGTATGTACGTATTTATATGAGTTGGCCCAGATATTTAACCGGTTCTATGAGAATAACCGGGTAATTGGTGACCAGCGCCAAGATTTGCGTCTGGTATTGGTGCAAAAATACGCCGATACGCTCCAGGCCGGCCTGAATCTCGTAGGTATTGCATCACCAGATAAAATGTGATATAATGTCAGAGTAATGGCACAACGAAAACGTAAAACCAAACGACAATCGAACGCTAACACTGCCGCCGCTGGCACACCTATCCGTTTTGAACAGCCGGCTAGCCAGCGCAAGCCCAAGCCAAAAGTCGCTCGCACAGTCGCCAAAGAAGTCAATCCAATCACCGGCTTCACCAATTTTTTGCGCGAGTACACGGTTGTTACCCTTGCCGTCGGTTTCGTAATCGCTACCCAGGTACAGGGGCTGGTCCGCCAATTGGTGGCCGATTTTGTTAACCCGCTCTCGCAGTTGCTCTTTGGCACGGCCCTATCAGAACGCACCTTTACGCTGCATTGGCACACCCGGGCCGCCAATTTCGCCTGGGGTGATCTGGCCTACGGTTTGATCGACTTCCTGTTTGTACTGCTGGTCATTTTCCTGATTATTAAAATCTTCCAGCTGGATAAGCTCAACAAACCGAAAACTAAGAAATAGCGCGCGAAACTATTTGGTTGCGACCGGCAAACTGATATACTCAGTTTGATTGGAGGGAATACGCGTGGAGGCTGCCGCCCAACCGCAATTATCGCAATTTAACGGTGACTTCAAGGCCGATTTCCTATCTGTTGACCAGTTCAGTCCAGCCGATCTGGACCAAGTCCATCGAGAGGCCGACGCCATGCGCTGGGTGGCGCAACACAAGGGCCAGCAGCCAATCCTGCAGGGCCATCTGTACGACTTGGTATTCTGGGATTCCGGCTCGACCCGCACTAAAGAATCATTCAAACACGCCACGTTGCGTTTGGGCGCTAATTTCGTTGATTTCCATCAAGAAACGTCATCCGCCAAGGCCAAGAACGAAATTTTGAGGATACGATCGAGATGCTCGACGCGTACCTGATGCCGGGCAGGGACGGCCTCATCATCCGCCATAAGCAAAAAGGTAGTTTGGCGCTGGCGGCGGAGCTGGCTGACGTTCATGTTATCAGTGCCGGTGATGGCACCGGAGAACATCCGACCCAAGCCGTGCTGGATACTAAAACTATCCGGGATCGGCTTTCGGAGCTGGAGGAAACGCACGTCGTATTCTTTGGTGACATCGAGCGCGGGCGGACCATTCACTCCACGGCGACGTTACTGGCTACGATGGGCGTCAAGCGCATGACTTTCGTGGCGCCTCACGAGGAGATGAGAATGCGGGAACCATATATGTTCGATAATTTGCGCCTGGCGGGCGTGGAAGTAGCAGAAACTGATGAACTGGCCGGGGTCGCCCCTGACGCGGACGTGATTTACAGCGTGCGCACCCAGTATGAGTTTATGCTAGATCCGGATTACTGGCGCGGCAAACTGACCGGCAAGGCGCTGATTACCCCCGATGACATGAAAGATTCCGAAGCGCTGATAATGCACCCATTGCCAGAAGACCAGGAAGACCGGAACATTGATCCGGCCCTGCGGCGTGATCCGCGCTGTATTGTAAAAGAACAAGCGGCGTGGGGCGAATGGACGCGCATGGCGTTGTTAGCCCTGCAGGCCGGCAAATCGGCCATGCGTACCGCCGAACTGAGCGGCATGAAGCCGGACAAACCGCCATTAGCCAGCGTATAATATAGTTCATGACCGATGATGATCAATGGAAACAAAAGCTGACGCTGGAGCAGTACCGTGTGCTGCGCGAAAAGGGCACGGAGGCGCCGTTCAGCGGCGAATTATTACACAACGACAAGACCGGTGACTATCGCTGCGCGGCATGCGGCCAAGTTATTTTCACTAGCGGCACTAAGTTTGATTCCGGCAGCGGCTGGCCAAGTTTTTACGACGTGGCTAACACGAAGGCCGTCAAGCTGGCCGAAGATACTAGCCAGGGCATGCATCGCGTGGAAGTTATGTGTGCCAATTGCGGCAGTCATCTGGGCCACGTTTTCCGCGACGCGCCGGACCAGCCAACCGGCATGCGCTTCTGTATCAACTCGGCCGCCCTGGATTTCAAAGAGAAGAAGTAATTTAGCAGGAGCCGTGCTTTTTGCCCCAGGCGGCCATCTGTTTGAGGATGGGTAGCAGGTCCTCGCCTTTTTCGGTCAGGCTGTATTCGGTGCGCGGTGGCACTTCGGCGAAACTTTGCTTAGTGATAATGCCGTGGTTCTCGAGATCATCGAGGCGTTGGCTGAGGGTCCGTGGATTTATATGGCCGACGGATTTTTCCAGCTCGCAAAAACGCCGCGGGCCGCCGAACAGGTCTCGTAAAATCAGAGCGGTCCATTTACTGCCGATAATTTGCATGGCAGAAGCGATGCAGCCGCTTCTGGATTCTAATGGTTTATTAAGAGTGGCAGGTTTCATAAGCAAATATTAACTAATACTATAAAAAGTATACCATGGTTCATGATTATTTAATCTTTGGTAAGTAGAATTAGAGTATGGGAAATTTGTATGTATTTATTGATGAGTCTGGGAACTTTGATTTTAGTCGTGGTGGGACCCGACATTTTGTGCTGAGCGCGGTCACGGCTTTAGACCCTTTGGTTTCTTCGCAGAAACTTCAGGCCCTAAAGTATAGAATGCTCGCGGAGGGCATAGACATAAACTGTTTTCATGCTTCTCCCGATCTGCAAGTCGTGAGGAACGCAGTATTTGACGAGATTGAAAGGCTGACAAATATACGGATAAATTACATCTATGCCGACAAAAGAAAAACGCACCTTTCATATCAATCTCCCGAAGCCTTTTACGCACTATTCGGTAAAACTTTATTAAAATATGTATTTAATGGGTGGACCGCGGCTCAATATCAACAAATCATCGTAATTTTTGACAAAGCCCTAACCATTAAACAGCAAAAAGCCTTTCTGAGCGTAGTCAAGCCGGAGTTAAAAGCGCTGAGCAAACCATACAAGATATATTTTCATCCAACAGTGGCAGACTTTAACAGCCAAATAGCAGACTACACAGCCTGGGCTAGGTATGTTGAGCTTGAGAGAAAAGAGAGCCGCCCGATGGATAAGCTAAAGAGAATACCTGCTACGGATTTTGATATTTTTAACCGAGGCAAAATCCATTACTATTAAATAAAAATGACCCACCTGCCTATCTCTGGTGAGAAGAGCCCAGGAGCTCTTATCGGCAGGCGGGAACCTTTAACTAGATTATACATAAAAAGCATGTGTTAAGCTAGAACTTCGCTCCTGGGTTTAATGAAGTTATAATGTCTAGCAATGATAGATAAAAAAGCGGTGCCAACCAAATTGCTCTGGATGGATCTGGAGATGACCGGGCTGGATCCGGCCAAGGACGTAATCCTGGAAGTGGCGGCCGAAATAACGGATTTTAAGTTCAAGACGCTGGCCAGCTATGAGGCGATTGTCCAACAGGATAAGCAGACCGTGGTAGACCGGATGCAAAAAAACATCTGGTGGAAAGATTATCCGGCCAACCGCGACGAATTTGTGCGCAAGATGGACAGCGGCAAGCCAGCCGGGGAGGTTGAGCGCGAGCTTGTGGAGCTGGTTGAACAACAATTCGGTTCGGAACCGGCGGTACTAGCCGGCAATAGTATTCACAATGACAGAGCGTTTATCAAGCAGTGGTGGCCGCAGCTGGATCTGAAATTGCATTATCGCATGCTGGATGTCTCGGCCTGGAAGGTTTTTATGCAAGGGGCGTACGGCGTGCAGTTTGAGAAGAAGGAAGTGCACCGTGCGTTCGATGACATCCAGGCTAGCATCGCCGAGCTGCAGCATTATCTGGAGTGGTTCAGGCAATATAAAAGTTAATTTCCAAAACGTATAAGCCCAAAGTTATTACAAATTTCTATTGACTATATAGCAACTCTGTGGTTACAATAGATCCAATTATTTTAAGGAGATGTTATGAGTAAAAAGCAAACCCCCAAAGTAACAATTATAGGTGGAGGCGCCGAAGGAAATGGCGGAGATGGTGTTCACGTTGAGGGCAACACAGACATATACGCAAAGGATTTTCAGAGCCGAAGCAACGCCGGTAAAGGTTTCCACATCATTCGGACTAAAGAGGATGGCAGGTTACGCAAATGGGTGCTGTCTGTTGCTGGAATTGTAGTGGGCGGTCTAATACTTGCCTACATATTTGGTGTCGGCCGCTAACAGACAAGCTTTAAATTGAGTAGGCAGCTGACTTAAGAGAACTGGACCTGGGCCTCGCCGCGACGTTTAGGAGAGACCCAACTACTGCTGACCTGGGTGTGGCCTAGGGCCTGCTTGTGATTGATTAGACAACGCATAATAGCTACCAGCTGGACGAAGTTCATGAGGTAAAAGACAAAGTACATGATAGGTGTCATCAGGCTCATTTGTATTTTCTTAGTTCGGCTCATGTGTTCATCCGGCCAGAGATTGAGCAATAAATATAGTGTAATCGTCATGTAGGCGCCGATTATCATTGACGGCGTGGCCAGCATCCAGCAGACATAGATGACATAACCTATGGCTAGTGGCTCCAGCAGAAGCATCAGCTCGCCGAAAAAGGCCATTGGCATGCGATAAAAGGTAAGCCCGCGGCTATAGCGCTGATCGGTATTGGCAACTAAATCACGGTGTTTGATTAGGTTCTGCAGGCCGCCGAGTTTCCAGCGATAACGTTGACGCATTAAAGCTTTAAAGTTCTGTACACCTTCCGTCATAGCCAGCACGTCGGCGGCGTACATGATGCGGTATTCCTTGTTGCCTCGGGCAACAATCTTCAGGCTCAGACCGATGTCTTCGGTGGTCGTATCGTGGTCGTAATATCCGACCTGCTTGATGATTCCGCGGCGGTAGGTTGAGGCCACGCCACCGATGATGTACTCGCTATTGGTAACGGCGAAGAATTTTTTAGAGCGATAACCAATCATATGTTCAAATTTTTGGAGTAGGCCAAGCACAGTCAGGCTGTCCATGATGCGAACGTTAGCGGCCACACCGACGACTTTCGGATCATCGAAATAGCTAACGGCGTTAGTGACAGCTTTTTTATGCAGGACAGAATCAGCATCGAGAGTCATGATTAAATCGCCTTTGGCGCCGTGGCGCAAAACATGGTTGAGCGCTTCGGCTTTGCCAACATTCTTTCGCTTATACATTAGGCGGATGTTACGCCCCGGATGTTTGGCTATATATTGGCGTACCAGTTTGCGGGTGTTGTCGGTTGAAGCATCGTCTACTACTATGATTTCCAGTTTGCGGTAGGTGTTCTTGCGAACCGAATCAAGACAGCGGGCGACGCCCAGTTCTTCATTATGGGCAGGAATCAATACGCTGACTAATGGCCTCAGCTCGTGATGATTACGCTGAGCGGCACTAGCGAGGCGCTTAAACTGCCGGATATCATAATAATTGGCGCCGACCAGATACAGGCCGAGATGGATGATATCAATCACGCTGATGGCTATGAACAAGTAGAACAGGAAGGCAATTAACATGGCGGCCCTACGATGCCTTCACCAAGTTAAATACGAACAGGCTGCGGTTTTGATACCACAGGCCGGAGCAGGTTTGCATGGTCAGGATAGGTGGGCCCTGGTAGCGGAAGAGGGAATCGTCGTGCGGGTTAGTATCACGGCGGCCAACCATTTTGTAAATAAAAGTGTGGTGATTAGAGGTGGTCACAATGGCCTCATCGCCGGGCTGGGCCTGGAGTAATTTATAAAACACTGCCCAGCGATTATGGCCGTAAATAAAAGTGTTGCCGCCGCCGTTGTTGGCCTCTGGCGTGATGGTGGCGTATTCGGCCTTAGTGGTGCTGAGGGTCCAGGCCTGCGATGATTTATTATAATAACCTGGCTCCACGTCGACTGAGATATCAACACCTGGAATTGAGATATGTGATGGCATGCCGCTGATGGTAGCTTTTTTGGCGCCGTTAGCTTGGGCGCCAGCCGCGAAGACCGGCTGGGAGTTATCACTTTGCCACTGCTGGATGAAGTGCGGGGAACCAAGTAGCAGGCCGGCCAGTACGAAAAACAGACCTATGTATAGATAAAATCGCAAATCCTGGCTTTTCAGTTTCATTACGTCCTCCACCAAACAAAAAAGAGGAGACGGATGCCCATTCGGACACCTCATCCCCTCCTTTGTTTTAAGGTTTTTAGGCCTTGTAGGCCTGCTTAGCGACTAAACGCGCCAAGCCTGAGAGCAGAATAGCCCCACCGACTACAATGCTCACGATAGAAGCAACCATCAATAGTTCGTTGCCTCCTGTATTTGGCAGTACAACTACGCCTGTAGCCGTAGTAGCTGCTGATGCGGCACCGCCGCCTTTGCCTCCGTACATAGTAGGTCCTCCGTTATATTTACCGAGAATCATGGAAATCAAAAAAGGCATGCCTGTTCACGTGTTGCAGACATACCCTCTGGAGACTCCAGTTCTCCTAGGATTTATTATACATAAATATGACAGATTGTAAAGTATATTTTATGTAAGCGCTTATGCTAGTGGCTGACTTAATGTCTAGTTCTGGTACCAGCGGATGTCGTCCACATAAGCTGTGATGCCAGAGTTGCCAACCACAATTACCTGCAAGCTGGCGGATTTGACGTTGGCTGAGCTGGGTATGTAGTTGAAGCTGACATCTTTTGCGCTGACTGCGCTTACGCCGGCCTTGTACTGGCCGGAGATCCAATTGCCATTAGCGTCATACTCGTCGATGTAGAAGGCCACCTCGCCGCTATTGATAGCCTTAAGATTTAGATAGCAGGTGAGATTGTATTGTTTGGTCGAATCGACAGTGACTTTGGGCGAGAACAGGTGGGTGTTGCCACTGGTGCCAGCAACCATTTTAACTGAGTTGACTGGATTGCTCGGACTGCCGTTATTGGCGCTGTCGGCGGTGATGTTGGACGGCGCGTCAGTAGTCCAACCACCGGCTATGCCGCTGTCAAAGGTGCCGTTAACTACCAGGTTGGTAGGAGTAGGCGGCGGAGTAGGCGTGATGCCCGTTGGGAACCACTGCACGTTGTCAATGTAGGCGTTGATGCCGATGCCGCCGACGATGATTTGCAAGCTAGCCGTAGTTACGTTGGCCGAGCTCGGCCTGTAGAGGAAGCTCATTTCTTCTACGAAGGCGGAGGGCTCGGCTTTCAGGTACTGCCCGGAGATCCAGGTGCCGTTAGCATCGTATTCATCGACATAGAATCCGACTGAGCCACTGGTGATAGTCTGGACATTCAAGAAACTCTTGATCATATAAGTGGTGCCTGGAGAAACAGGTACGCGCTGTGAGAACAGGTGGCCTTCGCCGCTAGGCAGGCTGGTCAGTTTGACGGAGTTCGTTGGGTCAGGATAACTGCCGTTATTATTGGTGTCCAGTGTGATGTTGCTCGGAGCGTCGGTGGTCCAACCATTGCTAATGCCGTCGTTGAAACTGGCGTTCTGCAGGAGGTTGGTGTCGCTGGTGGTAATGCCTTGGTTGACGTGGATAGATTGGATCTGGCTGGCATCCTGCTTGGCCTTGACGTATGCCGCGACCTGATCGAGCTGGGCCGTGCCCCATTCGTAATCATCGGGGTTGGTGCTGGGGTTGGGCATGATATTGTGGAAGGTCAGAACCAACCAGCGGTTGTTGGCGATAGCGTCGTCAATCTTGGCTTCTACCTGAGCGACGGTGGTGGTACCCTCGACTTGGAAATCGTTGACGATGTAATCGTTGGTGTAGCCCCAATCGTTATTATTCTGGTCGGCGAAACCGCGTTGCGTTGCGTAATACTTAGCGATTTCTGCTAAAGTGGCGTTATTATAGTCGCCGTATGGGGTGGAGATGTCGGTTGCGTTGATACCGTGGGCGGCCAGATCGGCCCTGCTCTGGGTTAATTCCTGAGTTACCTGGGCGGGCGTCAGCACGTTCGGCTGGCCGTCGGTAGCGTCGCTAGTGGCCAAATACGGATGAGTTACAGTGTGCGAGCCAATTTCCCAGCCAGCATTTTGCAGCTGTTCTATCTGTTGCCAGGACATGTAAGTAGTATCAGTGTTGGCGTGGCAAGTGTTCGGAGCGGTGACCATATCCACGCATCCAGTGATGACATAGTCGGTACCAGTCAAGCCGTAGCTGGATAGAATCGGCAGGGCATTTGTGTATGTGCTGGCCAGGCCATCATCAAAAGTAAACGATACACGGCCGGTCGGCGACAAGCTGGTGTTGGTGGGGGCGGTTGTGGGAACGGTAATTGCCGGGTTGGGGTCAACTACCGGGTTGTTTACGGTTATGGTCACGACCTTGGAAGTCTTGGTGAGATTGGCGGTGTTGGTCGCAATAGCCGTAAGCTTATGGCTGGCGTTAGTGGTCGTAGTGGTGTCCCAGCTGAAGCTATAAGGCGCAGCGGTGACAACACTGCCAAGGTTAACGCCGTCTAGTTGGTACTGGACGCTGGCTATGCCCTTGCTATCGGTAGCAGTGACCGTGACAGTCTGTGTGCCGCTGACGACGGCATTGTTAGCAGGGCTGGTGATACTGATTTTTGGCGCGGTAACTTTGGTGGTTTTGTTTGTTCCGGTGGTGCCGTTTGTAGTCTTCTTGGCAGCATTAGTGAAAGCCGGCGATAGTTTTATGGCTGAAGATGCTGGCGGTTGCAGGGGAACTGCCACTAACACAAAGGCGATAGCTGCTACGGTCGCGATTCGTGAAACTTGTTGGAGTAACTTAATCATTCAGGATTCTCGGTTATTTAGGGCAGAGTCCCACCGAACTGTCCGTTAGGCTGTCTAGTATACAACTAACTTTGAGTTATTGCAACAACATTTTTATAGAAGTTTAGCTTTAGCGAGTTATACTAGTAATTGTATGGCAATGGACCACAAAACAGTCGAAAAATTTATTCTGGACCTGCCGGACGCGCGCTTGGATTATCCGTTTGGCGAGGGCGTGGCCGTATATAAGACGGGCGCCGCTAACGGCAAAATGTTTGCCCTGATCCGCGAAAAAAAAGATCCCGTTCAGCTGAGCCTAAAGGGCGATCCTAAACTTAATGAAATTTTGCGCGATAAATACGACGAAGTCATGCCCGGTTATCACCTCAATAAAAAACATTGGAACACGCTGGTTTTAGCCGGCCAGTTGGAGTGGCCGGAAGTGCAGGATCTGATCCGCCACAGCTACCAATTAGTCACCGGCACCGAAGTTTAACTGGCTGGAGTCTTCAGCTGGGCTAATAGCAGCTGGGCGCCGTTAAATTCGTTGCTGAGCAGCTGCCGGCCCTTGGGCCCCTTGGTCTGTTTGTAGGCTGCCTGCAAGTCTTTTTGATAATTGACCAGGCTGGTCTGCATAATTTTTTGGAACGTTGTCTCGTAAGTGCTATTGCTGGCCGCTGTGGTTAGCTCCTGGTCGGTCGCCGGACTGATTTTTAAGGCGAGGGTCTTGGTTTTCACTTTTTTGCCATTGTTCTTCATGTAGGTTACGAGTTGGTTTTGGGCGCTGGTCAGGCTGAGCTGGGCCGTGGCGGCGAAATTCTGACTGTTGGCCGAGAGAGTGGCTTGTTGCTGGCTATCTGAACCGGCGCCGTTGGTGAGGATGTGGATCATGGCCTGCTGGTCCTGGCCGACGCTGGTCAGGGCGGGCGTGTTGCCCGGGCCGCTGAGCAAGCCCTTAATAATGACAAAAAGGATTAGCACTACAAGCAACCCGCCGAGTATTATGCCGATTCGCACAATCGGCGAACTGCTACCGGACAGATTAGGCAACAGCAGACCATGCCGAGACGGTTTGGACGGTTGCATAATGAAATTGTAATCCGGCGAACCGGGTCCGGCCGGCGGTATTGGCGACGGTTGCGCGGGCTGCTGAGGCTGGGGTTGAGGTTGCGGCTGGGGCTCAGGCGGCGGCACGTAACGGTTTTGAACGGGGGGAGGCATTCTTTCATTAAACCATAAGCGTGGCGTATCAGGGAAGAGGAGCCGGCGTGCCGGCTGGTCTGTTATCCTGATAGAGTATGACTAAGCAGCAGCGGCTGGTTTTGGTGGTCTGCATTTTGGCGTCGTTCGTGGCTTTCTTGGACGGAGCTATCGTGAATGTGGCCCTACCGGCCATCCGAGATGATTTAGGCGGCGGCCTATCAGCCCAGCAGTGGGTGGTTGATGCGTATTTGTTGACGCTTGGTTCTTTTATTTTAATAGCCGGTTCATTGTCCGACTTGCTGGGGCGCAAAAAGATTCTTGGTCTGGGACTTTTGGGATTTGGGGTAGCCTCGTTGCTGTGCGCGCTGGCGCCGACCAGCGGCTCGTTGATCGCTTTCCGGGCCTTGCAGGGCGTGGCCGGCGCGTTGCTGGTGCCCAGCTCGCTGGCTTTAATTATCTCGACTTTCAGTGGTCCAGCCCAAGGCAAAGCCGTCGGTACCTGGACGGCCTGGACAGGTATCTCTTTTATAATCGGTCCGTTGCTGGGCGGGATTTTGGTGGATGCTGCCTCCTGGCGTTGGATTTTCGCCATCAACGTCTTGCCGATTGCAGTCACGTTGTATCTGATGAGGGGCGTCAAAGCCGATAAAAAAGCCCAAAAGGGGATGGCGGTGGATTGGTGGGGTGCTCTGCTGTGCGCGCTGGGCTTGGGCGGCCCGGTCTTCGCGCTGATCGAACAGCCGCGTTACGACTGGGGCAGCCCGCTGATTTACTTGCCGCTAGCGCTGGGCCTGGCGATTTTCGCCGGTTTTCTGGTTTATGAATACAAAAGTAGGCACCCTATGTTGCCATTGGGCATTTTCCGCAACCATAACTTCAGCGTCGGTAATGTCGCCACCCTGGGAATTTATGCCGGCCTGAGTGTCGCCACCTTCCTGATAGTTGTCTTTTTGCAACAGGTCAGCGGCTACTCGGCGCTGGCCGCCGGCCTGTCGATATTGCCGGTGACGATTATTATGTTCGTTTTATCGCCGCGCTTCGGCGCGCTGTCTGCTAAGTACGGCCCGCGATTGTTTATGGGCGTCGGTCCAATCATTGCTGGTATTGGCTTTTTGATGATGCTACGAGTCGGCGCCGACGTAAATTACTGGACTCGACTATTTCCGGCAGTCTTGGTGTTCGGCCTCGGCCTGTCTGTTACTGTGGCACCGCTGACGGCGGCCATTCTGGGTGATGTGCCCAAAGAGCAGGCCGGCATCGCCTCGGCGGTCAACAACGCGGTTGCCCGGGTGGCCGGCCTGCTGGCCATCGCCGCTGTGGGAGCCATCGTGGCTCTGCAATTCGGCCACACGCTGGACAAGCTATGCAGCGCTGCCTCCGCGGACGCCCTGACATCGGCCAAACAAGCGCCGCTAGTCATCACTCCGCCCAAACCCTACCAGCACAACGCCGTATTTAAGGGAGCTCTAAAACAAGCTTCAGTCTCGGCCTTTCACGCCGGCATGATTGCCACCGCCGGCCTGGTCATTGCCGGCGGCGTGGTGTCGCTGGTTGGCATCCGTAACCCTCAACGACGTGAAACCGCTTGAACTTGCCCGCAGCCACCTCTTGCTAGATACTTATTAGTATGGATGCCGTGGAAGAGGTCAAGAGCCGCCTGTCAATTGAAGACGTGGTAGCCGAGTATGTGCAGTTGAAACGCGCCGGGCGCAACTGGCGTGGGATTAGCCCGTGGACCAGCGAAAAGACACCCAGCCTAATGGTTAGTCCGGAAAAACAGATCTGGCACGACTTTAGCTCGGGCAAGGGCGGCAATATGTTCAGCTTCGTGATGGAGATGGAGGGCATCGATTTTAAGGCCGCGCTGGAGTTGCTGGCGCGCAAGGCTGGCGTGGACCTGGACCAATACCGTTCCAGTCAGCGCCGCGGCGGGCCGGACAAAGCGCGCCTGCATAATTTATTAGAACAGGCCGCCAAGTTTTATCAGGCGCATTTCAGCAAAAGCCCGACGGCGCTGGAATACGTGCTCAAAAAACGCGGCTTCAGCAAAAAAACGGCGCTTGAATGGCAGCTAGGCTACTCGCCCAACAACGGCTCGGCGCTCATTAATTACGCCAAGAAACAGGGGTTCACGGAGGCCGAGATTAAGCAGGCCGGCCTGAGCGCGCAGAATTACAAAGGCGGCATCCAGGATATGTTCCGCGGGCGGTTGATGATTCCGCTGCAAGACCAGTTCGGCAAAGTTATCGGCTTTACTGCGCGGCAGTTGGATGACGATCCCAACGCGCCCAAGTACATCAACACGCCGCAAACCGTCTTGTATGACAAAAGCCGGCATATTTACGGCTTGCACCTGGCCAAAGAATCCATCCGCAAGAGTAAATTCGTGGTATTGGCGGAAGGCAATCTGGATGTGATCGCCAGTCATCAAGCAAACGTTAGGCAGGTCGTGGCCACTGCCGGCACGGCGCTGACCGAGCCGCACCTCAAGGCGCTGAGCCGTTTTACCGGAGATATCCGCTTGGCGTTTGACGCTGATAAAGCCGGTCTGGCAGCCACCGAACGGGCCATCCCGATCGCCAGCCGCGTAAAAGTCAGCCTCAGTATCATCAGCATGCCAGACGCCAAAGACCCCGACGAACTGATCCAAAAAGACCCCAAGCTCTGGCAAGAAGCCATCGGCCAGAACCAGTATGCCCTGGACTGGCTGATGGAGCGCTATGAAAAGTTGCTGGACATCACATCAGCCCAGGGCAAACGCGAGTTCAGCGATATATTATTACCGGTGGTGCGGGCGCTGGCTGACGACGTGGAGCGCGACCATTATTTAAATGCCATTGCCACGAAAATCGGCGTCAGTAAAACGGCGCTGGACCAAAAATTATCCAAGACACCTAAGCCGGAGACCACTGAACGCCGACGCCGCAGCAAAGTCACGCCTGGCCAGCTGGACAGGCAAGCGATCGAAAACAAAAAATCCCAGGACCAGTTCTTGGCGCTGATGTTCAGCCGCCAAACGCTGCGCGAATTCCTGGCGCTCATCACACCGGAAATGCTCTATGAAGACGACGCCCGCCAACTGCTGGAATTCCTCCGGAAAAATTCGGACTTCAAAGGCAAGCCCGACAAGGCCAAGCAATTGAAGCCGCTTGCTGATTATGTTAAAATAGAAACATTACTCTACGAGGAACTGTACCAAGGCCTGGAGCTGAACGAACTTCATTACGAAGCAGCCCGCCTACAGGCTCGATTGATAGAACAATTTATAAAAAATGAAAAACTTAAACTGTCTGAAGAATTGGCAACCGCTGACCAACCAGCTACTGAGCGCCTGCTCACGCAAGCCAAAAAATACGATCAATTACTGAACCAAGTGAAAGGAGCCGCCTATGGCCAAAGCAAAAGATAAGACGACCAAAACGACGACCAAAACCGCAAAGAACAAAAAAGTTGATGAAAACCCCGAGGTTCAACAAAAAAAGCAAGAATTACTGGTACGCGCTAAAAAAGAGGGACATTTAGACCAGCGCGATATCTTTGCCCAAATTCCCGAAACAACCGAAAATGCCGAAATACTCGATAGCCTGTACACCGAGCTGGCCGACCTGAACATCGAAATCACCGCCTCTGACCCGGATACCTCAAAATTTACCGACGAATGGGCCGATGACGAAGAAGAGGAAAAAGAAGAGAAAACCACAGCGGCCGTCTATCTGGACGATGACGTGGCCGATGATTCGGTGCGCTTGTATCTGCGCGAAATCGGCAAAATTCCGCTGCTCAATGCCGAGGAAGAGCTGGCGTTGGCACAGCGCGTGGTCGCCGGCGACAAAAAAGCCAAGGACGAGATGGCCGAAGCCAACATGCGCTTAGTCGTTTCTATAGCCAAGCGCTACGTTGGCCGCGGGCTGGATTTGCTGGACCTCATCCAAGAGGGCAATACCGGCTTGCTCCGCGCCGTTGAGAAATTCGATCCGGACAAAGGCTTTAAATTCTCGACTTACGCCACCTGGTGGATCCGCCAAGCTATTACCCGCGCTATCGCCGACCAGGCCCGAACCATCCGTATACCGGTGCACATGGTCGAAACTATCAATAAATTGCTTAGGACGCAGCGCCGCCTGACGCAGGAGCTGAACCGCGAGCCGACCAACGAAGAAATCGCCAAAGAGATGGAGATTGATGTCGATAAGGTCGAGCACATAATGAAAATCAAACAGGATATCTCGTCTCTGGACGCCTCAATCCGCGACGACGAAGAAGACAGCGTTTTGGCCGATTTCATTGAGGACGAAGACACGGCGTCACCCGAAGAATCAGCCACCGGCCAGCTGCTAAAAGAGCAGGTCAAGGATATGCTCGGCGCGCTGACGGAGCGCGAACAAAAGATCCTCAAATTGCGTTTCGGCCTGGAAGACGGCAAATCACACACTCTCGAAGAAGTGGGGCAGGAATTCAGTGTGACCCGCGAGCGCATCCGCCAAATCGAGGCTAAAGCTTTAGCCAAACTGCGCAAACACCGCGACGCCAAAAAACTCCACGATTACATAAAGTAAAAAACTATGGATTTACACAAAGAACTGGTAAACGACCCTAGATTCAAACAAGCATTCAAGGACGTGCCACTTTTTGGAGTTGCCGGTAGCAACGGCAGCGGCAAAGACACT
Source organism: Saccharimonadales bacterium (SeqCode) (assembly GCA_035692985.1). Taxonomy (GTDB): domain Bacteria; phylum Patescibacteriota; class Saccharimonadia; order Saccharimonadales; family UBA4665; genus JARIHC01. The sequence goes on from DASSHG010000009.1 coordinate 201,930, forward strand.
ATTCTGTCCATGTTCATCGACACCGGTTTTTTCGTGTTCAATACCGGCGACGCTTTGCGACAGATCACAACTGCTGTCATGGGTACGACCCAACGCGGTGGCAACGATTCACCTACTGGCCGGATAGCCAACTGCCAGCGTGCTATTTATCGGGGCGGCATGGTTAGCTTGGGGATGATAGATTATTGGGCACGAATAACGCATATGCCGCCGGAACTGCGGCCCAAAGGCCTGGCTATTGGCAGCATCCGCTCCGTCAGCGAAGTAAAGACGCTCAAAGAGTTTGGTGGAAAACTGGTAGTTGTTGATGCGGCTCCAGAAGTTCGCTACGAACGGGTTGTGGTGCGTGGCAGGGCTTACGAAAAAGAAATAAGCTTCGAGCGTTTTGTCGCGGAAGATGAAGCCGAGATGGGTAAAGACGAAACCGATCCTACCAAATTCGGTCTGGCCCAAGTTATGCAGATGGGCGACATTACGCTCGACAATAGCAATGATAACGTGAACGAATTTGTTCAACTAGCCAGACAAAAGGTAGGAATACCCGGGGATGGCTAAAAATACGCTCGTTATTGCGTGTGACGGTCCGGCGCGGGCTGGAAAAACCACTTTAGCTAATAACTTCGACAGCAAGCTAGGCATTCCTTGCTTGAATACAGGTAAAATATACCGCGCCCTGGCTGTTCTGGTGATGAAGAAGCTAGATATCGATTCGCTGGATAAAGTCAGCGAGAAAAAGATACAGGAAACGCTCAAAACCATTAATTTGAGCAAACTGGAAGTTACATTTGCCGGCAAAGTTTATTATGACGGCAAAGAATACGATGAACTAATGACGCCCGAGAGGGGTAATGCGGCCAGGATTGTTTCTAACATCAAAGCAATCAGGGCTAAGATAGTCGAACCGATAGTTATTAAGATGGTAGAAGATTGCGACTATGCCGTCGTCATTTCTGAAGGCCGTGATGAAGGGCGTCTATGGAAAGACGCTGGGCATTTGGGCCTAGCTATATTTCTGTCCGTGGATCCAGTAGTGGCCGCTATCCGTGAGCGCCATATCCGTCAAGCTTTGCATTATGAGACACCGTCGCTGCGTGAAATCACCAACACCTTGATGACATACGACTTAGATAACGCCCGCCGCAGTTTTCACCCTACATACATAGCCGAGCAGCCAGTCGTTTTTACGGGACGGCTCACTACATTGGTCAAACGGGCAATTGCCGACAAAAACCAAATAATCGTTCCGACTAGCAGTATAGATATCCCGACGGTCTTTAAGCGGGTGTTGCGTCTTGCTGATACGGCAGGCCTGCTCAGCGAACGAGAAAAATCACAAGTGTCGTTGCTTTAGTTCTAGCCCAAAATACTGACCGAGCGGGCAATGACTAAGGCCAAAGTGAAAACGGATATCAATGATTGCACGGCCATCAGCGCCTTGGCTTGCAAGGTGAGCGGCCGGACGTCGGCCGGTGCGAAGTTCACGGCGTTGGTGATAGACAGGTACAGATAGTCGCCGAACTGTGGCCGCCAGCCCTTGAACGAATTAACCAAGTCAACGTCTTGCTGGGTGAACTGGAAATCTTTGTCGTGCCGCGACCAGTGGGTGCCGGTCAGGCCGGGGCTGTCAATTTCCCAGTACCATAGGGCGAAGACGATGATGTTGGTGGCAAAAATAGCGATGGCCGAAGCCAGCAACTCCTCACCGTTCAGCGCGGCATGAGTGATGATTAGCGAGTGCAAAACGTATATCAGGCCGCTGACGTTGATTATGGAAATAAGCCCCAAAAGCAAGATCGCCAGGGCGTGATGGCCTAAAGCACGCTCCCGGTGCCGGTTGACGGTCAGGCCGATCAGCAGCGCCAGGCCTAGTTCTATCAAGATAATAATCAGTTGCGAGCCAGGCAACAGCTCATTACCGATAGTCCTGGTTACCACCTGCAAGCCGATGGCCGCCAAAAGCGCCAATTGCACCTGGATAAGTTCTGAGCGGCTGATTTTTGGACGCATATGTTTATTCCTCCGCTTCAATTTTCGAAGCCATTGTCACTTCCAATTATATACGATTTTTCAGAAATCCGTCCCAGAACCATAACTGGTTTGAATTATATCTGTTAATCTGCTATAATAATGTGTGATGAATGAATTCGTCCAAGCACCGGTAGCAGAGAACGTTGAACACGCGATCTCAAAAATCAGAAATGAAGACGGCGGCTTAGAGGCGGGTAATGTATTGCGCCGTTTTTGCGAGTGGGCCGGCGAGGGTGCCTGCGAGCAAGTTTGCCAGCTTTCGGTTGAGACTACGACTAGCGGTGAGGTAGCCGCCATACTCGCAAAAAAAGCCTGTGCTGACCTGAACCTCGTACATGCATTTAACGAGCTTGGTCTAGAGCCGAAAGATGTGTTAGTGGTCGGTGTTACCGCTAATAATGTTGGCTTCGTTGATCAGTTAGATGATTATGATAAGTTGACCCAGAACCCGCACGGCTGGCGTGAACTACCGGGTTTTAACGCTTTCTTCGCGCGTGAGGGTGAAGTAGATGCCATCGGCCGCCGCCTGGCAGATTGCGCGGACATTAACATTGAGTTTACGGATAGCGAAGGTAATACGGTGTTCGGCTTCGAGCATGGAACCCGCACCGATATGTTTGGCTCATCCGCGTACGCGTTTGAAAAGGGCGGTAAAAAGATGAGTTTCACAGAATATGCTTTAAGTGAAGCAATCGATCATTATGGCGCCGATCCCAGTAGCATTAACATTAAGTTAGCGGCTGCTATAAAGGGGCACAACTTCACCAAGCACTTTAATAGCCGGGAACAAATGGAAGAGCATTTACCCGGCTGGTACGATGACGGATTCGTTAAAAATGTTTCAAACCCTGATTGGCGGCCTGGTGACCCGTTAGTGGCTGATGACACCTGGGAGGCTGACACGCGAGGCATGATCTTAAGAGATATTCATGAGGCTATGAACGCTCTAGCAATACCCGGCTTCAACTTGAGCACAGAGGGTATTATTGACCCGGGAGACAGCAGGGGCGTGCACAGTTCGCATCAGTTTGCCGATACGTACGGCGAAAGCCGAGACCTTTACATAACTTACATAAAGTAATGTCAGAGATTATTACAGATAGCAATATGAGCTTTGAATTGGCTTTAGCCGATAATCCTGCGGATCCTTGTCCGCCAGAAATTTTAGGTTCGCTCAGTTTGCTAGAAGTGCGTTATAAGGGTTTCGATAAGCAGACCCATGCGGGTCAAATTGTAGTTGCCGCGGTGGTAGAATCGGAAGTGAGGCAATTTTTCCGGCAGGCCCAGGCACTGGAATTTCCAATAGAGCATGTTGTTCCTGCCGCTGACCCTCGCTTTAGGTGGGATGATGAAAAGATAATGGCTGCAAATGTGTCATCCGGCTTTAATTATCGGCCTATCGCTGGAACTGATAAATTGTCTAGACACAGCCAAGGTTTGGCCTTTGATATCAATCCTCGCCAGAATCCATATATTCGTTATGAAAACGGCGAGGAGATTACCCAGCCACCGGATGCCGCGTGGGACAAGTACGTACCGGGGACTCTTAATGCTAATCACCCTCTGGTTCGCATGATGGAAAGCCTGGGTTGGGAATGGGGCGGCAATTGGGCACCTGAGAGTGGCAGGGTTGACTATCAGCACTTTGAAAAGCCTCTTTAGCGTATACTAAAAGCATATGGCAGAGGCGGATTCGGGGAAGCACGACAAGAAGAAGTTCGCGATTATTGATGGCAAGTCGGTGTTTTATCGCGGTTATTACGCCATGCCGAACCTGGCCACCAAAGATGGTACGCCGACCGGCGGGGTGTTTGGTTTCGCGACCATGGCGCTGGAGGTTATCCGGCGTTTGAAGCCGGATTACGTTGCGGTGGCGTGGGATAAGCCGAAGACCAATATCCGCAAACGGCTGGAATTGTATCCTGAGTACAAAGCCGGGCGCAAGCCGGCGCCGCCGGATTTTTATGAACAAGTTCCGGTGTTGCATGAGCTTTTGGAGGCCTTTGGCTGGCCGCTGTACGAGATGGACGATTACGAGGCCGACGACATTATGGGCGCCCTGGCCGTGCAGGCTACAAAAAAAGGCATCGACACCATGCTGGTGACGTCCGACCTGGATATGCTGCAGCTGGTCGACGAGGGCGTGAAAGTCTACGCTCTCAAAAAAGGTTTAAGTAACATAGATTTGTATTCGCCCAAGAGTTTCGAGGCTAAATATGGTATTCGTGTCGATCAATTCCTGGATATGAAGTCGATCAAGGGTGACAGCTCGGACAATATCCCGGGCGTGCCCGGCATTGGCGAAAAGGGCGCCGTCCAGCTGTTGCAGCAGTACGGTACGCTCGACGAAGTTTATAAGAATTTGGCGTTGGTAAAAGACTCGACTCGTAAAAAATTAGAGGCCGGCAAGGACTTGGCGTACCTCAGCAAGCAACTGGCCCGGATTTGGACGGACGCGCCTATCAAACTCGATCTGAAAGAAGTTGACGGCAGCAAGTGCCAGCCCGAAAAGGTTCTGTATCTGTTACAAAAACTGGAGTTCCGTTCGCTGGCGCGGCAACTGCCGGACGTCATGCAGGTGGCTATTGACGACCATCATGCGGCCGCCGGCACCGGCCCGCTTAAGGCCGGCAAAAACACAGCCATCGATACTAATGAAAAAGCCGCGGAACTCAAGCTTGGACACTCCGAATACTTTTATGTACATAGCCGCTCGGCAGGTAAGCATGGCGACAAGCCGGAAGTGCTGATTATCAGCCTGGATGGCCGCGACACTTATACGCTCGATTTAACCAAGCTGAACCACGACGTTATCGCTAAAGAATTCCATAACGTCCGCCCGCTAGTTGGCTACGACGTCAAATCGACCCTGGAACTGCTGATGGAGCTGGACGTTAAAGACCTTCCACCAATCGGTCATGATGTGAAAGTGGGCGCTTTTTTGCTCAACTCGCTCAGGCGTGAACAAACTTTGAGTGAGCTAGCCGAGGCTGACCTGGATTACGAAGGCTCGTCGTTCGAGGATCTCGACAAAGAGGAGTTTCTGACCCGTGCGCCGGAGATTATGGCAACCATCAAGGCCTTGCACGAAAAACAGGCGGCCGAACTCAAAAAACTGCCCAAAATTGCCAAGCTGGCTAAAGATATTGAGTGGCAGGTCATCCCTGTGCTGGCACGCATGGAGTACGTTGGCATCGAACTGGATACCAAATATCTCGAAAAGTTTGCTACAGAGGTGGGCGATATGGTTTCCGACTACGAGCAGCAAATTTACGGCCACGCCAACCAGGAATTTAATATCGGTTCGCCGGGCCAGCTGGCCGAGATTTTATTTGATAAATTAAAGCTGCCCACAAAGGGCATAAAAAAGGGCAAGACCGGTTATAGCACGGCTGCCAGCGAGCTGGATAAACTGCGCGGCCAGCATCCGATTATCGACCTGATTACTCAATATCGTGAAGTGACCAAACTCAAGAACACATATATTGATACGTTGCCGCAGCAGGTGGACTCGCGCTCGCGCTTGCACACCACGTTCGGCCTGACCAACGCCCAGACCGGTCGGCTCAATAGCTCTGACCCAAACTTGCAAAACATTCCAGTGCGCACCGAGCTGGGCCGGCGCATTCGCACGGCGTTCGTGGCCGGCAAGGACAAAAAACTGGTCAGCGCCGATTATTCGCAATTTGAGCTGCGCCTGGCAGCGGTTCTGGCCGGCGACAAGAACCTGATAGACATGTTCAACCGCGACGCTGACGTGCATACCATGACGGCGGCGCAGGTTTACGGCCGCGAGCCGGAGGACGTCACCAAGCAGCAACGCTATGCCGCCAAAGCGGTTAATTTCGGCACCATGTACGGCCAGGGCCCGCACGCGTTGAGCCTGCTGACAGGCATGGATTTCGCGGCTGCCAAGCATTTTATCGACCGCTACTTTGAAATTCGCCCCAAGCTCAAGGAGTTCATCGAAAAAACGCGCAAAGAGGCCGAAAAGAACGGCTATGTCGAGAATATCTTTGGCCGTCGCCGGCCGACACCGGATGTCAAATCATCGAACTTCGCGGTCCGCGAAGGGGCTTACCGCGCGGCCGTCAACATGCCCCTGCAGGGGAGTGCCGCCGACATTATGAAACTGGCTATGATCGCCGTCGACCGCGAGCTGCGCGCCCAGCACAATGACTGCAACATATTGCTGCAAATCCACGACTCCGTACTGGTGGAATGTCCGGCGCCAGTGGCCGATCGTGTTGCCAAGCTGGTCAAAGAAACCATGGAGCAAGTCTATAAGCTGGATGTCAAGCTGACCGTGGACACGTCTATCGGCCGAAACTGGGGCGAATTGTAGACGAGAATTTGTCCAAAGTTAATTTTTATTTAATGTGAGATTGCTATACTAACGGGCATGACAACAATCACATTACTGGCCGCGGATAGCCCGCAAGTCATACAGATCAGCCTGGCGTATACCGTCGTGGGCCTACTTGTCATTGTGATGGGCGCTGGCGTAGCTTGGGGCAGTCTCAGGAAATCTGTTGAGCATCTTGAAAGTGACACGGGTGAAATAAAAGAGGATCTGAAAAGACTTAGCAGGGAACTCACTGACATATACAAGCGCGCCACCCTCAAAAAGCAGCAGATACGTTTTGTTGTAAACTAATACTATGGCCAAGCGGGTATACAACAAACTGGTTCGTGACAAGATTCCGGATATAATCCGAGCCGATGGCAAGCGGCTAAAGAGCCGGGTTCTGGATGACGCCGAGCATCTGGAAGCATTGCTGAAGAAGCTTGAGGAAGAGGTTGCCGAGCTGGCCGAGGCTCGTAACACAGAAGAGCTAGCCGATGTTCATGAAGTTTTAATGGCTCTGGCTGGAGCGCTCAAGATTGAGCCGGAAGAACTGGAGAAAGTTCGGCTTGATAAAGCCGCCAAACGCGGCGGTTTCCAACAAAAGATATTTTTAGAGGAAGTCGAGTAGTTACGCTTCAGCTTGCTGGTCTTCCAGAAGCTCGCTTATGTGGGGCGAATACATATATGCTCCTCTCAATTCGGCTAGCTTTTCGATTTTATCCATAAAGAATTTTATGCTTTCAATCTGACCGTCGTAGTAATCAATCATGCTCCCCGACGACCATTCAAGATTTGGGCGTACGTCCAGCTGTGTGGCGGTCATCATTTTAGTCACAGAGGGCGGACGATCACCACCTGTTTGAACCACGGAAAATTGAGGCTTATACCGCTCTATTTGAGATAGTCTCGATTCACCCCTTCTCATTAAACGCGATAACGGACCTCTATTGCATGGTTCAGACATTTTGTAGCAGTAACTAGTTTTTTGGATTCTGGCTTCCTGCTCAACTCCTTCACTGTCAGTGTGTGGCAGAGTTATGGGGTTAGATATAATGATTCTCTCAGTTCCCCTGGCGGTTTCTATTTCTACGTTGTCGCTGTTAATACCGACATGTTGCATGACCGCACGGGAGCCTACGATGGCGGCCTGACGCAACAAATGCATCTCAGCGTGCTTTCCCTCAACTTCAGCCCACTCCAATGTTTCTGATTTCCATACTGTTTGGGCCATTGTTTCGCTCATAGTACTCCTTACTAAGTATCATAAATCACGATAAGGAGTTTGCAAAGCATGAGCAAAAAGAGAATTTATAGACTTGCTGTAGGCGGGCGGCGCCTGGCGCGGGCTCGTTTGCGACCCACTCCACCGCGGCTGACCACACGGCTGTCGCCGGCCAGGAAGATCCGGAAGGCCAGCAGCATGACCCAGACCGACAATACCAGATCAACTACGCTGGTGCCAAAGCTGAGCCAATCGGTGTGGTGTCTAATGCTGAACAGGGCGATCAGGGCGATAATGCCTTCGGCGCTAATTAAAGCGGCGGATAACTTGCGGCCGCGGCGCTCCTGCACGGCGTAGCCAAGGATCCAGATAAAGGCGAACCACGCGGCTATCAAGATAAACAGGATTATCGAGGGGATCATATTTTCGATACACTGACCGCTCTCCTTGACGCAAGTAGTAATGACGGAATTGAGACTGTTGGCCAGGCTGAGCAGGCTCATAACAATGAACTGGATGAGGGTGATAATACCTGTTTCGTACTTCAAGCGCATGCTGGAACCATTATAAACCGTAATCGCTTTCCACCAACAATAAAATATCTTGCAAAACAAGCTCAAAGGTGTTAATATATATGCGGATGAGATATTTTATCGGTTTTTTGGTCACCATCGGCCTGCTTATTTTGCTGGTAGTGCTCCTCTTGACCGGCGGACATGGCGGAAATGGCGGCCAGAAAATTCCAACGACAGGTGAGAAACCGAAGACTACTAGTGAGCTGGCTGCTTACGCCGATACCGGTGCAGCCGTCCGCTTAATAATAGACGGCCCCATCAATGCCGACGAAATCCATACGGCTGTGCGTATCACCGTAGACCAGCAAGATGTCACTTATGAACAAATCCAGGGTTACCAAGGCACCGTCGTGAACACACAAGTATATGCCAGCAACCAAAGCGCTTATAGCAATTTCCTATATGCTCTAGGCCACGGCGGTTTTACCCTTGGCGACGACAACCCAAAACTGACTAATGAAAAAGGTTATTGTCCGCTGGGCCAACGATTTGTGTTCGAGTTAAGAGATGGCGACCACGATATAGAGCGCTATTGGGCAACCAGCTGTGGTCACTCGGCTCCCAAGACCTACAAAGGCAGCTTGCAACTGACTCTTAGCCTGTTCCAGGCACAGGTGCCGGATTACACCGACCTGACCCAGAACCTGGAAAATCTGCGGTAATCTAGGCGATCCTAAAGGTTAGGCGCTTGGTAGTCTGGCAGCGCCGCTTGATGTCTGGCGAGCGCAGACGGAGCGTGTTGGCCAGCGCCGCACTGGGAACCTGGATAATTATGTCTTTGTCGCGCACCTGTACGCCGACCACCGTCTGAAATTCGTCCTGGACATACTTTTTTATGGCCGCCATCTCCGGCGGCTCGTCAAAGTCCTTACGCTTGAGGATACTATCCAGACTGTCCATATCCTTAGTATAATAGAAAGTCATGCCGGAATTACCAGAAGTCGAGACCGTAAGGATTGGATTGGCCAAATTGCTGCCAGGGCGCCAGGTCAAAGCCGTGGATTTTGATTGGCCGAAATCGTTTCCGAACGCGCCGGCCGATGTGAAGCGGTTTGTCGTGGGCGCCAGGGTCGTGGAAGTGCGACGGCGCGCCAAGGTGTTATTGATAGAGTTGTCCAGTAAATATTCGCTGGTTGTGCACCTGAAGATGACCGGCCAGTTAGTGTTCGCGTCGCCGACTGAGCGGTTCGGAGCGGGGCATCCGAACGATTCGCTAATAGGCAAGTTGCCGGATCGCTCAACCCGCGTGACACTTGTATTTGCCGATGGCAGCCGGTTGTTTTTCAACGACCAACGCAAGTTCGGCTGGATGCGGCTGATCCCAACCGCCGAGGTGGTCAATCTGGACTTTTTCAAGAAAGTCGGACCGGAGCCGCTCGCCGACGATTTTGGTTGGCGCCAGCTGCGCGAACGGCTCATGCGCCGTAAAAACACTAACGTAAAAGCGGCCTTGCTGGACCAGACGGTGGTGGCCGGCGTAGGCAATATTTATGCCGACGAGGCGCTGTGGGGCGCCCGACTGCACCCCGCCACGCTGATTCGCGACATCTCAGCGGTCAAATTCCACAAGCTGTATGATGAGCTGGTGTATGTCTTGAAATTATCGATAGAAAAAGGCGGTTCGTCCGACCGCAATTACGTGAATGCCGAGGGCAAAAAGGGCAGCTACATCAGCTTTGCCCGCGTTTTCCGGCGCGAGGGCCAGCCCTGCCCGCGCTGCGGCCGCACTATCGAGAAGATCCGCGTTGCCGGCCGAGGCACTCATATTTGCCCGCATTGCCAGAGGTTGCCGAAATGATCATCACGCTGACCGGCGAAAACAGCTTTGGCTTGCAAGGGGAGCTGGATAAGATCGTCAAAAGTTTCGTCAAACAGCATGGCGACCTGGCGTTAGAGAGGGTTGACGGCGAGGAAGCAGAATTTGAAAAAATCCGTGAAGTCGTGAGCAGTCTGCCGTTCCTAGCGAGCGAAAAGTTAGTCATTTTACGGGCGCCGGGTACAAATAAGCAATTCACGGAGCAGGCTGAACAAATTTTGGCTGAGGCGCCGGAAACCAATGACGTGGTGCTGGTTGAACCAAAGCTGGATAAGCGCACAGCTTATTATAAATACCTCAAAAAAGAGACCGATTTTAGGGAATTTCCAGAGCTGGACCAGTTCGGTTTGGCCAATTGGCTGGTCCAGGCCGCCAAGGTTGCCAACGGCTCACTCAGCCAAGCCGACGCCCGTTACCTGGTTGAGCGGGTCGGGGCCAACCAGCAATTATTATCCAACGAGCTGGACAAGCTGCTGCTTTATGATTCAAAAATTGACCGCCGCACAATTGATTTACTCACCGAACCGGCGCCGCAGAGTACTATCTTCCAGTTGCTGGAAGCGGCCTTTGCCGGCCGCACAAAAACTGTATTGAAATTGTATGCTGAACAACGAGCCCAAAAAGTTGAGCCGGCACAGATCATCGCTATGCTGGCCTGGCAGTTGCATGTGTTGGCCATCGTTAAAGCCGCTGGCGACCGATCGTCCGAAATTATTGCCAAAGAGGCCAAACTCAATCCGTTCGTAGTACGTAAAAGCCAGGGCATTGCCCGTAATCTAACACTGTCAGAACTCAAAAAACTGGTCAGCGATCTTTTAAAAATCGACATCGCAATGAAACGCACAGCTATAGACGCCGACGAGGCGCTGCAGCACTACCTGATGACGCTAGCCTAAGTTACTTCTTAGTGGTAGGAGCCTTTTTGGCTGGGGTCTTTTTTGGCGTTGTTTTCTTCGCTGCAGGCTTGGCGGCCGGAGCTTTCTTAGCCGAAGCCTTGCTGGGTTTCACACCGGCGGCTTTAGCTTTGGCGGCGGCGCGCTTCTTCAGGCGGGCGGCCTTGTTCTTGTGGATGACGCCTTTTTTGGCGGCCGTGTCCAGCTTGCTCTGGGCGCTGCTCAGTGACTGGGCAGACGGTTTGGCACCAAATAACTTTAGCGCGCTTTTGAAATTACGCTTGGTCTTGCTGTTACGGGCGCCGGCTTTGCGGGCGGTACGGACACGTTTTTTGGCTGATTGGATAATCGGCATCGGGTAAAAAATCCTTACTACTTAATGGCTATTAAATTGTCGAAGCTCAACTATACAGAGGCCGTCCCGATTTGTAAAGAGGTGGACAAGGGAAAGCGTTTATGGTAGTCTGAAAACTAACAGCACCTCAAATAAAAAACCCTAAAAATAAAACAATATGGACAGTGCTAAAAAACAGCTCGCCGACCGGCTAAAATCCGCTAACAATATTTTGGTGACGGTTAGCCGCGACCCGTCTATTGACCAACTAGCGGCCTGTTTAGGTTTGACGCTGTTGCTGAACAAGCTCAACAAGCACTCGGTGGCCGTTTTTAGCGGCCAGGTGCCGTCGACCATGGAATTCCTCAAGCCGCAGGAAACCCTGGAAAAGACCACTGATTCGCTGCGCGATTTTATTATCGCGCTCGATAAAGACAAGGCCGACAAACTGCGCTACAAAGTAGAAGATAACGTGGTGCGTATCTTCATCACCCCTTATAAAACGTCGATCGGCCAGGAAGACTTGGAATTCAGCCAAGGGGATTTTAATGTCGATGTAGTTATCGCGCTGGGCGTCAGGAAACAGGAAGACCTGGACGAGGCGATTACCGCCCACGGCCGGATCCTGCACGATGCCACGGTGGCCAGCATCAACTTGTCAAACGATGGCAGCAGCCTGGGAACCATCAGCTGGAATGATGCGCAGGCCAGCAGTTTGAGCGAATTAGTAACTGACCTGGCGCAGCTGCTCGGCGACAAACTGCTCGATAACCAGATAGCCACGGCGTTGCTGACCGGCATCGTGGCCGAGACCGACCGGTTTAGCAATGATAAGACTAGCTCGCAGACTATGAACGCCAGTTCGACCCTAATGGCCGCTGGTGCTAACCAGCAATTGGTGGCAACCAAACTGGAAGAATCGGAAAAGCCGCCGCAGCCGCAGCAGGGCTCGGGACCGGACGGCAACAAATCTGGTAAAGGCAAGGCTGCTGGTAAATCCAAAGCTGACCCCAGTACATTGAGTATCTCCCACGACGGGCAAGGAAGTGAAAATAGCAAGCCGCAGGGACCGGAATTGCCGGCACCACAGCCTCCAGCGCCGCCCCCCCCGAAACCGCCGCAGAGCAATCTGCAGCCCGGCGCTAAATTGGTTACCGAACCGCCGTCGATGGGCGGCTCGCTGACCGCTAATAGCGTGCCGGAAGGACTGGATCCGATAACTGATCCCATGAGTATGCCTCAAAACGACACCAGCCAGCTACTCAGCCGGCAGTCTCCTCCAGCACAGGCGCCAGCGCCATTTTCACCACCCCCGCCATCTTTTTCTCCACCGCCGGCTCCCGTGTTCACGCCGCCACCCGCGCAACCGCCAGAGGTGCCAGCGCCGCAAGGCCCGCAAACGCTTACGGAAATTGAGAAATCGGTGCACAGCCCGCACGCTGACGCCAAGCAGCTTGACACCGCCCGCGACGAAGTTAACCAGGCATTAAAAGACAGCGTTGACCCCACGCCGGCCCCTATCCAGGCGCTCAATGCCCAGCAACTCGGCGAAAAATTGCACCCTGACGGTTCGCCGCCGCCGATCCAGTCTTCTACGGCGCCCGTCCTGCCGCTTGGCGCGCCATCGCCGGAATCTTCCGATACTACTCCTCAAAAAGCTCCGCCCGTGCCCCCGCCGCTACCGCCGCAAGCGATCAATAAAGCCGCGGAGCCGCAAACTCCTCCGAACCAGCCGCCGCCGGCCCTGTAAACCACCTAAACTGCCGCCTGCGCTACACTAAAGGCATGAAAGGTATGCTTTTAGTGGATAAACCAGCCAGCTGGACCAGTTTTGACGTGGTGAATTACGTGCGCAAGATGGTCGCCCAGGCGGAGGGAAAACCCCCACGTCAGGTAAAAGTAGGCCACACCGGTACGCTGGATCCCTTTGCAACTGGATTGCTGGTTCTGCTCATCGGCAAAGAATACACTCGGAAGGCCGGGGAACTGTCCAAATTGGATAAAACCTACGAAGTAACCATGCGGCTCGGCCAAACCAGCTCAACCGGCGATCCCGAAGGAGAGATTACGCCTATTTCGGACAAGTGGCCAGTCGAAACCGCTATCACTGAGACGCTGAAAAAATTCACGGGTACCATTGAGCAAACGCCACCGGCCTACTCAGCCATCAAGATTAATGGCCAACGCGCTTACAAGCTGGCCCGGGCAGGCAAGGAAGTCAAACTCGAGCCCCGTCAAGTGACGATTAACAGGCTAGAATTGGTCGAGTACAACTATCCCGATGTCAAACTGATTGCCGATGTTTCCTCCGGCACCTACGTCCGGTCGCTCGTGGAGGATATTGGCGAAGCTCTGGGTACTGGCGCCTATACGATAGAGCTACGCCGCACAGACGTGGGTAATCTTCAAATTAGTAGGGCAGAATTGATAAAATACGTGAAAACGGAAAACATACAAGAACCCGATTTAAAAAGTATGGCATAATGTATATATGGAAGACCCAAATAGCATTGATCATCTTGAACGACAGCTTCGGGAACCGAACGACATCATTCCTCTGTCATTAAAGGCTAAGGTTGGCCTTTTTGTTTTATCTGTACCTGGAGCGGTTAGCCTAGGCTCGGAAGTAATTAATCAAGGAACTGGAGATCTATTCCGTGACGCCTGGGCTGGATCCTGTGTAATGGGTGTGATTGTTCTTGGAGGCGGTGCCATTAAAGAGCTTTGGCAACGGAGAAACCCTGAACTAAAACACGAGCTTTAACCGCTAGTATTGTGCTGAACACATTTTGGGTGGATAGGGGGTTGCGCACGATGGCGACATCTGTTAAAATGCTTGTACATGATTACGAGTGAGAAAAAAAGCGCAGCCATTAAGAACGCGCAGGAGCATAAAAACGACACGGGCGGTGCGAGTGCCCAGGTCGCCGTGCTGACTGAGCGTATCAAAGAGCTGACCGAACACTTGCAGACACATAAGCATGATTTCATGGCGCGGCGCGGGTTACTGCAGATGGTTGGCAAACGTCGCCGGTTGCTGCGTTACATCGCTAATAAAGATAGCCAGACATATTTAGATCTCATCAAAAAACTTGGCATCCGCCGCTAAGTGCCCAGACTACGTGCCTCGCATAGGCGAGACACCAAGCTTGTGCACATTAAGAACAGAGGAGTATTCCTCGTCAGAGCCGCAGATATATAGCCCCGTATCATCACGCACAAGAGGTGCGCCGTATATTTGAACTCTGCCTGGGAATGCCCGGATAGAAAGGAAATCCTGCAATGGGACAACAAACAAATCAGCTAGGTAAAGAAATTATTAAAGTCGAGACCGAATTATGCGGTAAAACGCTTTCGCTCGAGGTTGGACGGGTCGGTTTTCGTACCTCCGCCTCCGTTATCGCGCGCTATGGCGATACCGTGGTGCTCGGTACCGCGATGGTCGGCAGCCGACCGATCAGCATGGATTATTTTCCGCTGAGCATAGACTACGAAGAAAAGATGTACGCTGCCGGTAAGATTAGCGGTTCGCGGTTCATAAAGCGTGAAGGGCGCCCGAGCGATGACGCCATCCTCATTAGCCGCCTGATTGACCGGCCGATCCGCCCGCTGTGGCCGAAGGGTTACCGTCACGAGGCGCAAGGCGTGGCTACCGTTTTGAGCATGGATCCGGATTTCCGTCCGGACATGATCGCTATGATTGCCATGAGCGCGGCCTTCGTTTTGAGCGGCGCGCCGTTTGACGGCCCGATCGCCGGCCTGCGCGTAGGCTACGACAAAGATGGTAAACTGGCGGCTTTCCTGTCGCTGGACCAGTTAGAAGAGGGCGGCTTGGATCTAGTGGTCGCCGGCACCAAAGACGGCGTCATGATGGTAGAAGCCGGCGCCAGCGAAGTAACTGAGGCCCAGGTGGCCGAGGGCATCGAATTTGCCTTTAAGGCTATGCAGCCGGCCATAAAATTGCAACAAGAACTGATTGAGAAAGTTGGCGTCACCAAGCAGGAATATGAACTGAGCCTGCCCGATCCCGAAATCCAAACTGCTGTTGACGAGTGGCTGGAAGGCAAACTGGGCGAAGATTTGCGCAAGCCGTATCCGGAACGCAACGTGCTGGTACAGCAACTCCGCGATGAAATGCTAGACACCTTCAAAGAAAAGCTGGGCGAAGAGGAATTTACGGAATTCCACAGTCATTACCATGATGCTTTCCAGCTGGCACTGCATAAAGACGCCCGCAAGGGCATCGTGGAAGACAGTACGCGCCCCGATGGTCGTAAGTTAACAGAGGTACGGCCACTGGAAAGTGAGATTGGGCTGTTGCCGCGGGCCCACGGCTCCAGCGTCTTTACACGCGGCCTGACGCAGGCCTTGAATATCGTGACACTGGCACCGACCAGCTTCGCGCAGCTGGTTGATACTATGGAAAAAGAGGGCGAACGCCGCTATCTGCATCACTACAACGCCCCGGGCTACACCGTCGGTGAAGTTAAGCGTTTAGGCAGTGCCGGCCGCCGCGAAATCGGCCACGGCTATCTGGCTGAGCGGGCTTTGACGGCTGTCTTGCCAAGCGAGGCCGAGTTCCCGTATGTCATCCGCTCCGTTACCGAAATTATGTCCCAGAACGGCTCGACCAGTATGGCCGCCACTTGTTCCAGCTGCATGGCGCTGATGGACGCCGGTGTGCCTTTGAAAGCCCCAGTCAGTGGCATTGCCATGGGCCTGATGATGGACGGTGACAAACCGTACGTTCTGAGCGACATCGCCGATGCCGAGGATTTTGCCGGCGACATGGACTTCAAGGTCGCTGGTACCGCTAAAGGCATCACGGCGTTGCAGATGGACATGAAAGTCCACGGTTTGCCGGTGGAGATCCTGCGCAAAGCTCTCGATCAAGGTAAAGACGGCCGGGCGCACATCCTGGAGCATATGCTGACGACCATCAGTAAGCCGAAAGATGAAATCAGTCCGTTCGCGCCGCAAGTGGAATCCATCCAGATTAATCCGGATAAGATCCGCGAAGTGATTGGCAAAGGCGGCGAGACCATCCAGAAGATTACCGGCGAGACCGGCGCTACCATCGATATTAAAGACGACGGCACGATTATGATCGCCAGCCCGGATGCCGACAGTATTAATGCGGCTAAGCAGCAGATCCAAGACATCGTGGCCGAGCCGGAAGTCGGCAAAATCTACCGCGACAAACCAGTGGTCAGCGTGATGGATTTCGGTGCCTTCGTGCAGATTATGCCGGGCAAAGACGGCCTGGTTCACATCAGCGAACTGTCTGAGGAGCGGGTCGGCAAGACCAGCGACGTCGTTAAAGAAGGCGATAAAGTAGACGTCAAATTGGTTGCTATAGATGACCGCGGCCGCCTGCAACTATCCATGAAAGCCGTCAAACGCGACCAAGAGAAGAAGAAAGATGAAAAAGCTTCATAACTGGCACCAGTCTAAGTTAGGATTGCTAATTTTCAGCCTGATTGAGTTGGGCGTAGCCTACGGCTTCGCCAGCTTGGCCATCGACCGCGGCGGCTTGTGGTGGTATCTGTTGGCTCTAATTTTTCTGGTCGGCGCTTTACAAAATTTGTTCAAGTTAATCGAAAAATTCATAAATGGCAAAGACAAAGCAAAATAAGCTGGACAATATCAAGCAGAAGATCCTGGATGACAAGGTCACGCCGGAGCTGGCGGCTGGCGCCACGCAATTAGTGTTCGGCGCTGGTAATCCGGACGCCGAGATTGTATTCATCGGCGAGGCGCCGGGCAAGCAGGAAGATCTGAAGGGCGAACCGTTCGTTGGTGCGGCCGGCAAGTTCCTGAACGAAATGCTGGAGATGATCGGCCTGGAGCGCAAGGACATCTATATCACCAACATAGTCAAATACCGGCCGCCGAATAACCGCGACCCGCACCCCGAAGAAAAACAGGAATTCATGAAATATCTGGAATCCCAATTAGAGATAATTCAGCCCAAGCTGGTGGTCACGCTAGGCCGCCACAGCTTGAATTGTTTCTTGCCGGATTTGAGTATTAGCAAGTGCCATGGCCAGGCTAAAAGATACCAGGGGCGGGTGTACCTCCCTTTGTTTCATCCAGCAGCAGCATTGTATAACGGCGGTATGCGCCAGACACTGATTGACGATTTCGCGCTGATCCCAGCCATTTTAGAGAAAATTACAAAACCTTAATTAATAAGCATAAGGAGAAAATTTTATGCAACCAAATAATAACAATAAACCAAAGCCTAAACCGCGCCGCGGCAAGGGGCAGGGGCAAAACCCCAACAAACCCACGGCCAAACCAATCAATAGCAACCTGACGACTTCGCGCGGCCAAGCTGTTCGCGCCCAGCGTCGTAGCCAGCAGGACGCCCAGCGCATCGCCAGCCAATATGTGGCGGCTGACACTGCTAACGCAAAGCCGCCACGTGCCAATGTCATCGATGACAGCCCGCGGCTAAAAATCATCGGCTTAGGCGGCATGGATGGCGGCGGCTCCAAAAACATGATCCTGGTTGAATATAAGGACGACGCCGTGATTATGGATTGTGGCAATGACCTTGGTGTCGATTTGCCAGGCATCAATTATGGCATCGTCGATACGGCCTATCTAGAACAAATCAAACATAAGCTAAAAGCTTATCTGATAACCCACGGACATCTGGACCATATTGGTGGTTTGCCGCACATCGTGCCAAAATTCCCGGCGCCGATTTACGGCAGTAAATTCACCATCGGCCGGGTTGAAGAAATTTTTGAAAACTTCGGCCTGCCGATGCCCGACGGTTTCGAGTTGAAGACCGTTACCATGAACGAAGATACCCATGAACGCTTAAAGGTTGGTGAATTCTTCGTGGAGCTAGTGCGCGTTACGCACTCCATCCCCGGCAGCAATGTGATAGTACTGGATACTCCGGTCGGACGGATCATCAATACGGGAGACTTCCGATTAGACCCAAACCCGCTGGACCATGAGCGCACTGATACAGAGCGCTTAACGGAGCTTGGCAATGAGGGCGTCTTAGCGTTACTCAGCGAATCAACCACCACTGAACGCCTGGGCCGCACGCCGTCCGAATCCACTATTGAACAAAGCTTTAAAGACATCATGGATCAGGCGCCTGGTCGCATTTTTGTCGGCTTATTCTCTACCAACATGAACCGTGTACAAATGATCATCAATGCTGCCGTGCACCACGGCAAAAAAGTCGCCATGGATGGCCGCAGTATGGTAAGCACGTTGGAAATGGCCGTTCGCCACGGCTTCGTACGTATACCTAAAGGCACATTTGTACCGATTGCCTCGTCGGCCAATATGAAGGACCAGGACCTGGTGGTAGTCTGTACCGGTTCGCAGGGTGAGCCTAGCTCGGCGCTGCAGCGCATGAGCAATGGCGAGCACCGGCATGTCAAACTAAAAGAGCAGGATACGGTTATATTGTCGAGCACACCAATTCCATACTCCGGCAATGATGCTAAGATCCGCACCATGGTAGATGATCTGCTCAAGAAAAACGTGCATGTCTTCCGCCACGAGACCCGCGAACTGGACGGTATCGGGCCGCTGCACGTTTCCGGCCACGCCAGCCGCGATGAGTACGCCGACATGATCAACATGACCAAACCGAAATTCTTCGTACCGATTTACGGCGATTTTACCAGCAAGAAATACCACGTAGATTTGGCGGTAGAGCAGGGCATTCCGCGCGCCAATATCCTAAACGTTGGCAATGGCCAAGTCATCAGCTTTACCAAAGATAAAATGGAAGTGACCGGCGAAGTGCCACACGGCACTATTTTGGTTGACCAAACGGGTGCTATCGTCAATCATGTGGTCGTCAAGGATCGCGTCCTGCTTAGCGAAGAGGGCCTGGTCACAGTCGTCCTGACCATAGACAAGAAAACCGGCTCGCTGTTGACCAGCCCGGATATCATCAGCCGCGGCTTCATCTACATGCGCGACAACGAAGAGATCATGAACGGCCTGCGCACCGAACTGAAACGAGCCGTCCAGCAGCGCTTCAAACGAGTTGATCTGGACCGCTTCAAGGCAGAGCTCAAAGACCATATCACGCATTACCTGTTCGAACACACCCAGCGCAGCCCGATTGTTATCCCGGTGGTGAATATCATTTCCGGTGGTGGCAAGAGCGGTAAAGTAGACGCTAAGACTGTCCACAACGGCAACGGCAAGTCCAAATCCAGCGAAGATGTAGCCGCCGAGCAACAAAAACGTTTCCAGGAGATGCGCGAGCGCCTACTGACCCAGGATGCCCGGATAGACTAGACTGTTACTTCCGGAATCGGATCTACGATTCTGACGAAGACGGCGCGCAAGCCCTTAATGTTCTGGTGTGATAACCTTTCTTCAGACAAAGCAGCTATCTCTTTCGTATCTTCGACAGATGCCTCATGAAGGTATGAATATATGTCAGTCCCAAAGGTATGTATCTGGAGCAGCTGTACCGTAGCGTCGCCAACCCGCCGCATAAATTCCTCGTCTTCCATATGTGCCGGCGCTTCGCCGATGTTCCATCGTACTGATGACTCTGAGCAGTCCCGGATGTATTCGTAGGCAGAGCCTGCCTCGCGCCATACGGTTCGCTCAGCCTTTATTTCCCGGTGCGCTTGGGCCATGGCACGGCCATTATTGATAATTGATTTGAATGTCATGGTCACACCTGTTCGGCTGGACTTAACTCATGGAATATAAGCCTGGGATTCATATTTCGGTAATGCCGGGTGAAAAGGCTGGTATTAGTACGGCCGGTGGCGACACGGGCATTTGCTAGGCTGGAATAATATTCATCGCAGGCAATATCAACCTGTTCGCATAAATCCAGGGTCATACCGACTCCACTCTGTACTCCGTCCAGGTAATCCTTTGCCTCCATACGGTGGGGTACCGGTGGTATTTCTACTTGGAAGGGCATCGATTCACCCTCTGCCCGGCGATCCAGGGCTTCGACTACCGCTATAGAGGCTATTTCCAGAATGCGAGCCTGGAATTCCTGCTCCCGTTTCTCCCGCGATTTGAAAAGATGAAACTCCATACATCTACTGTAACTATAAAAAGTTAATAATTGCAACCTTTAGCGGATTGACTAAAGTTGTAAAAATTGCTATAATTGTATATCCAGTCCTGACGTAAGGGTAATAACTGGTATAATTAGGGTAATGGCACAAAAGAAAAAACCGGTTAAAAAGAAGTCTGCCCGTTCTGCTAAGACGGCGCGTGCTACCGCTAAGGCCGCGCAGCTAGAGCAGTCGCCGTTCTGGGCGCTATCCGGCGCTATCGGCCTGATATTGCTGGCATTTTTATTATTACTCGGTGGTTTCGGAATCGGCGGTCCGCTGCCGGTCAATCTCTTCCACGGCGCCTATTGGCTGCTCGGCTGGGTGGCTTATGTAACACCGGTGGCGCTGGTCTATTGGGGCGTGCATAAATTCCGGGCCGAAGACCGGCAAATCCCCTTGGAAAAGTTGCTAGGTATGCTTTGCGTTTTGCTGTTCGCCAGCTGCTGGGCGTACGTCAGCTTCGCTACTAAAAGCGGCAGTAGCTGGCAGGGTGGCCATGGCGGCGAAATCGGCCTGGTTATCGGTAACGTCGTGCTGGCGGCGCTCGACAAACTGCCTGCCTCATTGGTTTTTCTAGTGGTTACTATTTTGGCGATCTTTTTCGCGTTCGGCATCAGTCCGAAAATCTTATTAAAGCTGGCTGAACCGTTCAAAAAGCAAGAGGGTGATGAATCCGAACTGGCCGATCTAAAAGCCAACGCCGCGCAAGCCGACTTCAAGCTTAACGAAGGCGTGCCGGTGGTACATCACAAAGGCGATCCGCAGCCAGCCAGGTTATCAACGCTCAAAAACACGGCCGATAAACTTACCGGCAGCGAAAATCACGAGGCATTGACTACCGCCAAAGATCCCGATTGGCAGTTTCCGGGCATCGATTTGCTGAACAAGAAACAGGACAAGGCCGACGCCGGCGACGTCAATACTAACGCCCAGGCCATCCGCGACACCTTCGCCAACTTTAATATTGATGTTGAGATGGAGGGCGCCAACATCGGTCCGCGGGTTACGCAGTACACGCTCAAACCGCCGGCCGGCACTAAGCTGACCAAAATTACGGCGTTGGAGAACAACTTGGCGCTTGATTTAGCGGCGCATTCTATCCGCATGGAGGCGCCGATTCCCGGCAAGCGGGCGGTTGGCATCGAGGTGCCGAACGTTAAATCAGCGACTGTCCGCACCAGTTCAATGCTGCTTTCCCAGGAATGGCAAAAGATGAAAAGCCCGCTCGGTATCGCCATTGGCAAAGATATTTCCGGCACGCCGATTGTCACTGACCTGGACACTATGCCGCACCTGTTGGTGGCCGGCCAGACCGGCTCTGGTAAATCGGTCATGATCAATACTATTTTGACGAGCCTCTTGTACCGCAACTCGCCGGCAGAGCTAAAGCTCATCCTAGTTGACCCCAAACGGGTTGAGCTCAAGCCGTACGATGATATCCCGCATCTGTTAACACCAGTGATTACGGAGCCGGAAAAATGTATTAGCGCGCTTAAGTGGGCGGTGGCCGAAATGGAACGGCGCTATAGCGCGCTCAGTGAAGTCCGTAAACGCAACATCGGCGAGTATAACAGTCTCAAAAAAGAAGAGGGTATGCCGTATATCGTCATTGTGATTGACGAGCTGGCGGATCTTATGATGATGGCCGCCCGCGACGTGGAGGCTTTGATTGTGCGGATTGCCCAGAAGGCCCGCGCTGTTGGCATCCACCTGGTGCTGGCTACCCAGCGGCCGTCGGTCGATGTTATCACCGGCTTAATAAAGGCTAACGTGCCGGCGCGGATTGCCTTTACCACGGCCTCGCAGGTTGATTCACGGACGATTATCGACCAGATCGGCGCCGAAAAACTGCTTGGCCAGGGCGACATGCTGTTCCTGACGGCTGATATGCCTAAGCCTAAGCGCGTCCAAGGCGCCTTGATTGGCGAGGATGAGACCGGCAAAGTGACCGATTTCATACGCATGCAGCGGCCGCCGGCGTATGATGACGAGGTGGTGTCGCAGCCGGTCCAACTGAACGGCAAGGGCGGTATCGTGCCTGGCGGCGGTGCCGGTGCCGACGACGAAATGTTCAAGGACGCCGTCCAGGTGGTGATAGAGAACCGCAAAGCTTCGACGAGCCTGCTGCAGCGGCGCCTGCGGATCGGCTACGGCCGGGCCGCCCGCCTGGTGGAAACCATGGAAGAGCAGGGTATTGTTGGTCCGGCCGACGGCTCGCGTCCCCGCGAGGTGCTGGTCAGCTCAGCTGATGAAGTCTTCGGCGGCAGTCCGGCCACCGCTGAGGCTGACGCTGCCCTCGATGAGAATTTTCCCGACAGCCAAGCTTGACTATCAGGGGTCGATTAAGTATAATTCAGACCACTAACAAACTTCAGCTCATATCCCCTGGTGAGTATGGGCTTTAACCGAAGGAAGGAGTGTCAATGATACAATACGAAATCGCCGTGCTTTACGATCCAGGCTTGGAAGTCGACCTGAGCAAGGCCGAGGACCGCGTCAAAAAGATCATCACGGATAACGGCGGCAAAGTGACAGCCGACGACAACTGGGGCAAGCGCAAGCTGGCCTATAAGATCAAAGGCAACGAGCACGCCATCTACGTGTTCTATACTGTGGAACTGCCACCGGAAGCGGTCAACAAGGTGGAAAGTACCCTGAACATTACCGACGAGGTGATCCGTTTTCTGCTGACTAAGCCGGATCTCAGGGCAATCGCTAAAGCTGAGACCCAGAAGACTGAAAAGGCTAAAAAAGCCGCTGAGCGCGGCGAAACTCCTGATGAAGACGAGAAAGAAGAGGAGAAATCTTAAATAATTTAAGATAAATGGTGCATGCGCTTGACTGGCATTCACGGGCGGGCGTAGGGTAGAGAAAAGCATCTATAAAGGAGGACAATGATATGGCACGAAGCTTAAACCAAGTAACACTGATGGGCAACTTAACGCGGGATCCGGAGCTCAGGCAAACCCCGAACGGCCAGACTGTCACCAACTTCAGCCTGGCGTTGAACCGCAGCTATAAGGATCAAAGCGGCGAATGGCAAGAGGTTACCGACTACGTGGATATCGTTTGCTGGGGGCCGCTGGCCGAGCGCGTGGCGCAATATATGAGCAAGGGCCGGCGCTGCCTGGTGCAGGGGCGCTTGCAGAGCCGCAATTGGGAGCAGGAAGGCCAAAAGCGCAGCAAAGTCGAGGTTTTGGCCAATGACGTGACATTCCTGGATAGCCGCGGCGCCGGCGCCGGTGATGACGCTTCTACGCCATCGGCAACGGAAGCGCCGAAAGACAACGACAAACCAAAGCCCAGCAAAAAAGCCAAAAAGGACGACGTCGTAATCGAAGACGTCGGCGAAGAACCAATTAATTTAGACGACATACCATTTTAAGGAGTAATCAATGGCAAAGATTTTTAAAAATCGGACTGACGTAGCATTCTTTGACTACAAGGATTTCAAGACCCTGCAGCGTTACGTGAACATTTACGGACAGATAGAAACCCGCAAAAAGACCGGCTTGACCGAGAGCCAGCAGCGCCGGCTGAGCGTCGCTATAAAGCGCGCCCGGCACATCGCGCTGCTGCCGTTCGTAGCCAGTAACTAGGATAGAGGTTTAAGGATATGGCACTTAGCATTACCGATCTTAAGAAAGGCGCCATCTTTCAGTGGCAGGACGAACCGTTCCGTGTGCTGGAATACAAGCAAAAAGTTATGGGCCGCGGCGGCTCGATAGTCAATGTGCGGGTTAAAAGCCTGCTGCCGGGCGGCAAGGTCCTGGAAAAAACTTTCAAAGGCAACGAACAGATCGACAGCGCCGATGTCACCGCCCAAAACGTGCAGTTTTTGTATGGTGACGGCTCGAACTACTTCTTTATGAACGGCGAAACTTTTGAGCAGTTTGAGATTCCGGCCAGTCTTGTTGCCGACAGCGGAAATTATATGAAAGAGGGCGACCAGGTTCAGTTACAATTTTTCAACGGCCGGCCGATCAGCGTGGAATTGCCCAAGAACGTTCCGCTAAAAGTGACTTACACGGAAGATGCCGTGAAAGGCGATACTAGCACGTCGATCACCAAAGACGCCACGCTGGAAACCGGCGCCACCATAAAGGTGCCGGCTTTTATCAAGCAAGGTGATGTCATTTCCGTGGATACCGCTTCCGGTGCTTACCGCGAGCGCGTTAAATAATTCGACTTGAAAGATGAAACAGCCCGCCACACCACAGCGATATGTTAGCCGGGCAGGGTTAAAGCTGGCGTCCGTGGCAGAGGCACTCAAGCTTGATTTTAAGAATAAAACCGTGCTGGATGTCGGCAGCAGCACGGGCGGCTTCACCGATTACGCGCTGCAGCACGGCGCTAAAAAGGTGATTGCGGTCGACGTTGGGACGAATCAGTTGCATCCTTCGCTTAGGCAGGATCCGCGGGTGGAGCTACACGAAAAAACAGATATTAGGGATTTTCAGACGCCGCAAAATATTGACTTAGTAATGGCTGACGTATCATTTATTTCACTGCGTGATATTTTGCCAGCCGTTGCTGGGCTGACCGGTCAAAATACGCAGATCGTGGCTATGGTCAAACCTCAGTTTGAAGCCGGCAGCGAAATGAAGCACAAGGGTGTCATCAAGAATGAAAAAATGCGCCGCGATATCTTAAAAAACTTTGAATCCTGGGTGGCCGGCCAGTTCGTCATATCAGGTAAAGCCGATTCGCAAATAGCCGGCACCAAAGGCAATCGCGAACGCTTCTATCTGCTACACTTCTAGCATGTATTTTGCCTCTCGTCTGCAGGCCGGCCGCATGCTCGCCAACCAGCTGGCTAAGAAGTACCGCTACGAAAACTGCGCGGTGGTGGCGCTGGATGACGGTGGCGTAATGGTCGGTGCCCAGATTGCCGCCCGGCTGCATTGCGTGCTGACGCTCCTGATGAGCGAGGAAATCATGTTGCCGCGCGAGCCCGATGCTCTGGCCGGCATTACGGCTGGCGGCGCGGTGGCCTATAACAAGCGCTACTCGGAGGGCGAGATCAACGAGTTGCTGGGCGACTATTACAACGTAGTTGAACAGCAGAAATTGACCAAGATGCACGACATGAACCGCTTGCTGGGCAGCGGCGGCACAATCGATAAGCGACTGCTCAAAGGGCGTGATGTCATCATTGTGACAGACGGGTTGAAAACCGGCTTCCCTGTAGATCTGGCGGCTGAGTTTCTCAAGCCGGTATCAATTGAAAAACTGGTAGTGGCCACGCCGTTCGCCAGCGTCCAAGCCGTCGACCGGATGCACGTGCTGGCTGACGACTTGTATTGCTTAAACGTTATCGAAGAATACCTGGACACGGCGCACTATTACGACAAGCAGGATATTCCTGATCATCAAAAGATCGTTAAAATCCTGGAAGAAATTATTCTTAAGTGGAAATAATGTGCTGACGCAAAGTTTTTACATCCCGTAATAAAATGAGGGATTGCTGGTTGCGGAGCAGACCTTTGCGCTCTAGGGCGGAGAGTTCGCGGCTGGTCGTTTCGCGGGTAGAATTGACCGAGCTGGCGATATCCTGGTGGCGCAGTGGCACCTCAATCAATAAACCGCCGGGTGTTTGCTTGCCAAAGCGCTGGCCCATGGTCAGCAGGAACGAGATTATCCGCTCGCGGACCGTGCGGTATTCCAGGTTCAAAATGCGCTCACTGTGCAGGCGGTACATCTCGATAGTCATGTCTACCAGCGGCGCCAGCGTTTCCGGCTTGCTCTTTATAAATTCCAGGAAAGTATCGCGGCCCAGCTGCCAAGTAATGGTCGGCGCCAGCGCTTGGTAGATGACACTGCGTTCCTGGCCGGTGATTGCCCAGATCAGCGGAAAAATCTCATCTTCCTTGCGGATGATAAGCAAATTTTCTTCGTTGTATTTGGTGATATCGTAGGCCTTGACCAGACCCTGATAGATATAAAAAATGCCCGGCGGGGTTTCGCCCGGGCGGATGATGAAATCACCTTTGCGATAAGTTTGTTTGCGGCCGCGCAACTTGAAAAGTTCCACCAGTTCCGCTGTCTGTTTCAGCGTGGCCAACATATATGTATTATGAGAGCAACCCCAAAAAAAGTCAAATCAATCTGGAACCCAGTTAGCGTGTGATGAAAATCGCACGGCATTAGTAAGGATTCTCACCGCCCGCTCAGCCAAACAGAGTTATGATTAGAGTACTTTAGGTGAGGTGAGATCACAGGGAGGTCTGCCATGGTAACTAAGGAATCGGTCGAGGAACAGCTCAAAAAAATAGGGGTGAATTACCACGGCTGGGGTCGTACCGAAATGAGCGAGTTGCCAGATGTCATATTGCCAGACGAAGAGATCTTCGAGTGTGTAAACGGCTTTTATGAAGGCGGGTTTGCCCTGTTGGTAGCGACCAATTTCAGGGTTCTGCTAATTGATAGAAAGCCGATGCGCTACCTGACGGTAGAGGACCTGCGTTTTGATATGATCAGCGAGATTGATTTTAGCCGGCGTTTGCTGGCCGCCCAAATAAACGTTTCTACCGGATCCAAGAACCTGCGTTTCATCAGTATAAACCACTTGCGCCTGCGTAAACTTATAGGTCATGTCCAGCACTGCATGGCTGAAAACAAGAAAAAACAGTCGGAGCATGAGGAAGACCAAAAGCTTCACCTGGAGCAAATCAACCAGCAGCTGCAAGCCTATCTGTTAGCCCAGCACCAGCAGCAGCAAAAAATCCAAGAGCACCTGGAGCGAGACAGCCAAAAAACGCTGGATGTTGAGCCGTTGCGGCCTAGCCCGGAGCTGTCGGATTATCTGTACGCGCAGGGTTTATTGGCACAGGCGCAGCAGCAGAACGGTTTGCCGCCCGCCGCCGCTACGTCGGTTTCTTCCGCCAATTCCGCCGAGCTTTATAACGAAGGTCTCCAGGAGGTGTTTGGCAGACGGCCCCAGACTGCTCAGACCCAGGCTCCTGTTCAGCAATCCCGGGTGGATCAGGCTCAGCCGCAACTACAGCCGCAACCGCAATCAGCGCTTCACCACGCCCTAGAGATTAATCCGCTGCGGATTGCCTACTCTAAATTGCCGCTGGCGATGCGAAACAAGAAGTTTGGTCGGCCATCGTTCCACGCCCATAGCCAGGAACCTCAAATATTACCGGCTACGCCGGTCACCGAGACACGTTGAACTTGAATTCGACCACGTCATCGGGGCGCATGACATAGGCCTTGCCCTCGGTGCGGACTTTGCCGGCGCTCCTGGCCGAGGATAACGAGCCGGCGGCTACCAAATCGGAGTAACTGACTATATCCGCGGCAATGAAGCCACGCTCAAAGTCGCCATGGATAACACCGGCTGCCTGGGGTGCCGTGGCGCCTTTAGAAATAGTCCAGGCCCGGACTTCTTTTTGGCCGGCCGTTAAGAAACTTTGCAGTCCTAGAGTATCGTAAGCAGCGTGGATCAGCTGTAGCAGACCGGATTCCTGCTGCCCGTAGCTCGCTAATAATTCGGCGGCGTCGGCTTGGTCCAAGTCCTTGAGTTCGCTTTCCAGTTTGGCGCAGACGAACAATGCCCGTGACGGAGCAACCAATTCACGCAGCCTCTCATGATGAGCGCGGTTGTTGATATCGGACTCGTCCACATTGAACACATAAATCACCGGTTTCATGGTAAGTAATTGCAAATCGGCCAAATCCTCCCTGTTAATTTCAGGATGCTGCCAGAGCGGCTGGCCATCATTCAGAAACTTATTCATCTGCTGATAGGCGGCCGCCAGCGGCTTCAGCTTCGGGTCGGCGCGCGATTCTTTTTCCAACCGCGGCAGCCGCTTGGCCATGGTTTGCAAATCGGCCAGCACTAACTCAGTGTTAATAATTTCGATATCTTTGGCCGGATCGCGCGATTGGCTGGCGCGCACTACGTGCGCGATGGCATTAGTGGTCCGAATGTGGCTTAAGAACTGGTTGCCGAGGCCCTCGCCCTCGCTGGCCCCAGCCACCAAACCCGCGATATCTACGAATGTCACCGTAGCCGGTACGATCTTATCGGTTTTATATAATCCGGCCAGTTTGGCCAGGCGGCTGTCCGGCACCGGCACGATACCAGTGTTCGGGTCAATCGTCGCGAACGGGTAATCGGCCGCCAGCACATTACTGCCGGTCAGAGCGTTGAACAGGGTAGATTTGCCGACATTTGGCAGGCCGACTATGCCGATTGAAAGACTCATTACCCTTATTTTAGCAAAGACCGCGGAAAGGTATTGACATTGAGAGTAATTAAGAGTTTAATAGTTAATAGCAATTTTGGGTTGATGGCGGCTTGAATCAAGATGGTTTCGCGGCCTCCCTAAGATTCGCACTTTGACATGTCAGATTGTAGAGTTCGTTACGGTGTTATTAGGATACAACCAGGATGCTCGTTGAGAGGAGCGTCACGTTTGTATTCTAATAATTGAAGTGTAAGAAAACTTTTAACAGCTTGTTAAATGCGGCGTCGAAGCAGGGATAGGAAGAGACGTTCGCGTTTGCAAGAGGTGTGACCCAGTGGGTAATGCAGCTGTTTGGTTTCGTTGAGCCGATCAACCAGCGCAGTCTGGGTACACCTAACAGGGAGAAGGGGAATACCGGAAGCCGGAAGGTGAGTTCAAGACAGTGTATTGTAGTGTCTTGGAGCTCCAAATGGATTTATCCCATTTGTGTTCTTCGGCCTAAGGCCATGAAGAAGCCTTTCCGGCATCCGGTTTTACAGATTTCCTCCGGGGCGATATTACGTTTCGTGCGTATTTCTAGTAGTAGTTCCGCGCACTTAGTGTGATGAAGTAGCCTCATGATGAGTCAAGCAGCTCGGAAGCAATCGTACCTCGTGTTCTCCCATCATGGGATACGTATTCGCTTGCGAAATGCTAGCTATAGAGCAAATGGGAGGGCGAGTGATCAGGCTTAATAGCTTGATATAGTTGCTCCTGCAACCACTCGTCCTCCCCCGCTTCCTTACACCACCTATCCCCCGCAACTTGAATTCCAATCTGACATGTCTTTTCCCTTATCACTAGAACGAATAAAGTTATAATTATCACATGACTAAGTACGGGGCTTTTTTGCGCGGGGTTAACGTAGGCGGCCGGATTATCAGGATGGCTGATTTACGTGTCTGCTTGGAAAAAGTCGGCCTAGAAAACGTGACCACGATTTTACAGAGCGGAAACTTGGTGTTTGAGAGCGGCTCAGCCGCGCCACAGCTCAAGAAATTGATTGAAACGAGTCTGACCAAGACCTTCGGCTACTCGGCTAAGGCGCAGGTCTTGCCGCTTGAGGCATTAGCTAAAATTGTTGACCAGTATCCGTTCAGAACGGCTGGCGACAACCAGCACGACTACGTGATTTTCATGGAAAACGGCCTGGAAAAAGAGCTGGCCGCTGAACCGTGCCGGTTGGCCGCGGGCGAGCAGGTGGCGGCTGGGCGTGGCGTGGTCTACTGGCGTGTAGATAAGGGTTCGACTCTGAAAAGTGACTTCGCCAAATTGCTTACCAAAGCCAAATACCGCCATTTCAACACTAACCGCAACATCAAAACATTGCGCAAAATGCTAGCGCTCTGATTCGTGGTACAGCTTAGACGGCCACCAATTGTAGCGGCCGAGCAGGGTGACGATTGATGGTACTAACAAGGTCCGTACAAAAAATGTATCCAGCAGGATGCCGAAGGCTATCGAGTAGCCGATTTCCTCGACCTGGATGTTGCCGCCGACCAGGCCGAGCACGCCAAACGTACCGGCTAAGATCAGGCCAGCCGAGGTAACTGTCGTGCCGGTTACGCCGATGGCCCGGGTGACGGCTTTCAGCAGCGATTTTTCGTGGTGGGCTTCTTCGCGGATACGGCTCATCACCAGAATATTGTAGTCCTGGCCGAGCGCCATACCGAAAATGAACATTAGGAAAGGCAGGATGAAGTTCAAGCCGTCTTGGTGGCCGAGGTGGACGAAAACGATCATGGCGAAACCGAGCGTTGCCAGATATGACAGGCCGACCGTGGCGATCAGGTACCATGGCGCAACCAGACTGCGCAGCATGATGGCCAGCAGCAAACCGATAATTATCAGCACGATCGGCACGATGTGTTTCAGGTCATTGTTGGCCACGTGGCCAACGTCGTAACCGACGGAATCGATACCGTAGACGGCATTGGTTTGGGCGCCGACATTAGCGGCGACTTTTTGCAGGGCCGCGCGAACGGCCGGCGTGGCTTGGGTGGCGGCTTGGCTGCCGGTTGGTCCGGCGGCGAAGATGGCGTAGAACTGCACGGTTTTGCCGTCGGCGCTGATGAATTGCGAGATGGCTTGCAGGGCCGGATTATTGCCGCCGCTATCGCCGCTAGCGTGCAACGCGGCCAGCTGGGCCGGGGTCAGGCTGAAACCGTTGGCGTTAAATGGTCCGCTGACAGCCTTGAACTGGCCAGAAGCGACCAGTTCAGTCTGGGCTTTTTGGACGGACTCTAAATTGTTCCAGACCGGCTGGTTGAACTTCAGTATCAGCAGGTCGGGATTATTGTTGGCCGCCGGAAAATGGGCCGCGATGGCTTGCTGGCCGGCCGACGAATCGCTGCCGCTTGGCGGCGCTTGATTTCCGAAGCCGGTCGTTTGATAGCCGATTATGCCGAGCGACAAACCGCCAAAAATAATAATGCCGAGGATTAACATGCGTGCCGGCCGCTGAATGACACGGTCAGCCAGCCGGCCCCACAGGCCGATTTTCGACTCGCGCTTTCGTGTTTTGGACGGCCAGAAAACCGCCCGGCCTAGGACGGCCAGCAAAGCCGGCAAAAAGGTCAGGGCGATCAGCAGCATAATAACCAGGGCAATCGCCAACGCCGGCCCCAATCCTTTATATATGCCGAATGACGCTAACAGCAGACTGAGTAGCGCCGCCACAACCGTCGCGGCCGAGAAAGTTATAGACTCGCCGACCTTGGACAGGGCTTTAACGACGGCTTCTTTGGGCTCCAGGCCTTTGCGCAGCTCTTCGCGCACCCGGAAGACCAGGAAAAGTCCGTAATCGGTGCCGGCTCCCAGCACTAGCACGATCAGCAAAATCTGGGTGATAAATGATACCTGTACGCCGATTTTGGTCGATTCGGCAATCACCGGCTGTGCTACGGCCAGTGCCAAGCCAGCCGGCAGCAGGGTAGCTAGCGGCGCTAAAATGGCTCGGAAAACCAATAGCAGCAGCACCAGTATAAGCAGGATCGTGTACCCCTCGGTACTATTGCGGCCTTTTTGGTTAGCGTTTTCGTCGTCGACGCCCGCCGCCAAGTCGCCTGTTAGGTGCAAGCTCAAGCCTGGCGGCACGTTATTTTGCAATTGGGCGCGGATGTTATCGACAATCTGAGTGGCTTGATCGCCAAAGGCCGCGCCGCTGACCCCGACCGCTAGTTCCTGGGCCTCGCCATCGGCCGAAACGCCTTGGTTTTGCACGGACGTAACATCTTTAACGCCTTGAAGAGCTTGGCCAATACGCGCGACGGCGGCCTTATCAGCGGCACTCAGCGGCCCGTTATCGCTGACCGCCACAACCACCGCCGTGCTGGCTGTATTTTTATTTTGGAAAGCCGATTCCAGCTCCGTGGCCTGGGTGGTCGGGCTGTTTTTGGGCAGGAACTGGGAATTATCGTTTTTGGAAACATCGGTGATGCTGGGGAAATTGGCCGTGACAATAGGTATGGCAGCCAGCCAGAAAACAATAATAAACCAGCGGAAACGAACTGAAAAACGGGCGATCTTCTCAAACATTACTTACAATGTACCGTTTCAATTTGAAAAAACAAAACTTTCCTATAGTATAAATAGTATAGTGAGCAAACAAACCAAACAAACAAGCCATTGGCTGATTCTAGTGCTGTTGGCGCTGGCGCAGTTCATGGTAGTGCTGGATGTGTCGATCGTGAACGTAGCTTTGCCGGCGATCCAGCGGGCCTTTCATATGACCCAGGAGAACCTGCAATGGATCGTGACGATGTATTCCTTAACGTTCGGCGGCTGTTTGTTGCTCGGTGGCCGGGCAGCCGACCTGTTTGGCCGGCGCAAAATTTTCCTGGCCGGCGTAACGCTGTTTACTTTAGCTTCTTTAGCTTGCGGTTTGGCGCAGTCTGATACGTGGATTATCATCGCCCGCGGCGTGCAGGGCCTGGCCGGTGCCTTTATGTCGCCGGCGGCACTGTCAATTATTTTGGTGACCTACCGCGAAGGGCACGAGCGCAACATGGCTCTGTCAGTCTGGGGCGCGGTGGCTTCCGGCGGCGCGGCCGTTGGGGTGCTGGCCGGAGGTATTATTACCCAATACTTGAGCTGGCGCTGGAACTTTTTTGTGAACGTGCCGGTTGGGATCGGCGTGATAATAACGGCATTGCGTATTCTCGACCGCCACGAATCAACCCTGGAACACAACCAGCTTGACCTGCCAGGCGCTATCCTTGTTACCGGCGGCTTGATGTCGTTAGTTTACGCCCTGGTCAAGGCGCCGAGCGACGGTTGGACCGCGCACACGCCGTTGACTTTTTTCATCATCGCAATCGTCGCGCTGGCAGCTTTCGTGATCAACGAGAGCCGGGCAGAACACCCACTGGTGCCGCTGAAAATTTTCCGCATCCGCAACCTGGCCGGCGCCGATTTGCTGATGCTTTTTATGGCCTCCGGTTTGTTCTCGGTCTTCTTTTTCACCACGCTGTATCTGCAGGAAGTTCTGGGCTACACGCCCATAAAGACCGGTGTTAGTTTCCTGGTTGTTCCAGTAGCCATCGCCATCACGGCCACCAATGTGCCGCGTCTTATCCAAAAGATTGGCTACAAACCTATCTTGATGGTAGCGCCGCTGGTGGTTTCGGCCGGTCTGTTCTGGGTGTCGCATATTCCGGTTCATGGCACCTACTGGGGTAATGTGGCGCCCGGCATGATATTGATGGGCTTAGGCATGGGCGCGACCTTCGTTTCGGTGACCATCGCGGCGACGTCCGGCGTGCCGCACCATGAGTCCGGCTTGGCTTCCGGTTTGCTGAATACTTCCCAGCAGATTGGCGGCGCCCTCGGCTTGGCCGTGCTGACCGGCATCGCTACCTCGTCGACCACCCGCTACCTGGCTAACCTGCATTTGATGGCTCCGCCCACCCAGCTGCAACAACTCACCGCCACGGTCCACGGTTTCCACAACGGCTACCTGATTGCCTCGACTTTCGGTATTGCCGCCGCCCTGATCGCTACTCTCGTCATCCGCCAGCAAAAAGCCAAGTCCGACCCCAGCCATAAGGAAAGCGGACGCTGAAATCACCCAATTGCTATTAGACGGGTAGATGACCATCCTGATTGATACCCAAGTACTAGTTTGACCAGACTCGGGTATATTTGGATTGACTTTTTTGCATTGGGGTGTTATAATTATAAATATTGAGGCACTTTCGCTTCATGTCAACGAGTTCGGGGAGGCCCGAAAATGTTTGTTTCACAAAGCAATGTTCGGAAGAATCGCAGGTTCTTCGGTCCCATCCTGGTGATCGCGGTTATCGCAACACTGGCGTTCGTGTCTCAGGCATCGGCATCGGGCAAAGCCCAAATCAACGTGCTGATCCACTACGGCGTGCCAGGGCTAACTACCGGTGACCCGGGCAACCAGTCCCAAGTCAACACCGCCAACGGTTTCAAGCCCTCCGGCAAGGTAGGCAAGATCGTTAAGGTCAAGCAGGGCGTTAAGCTCCGGCTAGTCAAAGGCGAGAAGATCGCTAAAGTCGGCTACAACTATGTCGCCAAGAGCACGGGCAACGTGTCCATGGGCAAATGGAACGGCAAAGGTGTGCTTCGGCTTAAGAGGAAGAGCATTCGGATTACGGATGTCTTCGTATGGGCAAAGATTCCAGATCACCCGCCGTACATCACGGTGACACTCTGATGAGAGGCTGCCAGCGGGGCGAGGTTCTTCGGCAAAAGCCGTTGACCTCGCCCTAAGGCGAGCCCCCTAGTGTCCTCCCTGCCTACCCGAACTCGTTTTATTTTATTCTTGTTTGACCGTTGGGCCTGTTGTCATTAGACCGTTGAGACAGGACAGGGTTGGTAGAGTAGGCCACGGTATACTTCTATTGACGTAGTATTACATTAATGTTAAAATAGTATCATGTTTGAGCGTCGTATTAATAAAAGACTCTTGGGCGCTGCGGCTGCTATAGCAGCCGGCAATCTTGCAGTACCGGCAGCGGGGGCTGTGACGAATGAACACGAGGCGGCTTTGGCTGCCAAACGGGTTGCCATAACAAAAGTCGGCGGCCACGCTGTAAAAAGCGCTAGCTCCGCCATAGTATCGAAAGCACACCACAAGAGACATTACCGTTCCAGCGGCGGAACCGCGGCCGTTCGGCTACCTACCGGCTGCACATCACCCGGTGGCACCACGGTTACTACCGGTCCACATTACCCTCGGCGCGTGGCTCTAACTTTTGACGATGGCCCAAGCGTCAAGAATACACCCAAGATTCTCAACATTCTTAATCACTTTGGCGTACACGGTACGTTTTTTGAGGAAGGTAAGCATGTGCGTGGGCGTGAAGAGCTGATGACCGAAATACTGGCTAGCGGTGATGAAATCGGCAACCATTCTTATCATCACCCCCAGGATCCGGGGTATGGTGAACTGGTACAGACTAATCATCGCATACAGGAAGCCACCGGCTTTAAACCCTGCCTGTTCCGTCCGCCATATGGCTTGGTGAACAGCAACGTATCTTCGGCAGCTAGTCGCCTCGGCCTAGAGATAGTAGAGTGGAGCGTAGACTCCCTGGACGATAAACACCCGGGGGTTTCCGCTATCCGATCCAATGTTTTGAGCCAGGCGGAGCCAGGTTCCGTCATCCTTATGCATGACGGCGGCCATCATCCCCAAACCGTCCGGGCTCTACCGGGAATCATCCGCGGCCTGAAAGACCAGGGGTTTGGTTTTGCTACCGTCACTGAGCTCACAGGCGGACATTGCACCTACAAATAGACTGTATAAAGCTTGCAGTATACTGCTTATGTTCATATACTGGTACCTAAGGTAACCAGTGAAGTCCATATGTAATGGCGGCCAACACAGACAAAACCAGCGATTCTCAAGCAGCGCCCGGTGCGGCAACGGAAAGCAGCTCGCCCGCTAATTCAAGCGGCCAGAATAGAAAATTGCCAAATTTTAGAAGTAAGTTGGTGATCAAAACTATCCTGGGGTTGGCGTTACTGGTGGTGGTCATACTTGTTGGTTGGCACTTCTATAACGACAGTAGGAATGTTGTCATCGGCAATACCACCATCACTCCTAAACAAGTCAACGAGCTGAGCGATGAGCTTGCCCAGTATACGAAGAAGAACAAAAATGTCAGCTTTGGTAATACCCATAAGACCGCGCGGGACACCCTTATTCTGAACGCCGCGCTTAAGGATGAAGCAAAAAGGCTTCATGCCACGATTGGCCAAGCTGACATTGATAAAGTGCAGGCCAATCAATATAAAACTTATGGCGGCAAAGACAAGTACCAGGGGTTTGCGGATTACCAAGGGATTGGGAAATTCACCCAGCTTAACGCCGAAAATAATGCTTATAAAGCCAAACTGGAAGATAAGCTTATCGCCAAGAAAGATTTGCTGGTAGCGGGTATTATATATGACACGCCGTACGTCAATAATTCCACCAATCCTACCCCGATGGCGCTCAGACAGCAGGCCCTGGCAACCGTCCAAAAGAAATTCTTGCCGCTTTTTCAGCAGAACAAGAGCGACCAGACAATAATCGCCCAAGCAGACATCGGCCCCGGTAAGCGCATATCCACCGGCAGTAAAGGCACCTACTTCAACAGCATGCCGAGCGTGGCGTTTTACGCGAAAGGCTGTACGACCGCCAGTCCATGCTTCAACGACGTGAAAGCAAAACCGCTTTCCGGCCTGCCTGATCCGGTTTCCACGCAGAAAGAAGTGGATAAGCTCACGACGATTGGGCAGAGTACGGGCGTATTCAACTCGGAAGCAGGCTTCGTGGGGGTTCTGCGCCTGGTCGGCAAGACCTCCGGTAATTACGGTTCTTGGGACCAATTTCTGCAACATTACGAAGATAAGTATGCCAAAGGAAGATTGCTGGGCTCTATCTTGCTGTCTGGCGACCAGTCTATATATAAAGCAGTGCGTTATCTGACGAACCATCTAGCAGTCATTAATGACCATCTCGACGCTTTGGTGTGGCAAAAAGCATCAGCCGACCCGAGCTGTACTGATAACAGCGCACACTTAGTTAATCTGAATATCCACGCCTACAACCAAAATGGCGGCAATCTGAGCGGCGCCACGGTAACCGAGACCCGCCCGAATGCCCAGTGTCCTAACTCCGGCGGACGTTATATAGACAGCCAGACCGGAGCTAACCATGGGCCGAATGGCGGCAGTACTAACAGCAGCGGCCAACTAAGCTTCAACGACAACTGCTACAACAGCCCGCCTGACTGGAGTCAGAGCGGACCCAGCGGTTACACATTGGGTTGGGTGCATGTCTATGACGTCGATGGGGACGATGCCACCATGGTAGTCGGCCAAAACTTCAATGGCACCATCACGGATCAGAACGCAATCGGTAAAGCTATAACCGATTCCGGTATATGGAATAACGGCGTCCTCAATACTGCCGGCTCACTCACCATCGAGCTGCACTATAACCAGACACCTACGACCTGGACGCTTACCAGCACGAGCACGGTCGATGGCGTGCAGGGTACCATCCGGGCGGCTCCCGGCTCCCACCACACTTTCAAACACACTATCCATAACAACGGCCCGAGCACCGCTACTTATAACTGGGCCATAAAGGACGGCACAGGTAGCGGGTACTCCGGCACTGGCATTAATTCCGGCGGCAACATTAACGTGAATAACGACAGTAACGGCCCTAATGGCTATACTAAAGGCTATACGGTTCCGGGTAGTGCTAAAAACGGCGATAAATATTGTATGCGCATAGACTACAGTCATGCCGACGGCCCCACGGACGGATCGAACTCAAACAGCTCACCAGCCTGTATTATCGTAGACAACGGGCACACCCAGCCGCCTTCGCCAGCCTTTGGCTGTAACAATGTGACCGTGCCGCATACCGATGGTTACATTACATATACCACCATCAGCGGTACCGACTCGGATGGCACCTATGAAACTGATCCCGGCGGTCCGGATTTAAATCTTAATATGACACCTACGCATAAGGACGTCAGCATAACCACGGACGTATGGCACAACGTCAATGCAGGTACCGGGAACCCGCCTAATTGGCAAGAGTTGCCTGGCAACCCACAGACACCCATTGTCTACCACTGTTTGCACGCTTCCTGTTCGGGCGGCTGGGTAGATGGCGATGGGCCATGGGACGGTTCGTACAATCCTGACGGTTCGCAGCATCATATAGTTCAAGCCGGCCATTCGTTTACAGCTTATGTGAACGTGAAGAACGATAACACGGCCACAGTCGCCCAACCTATACAGTCCAGCGTTGGCGATACTCACTTCAGTCTCACAGAACCACCCGATCAATATAGGAGTGACCTTCGCACTCACAATACTGACTTTGGTTTGGACGTTGGCGAAGAGGAAACGAAAAAAATTGACGATTTTGCTCCGAACGGCAACACCAACCAGATCAGGAGTATGACCTTGCAGTTCTATCCTGATTACTATGGGTCTGACAGGCTGGATGACGGCACCAATTGCTCAATAACATTCAATATATACCAGCACTTCGACGCATCATTGCCCCCGCCAAAATCAGATCCGGAGCCGACCAAGGAGCATCCATATCAAGGGGTGGACTACGCAACGTATATTAACGTCAAGAACGACTTGAGCCACGCCGTAAACATCCCGACCAGTAGCGAATTTTATAAGCTGGCGGCCGTTGGCGGGAAAACTACCATAGCCTCCAGCACCGGCGGTACCTACGGCATCTACCCGCCTTATCCGTCATCACCGGGCGGCACTCCCACGACCACGCTTTTCGGGCACTACAATATCGCGGCAGGATCCTACCAGGCGGGCGATGAATACTGCGCTCATATCCACGCCGACTACACGACAGGTTATGTGGGGCCTGATAATGGCGTTGTGGCCGCGGCCAATCCGGCCGACAATTATACCTGTCCGCGCATTGCCAACGAACCCTATTTCCATGTCTATAACAGTGATATTTCGGCGGGCGGGGATTTCGGCCAATGCTCTAAAGACGGCGGCACGCTGGCTGGTTACTCTGATATCAGCGATCCGCCCGGTGCTACCCGCGGCAGCAGCACGCAGCTTAGTGCCTTGGCCTTGTTGAAAATTACCGGCGTAGCCAGTGCCCAAAGCCCCGGCAATATCAACGGCTCGCCGACCAAGCTGAGCTTTGCCAATGACCCCAACGAAGTACAGGTCGATTCCACCGGCAACGAAAGCCCAGCCCTAGGCGGGTATATTGGCGGCCCCAACAACCAGGATAATGCTTGCCGCACCCTGACCAACGAAACAGCGCCGACCGGTGCTCCTACAAACACCAGCTCCAATCCTGTAATCAACGATATCGGCACGCTAAGCGGCTCTCACCTCGCTCCCAAAAACAATCCTAGCGACCCCGATGTCTATCTCAATTCCCAAGTCTATGATGACGGTACCGACAATACCAAACTCACTATTAAAGGCGGCACGCTGCCTAGTAGCATCAACACTAACGTCTCCATCTTTGTCAAAGGCGACGTCTACATATCCAACAACATCACCTACGGTAATGGGTGGGGCGCCGGCACTGCGCCCTCGTTCGTAGTGCACGCCACCGGCAATATCTATGTAGCGCCAGGCGTTAAACAGCTGGCCGGTGTCTACATCGCCCAGGAAAAATCAGATGGCACAAAGGGCAAGATCTATACTTGCGCCGACACCGTCAACCACTTCAGTCCAATGTCGGCCGCCAACCTGTATAACGGCTGCAAAAACCAGCTGGTGGTGACCGGCAACTTCGTGGCCAAGCAAATCAACCTGATGCGGACCTTGGGCAGCTTGCGCGACGAGGAGCCCAATGCCGCCGTACCAGCCCGGCTCGGATCAACAGCCGTACCATTCCATCGCTACTACTGTGGTGGACTTGTGCGCCCAGGCTACCATTATTACCAGGCTGATTCCACTCCGCCGCGACCGTCAAAACAACCTATTGGTTGCGGCGATGAAGGGGCTAATGGTTACATATTGCCAACACAAACTGAAGGTAGCGTACCATTGTATTACACCACCCCTACCAGTCTTACTCGCCAAAACTCGTACTACACCACTAATTACAGCCAGGCCGTACACAACATTGGAATACCGTCAGGATCAGACGTCGCCTGTTTCACACCTGCCGCTACCTGTAATCCAGTTATAGTTGGTTATGTCCAAACGTCACCTAAACAGGATACTACGCCACTGTATGGTCTTTACGGTACTGACAGCCAAACCTATTTCTATACGACCAGTAAAGCCGAACATGATAGCACACTGAGCGCTATCCAAAGTGCGGGGGTTGATCATGGGTGGAGCCTTGGCATCGTGGCATATGTCTATACTAAAGCTCACGTAGGCGGCTCTCCCGCCGTGGGTCTGACCGCACCGGCCGCGCCGCACTGTAGCAATCTAGGATCCCAGAGCATAGCCAGTACTTGCGCCGGCGAGATCTTTGAATACAGCCCCGCTTTATACCTCTCGAGCCCGGCTGACCAGCCGCCGGGCGGCGGATCGCTGCAATTCCAGTCGATCACCAGCCTGCCGCCGGTGCTCTGAGCGGGTACCCCCCTGGACGCGTACCGCTTATGTTTGCTATAATTCAGCATGTCACAAGTCAAAAGGCAATAGAAAATGGGTGGAAAAAACAAACGACACTGCAACGATAGCGCTTATGCTATAATGCGACAGATGAACACCTCAAGTACGGCGGGTACGGCCGGAGCCAGCGTATGAGTTTACTATTCGGTGCGGCATCCGACTTTTTCGGTCTTGATATTGGCAGCACGGCGGTGCGGC
This sequence comes from Saccharimonadales bacterium (SeqCode), assembly GCA_035692985.1. Taxonomy (GTDB): domain Bacteria; phylum Patescibacteriota; class Saccharimonadia; order Saccharimonadales; family UBA4665; genus JARIHC01. The sequence goes on from DASSHG010000009.1 coordinate 242,274, forward strand.
TGGTACAGCTGCAGGGTGCCGGAAACGCCAAATCGCTGCTGAAGTACGCCTATGTACCGGTAGACGCTACGGTAGCGCTCAGTGATTCCAAGGCCGACCAGCAGAAACTGGCCCAGACCATCTCGCAGTTAGTCGGCCAAGCGCATGTTACTACTAAAAATGTTGCTGTCGGTATTCCATCCAGCCGGGTTTTTACCACCGTGGCTGATGTTGACCGCTTGCCCACCAACGAACTGGCCAAGGCTATCCCCCTGCAGGCCGATGCGCTTATCCCGACACCTCTCAGTGAATCTACTATTGACTGGTCGCTGCTTGGTGACTCGCCAAGTGATAAGACCAAGCAGGAAATCCTGCTCACCAGCGTGCCCAACAAATTCGTGGAAGACCGTCTGGATATGCTGGAATCAATCGGCCTGAACGTGATCGCTTTCGAACCGGATAACCTGGCTATGGCCCGCGCCTTGACGCTGGCAGATAGCCCGGGCGCCCAACTCATACTGGACGTCGGTCACCGGGCGACAGATCTGGTGATTGTTATGAACGGCGCGCCGCATCTGACCCGTAGTATCCCCACGGGCGTGGAAGCACTCCTGAAAGCCGCCTCGCAGACGCTCAATATCGACGCCAAACAAGCCGAGCAATTCGTCTTTAAGTTCGGCCTGAGCCGCGAAAAGCTGGAGGGCCAGGTTTTTGGGGCCATCAGCGGCACCGTAGACCTGCTGAGTACCGAAGTAGAGAAGTCTATCAAGTTTTTCCAAACTCGTTATACGGGTGTAAAAGTGGAGCGGATTATCGTAACCGGTGGCGCCGCGATCATACCGGAATTCCCGCTGTATGTGGCCAATAAATTCGGCGTCAGCGTGGAAATCGGCAATGCCTGGCGCGGAGTGACGTTTAGCCAGGACCGGCAGAACGAGTTGCTGGCCATATCCAACCAGTTTGGCGTGGCCGTCGGCTTAGCGGAGAGGAGCGCCTGATGCAGCTCAATCTCTTACCGGCCGTAAAAATGGAATATATCAAGGCGCAGCGGGCGCGTCGCCTGGTATTGACGGTGTGCACATTAGTCACGATCGCGGCGCTGGCGCTGCTGCTCCTATTATTAAGTGTTGACGGCTTGCAAAAGAAGCATCTTAGCGATTTGAGCAAAGACATCACCTCGGAGAGCGGCAAGCTGCAACACGAGCCGCAAATCAACAAAATGCTGACCGTCCAGAACCAACTTGGCAGCCTAACGGCCTTGCACGCCAGCGAGCCGGCCGCTTCGCGGGTGTTTACCTATCTTAACCAAGTGACACCGGCCAACGTCAGTATCACTGACTTCACGATAGATTTCACCAAACAAACAGCCACCATTACTGGCACCTCTGCTAACCTGGCCAACGTCAACCAATATGTTGACACCCTGAAACACGCCACCTATACGACTCCGGACAATAAGACTCCGCAGCCGGCTTTCAATAATGTTGTGCTGACCAGCTTCAGCTTGAATACCGACTCCGGCAACTCCGGACAGGCCGCCAATTACACAATTAGCCTTTCTTACGACAAAAACATCTTCGATATCGCCCAAAATGTCACGCTATCAGTACCCAAGATTACGACTACCCGTTTGACTGGCGGCCAGCCGACCGATTTATTCCAGGCCGCGCCACCGGCTAAGGGAGGGGGCCAATAATGGCAGACAATCTGATTTCTACTAAGCGACTGGCCATTAGTAAGTCCAATGCCCAGATGGTGGCCGTGGTGGCCGTGGCATCGTTTATTACGATCTTTTGTCTGGTGGCTTCCAATGCCGTCTTTAGCCAGAACCGCTATCAGGCGAGGGTCATCAGCGCCAAAGAAAAAGCCCACAAACAGCTCCAACAAAATATCGACAATTACAGTAATCTGGCAACCGCTTACAAGGCTTTCGATAATGCCTCTACCAACGTGATTGGCGGCAATAAAGGCGGTACTGGCGACAATGACGGCGCCAACTCCAAGATTATCCTGGACGCGCTGCCCAGCACCTATGATTTCCCGGCGCTGACCTCCAGTATCGAAAAAATCCTGACCGACAGCAACCTGAAAGTTACCAGCATTACCGGTACCGATGACCAGCTGGCCCAGCAGGGCAACACCACCAGCGCTACGCCGCAGCCAGTCAATATACCGTTTACGTTTACGGTCAGCAATGCCAGCTATACATCGGTTGGCCAGTTGATGACCAAACTTCAGCAATCCATCCGGCCGATCCAGGTAGACACGCTTGATGCCAGCGGCAGCCAGAACAACATGACTGTTACCGTGACCGCCCACACCTATTACCAGCCGGGCAAGAATGTTAGCATAACCAAGAAGGTTATTAAATGAAGCAAAAAGACATAGCCCTGATAATCATGATAATTGCTATTGCCGGCGTCCTGTCGTTCTTTATCTCCAAGCAAATTTTTGCCTCGCCGAAAAACCGCCAGCAGCAGGTAGAAGTCGTCCAGCCGATTACCGCTGATTTCCCGAAGCCCGACAGCAACTACTTCAACAGCCAGGCGTTTGACCCGACACAAACCATTACTATCGGGCAGAATGCCAATCCGGATCCCTTCAGCGGCCAGTCGCAGTAGTAGGAGAGCCGTTTCATGAACGTATTATCCGCCGCCAGCGAGCAGCAAATCCAAGATGTTTTGGTGGATAGCGGCATGCTCGAGGCCGGCAAACTGGCCGAGGCCAAAAAAGCCGCCAAAGCCAAGAAACTACCGCTGTTCGGCTACCTGGTAAAAAATAATTACATCAGCGACGAGCAGCTGACTAAAGCTAACGCCACGGTTACCGATATGCCGTACGTCAACCTGACCAGTGCCCGGATCGATCCCAAAATCCTCAAACTGCTGCCGCAGGATATCGCCGAGCGCTACATGGCGGTGCCGCTGGGTGAAATGCAGCACCGGCTGGTCGTGGCCATGCTGGACGCCGACAACGTGCAGGCCGTCGACTACCTGAGCAACCGTATTGGCCGCCCGCTAAAAGTTTACGTAGCCAGCGAATCCGGTATCCGCCAGGTTTTGCGGCAATACGAGGCGCGGCTGGATACCCAGATGGAATCGGTCCTCAAGCAGGGAGCGGCCGAAGCCGAGGCCGAGGTAGCTGATGCCGCCAAAGGTAGCCAAAAAGATACCCTGGCGACGTTTAACCGCGACAGCAACGCTGTTAAGACCATTGTCCAGGACTCACCGATCAGCAAGGCGTTATCGGCGATTTTGGAGTTTGCCGCCCGCAACCGGGCCAGCGACGTCCACATCGAGCCGCTCGAAAAGGAACTCAAGGTGCGTACCCGGATTGACGGCGTGCTGCGGGAGATCATGCGCTTGCCTAAAAACACCGAACCAGCCCTGATTTCGCGCGTCAAAATCCTGGCCAACCTGAAAATTGACGAGCATCGTATCCCGCAGGATGGCGGATTTACGGTGATTGTCGATAAAAAACCGATTGACCTGCGTATTGCTATTTCGCCGACCGTCTGGGGTGAGCAGGTGGTTATCCGCTTGCTGGATAAGACCGGTACCTCGCTCAAGCTGGAGGATATGGGCTACACCGGCCGGGCGCTGCGCCTGATCCGCAAAGCCCTGCTGCAGCCGAACGGCATGATCCTGACTAGCGGCCCGACCGGCTCCGGCAAATCAACCTCGATGTATGCCCTGATCCAGGAGATCAAAAAAGACGCCATTAACATCGTAACTTTAGAAGATCCGGTTGAATACAAAATCGAGGGCATTAACCAAATCCAGGTTAATCCGGCGGTCGGCCTGACTTTCGCCAACGGCTTGCGCAGCGTTTTGCGCCAGGATCCCGACGTGGTGATGGTTGGCGAGATCCGCGACAAAGAAACGGCCCAGCTGGCCGTCCAGGCCTCGCTGACCGGCCACTTGGTATTCAGCACGCTGCATACCAACAGCGCGGCCGGCATCCTGCCGCGCTTGCTCGATATGGGTATCGAGCCGTTCCTGATAGCCAGCACCGTCCACACCGTTATTGGCCAGCGCCTGATCCGGCGGGTACCCGAAGTAGGCCGCCAAACTTATCAATCTTCAGCCGTCGAAACCAAAGCTATCCAAGACGCTATCGGCAATATATTGCCGGCCAGCGCCGGCCAGATGCCGGCTGTCGCCCAGGACCTTGGTTATAAAAGCTTGCCCTTAAAGAGCCAAACCGCTTATACTTTAGTTAAGGGCACTGATAGCCCGGATACCCCCGGCGGTTACCGCGGCCGCATGGGATTATATGAAGTATTCGAGGTAACAGAGGCCATCCAGGCATTAACTATGAAACGAGCTACCAGCACCGAAATCGAAAAAGCCGCCCAAGCCGAAGGTATGATTAACATGCGCCAGGACGGCTACCTGAAAGCGCTGGACTCCAAGACCACTATAGAAGAGGTTAACCGCGTGGCGGCCGAGGACATAACATGAAGAATCTAGTGAACCGCACGACAAACAGTAAAGGGAAGGTGGGAAAATGGCCGGGCAGCCGAGGATAGAAGTCTTACTGGACGAAGTAATTAAGAAAAAGGGCTCCGATTTGCATATCCAGGTCGGTTTGCCGCCAATGCTGCGCGTCGACGGCTCCCTGGTAGCGGTAACCGGTGCCGATATATTGGACGAAGAGGCGGTAGAGACCCTGGTATTCGCCATTTTGGACGAAGACCAAAAGCAGATCTTGCTCAAAGATAAAGAGTTTGACTTCAGTTTCGCTTACGGCGATCTGGGGCGTTTCCGCGTTAACGCCTTCCACGAACGCGGCAACATGGCGGCCGCGCTGCGCCTGATCCCGAACGAAATCCCGTCAATCGAGCAGCTCGGCTTGCCGCAAATCGTCAACAAATTCGCCGATTATCCGCGCGGCCTGGTGCTGGTGACCGGCCCGACCGGCTCCGGCAAATCAACCACGTTAGCCTCGCTGGTCAAGAAGATCAACGAAGAAAAAGCCGTCCATATCATTACCATTGAAGACCCCATCGAGTACACCCACAAATCGCAAAAATCAGTGGTTGTCCAGCGGGAAGTGCACTACGATACCTACTCGTTTAGCGCCGCGCTGCGCTCAGCTTTGCGCGAAGATCCGGACGTCGTGCTGGTTGGTGAGATGCGCGACCTGGAGACTATCGCCAGCGCTATTACCATCGCCGAAACCGGCCACTTGGTGTTCGCCACGCTGCACACCAACAGCGCTTCCCAAAGTATCGATCGCATGATTGATGTCTTTCCGCCGCACCAGCAGCCGCAAATCCGCGCCCAGCTGTCCAATATCTTGATGTCGATCACTTCGCAGCGGCTGATCCCGTCGATTGGTGGTGGACGTGTGGCGGCGGCTGAGATCCTGGTAGCCACGCCGGCGGTCCGCAACATCATCCGCGAGGGTAAAAGCCACCAGCTGGAAGCCGTTATCCAAACTGGTGCCGAGTTCGGCATGCAGTCTATGGACAAAACACTGGTCAACTTAATCCATGCCGGCACAATCACCTATGATGAGGCCCGCAATTTCGCCGTCGACCTTGATGAACTGGACAGGTTAATGAGGAATTAATGAGACGGGAACTCCGCCGATGATAAATTTCACCTACGAAGCCAAAAACGCCAAAACCGGTAAAAAAGTCAAAGCCCGCGTCCAGGCCGATAGCGAACAGGCAGCCTCCAAGCTCATCCGCGAGCAGGGACTAACACCCCTCAGCATCAAGGCCGACCGCGGCGAGGGGCATTTCCGCTGGCACCGCATCCGCACCAAGGATAAAGTGCTCTTTAGCCGCCAGCTGTCCACGTTGATTAACGCCGGCCTGCCGCTGGTCCAAAGCCTGCGCAGCGTTTCCCAGCAAACCACCAACAAGGCCTTCCAGGTTGTTATCAACCAGGTTATTACCGATGTAGAGGGCGGCATTTCTTTCAGCGCCGCGCTGGCCAAGCACCCGACAGTTTTCAATAGGGTGTTCGTTAACTTGGTGGCGGCTGCCGAAGCTTCCGGCACGCTGGACAAAGGCCTGGAGCGGTTGGCCAACCAACAGGAAAAGGACGCCGACATTATTAGCAAAGTCCGCGGCGCCATGATTTATCCCGGCATTGTGCTGGCGGTGATGATCGTGGTGGTGATCTTCATGGTGGTAAAGGTCTTGCCGCAAGTGCAGAGTATTTACAAGGGCTTGCCGGGCGTTTCGCTGCCGCTGCCGACCCGCGCGTTACTTGGCGTTTCCTATATAATCACCCATTTCTGGTGGCTGGTGATACTGCTTATAGTGGCGATTATCTTCCTGGGCTCGCGCTGGGCTCGCACCATTGGCGGCCGCTCGGCTATCGATAAATTCAAGATGAAGGCCTGGCCGGTCGGCCCGCTGTTTATGAAGATGTACATGGCGCGTTTCGCCCGCACCGGCACCACGTTGGTAGCTGCCGGCGTACCGCTGATCCAAATGCTGGAAATTACCGCCGAGGCTGTCAATAACGTGCATGTGGCGGCTTCTATCCGGCGGGCGATCGACAAGGTCAAGGGCGGCAAATCATTGTCCGAATCCATCGAACACGATCCCAACTTCCTGGAGTTGGTGCCCAACATGCTGCATATCGGCGAGCAATCTGGCGCTATGGAGACTATGCTGTCCAAAGTCGCCGATTACTATGAAAAAGAGGTCGATAATGAGATCAAGACCATCAACACCATCATCGAGCCGGTCATGATGGTAATCATGGGCCTGATCGCCATCACTATCGTGGCGGCCGTGCTGCTGCCGATTTACGGCCTGGTCAACCAATCCGGTTTCACGAATAACATCTAATGAGAAGCCCTAGTTTACGCAGTCAGTCCGGTTTCACTATTGTCGAAACCATAATTGTGCTAGCTATTGCCGGCATAATCCTGCTTATTGTGCTGCTGGCTATTCCAGTCTTGAAACGTAATAGTACCAACAATCAACGCACCCAGGACGTGCAAACGGTTTTACAGGCCGTATCAACTTATGAATTGAACCACTCTGGTACTATTCCCAATACAGTCAACTTACATAATTTTCTAAACACTTACGAGAAAAACAAATTGACATACTATGATCTAAACAATCGGAATAGCATAAGAGTTTCTACTCCTAATGCCACTGACACCCTTCAAACATATCCACCCGTAACGACGCCAATTACCTTGGACAACATGCTGGTTAATAACCATGCTAAATGTGTTCCGGGCGGTACTGCTACTAACCAAGGGGCAGGCTATAGTGACGTAGTAGCCCTATATGCCATTGAAACCGCAAGCGGGTCAGTGCCTCACTGCCAACAGTTATAGGATCTCTGTGGATAAGTTCCTAAACTGGCTTGCATTTTGCCCGCTAACAGATTATCATCAAACCATAAGCAACAACACTTAAATTGCAAAGGGCACCTGCAATGATTAGCAAACTACAAAAACGCAACAATGAAGGGTTCACTATTATCGAAGTCATGATCGTGCTGGCTATCGCCGCGCTGATCCTTTTAATTGTCCTGCTGGCTGTTCCGGCGCTACAGCGGAACTCTAGGAACACGACTATCAAGAATGATGCTAGCTCGGTGGCAGGTGGAATTAACACCTCGGAGTCAGATAATAATGGCACAACTCCGACCAACGTAACGGGTACCGGTACCGTAACTATCACTAACACCGCCCCCTCCACAATTAGAGTAAACGGCGGCACTGCTGTAACTTTCTTAGCATCTACCTCTGGGGCACCAACTGCGGCAGGTGGTGGAGCTGGACAGGTACCGAATAGCTCTATCGTGGTCTGGGGTGGCCATACTTGCCCGACTGCCCAAGGTGGTAGTGGCCAAGCAAGTGCACGCGCCTTCGCTCTCTTCTACGCAGTTGAAACCTCAAATGGCTCAACTCTACAGTGTCTTGACACTTAAATCAGGACTCAAGCGATCGGTAGCAAATAAAACAGGCCCAGCGGGGTCTGTTTTATTTGTGTGCTACTATTATTGCTAATGATTATTGCCATCCTCGCGGTTGTAGGGCTTTGTCTCGGCAGTTTCGTCAACGCGCTGGTGTGGCGCGTCCATGAACATCTTTCGATTGCCAAGGGCCGCTCGATGTGTCCGCACTGCAAGCACACGCTGGCTGCCAAAGATCTGGTGCCGGTGCTGAGCTGGTTGGCGCTTCGCGGCAAGTGCCGTTACTGCGACAAGCCCATATCCGCCCAGTACCCGCTGGTGGAGCTATCCACGACGGCTTTATTTGTAGCCTCGTATATCTGGTGGCCGGCCACGTTCGATTCCTCACCTCAGACAGCAATCTTTATACTTTGGCTGGCGCTCCTGACAGGATTGGTCGCGCTGGCAGTGTATGATCTGCGCTGGTTCTTGCTGCCAAATCGCCTGGTATATCCGCTGGCAGTGGTCGCGGCTGCTCAAGCCATTATTAGTATCTTGAATGCCGGCCATCCGGCCACGGCGCTATTAAACACCATTCTGGGCGTCGTGGTGGGCGGCGGCATTTTCTACGTATTATTCCAGGGCTCAAAAGGCAAATGGATAGGCGGCGGCGACGTCAAACTGGGTGCTCTGCTCGGTCTAATAGTAGCCGCGCCGGGCCGCGCCGTACTGTTCATATTCTTTGGATCGCTGCTCGGCAGCCTGGCCAGCCTGCCGCTATTGGCCAGGGGCCGCCTGAAACGCACCAGTGTTATCCCGTTCGGGCCGTTTTTGATTGCCGGAGCTATTATAACCGTATTGTTTGGCGCCGATATCCTGCACTGGTACCAACAGGTGTTACTCTGATATACTTAAAGACATTATGCTGGGTGGCAAAAATAAACAACACCGCCAGCCGCTAGGCTATACCATCGTTGAAGTGATGATCGTCTTGGCGGTCTCGGGCATGATGTTCCTGATAGCCGCCAACTTCATCAACGGCAAGCAGGAGCGGGCAGCTTTCACCCAGGGGAGCAATGACACCGTATCTAAATTGCAAGGAGTTGTTGAAGACATTACCGACGGCCACTACAGCGATGTGCCCATACAGTGTGTTGTGCCGGCCGATAATAGCCGGCTGGAGCTGAACCCTTCGGCCAATGACGTCCAGGGCCAGAATCCGGACTGTGTTTTCTTGGGCAAGATCATGCGGTTTTACGCTCCGGACGCCGGCGGCAATAAAACTAATTACAGCCTTTACTCTATCGCGGCGGCGCGCCAAATCACCGGCTTCCCGGATAACTTGGTTGGCGCCATCCCCAACCTGACCATCCAGTCGGTCATTCCCCAAAGCTTGTATGTCAAGGATATGACCGTAACCGATACGGGCACACCTCCGGGCACTCACTCCAATGTTTTCAACATTGGCTTCGCGCAGGGGATAGGTAATGTTAGCGGCGAGGGCGTGTATTTAACGGGTGCCCAGCAGCCTGTCCGGCTAATTTATGCTAATACTACTAGTGGGAACGAAAGCAATATAGCCGGTCTCACCATCCAGTCGGCCAAGTCGGCCACCATTTGCTTGACGGACGGTACCCGTTACGCCCAAATCCTGATCGGCGCCGTGGTTGGTGGAGCGGGCAATAGCAATAACGACAACCAGCTCAATATAAGCGCCCAGCAGCTAGGAACCAATCCATGCTAAAAAAACTTCGCGCTAACCAGTCCGGCGACACGATTGTAGAGGTTATGATAGTGCTGGCCGTGCTCGGTCTGGCGATCGGCATATCCTACGCGACCGCTAATCGCAGTCTGCTAAATGCCCGTCAGGCCCAGGAAAACTCCCAGGCTTCCGCCGCCGCCCAATCACAAGTTGAACAGTTGGTTTCAATTGGCTGCACCTCTAAAAACCCCACCTGCGCCACCAATAATTTACTCGACAATTACCTAGCAGCGCACTCTCCGACCTCATCATTTTGTATTGTAGCCGGCCAGCCTAAAGACAGCACCGATTCGGCGTGCCCGGCCCAGGCGGCGCTACCAGGCGCCAGCGTCGCGATCAAATGTATTGCCAGTTGCACGGCGCCGGTGTCTCCGGCCCGCACTTTTGAAGTCACCGTCAGCTGGGATGATGTGCTGGGGCAAGGCCGCGATACCGTAACGCAGGATTACACGATACCGCAATGACAAGAATCATAGCCAAAACACGCCGCGGCCAGGCAGGTTTCACGATTATCGAGCTGATGATCGCCACGGCCGTATTATCGACTATTTTGGTGTTAGTTACAGTGGTGATGGTTAATATCGGCAGCCTGTATTACAAAGGCATCAACCAGGCCAAGGTCCAGGATAACGTCCGCAGCATCAATGACGAAATAGACCGTTATGTCCAGCTCAGCGACCAAGCACCGACAGATCCGGTAGACGGCCCTAACGGTACCCACATGATTTGCGTCGGGCCGGCCCGTTATGCTTATATATTGGGCGTCCAAATTGGCCACCCGGCACCAAAAACGCCGCCCGACCCCACAACGGTCTACCATCAGGTGCTGTGGCGCGACACCAACCCGGTGCAGGGCAGCTGTTCGACAAAGATTGATCCGAACGATCCGCATTCCCCGCAAATTAGCTTGGTCAGCACTTCGCTGGCGCATGACGACGCGCAGAATAACGGCACAGAACTAATTACTGACAACTCCCGCCTAACGGAGTTTTCTATAACTGCCGGCTCGCCGTCCACAGTGACGGTCGGCGTGGCCTACGGCGACGATGACCTGTTGTGCAACCCCACCGCACTCCCTAGCAGCTGCACCACCTCAGACGCAATGAACGGCTGGGCCAACTATACCGAAAACGTTTTGTGCAAGGGCGGCAAAGGCGAGCAGTTCTGCTCAACCGCGCAACTCACTACATCGGTAGTCAAACGGCTGGGAGGGGATTCGTTCTGATCTTCTTCTGATATAATGATATATGAAAAGAATAAGCGCCATGCAGCGACCATCTAACACAAAACTCAATGAACGGGGATTCGCCTCAATAGTCATCGCCCTGATTCTGATCATAGTTTTGGCGCTGTTCACCGTCGGTTTCGCCCAGCTGGCCCGCCGCGAACAACAGACCGCCTTGGACAAACAAAAGGCCACCCAGGCGAATTACGCCGCTGAAAGCGGCATAAATAATGCCTACAAGGATATCTTGAGTGGCAAAATAAATGATTCTACCGCCAGCTCGACTACCTGTATGACCGGCACCAATGCCAGCGGCGGCACGAAGACCTTGCCAATAGGGTCAAGCGGCGCGCTCACGGCCAAGCAGAACATTAACTCTACCAACGGCGTAAGTTATAGCTGTGTGCTGGTAACACTAAAGACCAACGACCTGCAGGTTGACGGCTTGTTGCCAAATTCCGGCCGCCATATGATGTTCAACACCACCGACCCCTTGGATACACTGACATTTACTTGGGGTAGCGACACCGGCCGCACCAATTTTGCCCCCAGCCTTGATCCGGATAAGCCGCGTTTGCCAACCCTGGCCAACTGGACATATCCGCCACTGGTCGAATTTAGCATTACCAAGATCAGCGGTTTGCCGGCGACTGGCGCCGACCAGTATCTGCGTGATAATACCTGCACGTTTTACGCCTATCCGTCCGGCGGCGGCTCCAACAGCGTGTCAGTTACCAGCTCTTTGGCTCCTTATAGTGCCTGTGATCAGCAACATCAAGGGCAGGTAGTGTCTGGCGCTTGCTCCGGTACCGGCACTTATCCGTGTTCGGTTAAGCTTTCGGGGCTGGGCGGCCAGCAATACGTTATCCACTTCGTGGATTTTTACGATACGTCCAATATCCTGGTAACAGCCAGCAAAGCAGGGGGCGGCGGCACAACTTTCACCGGAGAGCCGATAATCGATGTGACCGGCAAGGCCCGAGACGTCTTAAAACGCTTGCGTGTGCGTGTGTTTACAAACAACGGGAGCGGAAACACTCCGGACGACAATTCTATCCTGCCGAACAGCGCGCTAGAAGCCCAAAACCTCTGCAAGCGCGTCCAGGCGGCTCCATCCACAACCGATTTTCCGCAGGGCAGCTCATACGATACCGGCACCAGCACCTCCTGCGGCCTCAGCAACTAAATTCACTCAGCGTGCCGGTGGAATTTCTCGTGAACACTTTTGAGATGCGGATCGGTGACATGCGTATAAATTTGCGTAGTTGCGATGTTACTGTGGCCAAGCATGGCCTGCACGGAACGCAGGTCGGCACCATTCATTAACAGGTCGGTTGCGAAACTGTGCCGCAGGGTGTGCGGGCTGACATGCTTGGTGATACCAGCCAATAGAGCATAGCGGGCCACCAACCGCTGTACGCTGCGCGCCGTCAGCCGGTTTTTCAGCTTGCCGCTATAACGAACAAAAAGAGGCGGCATATTGTCCTGGCGCTTCTGCAAATAGTGTTCAATCCACTTGGCAGCCTCGGGACTGATAAAAATCGGCCGGTCTTTCTGGCCCTTGCCGCGCACCATAAACTCGCGCCGCTTCAGGTTAACGTGGTCGCGGTCCAGGCCGACGAGTTCGCTGACACGCAGCCCCGAACTAAAAAGTAGCTCTAGGATCGCGCGGTCGCGCAAGCCATTTATGCTGTTCAAGTCCGGCTGCGCAAAAATCCGTTTCAATTCGTCCTCATTCAGGAATGTTACCTGTTTGCGCCGGGTGCGGGCCAGTTCAACCTTGTCGGCCGGCAGGGCGGGGATGTCGCGTTTGGCGCAATATTTCAGAAAACTGCGCAGGGCGATCAGGTGATAATTTTGCGTGGTTTTGCCGAGCTCGTCCGACGTATTGGTGCCTAGCCGGTTGAGCCATAGCCGCCATTTGCGGATCATCTCAACGTCGATATCACTGACTTTAATCTCACCAGCAAAATCTACTAGCCTTGTTAAGTAATGGTCATAGTTTTCAATCGTTTTCTGCGAGCGGTTCTGCTCGAGTTCCAAATACTCTAAGAATTCCGTTTTGACTTTGGCAAATAACATAAGCGAATTATAACATTGTGCGACACGCGGCTGCAGCTTTTGTTTGGTTTACCCAGTCGCACCACATACATTTATTCAGAATGCTTAAGTAAAGGAAAGATAAATATGAGCTGGACGCCAACCTCTTACTAGACTAGAATAAAGGCATGGAAAAAACCCTCATAATCGCTAAGCCGGACGCCGTGCAGCGCGGCCTGATCGGCGAAATTATCAAACGTTTAGAAAATAAAGGCCTCAAACTGACCGGTATCAAAATGGCCAGCCTGAGTGAGGCCATGCTGCGCGACCACTACGCCGAGCACGTCGATAAAGATTTCTACGCTGGCCTGGAAAAGTTCATGAAAAGCTCGCCGGTAGTGCTGATGGCCTGGGAAGGCTACCAGTGCGTCGACGCCGTCAGGGCGCTGGTCGGCGCCACCAATCCGCGCCAGGCGGTGCCCGGCTCTATCAGGGGTGATTTGGCCGCCGGCACCGGCCGGAATCTGATCCATTCTTCGGATTCTAAAAAAACCGGCGAAGCCGAGGTAGCCAGTTTCTTTAAGGACGGTGAACTATTCGACTATGACAAGTCGGAATACATCCACGTTTACGAAGACAATGAGCGCGCTTAGATCGCTAGGCCCCCGTAGTTTAACGGATAAAACAACTCCCTCCTAAGGAGTAGATAGAGGTTCGATTCCTCTCGGGGACACCAGACTGATACAATATCCTTATGGCTAAAGAAACAGAAAAGTACTTTGACGACCAGTTCGACGACGAAGAGGTGCTGTTTGTCTTCCGCAAACACCCCGTCGTTATGCGCCGCGGGCTGGTACTTGGCCTGCTGGGCCCGCTGATAGGAGTTTTGCCGGCGGCCATCGACCCTAATCTGGGGTTCAATGTGTTTTTCGGCGGCCTGATTGGCGGTATTGTCCTTGGCCTGCTGATCTTCGCGCCGAGCTGGATCGGCTGGCATTTCAGTATATTTATTGTCACCGACCAGCGGTTTATTCAGATTACCCAGAAAGGGCTTTTCCACCGTGCCGTAGCCGACCTGTCGCTGCACCAGATCCAGTCAGTTAATTACGAGGTGGCCGGACTGCAGGAAACACTGCTCGGATTTGGTACAATACATATGCGGACATATGTGGGGGACCTAACGGTTCACAACGTGGGCCGTCCGGCTAAAATCCAGAAAAGAATTGTGGGCATTTTGCGCGATCAGGGCATAACCACCACGCCGTACCCGGCCCAAGGCGCGGCCAAAGAAGCCGCTGAAGCCGAGCAAGAACCAACCGAAGATAATGAAGAAACCGACGAAGATATCGCAGAAATTGAAGAAGCCTAAACTGCCGTTTAAGCTTAAGCGTGGCAAACGCCCCGAAGAGAAAGTGACGGCGGCGCTGAAAGACGTACCGCGGATTACCAGCGACACTGTCGAGGAACACCGCGAAGAAGTGCTGTCCAGCGCCCGCAAATACATCTATCCGTTGCAGCATTCCAAGCATAGCGTGGTGCGGATTTCTATCGCGTTGCTGGTAACAGTTGTCGTGGTCTTTTTTGTCGCCTGCGGCCTGGCGCTGTATAAGTTCCAATCGACCAACGGTTTCATATACGGTGTTACCAAGGTCGTGCCATTCCCCGCGGCTAAAGCCGGCAGTCACTGGGTGAGTTACGAATCGTACCTGTTCGAGCTGCGGCGCAACATGCACTATTACCACACCCAGCAGCACGCCAACTTTTCTACGGCTGGCGGTGAAAAGCAGCTGGAGCGACTCAAGCAGCAGGCCATGGACGCGGCTATCCAGAATGCCTATGTAAACCAGTTAGCCAAGCAGCACGGCGTAACGGTGAGCGGCGGGGCAGTAAATGATGAAATCGCTTTGTTGCGCGCTCAGAACCGGCTAGGTAACAGCGACCGCGTCCTGCAAGAGGTGCTGAGCGAATTTTGGGGATGGAGCGAGAACGATTTCAAGCGCGAACTGCATCAGCAGCTGTTGCAGCAGGCCGTCGTCGCTAAATTGGATACCAGCGCCAACCAGCGCGCCCAAGCGGCCCTGAACCAGTTGGAACAGGGCGCTGACTTCGCGAAGTTAGCTGCTCAGGTTTCCGACGATACCGCCACTCGCGCGGCCGGCGGCCAGTACGCGGCGCCAATCACAGCCAACGACCGCAGCCTGCCGCCGGCCTTAACCGTCCAGCTGGCCAAACTCAAGCCGGGCCAGGTCTCAGGCATAATCAACACCGGTTACACCCTGGAAATTGTCAAAGTCGCGAACAATAATAACGGCACCATCCAAGCCGCCCATATCCAATTCCGTTTCAAGCCCATCACCGACTATACCAAAGCGTTGCGGCAGCGGGAGCCGGTCCATAAATACATCAAAGTATAAAATTTTACTGCCTGCTTAGCCGCCGCACCTCTAGTCTAGGGTTATGCTGCCAGACGAACCAAACGAGGAAGAAGAATTAGAAGCCTTGCCGGAAGACGGAGAGACTCCGTTCCGGCCTACGCCAGCCCGCGGCGATGACACCTATCCCAGCACCGACGCCGAACAAGACCAGACCGAGCTTTATCAGCAGGGGATCGATGTCCAAGAGCCCAACGCCGGCAACACCGTGGAGGGCTACGATCCAACCAAAGACCACCGCCTTAGGGGGTAACGGTGAAGGAGTTGCCACCGCTGATCGTTGACGGTACGGCAATGTAAGTACCGGAGTTGTTGACCATGATGACCGGCTGGGCGGTGCTGCTATTCAGATTGACGGTAGCGCCGTTAGCCACGGCCGAAGCGCTCGTGAAAACCGCCTCGTTAAAGCTATCGAATGGCACTAGGCTGCCACCGGCGTAGCTGGGATCCTCTTCTATCCATTCCGCCGAAGACAAGGACGAGCCGTAGGAAACGGTTTTCGTGAAAGATCCGCCGGTCGTATTATCGGTTATGCTGATACTCCACACCGAACTGCCGATTTCGCTAACTGAGGCTGACATGCTGTCGCCCGCCGTAACTGTCATGCTGGTAATGTTGATTGAGGCAGCCGGCAGCATCTCATAGAATGCCGAAGTGGTCCGGTTGCCGCTGGCCGAGATAATATTTTGGGTGCCGACCTGGATGAGGTCGCCGGAAGTCACGCCACCGATACCAATCCACGTCGAATCAGCGCTGGTTGATGCGCCATTGCCGGCCGCGTTAGTAGCAGTCCACGAACCAGAAACGGATGTAAAGGCTGCATTTGTAGCCAGATAGCCGGACCAGTTAAGTGATGTATAGCCGGTGGTAACCTGGCTGCTGCCGCTTGGCGCTGCCGGCGACGTCGGCGTCAGGCCGCTGACCTTAGCCGTAGGCGCCGGCTTAACGACCGGCTCAACTTTGGTTGAACCACTTGTCGCCGGCGGAGTCCTCACTGGCGGTGCCGCAGTGCTGGCTGGCGGAGCCGCAGCCGGCTCGGGCTTAGCCGCTACCGGCTTGGTGACTTTGTGAGTAGATGCCTGGTGAGTAGTGCTTTTCTTGTGCGAAACACCCGTAGAATGAGATTGGGCAGGGGATCCGGTAAACTGCAGGCTCACCACAAAGGTCAGCACAACAAAAACAAATGCCGCTGGCTCCGCCATCCTTAGCGCCCGCGGAGGTATAGACTTTATCCGGAATCTGGTTCGAACTTTTTTGATTAGATCTTTTTGTTTTTGTAGGCTCATTAAAACAAAGCCCTATAGTTACATAAAAATGCTACCACAAAATTACCACTTTGCCCACCGTCCAGACTACTTATCAAATAAAAAACCACCCTGATGGGCGGCATTTTCATTTTCTTTGGCGGGTCCGACCGGATAGCGGACTTCGTCCTTTTCCGCTACGGCGTGCTCGGAATAAATTCCTGCGCGCGTCCTCGCTCCACCGAACCGGCCGCTACGCGGTATCCGGTCCAACTCCCATCAGACCATAAGCAAATAAAAACCACCCTAACGGGTGGCATTCATTTGCTGGCGGGCCCGACCGGATTCGAACCGGCGATCTCCTCCGTGACAGGGAGGCGTGATAGGCCTCTTCACTACGAGCCCGCATCACCAATCGTGATGAATGACAGGGGTAATAGTATCACACAACCGATTATTAGACAAAATGATGTTAACGTGATATACTAATCCTAACTAAACGAGGCAGGGGTTTTGCATAACCAAGTATTCAGCACGGATTTTGTGAACACTTATCGGGCATGGGACAAACTGGAACGACGGCCTGGTGATGACGACGGCATCGTCGATTTCGACGTGGTTCCGGATTATGATAATCCGCTGAGTTTTGATAGCCGGAAACAAGTGGCAGGGGCAATAGAGGAATTGTTGGACCGGGCGCCTCACACCGGTGATTACGCGGAATTCTCGGCTGCTAAACTGCAAGCCTCGCGGATGCACCTACATTTGCTAGACCGCCGCAAAGTACCCTTGCGCAAACATGCCCAGACAGCTATGGGCGTGACACCCGAAAAGGTAGATGAAGAGGTGATTGATGATTACCGCGCTCGCCTGGATGACCAATTAAAAGAACACGGCATGCGTTTTGACCGGGAGTATGAGGACGCCCTGGTGGTCCGCGAGGAACCGGTAGAATTGGCCAAGCGGTTGGTCGGGCTGACCAAGACAGCCAAAGCCGTGACCAGCCCGTTCATACCGGATAACGCCGCGCCTGCTATACGTCCAAAACTTGTCAGTAAAGATGAGGAGTGGGTGGGCGCGGCCGGCACGGACGCACACGGTAATCTTTATGTAAAAATCAATTTGCATCCGCGCCACAAACACACCATCGCGCGGCTGGCGGCTATCGTCGTCCATGAGATGCAGGGGCACATCGCCCAGTTCAGTCTGTGGCAAGGCAAGATCCGGGCCGCTGAAATGGATCCGGCCATGGGCATAACCACGATGCATACCCCGGAAAATACCCAGGCCGAGTTCAATGCCCAGGCCATCGAGCAGATAGGCTTGTTGGCGCTGGCCGCGGCCGATCCCGAAGAAGGCTGGAAATATGAGTTCCAGGCCGGCTACAATGATTTATTCGCTATGGTTTCCCACAATGCCCACCTCAAGCTTAACTCCGCTTATCCCGAAAGCGTCGTTGCCAGCTACGCCGCCGATCGTCTACCGTTTACTTCGCGCGAAAATATAGAGAAGAGCGTCTTGTCCGGCCGCGAAGATCCGATGTTGCGGGGCTACCTGGCCTGTTACGAACCGGCTATGGCCGCCGCCCGGCTGCTGCTGGCACAGCCCGTCAAGAAACAGAAAGCCGTACTCCACGAAACTTTCAGTCAACCGATGACTTTGCCGCAGATAGAAGCCCTGATAACCGGATAAAACTTGCTATAATACGGATTGATTCCGCCGCAGTCGCGGCTCACGCCACCTTAGCTCAGTTGGTAGAGCGGCACATTCGTAACGTGCAGGTCAGCGGTTCGATCCCGCTAGGTGGCTCCACGCCGGAATACGCTAGCGAGTATAGTTTAGTGGCAGAATGCGACCTTCCCAAGGTCGAGATGAGGGTTCGATTCCCTCTACTCGCACCACGAAAAGTGATACAATAATTAACAATTATATGGCCGAACCCAAACAGTATTTTCATGATCATTTAGTCCTGTTGCTGCTTAGCATCAACGCCTTTTTAGCGGTTGCCGGCAGCATTTTTATCTTGGTTCGCTTAAATGCCAGCCATGGCACCAGTTACATCGTCCAATATCGCCCCAGCCTCGGGGCCGATGCATTCCAGACCGGCAGCCTGCTGGACCTGTTTAGCTTCATTGCTTTTGCTGTCATTATCATGGCCATTCATGCCGTGCTCAGCCACCGGGTTTATCCGGTCCACCGCCAACTGGCTCTTACTATCCTGAGCCTTGGTCTTTTGCTGCTTACTCTTATGGCGATTGTCGGTAACGCTTTGCTGACCTTGCGCTAGTAGCCATGACCGACCTAGAGATTCCCTACGAAAAAGACCGCCGCGGCCACTACCGCTTCTTTGAAATCCTGCCCGGTGCTCTCAGCTACTTACTACTGCTGGCACCCATCCTCCTAAGCATTTTTGATGTCACTTTAGCGGTATTTTTTATCCTGGCCTATCTGTTAATCTTCTTTGTGCGTTCGCTGGCATACTCTACGCGGGCTATAGTCGGATACTTCACCATGCGCCAGCAGATGAAGTTGGATTGGAACGGCCTGGTGGCCGATGTCGAGGCCGGCCAGCATATTGGCAAGGCTTTTAAACGCCCTAAATGGCACACCAAAGCCCTGGAACGGCTGGCGGAACGGCCGGACCGCACCAAACCCAGCCAACTGCTGCACGCTGTTATCATTGCCACGGTCAATGAAAGCCGGGAAGTACTGGAGCCAACCATCCAAGCCGTCGCCAACGCCGATTATGACAGCCGGCAAATCATCTTAGTTCTGGCCTATGAGGCCCGGGCCGGCCAGGAATCAGAAGACCGGGTCCATGAACTGTTAGCACTATATAAAGATAAGTTCCGCCATGCTATGGCTGTCAAACACCCTGCCAATATCCCCGGCGAGGTAATCGGCAAGGGCGGCAACGTCACCAATGCCGGCCGCCAGCTGCAAAAATACCTGAAAAAGGAACAGATCGATCCGGCCCAGGTCGTCGTCACCACGCTTGACGCCGACAACCGTCCGGACAAGCGCTATTTCGCCGCCCTCAGCTATCTGTACTGCGTGGCGCCAGATCCCCTAAAAGCCTCCTACCAGCCGCTGCCGATGTTCACCAATAACATCTGGGACGCGCCGACGTTAATGCGCGTCATCGCTGTCGGCAACAACCTGTTCTACATCGTGGGTACCCAGCGGCCGCACCAATCACGCAACTTTTCGGCCCATGCCCAATCCATGCGGGCGCTTATCGACATGGATTTCTGGAGCGTTCGCACCGTGGTAGAGGACGGCCACCACTTTTGGCGCAGCTATTTCCATTTCGATGGCGATTACCGCGTCTACCCCTTGAGTATTCCGATCTACCAGGACGCCGTCCTGGCCGAGGGCTACCTGCGCACCATCAAGGCCCAGTTTTACCAGCTGCGCCGCTGGACCTACGGCGCCTCGGACATCGCCTACGTGGCCGACAAAGGCTTCTGGCACAAGAACAAAGCCAATAAGTTTGATGTTTTCGGCAAGTTCATGTATCTGTTGCAAAACCACGTTAACTGGGCCACCAGCGCCATCCTGGTGCTGGCCGCTTCTTTCATCCCGCCGCTGTTGCACCCGCACAGCCTGGCCGCCAACGAGCTGCCCCTGATAGCCAGCCGCGTCCAACGCCTCGGTTTGGCCGGTCTGCTGGTTATGATTTACGTTTCGCTGGTCACGCTGCCGCCGCGTCCGGCCCGCCACAAGCGCCACCGCTCGGTTTTGATGATTGCCCAATGGGTGCTTTTACCGGTAACCGGCATCGCTTTCGGCTGTTTGGCGGCCTTCAACTCGCAAACCCGCCTGATGTTTAAATGGTACCTCAGCAAGTTCGATGTAACCGAAAAAGCCACCGTCACGGCCAGCGGCCGCAAAGTCACAACCAAGGCCGATCCCGGCAGAGCCAAAAAATCCAGACGCCGTCTACATCTGCGCCGCCATTAATTATGTTTTGGGTGAAAGGCCGAGTAGTGGGTGCTGGCCGCTTTATCAAACCTGTTTAGAGCTACCTGGGCAGCATGCACGATCGCCTGACTCTCTATAACCCCATCAGTGACAGCCCCGGACAAGCGCTTAATAACAGTATCAGCCAGTCCGCCGGCATCAGCCACGGCGGTGGAGCGGTGCTCCAGGCTTTTATAGAGGCTCAACAGCAGCTTATCGCGCGAAAAGGGTGCGAGCTTGCCAGAAGGGCCCTGAACGGCCCAGGCGGCGTTGTAGGCAGCCGTCTCCTCGCTGGTAAAAACCGCGCCGCACTGGGGATTCCGGCATTGCCGCCGGCGCCACACCTGGTTGGCCCGCCGTTGGTGCCGCGAGTTAATTACGCGCGTCTGGCCGCCGCATTGTACACAAACCATGTCAACATATTGTCATAACGCTATGGAAAATGCTAGTGGATAACTTGCGCGAAAATCGTGGATAAAATCTAAAGCCCGGCCCATCGGAATGAGCCGGGCAGATTGTGCGACCTTACAAAAGCCAATTATTTGGCGGTTGTGGTAAAGGCGCGTTGTCGGCGGATACGTTTGTTCGGTTTGGAAGAAACGAGTTCTTCGTAAAACATTTCAAACGCATCTAAGGGACTGCGTCGTTTAATACCAAAACTTCCTTGTTTAACCGAATAAGCCTATCAAAAAGATCAAGTCCGGTCAAGCCCTCTACGACCAACTATTTAATGAAGTAACAGAGATCAAGATGAAATTTGTTAAGTTTCAATTTCAATGCCCGCCGCATGGGCCTCTTGCAGGGCTGACTCCAGATACAGGGCTTGGTTTTGCTGATAATGCCCGGCCGACCTATTTTTCTTGACTCGCTCTTCTTGCTTAAGTGCCTTGCGCTCCCGCCGCAGCGAGATTGACGAGGCTCCCGCGCGCAGGCCGCCAGTAACTACGGCGGCCGTTGCCAAAGGATCAAGCAGCCACGCAGGACCTATGCTATCAGTAAAGTTACCGCCCACAGGTGTAATAGGGGTATGGTTGCCGGTAATGCGGGAAAAGATATCAAGTCCTATAGTTGCAGCTACGGCAGCCGCGCCAATACCAAAAGCAGTGCTTACTTTAATATCAGTGCCTGATTCCCTGATTTCTCGAGAAAGGGCATAATCAGGGGTGATAATCATTTGATCTTGATGGTCTTCAAGAGCCATAATGCTATATTAACATAAATAGTATAAAAATACAATATGGTGGGCGATAGAGGATTCGAACCTCTCACCTCCGCAACGTCAATGCGGCGCTCTAGCCAAATGAGCTAATCGCCCTAAATACAGAGGTAATCATAGCAATCCGACGATCAAAACACAATACTTAAACCTCTCTAACACCATCCATGATATAAAACGCATATGTTTTTCCCCAGACCGGCTGTTAGAATTACAGCATAAAAGGCTAGCCTTATATGGCTAGTCCTGCTAAGATACTCTTCACAGGTGAAGTTTTGTCGAGACTGTTTTGCAGCTCGCCAGAACGAGCAGAGCGGTTGATGGCATTTGCGAGAGCTATCAACCGTTTTTTGTTTATCTGTTGTTTTAGAAAATGATAAGATGTTAAGCAGTATGGCGGAACAAAACGACCAATTAGGGGCGATGCGGCACAGTTTGGCGCATATTATGGCGGCGGCGGTGCAGAAGTTGTGGCCGGAGGCCAAGTTTGGGGTCGGGCCGGCGGTGGCGGACGGTTTTTATTACGATATCGATCTGGGCGAGGCCAAGCTCTCGGAGGAGGATTTTGGCAAGATCGAGGCTGAGATGGCCAAGATTATCGGTGATGATCAGCCATTTGAGCGGCAGGAGAAAGCGGTGGACGAGGCGATTGCCTGGGCCAAAGAATCCGGCCAGCCCTATAAAGAGGAGTTGTTGAACGATCTGAAGCGCTCCGGTACGACCGTGGCCAAAGATTTGGACGCGGCGGAGATGGGCACGATTTCTGGCGGCGACGCGGCTGTCGACCAGGTGTCTTTTTATAAGAACGGCGATTTTATCGACCTGTGCCGCGGGCCACACGTTGAATCAACGGGGAAGGTGGGGGCGTTTAAGCTGTTGCGCGTGAGCGGAGCGTATTGGCGCGGAAATGAGAAGAATCCGCAGATGCAGCGGCTATACGGGGCGGCGTTTGCAACCGACAAGGAGCTGCGCCAGCATCTGAATATGCTAGAGGAGGCCAAAAAGCGCGACCACCGGCGGTTGGGCCAGGAACTCGATCTATTTGTATTTTCAGATATGGTGGGCTCCGGCTTGCCGCTGTTCACGCCGCGCGGCACGGTCCTGCGCGATCAGCTACTGGGCTTTTCTGAGGAATTGCAGCGGGCCGGCGGTTTCCAAAAGGTGGCAATTCCGCATATCACCAAACAGGCGCTTTATGAACGGTCCGGCCACTGGGATAAGTTCGGTGAGGAGCTGTTTTTGGTGAAGAGCCAGGAAACCTCCGACCAGTTTGTGCTCAAGCCCATGAATTGCCCGCATCATATCCAGATTTACGCGGCGCGGCCGCGCAGTTATCGCGAACTGCCCATCCGTTATATGGAGTCGACGGTGCAATATCGCGATGAAAAAAAAGGCGAACTGAATGGCTTGTCGCGGGTGCGGGCTATTTCTATAGATGACGCGCATGTTTTTTGCATGCTGGAGCAGATCGAGGCCGAATTTACCTCAATCATGAACATGATCAAGGATATGTACGGAGTGCTGGATATGAAGTTCCGAGCGCGCCTGTCATTCCGCGACGACTCGGACGCTTACCTGGGCGATCCGGCAGATTGGGAGAAAGCACAGGTAATTATCGAAGATGTGGCTAAGAAACTGGGGATTGATTACTTCGTGGAGACCGGCGAGGCGGCTTTTTATGGGCCCAAGATAGATATTATGGTTACAGACGCGCTGGGGCGGGAGTGGCAGTGCGCCACCCAGCAGCTGGATTTTGTCCAGCCGGAGCGTTTCGGCCTGGCGTATGTGGCGGCCGATGGCTCTGAACAGCGGCCGGTGATGATTCATAAGGCTCTGCTGGGCTCGTTCGAGCGGTTTTTGGCTGTTTATATCGAGCATACGGCTGGCCGGTTCCCGGTTTGGCTGGCGCCGGAGCAAATCAGGGTGATTACGGTGAATCAGGAAGGTCCGATCACGGCGTTTGCCAAAAAGTTGGCAGACCAGGCACGTGAGCTGGGCTTGCGCGTGGAAGTAGATGATTCCAACGAATCAGTCGGCAAGAAAATTCGCGCGGCTGAGATAGGCAAAGTGCCGTACACGATGGTGATTGGCGAAAAGGAGATCGCTGGCGGCGAGGTGGTGCCGCGGATCCGGAAAGATATGGCAGTGCAGGATGAACCGGCAGCGGTCGGCGTGGAACAATTCCTGAAGACCGTGGCCCACGAGGCCAAATCGCGTGTCCATAAGACTTCCTTGCATGGCTGAGGCCGGGTTCCGGAAACAGGTGGAAACGTTGGTGGCGCAGATACCTCGCGGCAGGGTGATGACGTATGGACAGATAGCGGCGCTGTGCGGACAGCCGCGGGCAGCCCGGATTGTCGGCGGCATCGCGCACTTTGGCAATCCGGATTTGCCGTGGCAAAGAGTGGTCAATAAGTCTGGCGGTCTGGCGGCTGGTTATCCAGGCGGGCGGCGCGGACATAAGCAGGTTTTGGAGGGTGAGGGGGTTGAGGTTTCTGATGATTACAGGGTGGCGGTAGATGAGCTTATCTGGTGGCCGCCGAAAAAATAGGTGTAAAAAAGTCAAAAAGTAGCCCGGTTTGAGCTACTTTTTGGATCCGGCCTGTCTGCGGCCTCGTGAGTAAACCTAATAAGGTTCCAGGCCCGATCTTGGTTGGGCTTGGCTGCGATCCCGTGAGAGAGCCTAATAAGGCTCCAAGCCCAACCGATAAATTAACTCTAACGAAAAAGTTTTCAGGGGTCAACCACAAAAACCTTAAATTTAAGAGTTATTTAATCTGCTTTTGGCTAGTATGGTCTTTGCCTGGTGAATGGTAATCCGTTCGGGGGTACAGGCTGGCGCCGCGGCTTAAGTTTGCGGCTTAGGCTAGCCGGGTTCGATTCCCGGTACCTCCACCAGGCGCTAGGGTATACTGCAGTAGTGAAAACACCTAAGCTGTTGGTAATAATTGGCGAAACGGCGTCGGGGAAATCGGCGTTGGCGTTGAGGTTGGCACGACAGCTCGATGGCGAAATTGTTTGCGCGGACTCCTGGACGGTGCGTCGTGAGGTCAATATTGGTACGGCCAAGCCCAGCGCGGCTGAACAAGCGCTGGTGCCGCACCATCTGTTGGATGTGGTGGCGCCGTGCGAGGATTTTTCGGCGGCGGTCTTCAAAGAGCTGGCGCTGGCAGCGATCGAGGATGTATCCGGAAGGGGTAAAATACCAATCATGGTTGGCGGCACGGGCCTATATATAGACAGCGTGCTCTATGATTACGGCTTTTTGCCAGCTGGCGACAGAGGTGAGAGGGAAGAGCTGAATGCTATGAGTGCGCCGGAGTTGCTGGCAGAGATCGATAAGCGGGGCATTGACCTCGGTGATGTAGATCAGCGCAACAAGCGGCGGCTAATCCGATTGATTGAGACCGGCGGCGCCAAGCCGGCCAAGCAGGAGCTGCGTCCGAACACGCTTATTATTGGCCTGAAACCGGAGGACGACCAGTTGAAACAAAAAATTACCGCCCGCACGGACGCCATGCTGGAAGCCGGCCTGGAAAGCGAAGTGCGTCATCTGGCGGAGCAGTACGGTTGGAAATGTGAAGCATTAAAAGGCGTGGGATACGCACAGTGGCACGAGTACTTTACCGGCTCTCAAACACTGCCTGAAACCCGTCAAAAAATCATTAAAGCGACGCTGGATCTAGCCAAACGCCAGCGCACCTGGTTTAAGAGAAATAAAAGTATTCAGTGGGTTTCCACCCCTGTAAAACAATCAAATGTTGTAGAACTTGTGACAACATTTTTGAACGACTAATTCCGGATTGAACCATCTTTTGATACAATGGAAACATGATTGAGCAACTCTTTGGGTCAAAGACACGGGTCAAGCTGTTGCAGCTGTTTTACAGCAATCCCAACCGCTCGTTTTATGTGCGCGAAATTACGCGCAAGATCGACGAGCAGATCAACTCGGTACGCCGTGAACTCAGTAATTTGCTCAGTATTGGCATCATCGTGTCTGAAAACACTAACAACAAACTTTACTATGAGGTTAACCAGAAGTTCGAGTATTATAAGCCGTTGCAGGAGATCTTCGGCGGCGGCGTGAAGAAGACGGCCAAGAAAACTAAGGCTGATGACACAGCTGACGAGCCGGCGGTGGCCGATCTGCAGTCCGTCGGCCATATCGAGTTAGCGATCTATACCGGTCAGTTTACCCGCGACGAAAGCGCCGGCATCGACCTGCTAGTAATCGGCGACGTTAACCGCAATGCCCTGCAAAAATATGTCGATGGACTAGAGGCGCAGGAGGGCAAAAGCATTCGCTACGCCGTGATGAAGCTGTCTGAATTCCAGTATCGACAGGCCATAAAAGACCGGTTCGCGGTGGCAATCGAGCAGGCTAAAAAACAAATCTTGGTTGACGAACACAACCTGTTAAGTTAAAAGGAGTAACATGGATCTACAGTTTTACGGTGCGAATTGCGTAAGTGTCAGCCATAAGGGAACGCGCGTAATAATTGATGATAATCTGGCGGCGCTAAGCGGCAAACCGGTCACTAAACCCGAAGATGTGGCGCTTTTTACTTCCGTGGCGGCCGAAAAACCGGCGGCCCGGCTGGTGCTGGATGGCCCCGGCGAATATGAGGTGGCGGACATTTCCATTATCGGCATCGGCGCCCGCAACCACACCGATGAAGCAGGTAAAAACTCCACCATGTTCAAGCTGGTTATCGGTGAGCACAGCGCTCTGGTTACGGGCCATATTTACCCTGAACTCAGCGAGGCTCAGCTGGAGGCGATTGGCATGGTTGATGTGCTGGTCGTACCGGTTGGCGGTAACGGCTACACCGTCGATCCGGTCGGCGCGCTCAAACTGATAAAAGCTATCGAGCCTAAACTGGTCATCCCGACCCATTATGCCGATAAATCCTTGAAATTTCCGGTACCGCAGCAGGATTTAGCCGCCGCCTTGAAAGAATTAGCCATGGAGCCGACGGAAACCGTCGTCAAGCTGCGCCTTAAACCTACCGAACTGACCGATGTTACGCAGCTGGTTGTTTTGGAGCGTTCTTAGGATCTAGCAAGCCCTTTTTCTTAAGAGTGCGGATGGCTTGGGTGCTGAGTTTCATAGTGACTTTTTTGCCATCGATTACCATGGTTTTCTTCTGAAGATTCGGTTTCCAGACTTTTTTGGTATGGCGCTGGCTGAAGCTCACGTTGTGGCCGTACTGTTTGCCTTTACCGGTGATATCACACTTCTGCATAAGGTGTTATTGTAGCCGAAAAGACTTCTCAAGTCAACGCAGTCGCTCCTCTGATATACTAGAGCGTAATGTTTAGCGGTTTATCCGGTTTTGGGCTGGTAGTCGTCTTAGTGTCGATAATTATATCGATGGCTATCCACGAGGCGACGCACGGATTCGTGGCGCATTGGCTGGGTGATCCGACTGCCCTGGAAGAGGGTCGCTTAACGCTCAACCCGCTGAAACATGTTGATGTAGTAACAACGGTTGCGTTACCGATGGTGCTGATAATCGTTGGTTTACCGCCGATTTTCGCTGCCAAACCGGTGCCGTTTGATCCGAGCCGCCTCCGTTACGGTGAATTTGGCATGGCGCTGGTCGGTGTGGCTGGGCCAGTGACCAACTTGGTGTTGGCCGCGCTGGCGGCATTGGTTTTCCATGGCTGGGGTCTCGATTTTGGCCAGAATTTTTACAACGCGCTTATCCTTTTCGTACAGGTCAACATCGCCTTCTTCGTCTTCAACATGATTCCGTTCCCGCCGCTGGACGGCTCGCGCCTGCTCTACGCTTTCGCGCCGGAACCCCTGCAAGACTTGATGCGCCAGATCGAAGGCTTCGGCTTTATGGGTATCCTAATCTTCATCCTGCTGGTTTTCCAGTTCATTTCCGGTCCGCTGCTGGGGATAGAAAACTTCTTTATGCAGTTTCTTTTGGGCTAAGCGACAGGTTATAATAAGAGTAGTCGGGATTTGCCGGGCGAATGATTATCTGAATACTAATCATTAGGGAGCTCAATATTTTTGCCGGCCGTGGCTGGCAAGTGAGGGCACCCACTTGGGATATCCCAGGTGATCAACCCGGCCCCGGCTTTTATGATTATCTACGCCGCTATGGCCACAGTTGGCTCGGCCGCTTCAACGACCCGCAAATCCATCCGTCCTGCCGATCGGGGGTCCGAACCGTTGAATACATCTACTTCAATTCGAGGGTTTGTGAAGGTGCTGGCATCTGTAACTAACATCTGATGGAGCTCATTATTCGGATTAAAGGCTATGCTGGCTGTGGTTCCCTGTTGATTTTCAGTTTGTCCCCACTCGATGCTGGGGTTAAATTGCCCTTTGCCATACTTTACGTCGTGTTCGTTATCGAATTCTACGAACCCAAGCTGCCATAAAGCCGTGCTGGCGCCTTCGACGTAGCTTGTTTCGGCCCGCGTGATTTCTCTTAAGGAGTCGCCCGCATGCTCATGCGCCGCGAAACGCATTTTTTCGGCTTCTATGCCAAGCAGGGGTATCGTACCGTCTTCTTTTTGATGCTTTAAGGCGTCGCCAAGCGTGGATTTGGCAAGCTCCTGATAACTACCGTCGAAGCCTTCGTGCGTTCCGGTTGAGCGGCGGGGAATAGACTTCGCAAACGAATATGCGCTACCTTTGCTGAAGTACTCTATGGCGTAATCAGACTTCCTAACTATACGTGAGAAAGTATTTGAGTATTTGCGGGTCGCTTCCTGTTCTTCCCATTTTTTATGGCGATCGGTCTCACTCAGTGCGATATTCGGATGTGCTTCGCGGAAGTCTGCCACCGCTTTAGCTCGGGCGGCTTCACGGTGCTTGTCGTTAGTTTCCTGCAGACGTGATTTCCCCACAGCTAAGTAAGCTGCATAGTTTCCGGCACCTGTTTTAGAGTATTCTACGGCAGCTTTTTTCATCGCTTCGGGATTATCTTTCGGTATGCCCGATATGTAGCCCCAAACCCCTGAGGAAGGCGCCAGCATCATTCGCGTAGCCGTTTCGCCGAGGCGTTTGACCAGGGGTACACGCCGGCGGAACTCTTGACGTGTCATTCTTTGGACTTCCGGCAGCTCATGAATGGGCAAAGACTCACCTGGCGCCAAAGGCTCCTGACTGGAGCGCATGAGTTCGCCATATGCTTCTTTTTGTTTTGTGCTTCTACGCATTGTGCTTAGATAATAGCACAAAGGTTTAAAAATGTCAATATGGTCGGGGTGACAGGACTTGAACCTGCGACCTCACGGCCCCCAGCCGTACGCGCTACCAACTGCGCTACACCCCGTCAATCCTGTCATTTTACACTAGCCCAGGTGTTAGTTAAACCTGTAGCAGATTATCCAGCTGACGACTGATGTGCAGCAGGTCAATCCAGTCGCCGTCAAAGGCGATGTAATTGTTCGTCCAAGCCGGCGCGAATTTGTTTTTGAACTGTTCAAGGCCCTGGGCCGAGACAGCTTCGCTTATCAGTAGCCGGCCGAGAATTTTAATGACTTGCTCGGTGCGGGCAGTGGGTGAGGCTAGCGGCACAAAGCCCAGATCGAATTTTTGTTTGGCGCCCTCGCTGTGGAGCTGACTGATGGTATTGGCCAACAGCGCTGGCATGGCGTGGCCGTATTCGGGCAGGAATCTCATCAGGTCAATAGTCGCCGCAGACAGGCTATTAAAAGTTGGCAGTTCGGTGGCAAAGGCGATTACCCGGCCATCGCGTCGCAAGAGATGCAAGCGGCAAGTCTGCAAGTAAGAAACATCAAAGTAGCCCAGAGCAAAGCCGCGCTCCACGTGATTCTGACGTTCCAGCCAGCTATCTGAAACCCGGCGCAGATCGGAAATCAGCCGCGGGCTGTGCGGCGGCCGCGCCAACCCGTATTGCCACCCCTGTTTTTGAGCTTTGTTAAGCACCCAGCGCCACCATTTTTTGCGCACCGTATATGAAGTAAACTCATCGATATCAACGATGGCGCTGGCACCAATCCGGAACAGCTTGTAGCCGGTTTTCTTATAATCGGCTTGGCGGCCGTCCTGGACCATCAGGAAGCAAGCCCGCCAGCCGCGGCTCCGGCAGTGTTCCAGGAATGCTTGCCGGGCCCCTTGGCGGCTAGCGGCGTTCTGGGCCACCGGGTCAGCCAGCGCGAACGCCACATTGCCGGCCACGCGGTACGCGACCACCGAGCTATGATCGGCGCTCCACCAGTAGCTCTTGGGCTGGGGCCAGAATTTAAAATAATCTTCGCTGGAGTTACTGCCTTTCTCCAAAAGCGCTAATAACTGTTGCCGGTCTTGCTCATTAGCCGGCTTGAGCAACGGTTTCTGCGGTCTGAACAACGATACCAGCACGGCCAGTAGCAGCGTTAAGCCGGCAACATTCAGTACCTGCCCCAATAGGCGGTGCGGCAGCGGCCCCAGATCGTTCACGATGTCGAATAAGAAAAGATGCCGCGCGAAATGGCTGATATTTATATTCAAAGTATCTATATCCTGATGATGCTTGAACCGGAAAGCGATTATGCCGATACACAGCGCGATCACCGCGGCCAGAACTACCACAGCCAGCTTTTTCAGCCGTTCCCTAAGCTCTTCGACGGATGTCAACCGATCGAACATGCCACGCCGCATAAACAGCCCGGCCGCGGTCAGGCCGTACAGTAGAACCAGCAAGCTATTGGGCACTATCACCGCGTATTTCAATGTCTCTAGCCATAGCAGCAACGAGGCCAGCTGCCAAGCCCGGTATTCACCGCGCCATAAGTGACGGCTGATATACATCAAAACGATGCCGACCGCGACGCCGTGCTGACTGAACCAGGCGGTATTATTACCGAAGTAAGCGGAACTCAATTTGCTAATTTCCTCAACGTTCCGGATGGCGCTCATGACAGCTATGAAGCCGCCCAGGAATATCCAAGCAGTAATAAGATGTACGATGATACGCCGCCGGCTGGCCGCGGCGTTCCGCAAAGTTTCGCCGGTCAGGCTCGGCACGATGCTAGCCACCCACACAGTCACTGCTATCTCATACGTAAATTGTAGTAGTGTATTGCCGGTCTCGGTGGTCAACTGCCCGATGATGAAGATGATGACCCAAAGCAGCTGGATCAGCAAGACGGTTCTGGCCCAGGGTACTTTTTTAAAGGCCCAGATGGCGCTCAAAATTACTAGGGACAGGGTCGTAACGACCGATTCGCCGGAGTGCACCACCCGTGTCACGCCCGATGAAGGAAAAACAACGTCAATCAGTGAGCCGAGCGCGATGATGCCTAGTAAAACCAGGCTTGGTGTATACAGTCCAGGCGCTGGCGCGGCATCGTGTTTCCGCCGGACTATAATCCATACGGCCAAACCTAGCACCAGCGCCGCGAAGACATCGCATAATCTAAACAGCCAGGACCACGGCTGTCCGGCATCTTCGTACTGGCTAATAAAGGTAATTTTGGTAGAAAGACTGTGGTTCAGGCTTGGCCCAAGCAGCCAGCTGAGGCTAAGCACTACATACAAGAATTGCCATCTTTCCCAAGTTAGATAACGTCGCATACCGTTAATTATAGACACATAAATCATGATAAGATGTAGGTTAGATGTGGAAAGAAACCAAACACGGGCTGTACAAACAGTTCAATTTCGAAAATTTCAAACAGGCTTGGCTTTTTATGAACCAGGTGGCCGAGCTGGCTGAGGAATTTCAGCATCATCCACGCTGGGAGAACGAATGGAATGTGGTGCAAATCTGGCTGATCACGCACGAGGGCGGCAAAAAAATCACCGAGAAAGACCGTGAACTGGCCGAAGCGATCGATAGCGTGGCCGCCGGCCACGCGCCGGAGCAAGCGGCCGCCGTGGAGCCGCGGGCCCACCCCGAAAAGGTTAAAATCTTCTCCGATGGCGGTTCGCGCGGCAATCCCGGTCCGTCGGCCAGCGGTTTCGTGGTGCTGGACATGGAGGACAATGTGTTGGTCGATAAGGGCATCTACCTGGGCGTGACTACTAACAACCAGGCCGAATACACCTCTTTGAAACTGGCGCTGGAAGAGTGCAAGAAGATGGGCGTGCAAGAGGTCCAGGTTTATATGGACAGCCTACTGGTGATCAATCAGATGAAAGGCATCTTCAAGGTGAAAAACCGCGATCTGTGGCCGTTGCACGATGCTATCAAGCAGCTGGCAAAAGGTTTCAAAAAAATCGAATTTAATCATGTACCGCGCGAACTCAACAAGCTGGCCGACGCGGCGGTAAACCGCGCCCTGGACGACCACCTCAGCCAGTGACAAACCTACAACGTTTATGCTATAATGACAGAGGCCAGATTATTGGCTGATCGCGTGCGCCAGGCGGCGTACGAGGAAAGTCCGGGCAGCATAGGGAGGGGCAGTCGCTAACGGCGACCGGGCGCAAGCCTAGGGAAAGTGCCACAGAAACTATACTACCGTGAGTTTAACACAAGCGGAAAAGGTGAAAAGAGTAGGGTAAGAGCCTACAATTTATATCAGTGATGATATAAAGTGGTAAACCCTGTCTGCTGCAAGGAGATGGATCCTTTGAGCCTAAAGCTCAAAGCTTCCCGCTAAGGTTTCATCAGTAGAACCGCTCGAGTTTGCCGGCAACGGCAGACCTAGATAGATGATCAGCTCGGCCGCGCTTAGGCGCGGCTATGACAAAACCCGGCTTACAGATAATCTGGCCAACCAAGAACCCGCCCGCCACCCGCTGGCGGGTTTTTGCTTATGCTTGCAGGTTATCTCCGAACACTTTAGAGTAAGAATGTGAAAACCATGATAGTCGGGAGTGGCGGCCGCGAACATGCTTTGGCAGTAGCCTGCCATGCGCAGGACGCGGAATTATTCTTTAGCCACGCCAATGCCGGTATGGAACGACTCGGTACTGACCTGGATCTCCAGCAGGGACGTTTTATTATATCCGCAGCCCGTCAAAACGACATAGAACTGGCCGTGATTGGCCCAGAACAGCCGCTGTTAGCTGGTTTGGCTGACGGCTTCCGGGCTGAAGGCGTGCCGACAGTAGGCGCCAGCTCAGCAATGGCTCGTTTAGAGGGCAGCAAGTCATTTGCCACTGGTTTTATGCAGAGGTACGGAGTACCCCATCCAGATACCTTGGTTACCGCCAGCTTGGAAGAAGCGGAAAAATATGTCAACTCCCGAAAGGCCCGAGAATACGTGATCAAAGCGGACGGCGTAGCCGCCGGCAAAGGTGTTAAACTGCCCAAAAACCGTCCAGAAGCGCAACAAATTGTAACCGGTATGATGAGCGGAACGATGTTTGGCGAGGCGGGCCAAATCATTAATTTTCAAGACTGTTTGCACGGTGAAGAAGTATCCATGATAGCTCTTTTGGATGGCAAAAAAGCCCATGTCTTGGGTCTAGCCCAAGATTACAAGCGTTTACTAGATGGGGATAAAGGGCCTAACACCGGAGGTATGGGATCGTATTCGCCGGTATCACCGGGTATATTGGACGACCGGCAAACAGGATTGATGTATGAAGCGCTAGATAATACCTTGAACGGCTTAAACAGGGAGGGGATTAACTCACCAGGCTTTTTATATATCGGATTTATGCTGGCTGATGAGTTTGACGGAGACCCCGTAGTCTTAGAATATAACGTTCGTCCAGGTGATCCTGAAACCCAGGTTATCGTGCCGTTATTACAGGATGCCGGCGTAGATGTGCCGGAGCTTTTACGGATGGCTGCCCATGGCCAGCTGGAAGGCGACAAGATTAGTACGGCTCGGCGTTCTGGCCAATTCGCCTTGAGCGTTTGCTTGGCCGCTGAAGGATACCCCGACAATCCTAAAACGAATGACCCTGTTTATAGCGTAAATGGAAGTTCGGACCTTAAGGTTTATCATGGCGCCACGCAGTATCGCTATGATGACGGTGGCCGGATATTCACGGTGGGCGGCAGGGTGCTTTATCCGACCAGTCTGGGAGATACACCTGCTGAAGCCGCTGGCAGAGTCTATTCAGCTATAGGTGATGAGATATCTTTTAAGGGTATGCAATACCGCCAAGATATAGGCCACCAAGCTATCGCGGCTTCACGATGACCTAACTAGTAAATACTAATACTATTGTTTGGCGGCTTTGACAACTTCGGTGAAAGCTTTTGGCTGGTTGACGGCCAGTTCGGCCAGGATTTTGCGGTCCAGCTCTACGTTAGTGGCTTTCAGGCCGGCAATTAACTTGCTGTAAGTAGTGCCGTTTAGGCGGGCGGCGGCGTTGATGCGGGCATTCCACAGCTGGCGGAAGGTGCGCTTGCGATTCTTGCGGTCGCGGGTGGCGTAGACCAGCGATTTAGTGATAGCCTGCTTGCCGCGGCGCGGACTGACCCTGTGGGGGCGCGACATGCCTTTGGTGGCCTTGCGGATCTTGTTGTGTCGTTTGTGGGCGGTGACGCCTCTTTTTACACGCATAAAATTATACTCCTAAGCTCCGTTTAACATTGCGGGCCGCCCGGCCGGTTCGAGTCGTCAGGCCGGTCAGCGCGCGCTTGCGGCCGCCGCGTTTCTTACGTAGAAAGTGATTCATGTTGGGGTGGCCGGCACGTACTTTGCCATTCTTGGTAATCCGGACGCGGTCCTTGGTGCCGCTATGCGTCTTCAGTTTGGGCATGATTATCCTCTTGATTCTCCTCTTGTTCTTCTTGATTGGTCCGGTATGCCACCGGACCTTTGCCGCTGGCGCGGGCTACGAAGTTTAATTGT
>DASSHG010000010.1:0-29316 GCA_035692985.1 Saccharimonadales bacterium (SeqCode)
ATGCAACTTGAGCCCTTGCACATCGGACCGGAAATCGTAGAGCAACTAGAAGCTGCCGACTGTAAAATTAAAGGGGTGAGATATTTTACGGATCTGTATGAAGATAATGGTGTTGCCAGCATCAAGGATCAGTTGCAAAGCTTATTTGTCGGTTCGGTGGCCCACGGCAAAGCAGAACTCGTAACAGAAGCTTATAATCTACTGGTCTTGGACGACCAAGACCGTGTGCCTGAAAGGAATGCCGAACTTGTTGAGAAGCTCGATGAGGCCATGAAATATGAGCGCTGGCACGGAAGAGCTCTGAGGTACGACAGACTTGCGGCCGCTGCGAAAGTCATAGGCAAACCACTCAAGAGAAGGCTTTTGGGGGGCTTAGCGACCGCCCAGGCCACGTATGCTAGAGGACATGGTTAAGCGCTAGAGTCTCCTCGGGCTAGCTTCCGAAGCGCTGGCGTTTGGTTTGTTCGAGGTTGTCTTCTATCAGGATACGGTTGATGCGGATCAGGTCGGCGATGACGTTCAGGGCTACGCACAGGATGGCAGTAATCATTAGTAGCGAACCCACCAGTAACGATTGGATATGGCCGGCGGTGGAGCCGTCGCGCAGACTGAAGATGATGAACCGAGCGAATGGTATCAGGCCTAATACGAACAGGATCAGCGCCGCCCAGCCGAATAGCATGTACGGTTTGTACATGATAAAGGCGCGGATTATGGTGACGCCGGATTTGAGCACATGCTCCCAGGTGTTTTTAAACAGGCGCGAGTCACGTAGTTTGGGGTTGGTGTCGACCTCAACCGATTCGATATGCAGGCCCTTGTTGCCGGCCTGGATAATGGTTTCCGTACAGTAGCTGAAACGGGTGATGGTATTGAGGCGGATCAGTGATTCGCGGCTATAGGCCCGGAAGCCGCTAGCGGCGTCCGGCAGCCGCGTGCCGGCGGCTTTGTTGACTACGGCGCTGCCCAAGCGTTGTAGTAGCTTTTTGAACCAGGAAAAGTGGGCGATCTTATGCGTCTGGCGGTCGGCGATAACAATATCGGCCTGCTCTTTAAGGATAGGCTGCACCAAGTCGCCGATACGGTCTTGCGGATATTGGTTGTCGCCGTCGGTGTTGACTACTATATCGGCGCCGAGTTCAAGCGCCCGCATTACGCCGTCGTGGAACGAGCGGCCCAGACCTTGGTTGCGGGCGTGGCGGACAAATTGCTTTACGTTGTGGTCCCGCGCGACCTTCACCGTGTCGTCGGTAGAGCCATCGTCGATAATTAAAATTTCAATCTCATCTATACCAGGGATTTTTTTTGGAACGCTCTCTAAAACCAGCGGCAAAGTCGCTTCTTCGTTCAGGCATGGGATTTGGACAACTAATTTCATAAGTTCAGTTGTATATAGTATACGATATCTGGCGCTGAAGATGCCTCTTTCTCTAAGCGGGCTCTCAGTTAGCTCACATACTCTCTTTGGGTGTTCAAAAACACTCGCATGGAAGAAGCGAAACCGTTATAATGAAGCACAATCTCAATGCCACCGAAAAAGCCACATCGTATACCGCCTATAAACGGATCCGCCAGACCGCGGCCTGGCCAGGATATTATTGTGGCCAGGCGGCAGGCCAAAGATTTCCCTGGGGTTGGCATGACGCTGCCTACCTATCAAGCTGAAGCTATTGGCAAGTCCCGTCAGGCTGCTAAACGGCCGGGCGCGAAAGCCAATCGCGGACGGCGGATTTTTAACCGTCGGGCACTCAAGCGAGGCATCATTACGTTGGCTATCCTGGCGGCCCTGGTGGGGCTCTTTGTGGGCGCCAAGTTCCTTTATAACGCCTATAAGCTGTTTGGCGGCAGCATTTTTGGCGCTTTGCACACTACCAAGCTGAGAGGCGAAGACCGCGGCCGGGTGAACATTTTGCTAGCTGGTAATTCAGCGGACGATCCCGGTCACGACGGTGCTACTCTGACCGACTCTATCATGATAGTCAGCATCGACACCCGCAACCACACGGCGTTCCTAATGAGCATTCCGCGCGACCTATGGGTTGATATTCCCGGCGGCGGGCATCAGAAAATTAATGCGGCGTATTCAGTTGGCCAAGAAGATAACTTTAGCGAATCAGGCTATCCAAAAGGTGGTATGGGATTGTTGGAAAAGGTCGTACGGGAGAATTTTAGTATCCCCATTGATTATTACGCGCTGGTCAATTACAGCGCGCTACGCGACTCGGTCAACGCTGTCGGCGGCGTGGACTTTAATGTCCATAGCAATGATCCGCGAGGCTTGTACGACCCCAGTATTGACTACAAAACGCACGGGCCGCTTGTGAGGCTGACGAATGGCACCCACAAGCTTAATGGCGAACAGGCGCTGGACTTGGCGCGGGCCCGCGGCGATGCCTATGGCGCCTATGGGTTTGGCAACAGTGACTTTCAACGCACCCAGGATCAGCGTGACCTGCTGGTTGACCTCAAGAACAAAGCGACAACTACCGGCGTAATTGCCAATCCAGCCAAGTTGACTGGCTTATTCGATGCTGTCGGCGGCAATGTTAAGACGGATATGAAATTACCGGAAGTCCACCGTTTGTACGACCTCGTTAAGGTGATTAATTCCAAGAATATCAAATCACTCAGCCTGAGTGATGCCAACGGTAAAAACCTGCTCACCAGCTACACTACGGCTGACGGCGAATCAGCGCTTATTCCAGCGGCTGGTGCTGATGATTTCAGCGCTATCCAAGCTTTTGTGCAACAACAGACATCATCTAACCCCGTAGTCCGTGAAAACGCCAGTGTAGTTGTCTTAAATGCCACCGGCGTATCCGGTTTGGCATCGCAGGAGCGCACCAAATTGAAAGTAAAAGGTCTCAACGTGACTGGTATTGGCGATGCCCAGGCTGACCAGGCTACAACTACGATTATCGATGTTTCGGACGGGAAGAAACCATCCACCAAGAAACAACTGACCCAACTGTTTGGCAGCCACTTTACTGCCACCAATCCTTATGGGAATATGTATGACGCCGATTTTATTATTTTGCTGGGCGCCGACCAGGCGGCTAATACGTCTTCCGGCAACTAGCGCGGCGGCAACTGTTCAGTCATGCCGTGCGGTGGTAATATATGTAGACGCATGGCCAATGACATCGCTGACAAACGTTTCCAGGCTTTTCTGGAAAAACACCCTGTCCGAACCTTTAAAAAGGGCGAAATTGTTATTTTCCAGGGGGAAGCGCCGCGAGCGGCATTTGTGGTTAAAAGCGGAGTTGTCAAAGCCTATAACTTAAGTGTTGGCGGCGACGAAAAGCCAGTTGATTTCTATGCCGTGGACGCGGTCTTTCCGGGTGCCTGGGTCTATGGCAAAATGCCCAACGCCATTTATTATTACGAAGCTTTTACACCTGTAGTCAGCCTCTACGCCATCCGGCGCGAGGAATTCGTGACTTTTATTAAGAGCCATCCCGAACTCTTATACCAGGAACTGAACCGTTATCTGACGGATGAACTAGGGCAATCAATGCGATTAAATGCCCTGCAGCACTCCAGGGCCAGCGATAAATTGCTATACACCCTGCACTACCTGGCACTGAGTCATGGCCATAAAATTACGCCGCAAATAGTAGAAATCGAGCTTGATTTAACACACCAGGATTTTGCCAACCTTACGGGACTGACCCGTGAGACGGCAGCCACTGAGCTCAACAAATTAAAACGCCGCGGTGTTATTACCTACGACAAACATAAGCCGTACCATTTGGACTTGGCCGCCCTGATGCGCCTGCTAAATGACCAGTACATCTCCGACGTCCAAATTACGCTTTAGCTTTAGTTTTGGCACGGCCTTTAGTTTTTTTGTCTTTTTTTGATTTGCTGGGTGGCAGATTCTCGCTGTCGTCGCTGTTCAAACTGTCAGATACTACCTTAGCGAGGTTATGCGGCGCCGTCCAAGACTTGATAATACAGCGGTCAGCGCCAAGCTTGTAAGCTTCTTCCACCTCCGGTGAGTTTTCCATATTGGTAAAAATCAACACCTTTACGCCACGGTGGTCATGCAGCAAGTCGTAATGCTGTAAGAATTCCAGCCCCCCCATTACCGGCATAAGCAGATCAAGCAGTATCAAATCGGGAGTAAACTTCTGTAGCTGGCTAAGGGCTTGTTTGCCGTCATGCGCGGTGGCGACCTCATGGCCTTCGTTGCGAAGGATAACGCAATAGGCGTTGTTTAGGTCACGGTCATCCTCTACTACTAAAATGCGTGCCACTGATTACCTCATCTTATACTCTTATCTTCCCTATCATTTATACCATACCAAATTCTGTGCAGGGTATTATTTTTCACAGCCGGTTAGACAGCCGAAGGCCGGTTGATTGGTTCTTCGAGCGCGGTAAACTCAAAAAGAAGTCCGTGCCTTTGCCTTCTTGGCTCTCAAACCAGATCCGGCCATTGATGGCATCGACTAAGCCTTTTACTAAATACAGCCCTAAGCCGGTGCCGGTTGTTTCGCGGCGGACAATATTCTCGGCGCGGAAGAACTTGCTGAATATTTGGTCCTGGGAATATTTAGGAATGCCCCAGCCGGTATCGCTGACCTGGATCAGCACATGATCGCTTCTAAGCCGGACCATAACACTGACAGTGCCGTTCTTTGGCGTGTACTTCACAGCATTGGAGACCAGATTGGTCAGTACCTCTTTGAGTATCGCCCGGTCCGTACGGATATTTTTGGAATGGCGCCCGGTTATAGCTACGGTCACATCAAGTTTTTTGGCGGCGGCTGGCACCGATAGCTCTTTCACGACGTCACGTACCAGCGTGTCAATCCGGATACTGCGCACGGTCGCGGCTACCGCGCCGCTCTCCATACGCGTGATGTTTAGCAGTGTGCTAATAAGCTCATTCATGCGGTCAGCGGCTTCGACGATAGTCTGCAGGGCTCCGGACTGGGCTTTGCTGACTTCTCCCATGTAGCCGTCTTTGAGCATATGCGAGTAAGTTTTGATGGACGACAGCGGCGTTCGCAACTGGTGTGAGGCCAGCGATATGAACTCACTTTTAATCCTGTCGACCTCTTCCTCGATGCTAATATCTCGGAAAACCTCGATCGCGCCCAACGGCCGGCTACTGTCCACTATCGGTGAAACATTGATGGCGACCGGGATTTTCTGTCCGTTTTTACGGCGATAATAGGATTTCTGGAATATCGGTTTACCGGTTAGAAATGCTTTGGTAATAGGCCGGTCAATCATATTGGTCACACGGTTCTCGGCGTCAACCATGATAATTTTTTTGGGAAACCACTCTCCTATGAGTTCACTTTTCGTATACCCCAAAATTCGCCGGCCCGCCTGATTGATACGGGTAATCCGGCCGAACTCGTCAGTGGTGATGGCGCCGTCGCCGATACTATGGAATAATGCCTCGGCCTTGGCCTCCTGCTCAAAAGCGGACGTTTCTGCATCAGTTTTTTTAATTTTATTGGCCTTTGTCATCGCGCGCCTCTTGGCCGGCGCTTGCCGTCTTTATCGTCCGAGCTTAACTTTTCCAACTGGACGATGTACTCTTCAACGACTTCGCTATCATCGGTCAACAGCGAAACGGCTACCCTGATCCAATCAATCAATTTATGCAGATCTTCCTTGGTCAGCTCTTCCGGTGCCTTGTGCAAGTGGCTTTGGACTTGTCGGGCTATAAAACGGTCGGCTGCCGGCCCAAGATAAACGTGTGTTACTTCGACAACTCGATTGTAAAATGACTTACGACCCGCGCCTGACATAACCCTTTATACATCCTCAATTTTTTTTAGGCGTATCGCACCGAGGGCAATCATGACGAAACCAAGGCCGCTAATGAGTTGGAAGATGAGGCCAAACAACAGATAACTGCCAAGTATCAGATGACTCGTAGAGGGCTGGAACGAACGAGAGTACTGAAAAGCGATAGACCCCAGAATCATGGCGAATAAGCCGATTACGAGCATGTGCATGGCCTGGCGATAAAGGACGCCGCGGACGTGCCTGCCGTAAGTTATCAGTTCGTATACGGCCAGCAGACCAACGAACCAAGCATAGAGATAGGGTACTATCACCGTTAGCACCACCAGCCAAACCGGTAGGTGATATGGATTGTCGGCCGTGCCGAGGCTGGCGCCGGCGAACTGCCGGAAGATTAAATAACAATAAATGACTCCGCCGGCCAGGAATAACAGAGTTATTGCCCGTATGCTGGCACCGCTCAAAGCCACTTTCATGCGGTCAAAAAGCTGTCGCGATCCCATACCGATCATGCTAAAGGCGACCACAGGGAATAGCAGGTCCACGTAGTTGCCAATCACCACGGCCGCCGGACTGAAACCGGGGTCGGCATTGGTAATCGCTCTGGCAATAAGGCTGACAATAGAATGGATCGGCAAGCTCCAGGCTATCCAGGCGCAGCCCTGCGTGAGGCGGCTAAAGCCAGCAGCTTCCGGCGTGGTACGTATAGAGCGGCTATACTCTCCCAGCTTGGCATAACCGTAAAAGCCCACAAACCAGACTGCCATTAACGGTAATCCCGCCAGCAGCTGAAGAATGTGGTATTCGGCGGTAGTTAGGCGATGTTCCTGCATAATTTGCTGATTTCCAGGCAACAGGAATATCAGTAAAAGGT
Organism: Saccharimonadales bacterium (SeqCode); assembly: GCA_035692985.1. GTDB lineage: Bacteria > Patescibacteriota > Saccharimonadia > Saccharimonadales > UBA4665 > JARIHC01. The sequence continues at coordinate 6,644 of DASSHG010000010.1, forward strand.
ATATAACCGCCAATATGCCATAGCGCGCGAGGATCAAACTCGTTGGGCTGCTGGCGTCTTTTGGCTTTGGCAAAGCGCGGTTCGATATGCTCGGCATGGTTAAATTATACAATTCTCTAACAATCTTGCCATTAAATCATATCCGGGAGCACCGGTGGGTAAGATTTTCTACACAGGGGTATAATAATATCTATGGCGCGAAGATCTACGTCGCTGACACCGGGACGGCAGCAACTGCTGGTCCTGTTGGTGGCAGGTATTATTTTTTATATCGTTATCCCGCAGTTAGGAAACTTTCGCCATAGCCTGTCGCTGACCACTGGCGCCAGTCTTGGTCCTCTGGTGGCGGCCGTGGTCTTTACGGGTCTAAGCTATGTGGCCGCCGCCGGCAACTATTGTTTGCTGGCAGTCTATGGCCTGTCTTATCCGCGGACTTTACTTATCCAATTGGCCGGTATGTTCGTTAACCGTCTGCTGCCGGCTGGAATTGGCAGCATCAGCGTCAATTACCTTAATTTGCGCCGGTCTGGCCACAACGGGGCCCAGGCGGCCAGCGTAGTAGCGGCGAATAATAGCCTAGGGATTATCGGTAACCTATTATTGCTGGCGGTTTTGTGGGTACCGCTGCACGACCGGCTACCTGGCCTACGAATCGGTCACCCCAGTAAAATTTTAATAATAGCGGTTGGCTTGGCGGTAGCAGTTATAGTGCTAGGAGTTGTCTTTTATGGGCGTGGCCTGAGCTACCGGACGCATTTTTTTAATGATATCAAGTCGTTTGGCCGTCAGCTATTGGCCTACCGTCACCGGCGCGGACGATTACTGGCGGCATTAGTCTGCTCAATTAGCTTGACGCTAGCCAACGTTCTAAGCTTGTGGTTTTGCGTGCTGGCAATGCATATCAGTCTGCCGTTTATTGCTGTTTTAATTGTCTTTAGCTTTGGCACGGCGATCGGAGCGGCAACGCCGACGCCAGGCGGACTGGGCGGCGTGGAAGCCGGCCTGGTGGGCGGTTTGGTAGCCTACCGAGTGGATAGCGCCGCGGCGCTGGCCGCCGTACTGGTGTACCGCCTGATTAGCTACTGGCTGCCTTTAGTTGCCGGCGCGGCCGCCCTGCTCATAAGCCAGCGCCGCGGCTACCTCTCTGTTAGTTAAGGATGCTGATGGCTCGGGCTGCCACTAAAGCGATAGCCACCAACGAAATAATCGCCTGGGCCAGCATCAGCAGTTTAGCGCGGCGGCTAAGCGGTTTTGTATCAGCCGGACCGAAGGTCATGGCGTTAGTCGACGAAACATACATATAATCGACAAATGTCGGGCGCCAATCAGGATGACGGTAGTCCTCGTGCTGGTTTTGTGGAAACAAAAAATCCTGGTCGTACTTGGCGCTGGCCATACGCTGGCCCGGCCCGCCGCCATCCATCTCCCAATACCAAAGCGCAAAAATAATAATGTTGGTTAAAAATATATTTAAGGTGGTCAAAACTAGGTCACGGCCTTTGGTGATTTGTCCGTGTTGCAGCAATTGCCGGGCAATTTCCGCTAATGAATACGCATTGGCCACACTGGTCAGTCCTATTAGCAGCAAGACGTTGATCCGCCGACCCAGCGACTTAAAAATACGTTCCTTTGGCGTGGTGAACGACATCGCCAACAAAAGCAATACCTCGGTGGCTATTAATATGTAGCGCGAGCCGAAAACAAACGAATCAGGCAGGAACAGCTGCAGGATAATCGCTGCCAGGACCGCAGTCTGGACATGCCAGATTGGCTCGCGTTTACGGTATTTATTTCGAAGTAGCGGACTCATATTAAATAGGAAACTCTTACTGGGCTCATTGTACAGCAAGACAGGATTTCTACACAGGCCAAGACATAGAAAAAGGAGCCGTTTGACGGGCTCCTCTTCTTGCGGTGACATTGCTGTCATCGCTATCGCCTTGCGGTGATAACCACCTCACAGTGGTACTTACTAATTTACGCTAGCCGTCGGTTACTGTCAACACGAAATTTCCAACCGGCCTGTGGATTGTGTGGAAAAACTTGCCTGCCATCTATTAATTATTGTGGATAACTCACATTTGGATGCGATTGAAACGGTTCACCGCGAACATCAGGCAGGCGATGAAAGTAGCTGTCATGACCGCCAGATCAACGCCCAGTCCGAAATGGCTATGGCTGGCTGTCAGAAGAGATCGGAGTGCGTCAACCATATAGGTAACTGGATTTAGGCTACTGATGATTCTTAACGCTTCCGGTATGTTGTTAAGAGGGTACAGTGCGCTTGATAGAAAGAAGAGAGGGAGAACCAACAAGTTGTTGATCCCCTGGAAACCTTGAAAGTCATCTACGGCAGAAGCTATGCCGGCTCCAAAGCTTGTGAGGGCAAGACTCATAAATACAAGAACGCCGAACGCGGGGAGTACCAACCACCAGTTATCTGGTCGAAAACCAAATATCAAAGCGATCGCGAAAATCATCAGCCCCTGGATGATTGAAATGGTTGCACCGCCCAAGGCGCTCCCAAATAAGATTCTTAAGCGGGAGACGGGCGCGACCAGCATTTCAGCCAAAAAACCGAACCGCTTATCTTGTAAAATAATAATGCCCCAAAATACTCCCGATAAGAGCACGGTCTGGGTAATAATGCCCGGTACTAAGAAATTCAAGTAGTTACCTTCTCCGGCTTTTTGGTAAATCGCGCCGATACCGTAACCAAGAGCCAGCAGCATTAAAATTGGCTGTCCTAGTGTGCCCAGCAGTCGCGAGCGACTGCGCCAGTAGCGCCGGACTTGCCGTAGCCAGAGAGTGTATATTACATCCATAATGATCTACCTCAGCGTCCTATTCCGGAGTGCTGTCCGAAAATTAAGCCCGTCGTTAGAAGCATCGTTCTCGTCACGGGTCATCTTGCCGGTGAGCTTCAGGTAGGCAGCTTCCAAATTCTTGGTCTTAGTCTGTTTAGCTAGTGACTGGGCGGTACCGCGGGCTACGATCTTGCCGTGGTCAATTATGGCAATCTTTTCAGCTACCTCTTCAGCTTCGTCCAGATAATGTGTCGTAAAGAAGATGGTCATGCCTTTCTCGTGGCTCAATTTGCTAACGTAATCCCACATCAAGTTGCGGGTCTGGGTGTCCAGGCCAAGAGTCGGCTCATCCAGGAACAATACCTTGGGTTCATGTAATAGGCCGCGGGCGATCTCCAACCGGCGGCGCATACCGCCGGAGAAGGTCTTGACCATGGAATCCTGGCGGCTCCACAACTCAACCAGCTCTAACAGTTCACGGATACGTTGTTTTCGTCTTTCCTTGGGGATTCCATACAAGACAGCGTGCAGATCCATGTTTTCATAAGCCGAGAGCTCTTCGTCCAGACTGGGATCCTGAAAGACTATGCCAAAGGCTTTGCGGGCCGAATCGCGCTCTTTAGCTACATCATGACCGGCCAATCTAAGCTCACCGGCGGATGGCCGCAACATGGTGGTTAACATCTTGATAGTGGTGCTCTTGCCTGCTCCGTTTGGCCCTAAAAAGGCAAAAATCTCACCTTTTTTAACGTCAAATGAAATATCATCAACCGCGATAATGTCGCCGAAACGCTTGGAAACCGACTTAGCCGAAATAGCTGTTTGTGCCATAAGTTCGGATCGTATTATACACCCAACGCTATATTTTGTATACTATAAGATTGACACAGATTATTAAATATTGTAATATACACATACTATGTCAGGTGAAATTATGCCTATGCACGATGAGCCGGTGGGCGGCCTGGCTTGGCGCTCAAAGATAGATCTAGCTGACGAACTTATCCAGCAGTATCTTGATTATGAACATGAGGCGGCATCTATAGCGCCGGCGGAAGAGCTCATCCAGCCAAACAACTTTGCGCACTCTATCGGGGATTTCCGCCTTGGCACCTTGTCGCCACCATACCGTGACGTACCGCCGAACCGCCAGAGTGATGGCTATGCCTTTTGTGTCGCGCCGCACGAGACAGACGATCCGGCTTATATGGCAGGCATGTATTTTCGCGTAACACGCGGCGATACCCCTGATGTCGCGGAATCAAAAAGTATTTTTATAGCGCGCCCTAACACCCTGGAAGGGATTCTTGCGCACCGTGAAGAAGTCGAGGAGTTATCACGTACGCTTTCCAAGCCCGAACTAAAAGTGGTGAAACGTATCCTCGGTAAAATGACTAAAAGCCTAAGACTGGCAAGAAAAGTAATTAATCTTGAAGACGACCCCGATGAAGTTCATACGGGTAAATCAAGACCTTCGCGGCGTTCATTCGACAAGTTGGCCATGACAGCTGACCTCAACCGGCTAGTGAGCGCGGACCCCACTATCATGTACGCCGTGCAAAATTATAATCTCTCGGAGCTAAGCGTCCTTTTTCCTGCGAATAGGCCATTACGCTCACCGGCCGCCGAGGCAAGCGTGTCTGCCAACTCTGAAAATGAGCATATTTCCGAATGGCCAGAATTTGCGGCAGCAATTAAAACTCATTTTCGTCGTGAGACAGATACAAACCTGGCTAAATCGGCCATTGCTATACAGCACATAGTCGGTGAGGACCATTATGTAATGCGCTTCCAGGCCCAAGCCGGCCAGCTGCCTAAAGTCCAGATACTTTGCTGGGGCCAGGATAACCGTTGGCGCAGCCAGGAATTTGACTTGCGCGTCAACGATGAAGAAGATGATTTGGAGCGGTTGAAGATCAAGTCGGAATGGAACAAGACTGCCCTGCTTGAGGCTGTAGAGTACGGGCAACCGATCACCAACGAAGTTTATAAGGGATACCTGGAATTAGCCGCCAGCGATCCGGATAGCGAACTATCCGCAGGGTCTATTATTAACATCACAGTCAATAAAAAGAGGCCGGCAGCCTAAACCGGTCTCTTTTATTAGTAGTGACTAGTCTAGACGACTTCGTCGCTGTGGACTACCAACGCGTAGATAATCCACGCGTCAACTATCATGGCTACGATAGCCCAGACCGGGAAGATCCCCAGAAAGGCCATGTTCACCAGGAACGACACGCCAGCTAAGAAGACCGCTACTACGCGGGCCCATGCGCTGCCGTGCAGTACGGAAAAACCGACTGCCAGGACCAATAGGCCGACAGCCAGGTCAACCCAGCCCCAGGCGTTCATGTTGTTGGTCGAAACGACCAAGGTGTTATTAGCCGTCGTGAACAGATAGTGTTTGTTCACGAGAGCGGTAATACCCAGAAAAGCCTGGGAGATACCTCTTAATATTAGGAGTACACCGGCAAAGTATACCCATCCTGCCCACCTTGTTCTTTGCGTTCCGTTTGGCATGTTACCCTCCTGCCTTACGTTGCACTTTCAATATACAACTAACTAAAATCGCCGTCAATAAAATCGTATAATGTCTAGTTGCAGTAAGAGGAATATGGTGCGGCTACGATTTCTTTCTCCAAAACAGGAATCTGCTCCGGCGCCGCGCAGAAGGGTGGTCGCCCTTGTCTGCCTCATCCAGGCCGACAGCGTCGACGTCACGGTAGACCTCCATAAATATCTGGATGGTCGTGACTAGCAGAATCATCAAAACGGGGCCGATAATGATTCCCAGGAAACCAAAAAACCGCAGGCCGGAAAAAACCGCCAGCAGCGTGAGGGCTGGATCCAAGCGCGCCTCGGCGGGGACCAGCTTAGGCCGCAGGACATTGTCAATGTTGGTGACAATGATTAGATGGCCGATGATTATCAGCAAACCGCCCAGTACGTTGCCCGTAAACAGCATAACTATGCCAATCGGAATGGCAACGATACCACCGCCTAACGGGATCACCGATAACACCGTCAGCAGTAGGAAAAAGAAAAAGAACGTACTGTGCATTCCAGCGAGATACAACAGCAGCGCGTCCGTCAGACCTTGTGAGATGGCAATAATGAACTGACCGCGCACCATGGCCTTGGTCATGGCGGCCATGCGATGGGTATACAACCGGCTAATTTCAGTGCCTAGCGGGTTCAAACGGTGAACAGTCTTGAGCAGGACATCCTGCTTAGTGAGCATTGACAGGAAGACGTAAATATAAATAATTGCCAGACTGAAAAAGGTAAAGAAACTGCTTACCGACGAAGCGACAGTATTTAAAAGCGTAGATTTCACGCCGTTTAGAGTATGGCTAAGACCGCTGGTAAGGGTATTCACCGATAGGCGGTAAGAAATGTGAAGCGACGCCAACGTCCGGTTGCAGGCGTCTACAAAGTGTTTAAGCAAATCCGACAGGTTGGTACTGTAATTGCTCTGTGCAATGTTGTGAACCAGTAATAATATCTGATGGACAGAAACGAGGATCACAATAGTGAGCGGCACGATCAGCGCCAGCAAAGACAGTAAAAAGGTCAGCGACGCGGCAGTGCCAGGCCGGCGGCCACGCCGCAGCAAACGCTGGTAAAAAGGATTAAACGTAAAGGCTACTATAGCCGCGAAAGCAATCAGTAAAAAATAGCCGCGCAAGAAATAAATGCCTATCAAAATAGCCAGCGCGGTGGCTATCCCTAACGCCCGCTTTTGCGATCCGGTCACCGCGTAGCTGCTCATGCCAGCCATTATACGCTACTTCCGATCCCACTAAATTTCAGATATGCCTTAATCTCGAACAATGATAAGACGATTCTGATCAAGTTCATCAAGATAATTGTCTACCAGACTGATAAAGCTCATAGCTTGCGCGTTCACCGGGTAACTGTCAGTATGCTTATTTCTATCCGGATATCTTCCTGGTTGCTGGCCCAGCACAATTGAACTATCCTCTCCGGGCTGGTTTAGGCATATGCTAGAGATTCTGGGATTACGGCTCGGATAATGATCTAGATTTAGTTTACCTAACCATTCCATGGAACTGGGTGTGTTTTGACGCTCAAGTACGGGTTTCAAGCCTACTATTTCGTGGCTCCAATTACTACGGTGCCAACTACGGTGCCAAAGTCGTACCGGCAACTTTGGTAAAAGGCCGCACGGATCTTCCAGGTTAATCACAGGAAAACTATCATCGTCATATATTTGGGAATATTGTGTCAGTTTCTCAACCAGCTTTACAGCTAATCTGTCAGCTCGCCTCTCGTTAATCTTGCGGGCGTGCTGTGGAGAGTCCTGTCTTATAACGTGAGGGCTCTCATAAAACGGATAAAGAAATAGTAGATCAGTAGTGTCTCGTTTGGGCTCGGGCCATTCGTCTACTTCCATAAATAAGCTCGGGTTTATTTGCTTGGCTGGGGCGGAGGGATTCGAACCCCCGAATGCCAGTACCAAAAACTGGTGCCTTACCACTTGGCCACGCCCCACTGACCAATTAATTGTACCAGAGCTTCAATCTGTTTTACAGATTGCTATGAACATATTATAATTTACTATAAGATGCCCAAAAAACCACCTCAGAACCCCGCTGATTATATAGCGCCCTTGAACATGAATGGCCTAGACGGCCGCATGCTGCGCGCGCCGGCATTAACAGATAAAAACCGCGAGATATTGTTAATTTATGGACATCACGCCATGCTGGAGCGCTGGTGGGGCCTGGTCCAGAATTTAAACGAGTTTGGGGCGGTGACTATGCCGGACCTGCCGGGATTTGGCGGCATGGACAGTTTCTACAAGATTGGCCGCCGTCCGACTATCGACGCTTTCGCCGATTATCTGGCAGCCTTTATTAAGCTGCGTTACAAACGTAAGCGGATTACCATCGTCGGAATTTCCTTTGGGTTCGTGGTTGTCACACGCATGCTGCAACGTTACCCCGAACTAGTCAAAAAGGTCGACATCCTAGTATCTATGGTCGGTTTTATGCACCGCGACGACTTTGTCTTCCCGCGCCGGCAACGAGCCGTTTTCCGGCGCGCCACGCGCCTTCTGGCTACCAGGCCGGTGGCCACCTTAATCCGTTACGGCGCGCTTAATAAGTTTACCATCGTCTTTCTTTCTAAGCGGCTGCCTAACTCCAAGCGCCGTTTTATAGAGGTAACCACTGAGGAATTCAATGATACGATGGATTTTGAAGTTAAAATCTGGCAGGCTAACGATGTGCGCACGCACTGGCTGACGACCAGCGAATTCCTGTATCTCGACAACTGTTCAAGCCAAGTGGATCTGCCGGTTTATCATGTCGTTTCTACCAGCGAGCATTATTTTAACAACGAGATCGTTAAACAGCATATGCTGGTGGTCTTTAGCGGCTATCACCAATACACGGCGCGCAGTAAAGCCCACACCCCCAATATCCTGGCCGACAAGAAAGCCATGCGTACGCTGCTGCCGCCTGGCTTGCGGCGAATCCTTCGGAAAACCAGCTAAATGGTATACTGTTAACAATGAAAATCGGACTGGTTTGCCCGTACAGCATAAACGAGCACGGCGGCGTATTGGAAGTTGTCTTGGCGCTAAAAAGCGGCCTGGAAAAGCGCGGCCACACCGTCAAGATTATTACGCCCCAGCCGCGCAAACATGATGCGGATACGCCGGCCGACGTTATTTTTGTGGGCACTTCGGTTGATTTTCGCACCCTATCATTTTCCGACACTACTTCCCAGGTCTCCAGCACAGCCGACACCGACAAAATAGACGCCATCCTAGCCGAAGAGAATTTTGATATATTGCACTTTCACGAGCCATGGATGCCCCTGCTCAGCCGTCAGTTACTGCAACGCTCCAAATGCGTCAATGTCGGCACTTTCCACGCCAAAGTGACAACCGCCATGACCAGCCGGGCTATCCTCAAAGTGGTAGCCCCTTATTTAAAATCAGTACTAAAGTACTTGCACGTACTTACGGCCGTGTCCGCTTCCGGCGCGGAATACGCGGCCGACATGACTGACCGACCCATCACGATCATTCCCAATGGTATTGACCTGGCGAAATACCGCAAGCTGCCGGTCGGCAAAGCCAAAAAAGACCAGCTGATGATTCTCTACCTCGGCCGGCTGGAACGGCGCAAGGGTACCAGGTATCTATTGCAGGCTTTCCAGCTGCTAGCCCAGGACAACCCTGATGTAGAGCTGGTAATCGCCGGCGACGGCCCGGACCGCGAGCGGCTGGAAATGATGTCCGACGACCTGAAGCTCCACAATGTCAGTTTCCTCGGGTTTGTAAGCGAGGACCTCAAAAAAGAACTCCTAGCCAAGGCTGACCTATTTTGCTCACCGGCCGTATTCGGTGAAAGTTTTGGGATTGTCTTATTAGAGGCTATGGCCACCGGCACGGTCACCGTGGCCGGCAACAACTCCGGGTACGTCGATTTGATGGATGAGGTTGGCGGCATATCGGTGGTTAATCCGCGCGATACGGAAGAATTCGCCCGCCGCCTTGACCTGCTGCTGCACGAAAAGCCCTTGCGCGATTTGTGGCAAAAATGGGCAGCCGGTTATGTACAGCAGTTCAATTATCCAAGGGTAATTGAACAGTATGAAGAGCTGTACAAGGACGCTATCAAACAGCATGGCTAAAGCCTTAAAAATCGGACTCGTTTTAGATACCTCGCTGGATCCGCCTGACGGCGTACAGCAGTACGTTGTAAGCATTGGCGAATGGCTGCGCGGTCAGGGCCACGGGGTTCACTACCTGGTTGGTGAGACAAAGCACCGCGACCTGCCAAACGTACACAGTTTGAGCCGCAATATTACCGTTCAGTTTAACGGCAACCGGACGACGATCCCCCTTTTTGCCAGCCGCAAAAAAATCCGCCAAGTGCTGAGCGCAAACCAGTTTGATGTTTTGCATGTACAAACGCCTCATCATCCATTTATGGCCCAGCCTCTTATACTGGCCGCCGGCAAGAGCACGGCTATAGTTGGGACATTTCACATTGCGGCTTACGATTGGCTGGTGTCGCTTGGCAACCGTTTGCTGGGCATTTGGTTACGGCCATCACTGAAACGGTTTTATAAGATTGTGGCCGTTTCAGACGCTGCCGCTGATTTTGCCCGCCGAACGTTCCACATTGACACTCCGGTAATCCCGAATGCTTTCGACTACGCCCGTTTCCACAATGCCAAACCGTTCACTAGGTATCATGACAAAACGGTCACCATACTATTTTTGAACCGTTTAGTGCCGCGGAAGGGTTGCCGGGTTTTGTTAGAAGCGGCAGCCCTGCTGGCCAGCGACCCCAGCGTGCCGCCATTCCGCGTAGTGGTTTGTGGCAAAGGCCCGGAAGCCCCTAAGCTGCACCGTTTTATCAAACAGAACGGGCTTGGCGATATTGTGGAAATGGTTGGATTTGTCAGCGAAGAGGACAAGCCGCGTTATTATGCCTCGGCTGATGTGGCTGTCTTTCCCAGTTCAGCCGGCGAAAGTTTTGGGATTGTCTTATTAGAGGCTATGGCAAGCGGCCGCACCGCTGTGCTGGCTGGCAATAACCCCGGATACCGCTCAGTTATGTCACCGCGTCCGGAACTTCTTTTCGAGCCGCGTGACAGCAACGCGCTAGCCAAGTTATTAGAAAATTACATCCGTACGCCCGGACTTAGGCAAATGGCGGCCAAATGGGGCCGGCAGTACACTAAAAGTTTTGATGTCGGCGTGGTTGGCCGCCAGCTGGAACAACTCTACCTTGAAGCCCGGCGGGCATTGCGCGCACAGCAGAAAACATAGATAATATAGTCAAGCTGTTATGATAAGTTTTCGCAGAGACAAAGAAATCCCAGAGGTGGCTCTGACTATATCGTTAGGCACGTTTGTGCGTCTAGCACTATTCGTTATCGCCACCGTGCTGTTGCTAGCGGCATTGCACCGCGCTGCCCACGCTTTGCTGCTCATATTCACCGCCTTTTTCCTGGCTCTGGCCCTGAATAGTCCGGTTACGGCGCTGGGGCGGCATCTACCCGGCCGATGGAAAAATAACCGTGCGCTGTCTACCAGCCTGTCATTATTAATAGTCATTTTGTTGTTTGTCGGCTTTGTGGCTAGTTTCGCGCCTTCACTGGTTAACCAAACAGAGAACTTCGTGGGCGCCGCGCCAAAGATAGTCCGGGATTTCCGCAGCCAAAATAGCGACACCGGCCGGCTCATCCGTAAATACCATCTGGGCGACCAAGTCGACGAACTATCAAGCCAATTGTCTTCGCGCCTCCACCACATCGGTGGATCAGCTTTTCCGACTATCCAGCGGATCGGAACCAGCATATTTTCATTATTAACTATCCTGGTTTTGACATTCATGATGCTGGTGGAAAGCCCCCGCTGGCGAAGTTTCGTCCGCCAGGTGGTGCCAGACAACCATCACGGTATGGCTAAACGCCTTTCGGTGGACATGTACAGGGTCATTAAGGGCTATGTAAACGGCCAGGTACTGCTGGCGGCTATAGCTGCCGGACTGATGTTGCCAGGACTGTTGTTTTTTCACGTTAGCTACCCGGCCGCCTTGGTTGTAGTGGTGTTTGTCTGCGGCCTGATACCGATGGTTGGCCACACTATTGGCGCGATTATTGTCGGCTTGGTAGCACTGCTCCATTCCGTTGGCTCAGCGGCAGGTATTTTTGCCTATTATTTGCTATATCAACAGATTGAAAACTACTTGATCCAACCGCGCATCCAGGCCAATACCACCAATATGTCGCCGTTGTTGGTTTTTGCTTCGGTGGTTGTCGGTGTCAGTTTTGGCGGTCTCTTTGGCGGGTTGGTAGCTATTCCGGTAGCTGGCTGCCTACGCATAGCCCTACTAGAATATCTACGCAGCCAGAATATTATTGATACGCCGGAATTCAAAAAAGTTACGACCGAACAGCCACGGTCTAGCGCAGCGGAAACCAGATAACACCGTGCGGGTGGTCCTGCAGGCCTACATCTTGCGCAGCCAGTTGGTCGCGCAATTTGTCTGACGATTGCCAATCCTTTTTGGCGCGCGCTTGTTCGCGCTGGGCTATTAATTCTTTTTGCTCGTCAGTTATGTCTTGCACGGCTGATAGGTTAAGCCCCAGCAAGTCGTCAATCCCCCTCAACATGGTCTCAAAATGATCAACCATGTCTTTTTCAATATGTACTGCTAAGAGCTGCGCGGCAACACGGCTTAGATAGGCCATTGCCTGTGGTGTATTGAGGTCATCAGCTAGTATATTAGCCAGCTCGGCCGGAATGTCCTCTAAAGCCTCCGTGCCACTGTCGTGGGCTACGGCACGCGGCTGCCAGCGCAGGGCGGCTAGAGCGCGCAAGTCTTGCAAGCGGTTCTGCGCCGCCTCCAGATTAACCCAGCTAAAATTAGCCGGACCGCGGTAGTGGGCCTGTAATACCAAAACCCTGAACGCCAGGGGGTCAAGCCCTTTTTCTTGTATGTCATGAATAGTATAAAAATTACCCAGGGATTTGCTCATTTTTTTGCCGTCTACCATCAAATGCTCATTATGGGCGAATACTTTAGCATAAATTGGATCATTTTGGCCGGCGGTACTTTGGGCGATTTCGTTCTCATGGTGCGGGAAGATCAGGTCAACGCCGCCGGTGTGGATATCAAATGGTTGGCCGAGCTCACGGCTGCTCATAGCCGAACATTCTATGTGCCAGCCAGGCCGGCCTTTCAGGTCATGCCCATCCAGTTCAAAATCCCAAGCCGGTTCGCCATCTTTCTGAGTCTTCCAAAGCGCGAAATCGTGGACTGACTCTTTATCGTATTCATCGTTTTGGATCCGGGCTTCGCTGGTCGAGCCGGTTGTCACATCTGCTAGTTGGCCGTATCTCTTACCGCTTTTTTTATATGCTTCAATAGAAAAATACACGCCGTCATCAGCTACATAAGCGAAGCCGTCTTTGTGAAGCTGTTGGACCAATTTCTGCATATCTGCGATATGTTCTGTAGCTTTCGTAAAGGTTATGACCGCCATATCATTGCCAACAGCCTTCATATCAGTTAAAAAAATCCGTTCGTATTTCTCAGTCAGTTTGGCGAGCGCGGCCATTGGTTCCATCTCGTCGTAATTCCCGGCTGCCCGTTTGATAGTCTTATCATCTACATCGGTGAAGTTCATAATATGCTGGACGCTGGAGCCGCTTGCGGTCAGGACACGCCGCAACGTATCAGTAAATATGAAGGAGCTCATGTTACCAATATGACTGTGGTCATAGATGGTGGGCCCGCACGAATACATCCGGATCGTCTTACCGTCCAGCGGAGTTATATCTTCAAGCTGTCTCGTGAGAGTGTTATAAAGTTTCATGCTGCTTGTTCCATGGACCGCATTGCCGAGAAAGCCGTACGGGCTGTCTGCACAAACAGGTTAAGTTTGCCTGGATCATGATGCCCAAACCCGTCTTTTATGTATGTCTGGACATCAACCCCATCGGGCTTAGTCGTGTTTATTGCCTCAACCACGTACTCGGCAGTAAGACCGCCAGCAATTATCGCCGGTTTACCCGCGTCGTGGGCCAATTTAACGATTTCTTTGCTAATCGAGAGATCATGCGTCTGGCCGGTTCCGCCAGGCCGGTCGCCAGCAGTATCTATGTGTATGATGTCGGCAAAATACAGAAAACGTTCGGCCTGCTCTACGGCAGCCTCATCCGTCCCGACGTGTATAACCTGCGCGATAGGTATATCAAGCATGCTGCGCAAGGCTTTTAATAGCTTAAGGTCTTCTTTTTCGCCAAGCTGCAGCCTGTCGGGACGCATCCTGCGGCACATGGCACTAATGCTCAGCTCGTCCGTGACACGCGGCAAAAGTACTACATCCAGGTCTTCTGGCGCAGATTCTGACAAGGCAATAGCGTAAGAGCTGCCGACTGTGGCGCCTCTTTGTTCACCGGGGTGCCAGATGATACCTGCAGCGTCAACGCCGGCGCGGGCAGCGAGCTGCATATCAGCATATGATGCGGTTCCACAAGCCTTTATTTCATTCTGCTCCATGATCATTATTCCTTATCTCCAAGTAAGCCAGTAGCGGCTTTCAGACACTCATTTTTAATTTCATTGAACTTGCGGCCGTCGGTAACCTTGAAGCCGCTGGCGAACTTGTGGCCGCCGCCGCCAAATTTTTCAGCCAACTCGGCCCCGATTGGCGCAGACGGATTACAACGGATGGCGGCGGTAATTTTACCACTCTCATACACCTTGAAGACTATCGCTACTTCCACGCCAACGGTCTGCAGCATATCGCCCTGGACTAATGGCGCGGGGTTGTATAGCGGGCTGTACTGGTTGATTTCATTTTGCGGAATACTGACGTAAGCCAGCCGGCCGTCGGCTGCGAATTCCGTCCGACTGATCAATTCGGCCTTGTAGCGGAAAATTTCCGGCTGCATCTTGCCGTATTCACGACGCGCTTCCTCCAGTTTGGGCCGGTCGACGCCATTTTCGACGAACTCAGCCATGACGCGGTAAGTTTCTGGTGATGCTAACTGGTTGGACAACCCCTGCGTGTCTCCCAAAATTGAGGTCATGAGACACTCCTGGGCCAGCACTGATACTTGCCAGCCAAGCTGCCTAGATACTGCGTAGATTAACTCGCCAGCCGACGACCGCGTGTGGTCGTTGATTATGATGTCAGCAAAAGGAACCACGTTTTCCACGACTTCGTGGTGATCCAGCACAATACACGGGTTAGCAGCCAGCCGTTTTTGCTCCGCCGGACCCAAGTGCTCAAACAGAGTCATGGTTGAAGCGTCAACGATTATACTTGCATCAAAATCAACCGGTAATTCCGGATTGATTCTGTCCCAGCCCTGCAGATATCGTAAATAGGTCGGCATATCAACAGCACAGTACAACACTGGCTCTTTGCCGAGGTCGCCTAAAATATGCTCCAGTGCCAGAGCACTGCCCAGACTGTCGCCATCCGGATTTTCAGCCTGGATAATGACAATTTTTTGAGCTTTTTCAACGATTTCCTTGATTTGCCCGGCTTCAGGGTAATTCATACGGTCTGGCGTCCTTCCAAGGCGCGGCTTAGAGTAATCTGGTCGGCATATTCCAGGTCAACGCCGATTGGCAGGCCGCGGGCCAAGCGCGTTACCTTAACCTTGCGATCGCCCAGTTGCTGGCGGATATAAAGGGCCGTCGATTCGCCCTCCACGCTGGCATTAGTCGCTAAAATGACTTCTTTTACCTTGTCCTCGTCAATACGCGCGACCAGTTCCTTGACATGCAGTTGCTCCGGACTAATGTTGTCGATCGGCGACACCAGACCGCCCAAAACATGATACGTACCGTTAAACTGGCCAGTTTTTTCCAGCGCTACCAAATCAAATGGCTCGGCCACTACCGCCACTACTTGTTTATCACGGCGCGGATCGTCATACAGATCGGAAATATCCTGGCCGGCCGGTACCAGCGCGAAAGTTTTCTTGCAGTAGCCAACACCATCTGATAATTGGGCAAGGGTTTCAGCCAGCTTTTTAGAGTCATCCCGGCCCTGCCGCACCAGATAGTAGGCGTAGCGTTCAGCAGTCCGCGGCCCAACGCCCGGCAGGGCGCCAAACGCGTCAATCACATCTTGCAGGGCTGGCGGCAAAATACTGCTCATAAGGTGTTAGTTCCGGCCGGCGGCCCTACATTCCCAGATTGCCAAGAGCGCCCATCATAGGCTGCATTTTTTCAGCGGCGATCCGTTGACTTTCACCAATGGCTTCTTTGACGGCATCTTCTACCCAGCGCTCCAACTCACCAATATCATCCAGGTCGACGCTCGCCGGATCAATGTGAATTTTTTTAATCTTTTGTTCACCATTAATTTCTACCTTGACGGCGCCATCGCCTTTTTCAACGGTGATGACCTGTTTTTGCAATTCTTTTTGGACTTTCTTAACCTGCATAAGCATCTTGGCCTGATCAAACCGGCTCATAAGCTATCCTCCCTTTAAAGTATTATTATACCAGTGTTACGGGCGGTAGCGAAAGACTGTCTTGGTGACCGTGTTATGAGGCCAGGCTATAAAATAAGCCCGCAGGTTGTAAGTGCAGGCCAGCACCACGGCTACTGCAACCAACCCTAGTCCTAGGCTGCGGGCCAGCGGATTGGCCGGAAACACCTGCAGCCACTGCTGCAACAAGTAAGTTATCCCTGTTGCGGCGACAATATAGAGCAGCGGCACCAGCAAGCTGAGGCTAACCGGCCCGCCTAGGGCTATCAGTACGGCGCCAACCAAAAACAGGCTCGCCAGCAACCGGCTGCGGGAGGCCCGCCGGTGTTGGACATAAAAATATAGGCCAATTAAACACATCGCTAACGTGAAAATATCCAGGATCGGCGCCCTGCCGAGCCACAGTTGCGGATATTGCGGGCCTCTTATAAAGAGATGCACAAAAACTCCGATGAAGTGTTTTAGCAGAGTTAGCGGACCAGCTAGGTGGGACGGCAGGCCAAGCCATAGCCGCAGAGCACCGGTATGCCGTAAATTATTAACCAGTAGCGGCAGCCAGATAATACCTGCCAACAGATACAGGCATCGCTGCCACCAGCGACTAAAATACCGCCAGCCCTTTACGATTGTCTTGCGCTGGAAATATATGCTGACGGCGACCAACCACACAAGCCCCGGTATATACAGCAATAATCCCCACAACAAAACATTGCCGTAAACGGCGTAATACCTATTTGGACGGCGTTGCAGGAGGGCGCCCATAAGCAGCAAAGCCGGCAGAGTCCAGAGATAAAGCACGTCGAAACTGGCCAGCCGGCTAACATGTAATACCCAGGCGCTGGTAGCGAACAGCAAGCTGGCAATGAGGGCCGTGCGGCGGCCGTGCCAGAGCCAAACTAACCACGCGAAACTGCCTATAGTTAGCGCGCCAAACAAAGTATTTGGTAACCGCGTGAGCGTCAATCCATGTCCTGGAAACAGATAGAAAACCACTGAACGCACAACTTTAAGCGGCAGATAAAAAGTGTCGTGATAGATGCCGTGCCAGCCAACGGCCATTGTCGCTGCGGTGTGTTCGCCGGCCGACAGGCCGCTCACCAATGAGCCCAGACGGTAAAGCATTAGCCAGCCAATTAGGGCCAGGGCCGCGACGGCCAGCACTATATAGGGCCGATGGGCCGCCAGGTAACTGCGTGTTCGTTTCATTAAGATTTAATTATACCTTGTTGGCGGCTGGCTATCTATTGGAAAGGGTCATGATGTTTAGTATCGACCGGCCGGAAACGCTGTCTTTCGTTGTCGAAATACAATTCCAGGTTGCCAGTTGGGCCATTGCGATGTTTTTTGATGAAAATATCAGTCAGTTTTTTGCGATCAGTGTCCGGATTATAAAATTCTTCGCGGTAAATAAAAGCTACAACGTCGGCGTCCTGCTCAATAGAGCCGGATTCGCGCAGGTCGGCCAGCTGCGGGATCTGCGGACTGCGGTTTTCTACCGAGCGGCTGAGCTGGCTCAGTGCCAGCACCGGCACATTCAATTCGCGGGCGATGCCTTTCAAGCCGCGCGAAATCTCCGAAACTTCCTGCACGCGGTTAAAATCATTGCCAAAACGGTGTCCGCCGCTCATAAGCTGTAAATAATCAACGATAATCAGGCCCAGCGGCCGCTGGTGGGCTTCACGGCGGGCTTTGGTGCGCATATCGCTGACTGTGATGCCCGGCGTGTCATCAATGTAAATCTGGGCCTCACTTAAAGTTCCCATGGCCTGGCCGATCTTTTCAAAATCGGCGTCTGTCAGGTTGCCAGTGCGCAGTGCCCAGGCGTCAACGCCCGATTCCATGGAGAGCAAGCGGTCGACCAACTGCTCTTTGCTCATTTCCAGGCTGAACAACAGTACCGGCTGGCCGGCCTGTACGGCCACGTTATGGGCGAAATTGAGTGCCAGCGCGGTCTTCCCCATCGATGGCCGGGCGGCTAAAATTACCAGGTCGGAGCGCTGGAACCCGGCTAGCTTGTCATCAACATCTTTAAAGCCGGTCGGGATACCACGGATTTTAGCTTTATCTTTGTGCAGATCATCCAGCCGGTCAAAGCTTTCGGCCAGGATAGCTTCCAGGCTGATAACATTTTGCTGGACATGGGTTTGACTGACCTCAAACAGACGTGTTTCGGCCTCTTCTATCAGCTCTCGCAACTGTTTGGACTCATCCTGTCCGAGGTTAATAATGTCCTTAGAGGCGGCAATCAACCGGCGGCGCAAGGATTTTTGGGCTACAATGTCGGCATATTGCTCAACATGCGTGGCGGTGGGAACAAAGTTGGTCAACTCCGTAAGATAAGAGGCGCCGCCAACGCTTTCCAGGTGGCCGTTGCCCCGCAGCTTGTCACTGAGCGTTAAGACGTCTATGGCCTGATGCTGTTCATACAATTGCTGGATGGCCTCATAAATATAGCGGTGGCGCGGCTCAAAAAAGTCGTCGGCATTTATCTGGTCGGCAATCTTGACGATAGCGTCACTATCGATCAGCAGCGCGCCGAGCAAACTGGCTTCGGCTTCGCTGTTTTGGGGCTGCTGGTTGTTGACAGTAGTGGGTTCCATGAAATACTCGCTGGTACTTAAGATTCTAACAGTTCGCCGCCGCCGAAGATATTGCTTATGGCTGATATTGCCGCCGGTTTTTTGGCGGCAGGCTTATCGCTTGGCGTTGCCTCGGCAGAGCTGTCAACGACACAATCTATATTAATAGTTTGGCCTGTTAAATCTGTAATGGTATCAAGCAGTAGTTGGCGGTTATTGGCTTCATTGAAGCGTTTTTGATGGAAAGCGAAAGCGAAAGTCAGCCGCAAACTACCTTCTACCAGACGCGGTTGAGCCATGCGGGCGACGCCATACAAGGTGTTGTGTTTCTGCTTAAGAGCAGTCAGTACTTGGGGCCACAGGTCTTCGTTAAGTGGTAAATTGCTCTTGGATTTAATGGCGGTTTCGTTTTTTTTAGCTTTAGGAGTGGGTTTTGGTTCGGTTTTAGCGGCTGGTTCTTCTTCCAGCTTTTTAGAGCCAGGCTGGGGAGCTGGCGGGGGCGCTTCTGCCGGCAGGCCGGATAGTAGGATTATCTCCAACAGACTGGCCGGCTCGGGTGATGAGGGTACATTAATAAGCCGGCTGAGCAGAGCCAGGGCTGGTTGCCGTTCCAGCTTCAGGTCTCCCGCTGCCAGCTGGGAACGCAGGGTTTGGCCTAGCTGCTTGGCGATAGCGGCCGGTGGATAACCCTGGTCATAAAGCTGGCCAAGGGCTTGCATTAACATTGATGCCTGGCTGCCGGAGGCCAGCGACTCCAACAGCTGGTCAATCGCTTCCGCTGGCGGTAGCCCCAGCTGACGTTGAACGTCAGCCAGTTCAACGGCTGATCCCTGGCCGCTAACTTGGTCCAGCATGCTGATACTATCGCGAAAACTGCCCTCACCATGCTCAGCCAATAGCTCCAGCGCCTCAGGAGAGATATTGATTTTTTCCTGCTTAGCAATATCTGCCAGATGATCCGCCACAGCATCTTTATCAACGGGCTTAAAACTATACCGCTGGGTGCGGCTGATAATGGTTTCCGGCAGTTTGTGCGCGTCAGTGGTAGCCAAGATGAATACGGCATGCTCCGGCGGCTCCTCCAGCGTTTTGAGCAGCGCGTTAAAAGCCTCGCGCGTCAGCATATGCACTTCGTCGATGATATATACCTTATATTTAGCCTGCGCCGGCGCTACATAAACCTTCTCGCGCAGTTCGCGGATCTCATCAATCCTGCGGTTACTGGCGGCATCAATCTCGATGATGTCGATGTGCACAGAATCATCATCGTACGGCAAACCGTTAATCTCATGGGCCAGAATTCGGGCAATTGAGGTCTTGCCGACGCCGCGCGGACCGGTCAGTAAGTAGGCATGGCTAATCCGCCCCTGTTTTAGCGCTTGCGAAAGGGTTTTTGTGATATGTTCCTGCCCGACAACCTCATTTAAAGCTTTCGGACGGTGTTTCCTGTATAAAGCCTGCCCCATTTGTTTATATTATACTCGCCACAGGCCGGTTTTGCTGTTGTACTAATAAAACGCTATACGAAACCTAGAGCGCTGCTTCTAGGGCAGCCCATTCGGCGTTTTTGTCGTCTTCGGGAATGTTAACGCTCACCTGGTCACCCGGCTTGGCTTTGAAATACGTTACGCTGGCTAGCAATACACGCAGTTTCTTCTTTCCAACCTCTACGAAATAATGGCCATTTTCCAGCAATAAGGCACCCACGACCTGCTTGCGCGGCACTGGGCCAATTTGCTTGTAGAGAAAGGCGCCGTCTTCGGCAATTGTCAGTTTAAGGATGTCACCCTGGACGAGTTTAGATTTACTGGCGTAATTAGCTGGAACGGGATAGGTTTTGCCATCTGAGCCGACCATGTTCTGGCCGTCAAAAACACCTTCAATAACCTTGCCCAGCGTTTCTTCACGGGCAATCGGAGCGACTTTCTCGTCGTCGCCAACCAAGCTAATCAATAGCTCCGTAGCGGCAGCCAAATTCGTCTCAGCCTCTTGGATGAGGGTACGTAGTCGTTTAACCTGTTTGTCTGGTACGTCTGGCATATTGGTATCTGTCTCTCTTATGAAGTGTTTATATCTAGGTACACTTTCCTCTTAAACCTAACATGTTTAGAGTGTCAAGTCAAAAATCTGCTGGGAGTTGTGGATAAACGCCGTTAATTCACGTTATTGAGCTGACGGCATAATATCCTACATTTCGTTGTTGTCGGATAGCGCCAAACCACGGACTGCCAAGTTCCGCTCCAAGCTGTCGTCGCAACGCATGAACGTGTACACGTGCGCTGGCACATACATATTTATCTGAGGAACCCCAAATAGAAACTAGGAAGTCATCATGTTTTACAGGCATATCAGGCTGGCTTGCCAATAGGGCAAGGATCTTGAACTGGGTCTTTGACAGCTCAAGCAGCTCGCCATCTCTCACGGCCGTAAACGTTTCGGGTTGGACGGCTATTCTTTGGTCCGCAATAAATAAAGTACGGTGCTCATCCTCATGTAGGGGGCTGCGTTCGTCCGCCAGTGAACTAACCGCGCAATACCCTACTCTGTTTCTAGTTACAATTGCACCGGATTTTGGATGGCCCAACTCTTCGCCAAGTCGATCTCTCAGGCGGTGAATGTGTACACGCGCAGCTACGAGGGTACGATCTGATGCATAGCCCCAAATTTCCCGTCCTAAATCAGCATGTTGCATCGGTATGTCTGGCTGCCGAGCAAGAGCAGTGGTTATATCTATCTCCATAGGTGGAGCATTTAGTTCAGCCCCGTCAGCAACAATTATCTCAGGGTAAATCACTACCCTGCCATCAGCTATCCTATAAGGATTGCCAGGTGGCATAAGTTTACTCTTGGGATGAACCTCAGTCATGTATAGTGCTGCTCCAATGTCAGGCTATGAGCAAGACTATACAATATTTGGTAGCTTACGCCAACTCTACGGTGGCGCCGGCAGCTTCTAGGTCAGCCTTGGCTTTTTCAGCCTCTTCTTTCTTGGCCTTCTCTAGGACCGGTTTTGGCGCGCCATCAACGATAGCCTTGGCTTCGCCAAGACCGAGGCCGGTAATGTCTTTAACGGCCTTGATGACGGCCACTTTCTGGGCGCCGGCATCTTTGAGTACTACGTCGTATTCACTTTTTTCTTCGGCGGCGGCACCTTCATCGCCACCCGCCGGAGCGGCAGCAACTACGGCTGCGGCAGCAGCCGGCTCGATACCATACTCATCCTTTAGAATAGTACCTAATTCATTAACTTCCAGGACGGTCAGTCCGGTCAATTCTTTCGCGATCTTCTTTAAATCTGCCATATTTACTCCTTAAATTACTTAATTTGCGGCTTTGGATTCTAAGCCCTTTAGCAAGCCGTGCAGATCACCGTTCAAACCGCTAATGACACCATGTATAGGTGCGTTCAGGGTATTAATGAGGCCGGCGATCATCTGGTCCTTCCCAGGCAATACTGCCAGGGCTTTGACTTCGTCAGCACTGATGAACTGCCCCTCGGCCGTAATAGCACCAACGAATGCCAGGCTCGGATTCTTTTTAGCAAAGCTGTGTAGGCTTTGCGCCGGAGCCACCTCGTCTTCGCTATTGAAGGCATAGAGCAGCATCCCCTCTAGGGCGTCAGTGTCAATATCCTTGAGGTCGTCGACGCTTTTTAGGGCTTGGACAACCAAACGGTTCTTGACCACCTTGACCTTGGTGCCATTTTCGCGGGCGTCGCGGCGCAGCTGCTGCATGGCTTTGACGCCGGTACCTTGGTACTTGGCGACAACAGTCATTTTTGAATTTTGCAGCAGATCGGCGACTTCCTGTACGATCTCTTGCTTCTTGTCTTTGGTCAGAGCCATAAATTATCTCCAACTTATCTGTTATTTGGCGTAGAGTATCGACCATAGCCCCTAGCCGGTTGCCATACAAAAAGAGAATTTGTACCTAGGCGACATTATCAAGCCGGTTAAGGCCGTCGCTGTCTTTGGCAACGTAACCATATTTTATCAGAGGTCGGCTCCGGGGTCAAGATTTACTAGGTTTTTTGTCGAATTTAGCTAGCTTGAATTGAGTATAACGTTCAGCGGCTAAGCGGGTTAGTTCAGGGTCTTCGTCTGAGTTGATAAATTTCATGGACTCAGCTAGAGTCGGATGGACTTCGGCGATTTTTTCATGCATCTGCATGGCTAGTTTGCGGTAACCAGGGTGGCCTTGCGGGCTGGTCCGTAATTCCTGCAGTTGGAAAGCTTCGCGAGCGTTGTAGGTCACCTTCCAGCGCATTTTGTGCCCCAA
>DASSHG010000011.1:0-20578 GCA_035692985.1 Saccharimonadales bacterium (SeqCode)
GGCGGGCAGCGTAAAGCTTACTATTAGAGCAAGCTAAACGTAAGCGTAATTACCCTATTTAATTTATGGATGACAAACAGACTGAAGGCGAACGGGTCAATGTAAGTATCGGCGGTACCCGCTCCGCCGCGCCGGTTGCGCCGTCGGCCGAACCGGAAGCCCCCGCTACCCCTGAAACTTTTCCCGTGCCTGGTTCGGAAGAAGCCCCTGTGGCTCCAGTGCCGGCCGGCGAATCCGAAACCACGCCGGCACCCACGCCCACTCCCGAGCCAGAACCCGCTCCTGCTCCGCCAGCTCCAGGCAGCGTAGTAACAAGCGGCGATGGCACTATCGGCGGCCCGCCGCTGCAGGCTGTAACTTCAAATGACGGACACGGTGGTAAGCGCTGGTTGAAAACCCTGATCACTATAATTATCATCGCCTTGTTGGCTGTAGGCGGCTGGTTCGCTTACAAGCAGTTTTTGCAAAAGAAACCAGCTGCTCCGGCGACAGTCCAGAACAAGAATATCCCGTTGCTGAAAGTCGGCATCCTAGACGCTGATTACGGCAATCTTTACCCGGATATGTCGGCTAGTGAATACGGTTATCTGATCAATTCGCAAATGTTCGAGGGGCTGGTGCGCTACGAAAATAAGAGCAAACTGATACCCGACCTGGCCAGCAACTGGTCCAATCCCGACGACAATACCTGGGTCTTCACTATCAAAGACGGCATCAAGTTCCACGATGGCCACACGCTGGCTCCGGCCGATGTCAAATACAGCCTGGATACGGTCATGGCCAGCAATTCCGACTTAGCCCAAACTTTCGCCGGCACTATCGCCTCGGTCGACGTAGGCGGTAACAATCAGGTTAAGATCACCACTAAGCAGCCCGATCCGACGCTGCTCAATAAGTTGGCTTTCCTGTATATTATTGACGCCAATTTGCCAAAAGGCGATAACCCCAGTTTGGCGGGCACTGGGCCGTACCAGATCAAATCCGGGACCACGCCGACTTCTACCAATGTCCAGATGGTGGCGTTTAACGGCTACCACGGCGGCCAGCCGTCCACAAAAGCGTTGGATTTTGGCAGCAAGGACACCGCCACCGCGCTTGTTAAAGCTTTCCAGGCCCACCAGTTCAATATCGTTGGGCCGATACCGCCGGCCCAAGCCAAGAAAGTGGCAGGCTCAACCGAATTTGTTACGACTGAGCCGGATGTGGATTTCATCGGCTTTAACACTGTCAAGACCGGACCTTTGCAGAATAAACTGGTGCGCCAAGCCATTCGCTATGCCGTGAACCCGCAAAATATCGGCCAAGCCCGCGGCAACCAAACTACCCCCGTTGGCCAGCTTATTCCGGAAGCCATCCCCGGCTACAATCCGGCCATCAAACCGTATAAACAAAACGTTGAAAAAGCTAAGCAGCTGCTGGCTCAAGCCGGCTATCCCAACGGGCTGACGCTGACTCTTACCACCTCTGATCCGGCGGCCCAAACAGACGCTATAGTTAACGACTTAAAACAGGCCGGCATCACCGTAAAGGTTGACCAGCATAATGACTTTGACGAATTCATCGACTTTTTCAATAGCGGCAAGGCCGAGATGTACACAGTTGACTACACCAGCGATACGCTTGACGGCCTGGACATCTACACTACTACACTGCCTGCCGCCAATTACAACAACCCTAAACTGACGGACCTGCTGAACCAGGCCAATACCACGGTTGATCCGGCTAAACGGCTTAAACTGTTGCAGCAAGCGGCCACTATTGTTGACCAGGACGTAGCGGTCGTGCCGCTGACCACCGAAGATAATGTCTGGCTGATGGATAAACCCTACGCTATCCAGCAGGATATGCCCAGCTCGTTCATATCCGTTTACTTCTACAAAGTTCAGCTTAAGTAGCGGCGGGCGGCCATTATGCGGCTCACCATACGCGCCAAAATTATCCTGACCGTCAGCCTGTCGCTGATAGCGATTTTCGCGCTGATCATGTTTTTGCTGGTCCGGCTGAATGTTGGCCAGCTGCGGACCAACCTGAACCAATCGTCCAAATCGTACGCTTCGCTGGCTACGCCGCCGATCGGCGCTACCTTTGTGCTTTATCAGGATTCCGGACGCCTGCGCATAACCCAGCAGGTCAATAAGTTCATGGCGCTCGATCCGGATGTTACCGCTATCAAGATAGTTTCGGTTGACGGCAAGCCGCTTTACGACAGCAGCGGCCGGAGCCAGCCCATTAGCGATAATCTGGCCGAATCGTTCCAGGCACGCTACATTGCCAACAAAGATGGTTACACCAAAGAGGTCGTTGAGCCGTATTTCGAGGATTCCGGCGCCCACCGCTACAGCGTGGTATACGAAATATCCACCAAGCGGGTGCAGCAAGGCGTGGCCAGCGTCGTCCGCTTGATTCTGTATGTGGGCGTAGCTATCCTACTGGTCAGTATCGCGGCCACTTTCTGGGCCTTTAATACGCTGTTTATCCGGCCACTGCGCTCCGTCAGCCATTCGGCTGATGTGGTCAGCGCCGGCAACTACAACCAGCAGATTATCGCCAAAAATAAGGATGAGATAGGCAGCCTGGCGCAAGCCGTCAACCGGATGGCCGAGGCGTTGAAAGCCGACATCAGCAAATTACAAGAAGTGGATAAACTGAAATCAGAGTTCATGATGATTGCCTCGCACAACCTGCGCACGCCACTGACCATTATGCGCGGCTATATAGAAATGGCTGGGATCGCCCAGACGGTTCCGGAGCTGAAGTCGGCGGTGAATGGCATCCAAGATGGCGTGGTGCGCCTGCACCTGCTGTCCGAAGACTTGCTGACTATTTCCTCGCTGGAAGCCGGCGGCGAAAAAATGGAAAAAACACCGGTTGCCGCCCGGCAATTTATTGATTCCGTTGCCAAAGAGTTCGAGGTATTGGCCGAAAAGAAACGGCTGGACTGGCGCTTTGTAAATAACTTGCCCGACGACTTGAAATTCAATATCAGCCAATCCAATATGCGCAGCGCCCTGGGCAATGTGATTGATAACGCCATCAAATTCACCAAGGAAAACGGTGCCGTGCGGGTAGCGGCCAAACTGGAGGGCGGACGGCTGGTTTTCAGCGTAACCGATACCGGCATCGGCATCCGCGAGGAGGAAATTCCGCGCCTTTTCACCAAGTTTCACCGCGGCACCTCCACCCTAACCTATGATTACGAGGGCGCCGGCATCGGTCTCTACCTGACTAAATTGATCGTCGGCGAGCATGGCGGACAGATTAGCGTCCAGAGCCAGGTCGGCCACGGCTCGACCTTCAGCGTCTATTTGCCTTTAGCTCTACCCGTGCCCGGCGGTCATCCTCCCGCCGCTTGAGTTTTTGGCGCTTATCATAAAGTTTTTTACCCTTGCCGGCCGAAATACGTAATTTGATGTAGCGGCCGCCGGTCAATATATCGAGCGGCACGATAGTCCGCCCCTGTTGTTTAGCTGCAACGAGAGCGTCAATTTCGCGCCGTTTGGCCAGCAGTTTGCGGGCCCGCGTCTGGTCATCCGTCTCAATTAATACGCCGCTGCTGCCGGTAATCGTAGCGTTGATCAGATACAATTCGTCGTTTTTAACTGTCACGTAGGCGCCGCGCAGATGGCCGTGCCCCATCCTAAGGGACTTCGTTTCGGCACCGGTCAGCTCCAAACCCACCACCAAAGAATCGCCGAGCTCGTAATCGTGCCGCGCCCGCCGGTTCCGGATCTGTTTGGTCTGGTTGGATTTCTTCTTAGCCATAACCTTCTTATTGTAGTCAAGTTGACATAAGATGACAAATCTAAATAATAATGTTACAATATGTTCATGAACCTATTAGGTGGTGAATCATATGACGACCAGTCTAAAGAATACGCGGCTTTCGCGGACGAATCTTTTTCATGGCGCTACATTGAGCGGCCCGCGATGGATGAATACCTGGCTGGATATTATGGCCAGGACGTAAACGTGCTTGACATTGGCTGCGGTAACGGGCGAATTATTGAGCACCTCGTAGATCGCGGTATCGCCGCCGAAAATATTACCGGCCTTGACCCTAGCCCAAATATGCTGGATATAGCCGCTATGGCGCTACCGCAAGAAGTAAGCCTGGTACCGGGAAAAGCCGCGGAGATGCCCTTTACCGACGAAAGTTTTAACCTGGTAGTCGCTAATATGGTGCTTCACGCCATGGATGACCGGGAACTGGATGCCACCGTAGGCAAAATCAGCGATGTGCTGGTTCCGGGCGGCGAATTCTTATTTATAGATAGCAATCCTCGGGAAGACGAAGAACATAATTTCCTAAAACGCTGGATAGCCCGCCAGACCCCATGGGGTACCACGATACGTGTCTTTAACCATGACATGACAGAGTTGCTAGAGAGAGTAGCGCCTTCCCATGGCCTGGAGTGCGTGCGCAGCGGGCCGCTAGAAGTAGCACCGGAAGGCGAAACTGATGATCCGGCAGAATACGCCCGCTATTCTCTGGGGCAATTCCGGATTGCCGCGCTGCTGCGAAAATCAGTTGATTAGGTTCGGAATTCCTGCTGGGCGACGTTCCACAGCGATGGGTCGTGCAGCTTGACCTCGCGGTAGTACCAATACTCGCCGCCCCACAGATAGATCTGGCGCATGCCGCTGGCCCGGCCGTATTTAAAGCGGTCTTTCAGCCGGGTGGCATCAAGCGATTTGTTCTGTTCGGCCAGGCTGGTTCGCTGGATAGTCTGGCCGTTGGGCGGCCAGGCCTCGGCCTGCAGTTCGCCGATCATCATGTTTTTGCCGGTAACGATTTTTTGCAGACCGGCTATGAAACCGTAATACCACGCCGGATAAGGATATTCCAGATAGCGGTGCGTCACGCCGGCGTCCCACACGCGTTTGTATACGGAGATGCTGAACTCGTTAGGCTGCGGCTGGCCCAGCGGCAAGCCGATGGAATTATTGCTGCGGCCAATAATCACCGGATGGCCGGAGTCGGTTTTTTTAACCAGATTATATTCGTCAACCAGACGCTGGCGCGTCATGGCGGTGTCCGGGCAAATACCAAAGCCCTTCAGGAAATATTCATTCTCCAGCTGGTAGCTTTCCAGGGCCGGCGAGTTTTTATACCTGTTAATTACCGCCCGCATATAGGTTTCCAGCTGGGGCTGCCACTGGCTCTCCGGCTGATTGATATTGATCCAACCTGGCGCGTGGCATTCCGGCCAGCGCGGCTGGCGCAAGCCGACAGTCAGGATAATTTTGGCGTGCGCTGTCTCGGCCTTTTGGAACTCCCAATCCAGCTGGCTGAAATCATAATGCCCTGCCTGCGGCTCCATGTCGCTCCAATAACTAGTTAGCCGGAACTGCCGGACGTTTATACCGAGCAACGCGTCCATGGTCTTTTGCGGGTTGAGCCCCAGGCTAGCGGCATAATCGGGAATGAAACTGACGCCTTGTTCTAGCGGCTGGCTGGCCTGGCTGTGGATGTACCACTGGGCGATTCCATACATCGCACCGATCAGTACAACTACGATAATAGCCACGATTGCCACTAGTTTATTCCACCAATTTTTGTGCCAGAAGCGGCAACACCAATAAGCGGCGTTCTTTAAGCTGTTTGTCAGGCGGCGGCTATATGATTGTGTGGGTTTTGCCATATAATGATTAAGAGTTAATGAAAATAAGCATCGTCATCCCAGTATACAACGAAGAAGCCCAGCTAGGCGCTTGCCTGGAGGCTATTGCCCAGCAGACCGTTAAGCCGTATGAAGTGCTGGTCGTAGACAATAACTCCACCGATGGTACGGCGACGACTGCCCAAAGCTTTGGATTTGTGACACTACTACGCGAGCCCCGCCAAGGCGTGGTGCATGCCCGCAGCCGCGGCTTCGACGCCGCCCGCGGCGATATCATCGCCCGGATTGATGCCGACACAATCCTTCCTCCAGATTGGCTGGATAACGTTCGCGCAGTATTTAAAGACCAGTCAGTCGATGCCGTTTCCGGAGTAGCGCTCTATTACAATGTAGCCGCCGCCTGGCTGTTTAACGCTATTGACCTATTTTTTCGCCGCCGGTTAAGCTGGCAGCTAAAAGACCGTGTCTATCTCTGGGGCGCCAACATGGCCATGCGCCGCAGTGCCTGGCGGCTCGTCAAGCCGGCCTTGTGCGAATCCGCCGGCATGCACGAGGATTACGACATTGCCATCCACCTGCAGGAACTGGGCGGCAAAGTAACTTTCGATGAGCGGTTGCTGGCCTCTGTCTCGTCGCGCCGCATAGACGTCAACTACCTCGACTTTATGCGCTATGTTTGGGTTAGCCCAGGAACTTACGCCCAGCACGGTATCCGCCAGCGCTGGCATATGTACTGGATTGTATTGGTGTGCGCTGTCGGCTACTTACCGGCCCGTATGCTGCACAGGGGCTACGATCCCCTGAATGGCCGCTTTGCCTGGAGCCGGATGTTCGGCCAGCAAACTACCGCTCCACGCGTCGATCCGACGACCCACGTTATCTAAATAACCGCACAATGGCCGCGCGGTCAAATTTTATCCCATCAATTTTAATGACTTTTTCATCTTTGGCCGGGGGCTCCAGATGAGCGGCGATCCGGTCGAACTCTTGTGGCGTCATGCTAAACTCGTAGCCGTTGCGTACTACTTTGGAATGTACGGCCCGGTCGCGGGCCACGCCAGCTGGTGTCGTCAGCCAGACGACCACTGTTTCAGCACCCTGTCTGGCGGCAATTCCGCGTAGCAGGTCACGGTCGCGACGATGATTAAAACTCGTATCAAATACCACGCTCCGGCCTTCGGCTAATAGCTTTTCGGCACGTCCATTAAGTTGTTCGTACAGCTGCTGGCTCTCGGTTTCGTTATGGCTTGGCACGCTAAACATTTTGTGCCGTTCTAAATCCGCCCACAAATGCTCGGCGCCGGTCTGCCGGGCAACCAACTGGGCCACGGTGGTCTTGCCGGCCCCAGGATAGCCAACCATAAGATAGAGCACAGGCCGGTCCATTAAAAATCAATCCCTTTATTGGCTAAGAACTTATCATCGAAATGATGTTTGAGTTTGGTCATCTCAGTGGCGATGTCTGCGTATTTGAGGAGTTTCTGCGGAAAATCGCGGCCGGTCAGGCATAGGCTTGTTTTATCGACACGGCTCTGCATCAGTTTTTCCAGCTGTTTCTCGTCAATTAAGCCGTCGTGTACGGCATTATTGATCTCGTCGCAAATTACCAAATCGTAATCGCCGCTGGTGACGGCTTTGAGGGCCTCGGCGTAAGTTTGCTTGGCGGCCTGGCGGTGCTGCGTCTCGCTGACATGTTGCTCGCTCAGCTCACCGGCTTTATAAAAACCCTTGCCGCCCCTGTAAAAATATAACTGGTCTTTGTAAACCGGCTGGATGTCGCGCATAAAAACGTGCTCGCTAACACCCCAATATTTAATAAATTGGATGAAGGCTACTTTGTTGCGGTTGCCCAGTGCCCGCACCAGTAGACCCAGGCTGGCCGTGGTCTTGCCCTTGCCTTCGCCGGTATAGACGATCACCACCGACGGCTTGGTCTTGAAGTCTTTGGAGAGCATATACTCATGGTACTATATTGGTAAGATTTAATATTTCTGGAGGTGAGCATGGATAAGGGTGGCAAACCAGCACATATAGAGACGTTCGATAGCGCTAGCAAACCGGCCGGCGAAATATGGGCTACACCGAGCGCTACTGCTGGCGAACTTTATCATGAACCTTCTCTGTTAAAAAGGCTGGGACATGCTGGCCTTGAGATGGCCCGTGGCATGCAAGCAGTCGGCAAGATAGCCATCAACGGCGACATCGGCGAGATGGTCCGCAACCTGCGGCAGTTTTAATGCGCTAAACCAGCTGTTTGTCTTTGAGAGCGAAGTCTATTTTGGGCCGGTCGAAGCCGATTATGACGGTGCCGTCTATATCGATCACCGGAATGCCCCGCTGACCGGACTTATCTACAGATTCCAAACCGGCGGCCGGGTCCTTCTCTACGTTTTTCTCGGTGTATTTAACGCCTTTTTTGTCTAGATAATCCTTGGCCGCATGGCAGAAAGCGCACCAATCGGCGCTATAAACGATAATTTTGCTGGCGGCTTCTTCATCACTCATGCCCTCATCATAGCACTATACTTTGTAAAGTAAAAGCAACATCTAATACAACGCTTTTGTTTAACTTCTTTGATTAGGGTATACTCCGTAGTCGATAATGTAAGCTCTGGAGGATTACTATGGCTGGCCGTTTCGAAAAATTGCTCGACAGACGAGTTTCAGTGAGAGAAGGCGAGGCCGCTTTATCTGAAGAGGCCAGGCAGCGCTTGTATGACGAAGCGCAGGGGCCTGTGGCGGTGCCGAGCGGCACGGTAGAAAGCCTTGATATCGGAATTTATTCCGTTAGCCCGCCTGGAGAGCCGGCCATCTCAACTATAATAAATGAGGATGCAATAGGCGCCGACTTTCAGGTGGTTGATACTCGTTTCTTGGGAGAACGTGGCAAGAAATACGACAGGGCTTTTGATGAGCTTAGAGGTCCTGGAGTTGAGACGAGGCAAAAACGCATAAAGAAAATGGCTGGACGGTTTCGTTTTGCCGGCTCTCTGGCCGTTGTCGCGGTAGCTGGTGGTATATGGGGGGCGAGCAATTTGCCTTTTCCGGAAGTTACTCTGACCCGAGGAAGTAGCTGCGAATTTGTTGTAGGGAGCGACCAATACGTTAAACCGGCTGTTTCTGTTCCACCAACGGTGGTAGAGCGGGCCGATACCTGCACAATCGCGGATAACGTGTACGTTATTTATCCTAAGCACTAAAGGTATTTAATAAAATATCTCTGTTGCGTGAGATAGCTCACATCTGATATAATGAATAAGAAATGACAGAGACGAAGACGCCTGAGACGACGCCATCGCCTACTTCTGCGACCCGTAGCTCCCAAGTGACGGTGGGAAAACCTGAAAATCCGCAATCGGTATTCGTGGGCATGGCTCTGGATATGAGCTGGCGATTGGCCGTGGCCGTGCTGGTGCCGATCATCGGCGGGTTTGAGCTAGACAGTCACCTGGGCACCACCCCCCTGCTGACCGTAATTGGTTTTCTAGTGGCCATAGCTGGCGTGGTGATTGTGATGCGTCAGACTGTCCGGACGGCTAACCAGATGCCCGTGGCCAAGGTAGCCCCGACCAAGAGCAAACAGGAGAAACAATCTTGACCGGCGGTGGGCTTTTCCAGTTTTTGGCTGATAGCGGCCCGAACGTGCATATTGCGCCAGCCCAAGTATTCCAGTGGGGCTCCTTTCCTATCACCAATTCCATCCTGTACGGCTGGATTTGCGCGGTTGGTTTGATTATCTTGTTCACGGTCGTAGCGCGGCGCATGACCGTCAAGCCCAAGGGCGGTTTTATCCAGATCGTAGAAATTGGCGTTGATTTTATTGTCAACACTGTGATGGGCGCCTTCGACGACAAAAAAATCGCCCGCAAGTACGTACCGTTTTTCGTTACGCTATTCTTCTTCATCTTATTTAATAACTGGCTGGGGTTGTTGCCGATAGTCGGCGAGGGTTTCCAGACCCATGGTGGCGCGCCGCTGCTCCGACCCTTCACCGGTGATTTAAGCGCTACTTTCGCCATGGGCGCGCTGACCATGATCTTGGTGTACGGTATCTCTATCAAAGAATCCGGCGGCCTATTCAAATATTTGAGCCACTTTTTCGTGGGCAGCCCTAAAAATCCGTTGTTTTTGGTGATCGGCCTCTTAGAAATGTTTACCGACCTAACGCGCGTGATTAGCCTAAGCCTGCGGCTTTTCCTGAATATTACTATCGGCGAGATGGTGATCGCCGTCTTTGCCTACCTCGGTCATGTGTTGGCACCGGTCACCGCCGTACCTTTCACGTTGATTGAGTTTGGTATCGCCGCCTTGCAGGCCTATATTTTCGTTATCTTGAGCATTATGTACCTGGCTATCGCCGTTAACCATAGCAGCGCCCACCCGGAAGAAGAACCAGCCGAAGCAGCCCAGGGCTTGACCGATGGCGGCGCAGCTGGAACAATGGAGCTAAAGGCCGGTAAAGCATGATGGCAAATTGGGCGGGCCGGATTTATTTTGTTTTGGAAACAGTTAATAACTTAAGAAGGAGTTAAGCGAACAATATGATACTCGCAGACGCAGTAAATACAGCAATTATCGGCAAAGGCCTGATGATCGGCGGCGGATTTATCGGCCCCGGCATCGGCATTGGCCTGATCGGCGGCAACTATTTGCAAGCCGTGGGCCGCAATCCGGAAGCAGCTAAATTCCTCGGCCAGGCCTTGATCTTCGTGGCCATCGTCGAGCTATTCGGCCTGCTAGCCTTCGCCTCAATATTCATTGTTAAATAGGGGTTTTTGACGTACACCACATGAATCCAGTGTTACTCACAAAATTTGGCGACAGTTCGTCCGGTATCGGAGCCTTGGGTTTCGACGGCAAGGCATTTCTGATCCAGTTGATTACGTTCATTTTGGCCTACCTGGTATTGCGCCAATGGGCGTTCGGCCCAATCACTAAATTACTTAATGAACGGCGCGAGACGATTGAACGCGGGGTTAAGCTGGGCGAAGACATGCAGAAAGAAAAAGCCAGGCTGGAACAGCAAATTGAAGAAAAACTACACGAGGCCCGCCAGGAAGCCGACCAGATGATAGCTACTGCCCAGGATACTTCCCGCGAAACTGTCCGCGAGGCCGAGGAAAAAGCCCGCGCCAAGGCCGATAACATCGTGGCTGAGGCCGAGGGCCGGATCGCGACCGACACCGCCCGCGCTCGCCGGGGATTGGAAAAAGAGCTGGCCGGTTTGGTGGCCGATGCCACCGAAGCCGTGATTGATGAAAAATTAGATGCCAAGAAAGATGCCCAATTAATCGAAAAGGCGCTCAAGGAGAAACAGACCGCATGAAAACCTCTCGCCTCCGCCTGGCAAGACTATTGGCCGGCCAGACGCTAAAGAAAGGCGTTTCTAAACGGTTTGATCGCGAGATCGCCGCTTACTTGCTCAGCGAGGGCCGCACCAACGAGCTTGATTCCCTGTTGCGCGACGTCCAGGCCGACTGGGCCGAAAACGGCCACGTGGAAGTCACCGCCCGCAGCGCCCACCCTCTCACGGCGGCCATCCGGGCCGATATCCGGCGCGAAGTTAAAAAGATCCACCCCAAAGTCCAGCGGATCGTCGTTAATGAAACAGTTGACCCGGAAGTTGTCGGCGGCGTACAGCTCAACCTTCCGAACCGTCAGCTGGATCTGAGTATCCGCTCAAAATTGAATATGTTTAAACAATCTGTAACCGCAGGAAAGGAATAAATGGCTACTTCTACGAGCAAGACCGAATTATCAATAACTGAATTGTCCAATGACATCCGGACGGCTATTGCCGACCTTAAAACCCGGCCGGAGATAGAAAGCGTTGGCATAGTTACCCGCGTCGGCGACGGCATCGCCTGGATTTACGGTCTGAGCAAGTGCGGCTACAACGAAATGCTGGAGATCGAAGGTACCGATGGCCAACAGATCACGGCTTTTGCTTTCAACCTGGCCGAAGACGAGATCGGCGCCGTGCTGCTGGGTGATGACGTTGACATTAAGGCTGGCGCCAAAGCCCGCTTATCCGGCCAGGTGCTGGAAGTGCCTGTTGGCCCGGAGTTAATCGGCCGCGTAGTTGACCCTCTGGGCAACCCGCTTGACGGCGGGCCGGCTATCAAATCCAAGCAGATGAGCCCGGTGGAACAGCGCGCGCCAGGAGTTTTAGACCGCAAGAGCGTCCATGAACCGCTGATGACCGGCCTGATGGCTATTGACACCATGATCCCGATTGGCCGCGGCCAGCGCGAGCTGATCATCGGCGACCGCCAGACCGGCAAAACTGCGATAGCCGTCGATACCATGGTCAACCAGGCCAAGCAGAAGACCGGCGTCATCAACGTCTATGTTGCTATCGGCCAGAAGCTGTCCAAGATTGCCGCCCTGCAGGAGCGCTTGAAGCGCGAAGGCGTTATGAAACAGTCCATCATCATTGCTACCAGCCCAGCCGATCCGGCCGCTCTGCTGTACTTGGCACCATACGCCGGCTGTGCCATCGGAGAATATTTCCGTGACAACAAGAAACACGCCCTGATAATTTACGACGATTTATCCAAACACGCTGCCGCTTACCGGCAGATGTCGCTGCTACTGCGCCGCCCGCCAGGCCGCGAGGCTTATCCGGGCGATGTCTTCTATCTGCACTCCCGCTTGCTGGAACGTGCCGCCAAACTGAGCGACAAATTAGGAGCCGGTTCGCTGACCGCCCTGCCGATCATCGAAACGCAGGCCGGCGACATCAGCGCTTACATCCCGACCAATGTGATATCTATCACAGACGGCCAGATTTTCCTCGAAACTAACTTGTTCTATCAGGGTATTCGCCCTGCTATCTCGGTTGGATTGTCTGTTTCACGCGTCGGCGGCGCTGCACAGACCAAGGCCGTCAAAGCTGTCGGCGGCGGCTTGAAACTGGCTCTGGCTCAGTTCCGCGAGCTGGCCGCTTTCAGCCAATTCTCGACCGACCTGGACGCTGAAACCCGCCACACCATCGAACGCGGCCAGCGCCTGACCGAGCTGCTCAAACAGCCGCAATACAGTCCGTACGCCATCTGGCAGATGTACGCCGCCCTGACAGCGGCCAACGAGGGCTGTTTTGACGAAGTGCCGCTGGAAAAGATCAAGATTGCCGAAGAATCGCTGCTGCGCGAACTTAAGAGCAAAAACGCCAAGCTGATCGAGGCCATCAACACCGGCGATAAACCGACCGACGCCCAGAAAGACATCATCGTCAAACTCGCTGCCAAGATTGCCGGCAGTTACAAAGAGTCCAAGAAGCCCAAAAAGACGGAGGCCGAGGCTGAATAATGGCTAGCACGATAACCCTTAAACGGCGGATCACATCCATCAGCAACACGCGCCAGATCACCAAGGCGATGGAACTGGTTAGCGCCTCCAAACTGCGCAAAGCCCAGGCTTACGCCCAGAAGAGCCGCGACTACCAGGACATGGCCTATGACCTGCTGCGCCGGCTGAATGCTATGAGCGAGGTCGAACAGATGCCGCTGTTCAAGAAGCGCGACGTCAAGAACCGCTTGTACGTGGTTATCACCAGCAATACCGGCCTGGCCGGTGCCTACAACGCCAACGTGTTGAAACTGCTCACCCAGGGGTTAACCGAAGACCGCGACAAGCGCGTCAAAAGCCACGTTATAACCATTGGCAGCAAAGGCGCGCAGTTTGCCCGCCGCCTGCACGATGTCAATCTGGAAGCGGCCTATCCGCCATTTGGTGACGAACCGACCGCCAACGACCTGCGGCCAATCCTCAACACTGTCGTCCAGCAATACCGCGATGAGCTTATCGACGACGTGAGGATCCTCTATACCAAGTTCAAATCCAATCTTGTCCAAGATGCGACCAGCCTGCAGGTCTTACCGGCACCGGTTATCGACAATGCCGATGTTGAACTGACCGTCAGCAACTTCGAGCCGGACGTCGAAACAGTCGTCCACGAGGTTACTACCCGCCTGATTGAAGCCCAGATCTGGCAAGCCGTGCTGGAAAGTCTGGCCAGCGAACACGCCATGCGCATGATGGCCACTAAAAACGCCACCGACAACGCCAACGATCTGATCGACGACTACACGTTGGAGCTGAACACCGCCCGGCAGGCCTCCATCACCCAGGAACTGGCCGAAATCACCGGCGGCGCGGAGGCATTAAACGGATGAACGATACAAATAATGCGCCAAGAAGACCTGTTTCCTCTGAAATACTTTTCAACAATGGAGTGGCAGCGGGAACAAGAGCTGAAGGTAGCTATGATTCGGTGAAGCCCGAGACACTGTATGAATTTGATGAGCTACAAAGAGCTGCAGATAAGGAGTGGATAGAGGCGGGACGCAACCTGCTTGATGTATGTGAGCTTAGAGCGCATATCTGGAACGAGGCAAGTCATTTGGAGATTATAGGCAAAAATCCTGTACTTCGCATGGTGTTTTATCCGCAATCAATGAGTAAAGTTAACCCCGAAAGAGAGGCGGCATAATGACGACAGCAACGAAAAGTAAACCTAAAACGCAAACCGGTAAGATCACGCAGATTGTAGGCGTGGTGGTGGACGTGGAGTTCGCCGTAGATAAATTGCCGGCGATTTATAACGCTCTCGAAGTTAACCTTAACGATCAAAAACTGACGTTGGAGGTTGCCCAGCACCTCAGCGAATCCAGCTTGCGAGCCATCGCCCTGGGATCAACCGATGGCTTGGAGCGCGGCACCGAGGTCAAAGACACCGGTGCGGCTATCAGCGTGCCGGTCGGCAAAAAGACGCTGGGGCGGATGTTCAATGTCACCGGCCAGCCGATTGACGATAAAGGCGGCGATTTTAATGAAACGGCACCGATCCACAAGACCCCGCCGCCACTGATCGACCAATCTGGCCAGGTGGAGATCATGGAAACCGGCATCAAAGTTATTGACTTGATCTGCCCGATGACCAAAGGCGGCAAGGCCGGCCTGTTCGGCGGTGCTGGTGTCGGCAAGACCGTCTTGATCCAGGAGTTAATCAACAACATCGCCAAGTTCCACAGCGGCTACTCGGTGTTCGCTGGCGTCGGCGAGCGTACCCGCGAGGGCAACGACCTGTACGGCGAAATGCAAGAGGCCGACGTGCTGAAGAACACTTCCCTGGTCTTCGGCCAGATGAATGAACCGCCTGGCGCCCGTTTGCGCGTGGCTTTGAGCGGCTTGGCCATCGCCGAAGGTTTCCGAGACCAAGGCAGCGACACCCTCTTGTTCATCGACAACATTTTCCGCTTTACGCAGGCCGGTTCGGAAGTCTCCGCCCTGCTCGGCCGGCTGCCCAGCGCCGTCGGCTACCAGCCGAACCTGCAACAAGAAATGGGCCAGCTGCAGGAACGCATTACATCGACCCACAAGGGGTCGATTACCTCTGTCCAGGCCGTCTACGTGCCGGCTGACGACCTGACCGACCCGGCGCCGGCCACCACTTTCGCCCACCTGGACAGCACTATCACGCTGAGTCGCGCGTTGACCGAAATTGGCATCTACCCGGCCATTGACCCGCTGGACAGTAACTCTAACATCCTGGATCCGGAAATCGTCGGTGAGGAGCACTATCAGGTGGCCCGAGAGGTCCAACGCGTACTGCAGCGCTACAAGG
The DNA here is from genome assembly GCA_035692985.1 of Saccharimonadales bacterium (SeqCode). Taxonomy (GTDB): domain Bacteria; phylum Patescibacteriota; class Saccharimonadia; order Saccharimonadales; family UBA4665; genus JARIHC01. The sequence goes on from DASSHG010000011.1 coordinate 15,250, forward strand.
ACTTGCAGGATATCATCGCCATCCTCGGTATGGAAGAGCTGTCCGAAGAAGATAAGCAGACTGTTGCCCGGGCCCGCCGCATCCAGCGTTTCTTCTCCCAGCCGTTCTTCGTGGCTGAGCAGTTCACCGGCAACAAAGGGCAATATGTTAAGCTGGCCGACACTATCCAAGGTTTCCGCGAAATCCTCGACGGCAAACACGACGATAAGCCGGAAAGCGCTTTTTACTTGAAGGGCGCCATCAGTGACGTCCAAAAGCCTAAAGGAAAGTAATGTTCCATTTTCAGCTGGTCAGTCTAAGCGGCAAGAAGTTCGATGAGGACGTCTATGAGGTGATTTTGCCCACCAAAGACGGCGAGATCGGCGTTTTGCAGGACCACATGCCGCTGGTCAGCGTGGCTGATACCGGCGTAATCGCCGTTCGGCGGCAACCACGCGACGCCGACCGCGACCGTGAATACTTCGCCACCAACGGCGGCGCCATAGAGGTCGCCGATAACACCTTGCGCGTCCTGGTCGACGAGGCCGACCACGCCGAAGATATCAGCGAAGCCGAAGCCCAGCGCGCTCTAGAACGCGCCGAAAAGCTGCGCGCCGAAGCCAAAGACGAAGTCAGTCTGGAGCACGCCCAAACGCTAGTTGACCGCCAGGCCGTCCGCCTGCAGGTAGCCAGCCTGAAACGCCGCCACCAGCGGAGATAATTATGAGCAAACTAAAGCCGATCGAAGAAATACAATCCGGCTGGAATGGTCTGGACAGACCAAAAACCAGAGATATTTATAAGCATTACAAAGGCGGCCGCTACGAAATCGTCGCTACTGGCTTTTTGGAAGACAGCGAAACGCCTTGCGTGGTTTACCGGTCACTTAAAAAAGACGTCGTCTGGGTTAGGACGGCCAAAAACTTCTTGGAAGACGTCGAGCACAACGGCAAAATCATGCCGCGTTTTTCGAAGGCGGCTAACTAGCATATTTCCCTTACGTCCCTTCGGGCAAGGTGTAAAAATGATGTATAAAGTATGCAGATGCGTGCATGATATACACCAAATTTACAGGGTACCGCGACAAGTGTATAGCGGTCGCGCGTTGGTCCTATTTCAGCTGGCTGGTGCAGAACGCGCAGCGGCTGGCGGCTTTGGGGATATCACTCAGGCAAAATTCGCATTTTTTCTCGGATGGGTCGGCCGGCGTTTTGCGGCGGTTGGAGTATTCGGTGAGCTTATTGATGGGCTGGATTATCAGGAAGAAAATCACGGCTGCCAGAATCAAAAACGAAATCGCGGCGTTCAAAAAATCGCCGTACATGAGTTTGCTGCCATTCAGGGTAAAATACAGGCTGGAAAAATCCGGTTTGCCGCCTAGAGCGGCGATTAACGGCGTAATCAAGTCTTTGACCAGCGAAGTCACAATCGCGCCAAAAGCCGCGCCGATAACTACCGCCACCGCCAGATCAACTACGTTGCCGCGTAAAATGAATTGCTTGAAATCCTTGAACATACATCTATGATAACAAGGATTACAAAAAAGGGGTTGCATAGACATCACAAGAAGACTAAGATGTCTATTGGCTTTGTGATATAAAACACAGCATAAAAGATAATTCCGGGAGAAAGCCTTGCACGAACCAGCCCCTGCTCTATTTGATGATAACTACGAATCAGGAGAACAAACTATGCCAACTTTAACCGTCGACGTGACGGATCTCGGGCCGAATAATGTCGGCGCGCTTGGGCCCGCCGGCCTGGATGAAGAGCAAATGAGCAAAGTAGTGAATGCGCTTGCCGCGCCGGAATATAGTTTGCCAGCCTCGAATCGCTGGATCTGTATAGATGGCCGCTGCAGCGCCAAAGAAATGAGTCGGATAGACGCCAGGCACGACGCCGACCCGCAAACGGCTGGCAGTATCACGATTACCGAAACAGCTGCCAGCTATATGGATGACCCCTCGACGCACCAGCCGCAGAGCGTGGTCACGGCTGAGTTAACTAGGAGCGCAGTTGCCGATGGCCTGGAAGTGGTGCTGCACGGCGACAAGCTTAACGGTAAGGGCGGTTGTAAGGCTAACGCGCTCTTGCGGGAGGTTTTGCGTTTCACAGACGACAATATTGATATATTGGCTCCCCGGTTGTGGCAGGCTTGCCAGAGGATGGGGCTGGACAAGTGGATTACCGAAGATGATATCTTCACCTCTGCCCGAAACGGCAATATAGCAGCTAATGATGAAAAGCTTTGGGATTGCACGGCCGAAGAAGTCGTAGATATTGCCGTCGCCGGCGGCGCAGAATACGAAGAGTTCGAGGGTGAACACGCGGAAGTGATGGACCGTGAAGACCACACGGAGGGCGCCTTTAACAAGCCCCGTTTCAACCGGGATCATGCCGGTGGCAGCCGGCCGCTACAAGTCTTCTCGGCCTCTGTGGGCAAATATCGTGCCGAGGTTTTCCGGCGGGCTAAGCTGCATGGCTGGACGGAACGCGAAGCAGCCTTGCGAACCATGCGCGCTAAGCTTTTCAACCGCGCCGCCAAGAAAATGCTTATGTCGGACGACGCCCCCATCGGCATCATCGGCCATAGTTAAGCTTTACAAATCTTTAACTTCACGGTACGCTAATCATATAGCACTAATAAGTGGAGGTTATAAAAATGTTTACTAGACAAAAAATTGCCGCGCTGGTTGGCGAGTTCCTAGGCGCAGGCACATTAACGTTGCTCATTTTGAGCGTACAGCGATCGACTATCGGTGTGCCATTTTTCGTGGCAATTGCCGCGGGTTTGGCGTTTGCAACGATGTCATTCGCTATCGGCGGCATATCCGGCGGTCACTTTAATCCGGCAATTACGCTGGGATTCTGGACAGCCCGGCGGGTGACTACCGTTAGAGCCATCCTGTATATTGCCGTACAGCTGCTTGGGGCCTGGCTGGCCTACATGCTGTATACGTACTTTGTTAATAACACCCTGCAAAGTATCGGCGGCCACTATAGCGGCCGTGTCCTGGCAGCAGAAGCTGTCGGCACGGGCATATTCAGTTTTGGTTTCGCGGCTGCGCTCTACCAGGGCTTTAACCGTGTGACTGCCGCTTCTTGGTGCGGCTTGGCTTTGATTGTCGGCACTATTGCAGCTTCATCGGCTTCGCTCGGCCTGTTGAACCCGGCCGTAGCACTTGGTACGCATGCCTGGGTCTGGGGCACCTACGTACTTGGTCCGGTTCTGGGGGCTATCGTCGGCATTAATCTGTACGCTTTGCTGTTCACTGAAGGCGGCGCCAGAGAATTAGCTACAGCCGTCAATTCCGGTGCTTCTATCACAAAGTCCGGCAAGAAAAACAAGAAATAATTAGAAATTGCTATGAGCCGCCCAGCCGTAATGGTTGGGCGGTTTTCTTATATCTTACTGTCTATCAGATCTTGTTCAAACTGCTTGATGCCTCTCAAGTTATGCGGGTAATCGCTGATATCCGGGAAGTCCAGTTTCATGATGTGCACCCAGACGGCGCCGATTAGCCGGCCGAAATGAGCCAGTTCTTCCGGGTCGAACGTGAGCTCCAAGTTATCGACCAGCTTACCGCTCTCATCGGCCTCAATAAACTCCAGCGCGCCGCCGCTGACGGTGAGTTTACCGCTGAAACTGGCCGAGCCTTCCACCAACAACTTGTAGAACAACAGTTGCTGGCGGTATCTGTGTAGTTTAATCTTTTCGTACTCGTCTTTGCCCTGCCAGGCTCGGGCCGGCTTGCCGGTCTTGAAGTCCCGTACTTCTACTGTCGACTGGGCTGTGAAGTGCAAAAGGTCGATTTTACCGCTCAGATTGGCACCGGCTACCACCACGCCCTCGTTATTAAAGCCGCGCTCCACCATGTCGCGAGCCGAAAATTGCTTGCTACGCTCTTTAAAATAATGCGCCAGCGCTTCCCGGCCGCGCTTATCTAGCTTGTGGCGCTCGGCGGCTTTTAGATGTTTGCGCCCAAGCAGGTCGGCGAAATAGTCCTGAAGTTTAGGCACTGGCGGCAGAGCGCCTTTGGCGCGTTGTTCGGCGTAAGCCCACTGCAGGGTATTGTGGACGGCGTCGCCGTAAGCGGCCGATGGCGTCGGCGCCTCTGGAAAGCGCAGCAGATTGTGCGTCATAAAATACTGCGGTCCGCCCTCCTGCACATCTGTAAAGTTATTAAGATGCGTCACGCTGAGCTTGTAATTGGCCAAGATGGGTTCGAACAGAGTTTGTTTATCAGCGATCACCTGCCGGAAGCGGTAAGCCCAGTCGGTGGATAGAATCTCGGCGGCTTTGGCAGAGGCTGGTTTATCGATCGGCTTTACCGGCACACCGGAATCTTCCAAAAAGCTTAAACCCGGCGACAATTTATTCTCCAAAGTATGGCTGTAGCTGGTAATGTGCAGAGTGTGCTTGGCGCGCGTCATGGCCACGAACAGCAGGCGCAAGCGGTCATTATCGCTCTCGCCGGACGGGGCTATCGGCAGGTTGCGCGGCAGAGTCACCCGAGAGGAGCCGGAGCGCGCTGTCGGTCCCCAGATCTCATCCTGGGCGTTTATTAGGAACACGGTGCCGAACTCCAGGCCTTTGGCCTTATACGCGGTCATGACCTGTACGGCGGCGGTGGTCTGGGTGTGCGGATTGGTATCGACGATTTTTAGGCTAGCGGCCTGGTGCAGCCCGGTGAATTCGACCAGATCATGCAAGTACAGCGCCTTGTTGGGCTTCCATTGGCGCAATCTTTGCCGGAGGGTAGATAATTGCCCCAGCAGTGTCAGGTAACTGTCAGTGGCCTGCTCGTAGCGCTTTTTATTAAAGTAGAACTTGCGTAGCGGTGAGATGGACTTTTCTTCCCCGGTGCCTATCAGCTGGTCCAGCATGTATTCCATCGGCTCCAGCCGGCTCTTTTTAGCCAGGTTGACGAACCAGGTGGTAATGTCTTTCAGCTCTTTATGCTTAGATAAGACATCTAACCAGTGTTTGTGCTTGTTGTAGCACTCCAGGCTGATCGCGGTTAGCGTTTCGGGCGGGATCGCCCAGAAATCATAACCCAACACCTCGCCCAAAAGGGCGTCGGCTTCGTCCTGGCGGTTGTCAGTCAGGGCTGCCACCAGCTCAGCCATGCGGATGAGTTGCATGATAATCGGCGCTTCGAGGATGTTTTCTCGCCGTTCATAAGCTACTGGCACCTGCTGTTCGCCCAGGTACGGCATTAATCGCTCCAGATATTTGTGCCGCGGCGCGATAACGGCGATATCCTGCGGCGGCGTGCCCTTTTTGATAAGCTTTCCAATCTCCTCGGCTACCCAATCGTACTGCGCCAGCTCACTGCCGAACGATAGG